>JAQBXY010000004.1 GCA_027623325.1 Gemmatimonadota bacterium
CGGCGAGTGCCCCACGGCACACGACCACCGGATCTGCACCCAGGTCGGCGCCAACCTCTCAGCGCCCAGCGAACGGCCCCAGCCCAAGTCTGCGGTCGAGTTCGTGCTCAATAGGCCTCCCAGCGAGGCTGCGTCCGTCCAGTCAGCCGCATCAGACGACGGCCACCGTTCGAGAGCACCCCCCCTGGCCTGACCTGCTCGACCCGTCGCCCACGGGCGACCGCGTAGCGGACGCAG
Organism: Gemmatimonadota bacterium; assembly: GCA_027623325.1. Lineage (GTDB taxonomy): Bacteria > Gemmatimonadota > Gemmatimonadetes > Longimicrobiales > Gaopeijiaceae > UBA2589. The sequence continues at coordinate 238 of JAQBXY010000004.1, forward strand.
CGTCTGCGCGCACTCGTCAGCCAGACCCTCTTGTACGGACCCACCATCACATGAACGCTCTACCTCGTCGCTCGCCGATGCTCGGCGGTCCTCTCCTGTGTGCCCTCGTTGGCGTGCTCGCCGGCCCCATGACCCTAGCGGGCCAGCAGCCCGTGGACTCGCTCCGGACCGAACTCGCTCGTCTCACGGCCCTGGTCGACAGCCTCTCCCGAGAAGTGGCTCGCCTGCGGGCGTCGGGTGACTCGGAGGGGGCCGGCAATGCACTCGCGCGCCTGCGCGCGGCCGCGGCTACAGCCGCTGCCGCCGGCGGCGAAGCGGCCCGACCGAGCGAACAGGAGGAGTTCGTAGGGAGGGAGCGATCCCTCCAGTCGCTGAACCCCGAGATCAGTCTGAACGCCGATGTCATGGCCCACCTCGATCCCGATGACGTGGGCTCCGATCCCTTTTTCTGGCGCGAGTTCGAACTCTCGCTCCTGTCGGCGCTCGATCCGTTCTCACGTGCCGCACTCTTCATTTCCCGACACGGTGACGGCCCGGAAGTGCTCCCTTTCGATGGAGGTGACGAGGAAGAAGGCGACGCACACGGCGGCGGCGGCTTCGACATAGAAGAGGGCTATGTCGAGTGGGTAAGCCTCCCGGGCGGTATCGGGCTCAAGTTCGGGAAGTTCTTCCAACGCTTCGGCACGCTGAACCGTTGGCACGCCCACGCTCTCTCGTTTCAGAGTCGATCCCTGCCTCACGTAGCTCTACTCGGCGAAGAGGCACTCGCGCAGTCCGGGGTGTCCGTTTCGTGGCTCGCTCCCTTCGGTGGCGGGTCCGCCGGTACCTATGAGGCGACCGTCGAGGTCACGCGAAGCGAGAACGAGACACTCTTCGGCGAAGCTCGCAGGGCCACGGTGTTGGCCCACGTGAACGGATTCTGGCAGCTGGGCGGATCAACCGACCTCGAATTGGGCGCGAGTTGGCTCAACGGACGATTCCAGGACGAGGTCGAGTCGTTCGACCGCAACGCGTACAACGCGGAATTCGCTTTCAACTGGATTCCACCATCGCGTTCCCGCAGAACCGGACTGACGCTCCGCGGCGGCTACATGATGTTGGACGGCTTGGGCGCAGAGGCACAGCCCGGAGGCCTTCCCGTGGCCCCGGGACAGGATCGTGGGAGCGCAGGAGGCTTCTGGTCCATGGCCGACCTCCGACTCTCACCTAGCTGGCTGATGGGTGCCCGCTTCGACCGTGTTCAAGATCCCTCGAATCCAGACGTGACGCAGTGGCTTGCCTCTCCCACGATCACATGGTGGCAGAGCGAGTTCGTCCGCCTCCGGGCGGAGTACGATTTCCTGAGTGGCATCGAAGGGGGCGACGGCACCGGCATGTTCATTGTGCAGGCGACGTTCGCGATGGGCCCGCACAAGCATTCGACGTACTAGGAGTACCGACCATGACAATGACGAATAGCTTGGCCCTGATCGCCTTGTTCGGCGGAACAGCCCTGTCGGCACAGGCCCCGCAAGTCACGCCCGTGCGGGTCGTTACGACCCTACCCGTGTACGGCTCGATCACATCCGCCATCGGCGGAAACCAGGTCGAAGTCGTCTCGATCGCGGACCCGCACGAGGACTCGCACTTCGTTCGCCCGAAGCCGAGCCATGCGCTCGAGCTCCGCCGAGCGGACCTTTTCGTAACCACCGGGCTCGACCTCGAGTTGTGGGTCCCTGCACTTCTCGACAAGGGGGGGAACGCGCGCGTGCTGGAAGGCCAACCCGGGTACGTCACGGCCTACACCGGGATCACGTTGCTCGACATTCCCGCGGTCGCGGACCGCAGTCAGGGCGACGTGCACATATTCGGGAATCCCCATGTACACACGGACCCACTCCGGGCGCTACAAGTAGCCCGCAACATCACGACGGGGCTGAAGCGCGTCGCCCCGGACCGAGCCGCCCACTTCGACGCGGGGCTGAACCGTTATCAAGAAGAGACCTGGAACCGACTGTTCGGAGCGCGATTGGTGGAGTTGCTTGGGGGAGCGACGCTCGAGCAGCTCGCGTTGAACGGCACGCTCTTCCCCTTCCTCGAATCCAACGACTTCGAGGGTACGCCGCTCGTCACCCAGCTCGGCGGCTGGCTCCAACGAGGTGCCTCTCTTCGAGGTCGGGACATTCTTTGTTATCACGTGAACTGGTCGTACTTCGAGGACCGTTTTGGGGTGAATTGTCTCGAGTATGTCGAGACGAAGCCCGGCATTCCTCCCACACCCAGACATGTCGCCCGGTTGATCAGCCTGATGCGCGAACGAGGCCTGTCCGTCGTGATCGCGGCCGACTACTTCGGGGAGGCGCGGGTGCGGAGCGTGGCTGACCGGGGAGGGGCCGTAGCGTTGATTCTGCCCATGCAGACGCACGCGCGTCCGGGCATCGACACCTACTTCGACCTCGTGGACGCTTGGGTGGACGGGCTTGCCGGTGCCCTCCGTTGACCGCCTGCGAACAGGGCATGCGACGCATCCACGCCAGTAGGGTCCTCACGTGCTAGAACTTCTACTGCCTCCGTTCGCGGCGGCGATGATCATCCTGATCTCACACGCCTATCTCGGTCTGCATGTGATTCAGCGCGAAGTCATCTTCGTAGACCTGGCGCTTGCACAAATCGCCGCGCTCGGGGTTACGGTCGCAATGATGACAGGAGCAGAGCACGGATCCCTGGCGGCCTACGCGTTCTCGCTTGGCTTCACGCTCCTCGGCGCCGTGGTATTCGCGGTCACGCGAATGGACCGGTCACCGGTACCGCAGGAGGCGCTCATCGGCATCACCTTCGTCGTCGCGTCGGCCGCCGTGATTCTACTTTCGAGTTTCTCGGCGGAAGGGACCGAACACCTGCAGGAGACGATGACCGGGGCGCTGATTTGGGTCACCTGGCCCACGGTAATGAAGTTGGCGATCGCGTACGGCCTCATCGGATTCGTCCACTTCCTTCTGCGCCGAACCCTCCTCGCGACTTCGTTCGCGCCCCACCTGGTCCGACGCTTGAAGACATGGGACTTCGTCTTCTACGCAACGTTCGGAATGTTCATCACGTGGTCCGTGCAGATCGCTGGCGTCCTCATGGTCTTCAGCGTTCTCGTCGTTCCGGCCGTGATCGCCTTCTTCTATACCCGGAGCTTCTCCCGTGCCTTGCTGATCGCATGGGCCTCAGGCACGGTCGCGATCGTCGCCGGCCTGGGGATCTCGTTCTCTTTCGACGTCACGACGGGCCCGGTCCTCGTCGTGTGCTTCGGGGCGATACTGGTGGTCGCGCTCCTCTTCCGGGGGCGGTACGGCGTCCACGTGACCGACGCGAACGATCGAGGATTGATCGTACAGATGCTCTCCGAGCCTGGAAGCTAGGGCGTCATCGAACCAGTGGGCGACTTCCCGCTCCGCAGGTCCCGAAGCGTTTCAAGATTGGCACGATCGGCCGCAGCTTCCTCATCCCCCTTGGGCGTCTCGATGACCTTCGGAACGGACCGGAGTCGGTCGTCGAGCATGATCCGCCGAAACGGCTCCAACCCCAGCGTGCCTTCCCCGATCGTCTCGTGACGATCCTTGTTCGACCCGAATGGATGCTTGGAGTCGTTCATGTGGATCAGGCCAAGCCGGTCGAGTCCGAGCACCCGGTCGAACGCCGACCATACTCCGTCGTAGTCGTCGACCAGGTCGTACCCCGCGCTGTAGGCGTGACACGTATCGAGGCACACTCCGATTCGAGAGCGTAGCTCGTAGGGAACCGCTTCGATGATGGTGCGCAGATTGTCGAAGGTCGCGCCGACGCTCGTCCCGCTTCCCGCCGTGAGTTCGAGGAGCACCCGCGTGGATCCCTCCACGGCCTGAAGCGACTCGGTAACCCCCACGGCATTTCGTTCCAGCCCGGCCTGGTAGTCCCCGTCGGTCGCGTTCCCGGGGTGGGTTACCAGAAAATCCAGATCGAGTTGGGCACAGCGTCGTAGTTCAGCCTCGAACGAGCGCTGCGACATGCGCCACAAGCGACGATCGGGACTCGACAGGTTGATCAGGTAGGAATCATGAGCGCCGGCGACGCGAATCCCGAATTGCTCCACAGCCTCCCGGAAAGCATCCGCTGTCGAATCGTCGATCGTCGGCTCCGCCCACCGACTCGGCTGCTTCGTAAAGAGCTGAAGTACGACCGCATCGACGTCACCCGCCCGTGCCGGGGCGTGCTGCACACCACCCCGTACAGAAACGTGCGCACCGAGCTCATCAGGATCAGTCCCAATCATGGCCGAGAAGGTCGGCAAAGATTGCCCCCTGCGGAAGCATTGTCTCGGTCTGCGCCCTGGGTCGTTCGCGCACGCCTCCGGCATCTCATCCCACAACTCGTTTACCATCAACGACTTACGTAGCATGCCCTCTGGGCGCCAGATGTTTCCGGCACGCGGCACGGGACTTGTCCTTTCACAGGTCAACGAGCCACCCCCCAGGTGGCCATAAACGAACGAACGAAGTTGGAGGCCAGAATGCGTGTATCGGCCGATGGATATCTCGACATCAGCAACAACCGCCGGATTCGGACCCCGGGCTATTACGACCATGGCCTGGAGCCGGTCCCCGAAGGTGAGGCGATCGCGTTCCTGCTGTCACACGCGTTCCGAGGCCACCGGCGCATCGTCCGGCCACTCTCGCTCCAACAGCGCAAGCGCCTGCGCCTGGCCCTCTGGGCTGACTCCGTCTCGGAACGAATGACGCTGGTGGATCGTGTCTGGAGAGCGATCACCGAACAGGTGACCGCGATGCCTGATGCGAACGGACCCCAGCTTCTTCAGGTCATCCGCTTCGGAGACTGGGCGTATCCCCTGTACGCTGACGGGGAGGTCACCCGGGTCATTCCGCTGGGCGGCATGCCCCTTGCGGAAGTGTCCTCTGAGTTAGTTTTCGAACTTGACGTCGAAAGAAAGACTGCCTGATCTTCGTGCCGGTTCGGTTCGACCTCGGTCGTTCCAGCCGGCACAAAGTCCCACGCCGGTTCGGGTGGGCAACACGCCCTGGGGGGGCGTGCCAAGGGTGGCGGTAGGTGCCTAGCGCCTCCCGTCACCTGTTTTTTTACCCCTGAACCGGGCCGGGGCTGGCCGTGGAGCGGTGTCCCCGATCCACCTCGGAGCTGCCCCTTGACGAGGACGTCCCCCAAATGGCTTCGCCCCTGCCCACTCCGACCCAGAGCAGCCAACACAAGACCTAACTCTCTATTTGCCAACGGTATACGCGCTTATACGGGATACGGAGCGCGCCCTTGGGGAGTCGCGGCACGCGGCTTGCGAATTACTCCCTCACGTCACGCCCGTGGTCGCGGAACTTCCGGGCGGGAGATGAGGATCGGATCAGGAATGGGGGGGCAGCATGCTCAACGTACGAAACACACTTGGTGTGGGTAGCTACCGCGATACGCGGGCCGTGGTATTCGGAATCACGCTGGCGGTCGCCGCCATCGTCGTACTGGCCACGAACGTGAGGGCGCAGGAAGCGGCTGACTTCGAACTGTTCGGCACGGTCGTCGATGCCGAGACCGGCCAACTACTCCAGGGTGCGTGGGTGGGCCTGACCGGTACCGACTGGGGCTCCATCACCAATGACGACGGACGATTCCGCATCCCCGACGTCAGTGCAGGAGACCTCGCGCTAACGATCGAGCAGCTGGGGTACGAAACGCTGGAATGGACAGGTGTCGTATCGGATGGAGACGATCAACTCCGAATCGCCTTGAGCTCACGGCCCATTCTTCTCGAAGGGCTGACCGTTGTCACCGATCGGTTCCGCTCTCGCCGCAACGCGGTCGCAACAAGCGTGCGCGCATACGACAGCGGGGATCTGGTGAGCGGGACCGCCCTCACCGCGCTCGACTTCGTCCGCGATCGGACCGGCGCCCTCCTCGTCGGATGCAACGGGCGTCGCGGCTCGAGCTGTCTCCACATCCGTGGTCGCGCCGTGGAACCCGTCGTCTACATCGACGAAGCACCCGTCCTAGGCGGCCTGGACCAACTGCAGAGCTTCGCCCCATGGGAGTTCTACATGATCGAAGTCTTCGCGGGCGGTCGGCATATTCGGGCCTACACGCCGCGCTTCATGGAGCGAGCTGCGGAGAACCGACTCCTTCCTATCGCTCTACCGAACTGACGCCGCGCTACTCCGGCAGCCCCGGCTCGGTCATCGCACGTACATCGAGGGCTTGATCGATCTGGTCCTCAGGGAGCAGGCCCTTCTCCCGTACGATGTCCCGCACGCTCACGCCGCGTTTTGCGGATTCCTTGGCCACAACCGCTGCCGCGTCGTAGCCGATGTAGGGGTTGAGCGCGGTCGCGATGGACGGGTTCTTCTCGAGGAGTTCGCGTGCGCGTTCCTCGTTGGGTTCGATACCGACCAGGCAGCGATCGGTGAACGCACGTGCGACGTTCGCCAGGAGCGTAATCGACTCGAGGAGCGCCTGGGCGAGGACCGGCATCATGACGTTCAGCTCGAAATTCCCCCGACTGCCTGCCACCGTGACAGTCGTGTGATTCCCCATCACGCGCGCGCTTACCATCATCATCGCCTCCGACATGACCGGATTCACCTTCCCCGGCATGATCGACGACCCCGGCTGGATGGCCGGAAGTCGGATCTCGTGAAGGCCTGAGGTCGGCCCGGAACCCAGCCAGCGGATATCGTCGGCGATCTTCATGAAGCTCGTGGCGACAGTATTCAGGGCCCCGGCCACGTTGACGACCGCATCCTTGGCGCCCTGCGCTTCGAAGTGATCGCCCGCTTCAACAAAAGGAATGCCGGTCTCGGCCGCGATCCGCGCGATCGTGCGCGAAGCGAATTCCTCATGCGTATTGATGCCGGTTCCCGTCGCCGTCCCGCCTAAGGCGAGCTCTTCCAGTTCCGCACCGGCCGTGCGCACGCGCTCGATGCCTTTGGCCACCTGAGTCGCGTACCCGGCGAACTCTTGTCCCAGTCGAACCGGCGTGGCGTCCATGAGGTGTGTTCTACCGGACTTCATGATCCCGTCGAAGGCCTTCGCCTTCTCAGCCAGCGCGGCGTGCATGTGCGCCAGTGCCGGAATCAGCTCTTCGGCGATCGCCACCCGAGCTGCGACATGGATCGCGGTCGGGATCACGTCGTTCGACGACTGGCCGAAGTTGACGTGATCATTGGGGTGCACCGTCCCGGAGCTCTCGAGCAGGTGCGTCGCGCGGTGCGCCACGACTTCGTTCGCGTTCATGTTGGTCGAGGTCCCCGAGCCCGTCTGATAGACGTCGAGAACGAACTGGTCATCCCACTTGCCGTCGGCCACCTCGCCGGCAGCCGCCACGATCGCACGGGCGATCTCCCCGTCGACGTGCCCCAACTCGGCGTTGGTTTGGGCAGCCGACTTCTTGATCAACCCGAGCGCCTGTATGAAGCGTCGACCGAAGCGCTGCCCGCTGATCGGAAAATTCTCAACCGCCCGTTGGGTCTGCGCGCCGTAGAGCGCATCGCTCGGGACCTGCATTTCTCCGAGCGAGTCCTTCTCGGTCCTAAATCCGTCAGACATGGGAGACATGTTTCCTGGAGGTTCGTCGATTCACCTCCAAAAGTTACCCCGGCTCGGGTACGCGTGAAGGGGCTCGTCCACGCCGCTCGCTCAGCGGCGCACCCCGTCCTTGTTCGGCTGCGCCGGCCGCATCTCGATTCGGCTCACGTGCGCCTCGGGCGGATAGTCCAAGATTTGCATGACCGCTAGAGCACAATCGTCGGCTTCCAACTTCCACGTACGTTCCTCGCTCGGCTCATGGTTGTTGAACGGGGTGTTGACGCTGCCCGGCATCACGATCGACACGCGCACGTCGTCGTACCTCACGTCGAGCATCATCGCCTCACTCATACCGAGCAGCCCGAACTTGCTCGCGTTGTATCCCGTGCCCGCAGCGAACGTGTTCCGGCTCGCCAGAGATCCGATGTTGATGATGAAGCCGTCACCCGAGGCGCTGAGATGCGGCAGAGCGGCCTTCGAACAGTAGAAGACGCCCCCGAGATTCACGTCGACTTGGAGCCTCCATTCCTCGACGGTCATCTCGGAGATCGGCTTGAAGATGCCGAGACCGGCGTTGTTCACGAGCACGTCGAGTCGGCCGAACCGCGCCATGGTCTCGTCGACGAGCCGCTGGCATGCGACGGGATCTGCTACGTCGCACACGACGCCGAACGCGTTCGATCCGAGCCTGTCGGTGACCGCGGCGATCTCCGACTCCGTGCGGGAACTCACGACCACCGAGGCCCCCTGGTTGATCATCCGTTCCGCGATGGCGAGACCGATTCCCTTGGTACTTCCGGTTACGATCGCGACCTTGCCCGTGAGATTCGGCATTCGATTTCTTTCCATTCGTGGGACGACGGGCGGACGAGCGCGCCCGCGGAGGTGTGAGTTTGGCCCTGACCGACCCTGGAAGGCAACGCGTCGCCCTCGTTACGGGCGGAGCCGTTCGCCTCGGCCGAGCGATCAGCCTGGGTCTGGCCGACGCGGGATACGACGTGGTAGTCGGGTACCGATCGTCGTCGTCAGAGGCCCTCGAGGTGAAGGAGCGGGTGGAGGCGATGGGGAGACGCTGCGTGCTCGTTCAGGGCGACCTCGCGCATGCCGGCGCGCCGGAGGCGCTCGTCTCCGCTGCGGCTTCAGAGTTCGGCGCGCTGCACCTCCTGGTGAACTCCGCCGCCTCGTTCCGCACCATCCCGCTTGAAGAGGTAGACCCGGACGAGTGGGATGCCGTCATGAACCTAAACGTCCGAGCCCCACACCTGACCGTACGGGCCGCGGCCCACCTACTTCGGGAGGCCCGGGGCTCTGTCGTGAACATCACGGACTTGTCTGCGTTCCAGGCCTGGGCGGAGTACCCACATCACGCAGTCTCCAAGGCCGCGCTGGCTCACCTCACCCGAATCCAGGCCCGAGCCCTCGCGCCCGAGATTCGCGTCAACGCGATCGCGCCGGGCGCCGTGCTACCGCCCGACGACTGGGCACCCGAACGATGGGACGCCCTCGCGAGGCGCGCCCCGTTGAAACGTGTGGGAAGTCCCGGCGACGTGGTCCGTGCCGTCCTCTACCTCGCGGAGGCGGAATTCGTAACCGGCCATGTTCTTCCCGTGGACGGCGGGCGCCTTCTCGGCCCGTCCGCCCCGCCTTCGGCCAGCGACGACGAGACCAACCGAGACGAAGGGACCTGAGCCCGACGCCGCTCCCTCAGACGCTCGCGCCCACTTCCTCCGCGTCTGCTCCAGCATGCGCGCCGCCATGGGCCAGCCACCGTTCGGCTTCCAACGCCGCCATACACCCGGTGCCGGCCGCCGTAACCGCCTGACGGTAGTAGTCATCCATGACGTCACCTGCCGCAAAAATTCCGGGAACGGAGGTTTCCGTCCGCCAGGCGACGGGGGTGAGGATGTAGCCGTTGTCCTTCAGCTCCACGACGCCCTCGAGGAATCCCGTGTTGGGCGAGTGTCCGATCGCCACGAAGAGACCGCCGACCTCGATATCGCGTTCCTCGTTGGTAACCGTGTCCTGTAGCCGGAGACCGGTAATCACGTCATCCCCGTGCACGTCGATGACGACGCTATTCCAGGCAAAGGTGACCTTCTCGTTCGACAGGGCCCGCTCCGCCATGATCTTCGAAGCCCGCAGTTCATCGCGACGGTGCACGATAATCACCTCCTTGGCGAACTTCGTCAGGTAGAGAGCGTCCTCGACCGCGGTGTCCCCGCCACCGACGACCGCTACCACTTGGTTTCGGAAGTGCGGAAGGGCGCCATCGCACACGGCACAGGCACTTACGCCTCCGCCCGACTGGGCCAGACGTTGCTCGTTCGGCAGGTCGAGCCAGCGCGCGTTCGCACCGGTCGCAAGAATCACGGCGTCCGCCAGCACCACGGTCCCGCTGGTCGTGACCAGGCGGAACGGCCGCTGGTTCGGGTCGATTTCGAGCACATCCTCCGTGAGGATCCTCGTTCCGAACCGCTCGGCCTGGGCCTTCATCTCGAGCATGAGGGCCTGGCCATCGACCCCATCCTTGAAGCCCGGATAGTTCTCGACTTCCGTCGTGAACATGAGCTGACCGCCCGGGATCATGGTGCGACTGATCGATCCCTCGATGACGAAGGGACGCATCTCGGCCCGCGCAGCATAGATCGCCGCGGTCCATCCAGCCGGCCCCGATCCGACGATCACCACGGTCTCATGTTGAGGGGTGCCATTCTCGGTCATTCTTCACTTCTCCTCAAATGCTTCGAAAGGAGAGCCTGGCGCTCCCCATGATCTAATCCTCGGAGGTTCCCGGACGGCACCTACTCGCCCTTGAACACCTTCATATTGGTCGAGTGTCCAGGGTTTACGCGGGCGGTTGGATCAACGAAATGGACCGCATTGTTCACGGCCACCGCTGCCTCCGCGAAACCCGTGGCGATGAGGTCGAGCTTGCCCACGTAGTCGATGATGTCACCGGCGGCGAACACGCCCGGGACCGTGGTCGCCATGAGTGGATCGACCTTGATTCGGTTCTTCTCAACCTCCAGCCCCCAATTCTTTATGGGGCCCAAGTCAGGTTTGAAGCCCAGGCACGAGATCAGCACGTCGCAGTCCAGGGCCAGCTCTTCATCCGTTCGGTTGTCGAAGACCGTCACCCGCTCCACGCGGTCCGTGCCATGAATCTCACGCACTTCGTAGAACGCCTTCACATCCACTTCGCCAGTCGCTGCGGCGGCTTCCAGCTGCGCGACGGTCGCGGCGTGCGCTCGCCACCCGTCGCGACGGTGAACCAGCGTAACCGAAGCCGCGATCCCCTTCAGCATCAGGACGAAATCCAGCGCGGAGTCACCGCCCCCCACGATGAGGACCCGCTTCCCACGAAACGCCTCCGGATCCCGGACGGCGTACTCGACACCGGAGTGCATGAACTCCTCGTACCCCGAACACTTCAGCGGCATCGGCTCGAAGGCGCCCTTCCCTCCCGCAATGACGATCGTGCGCGTGAAATACGTGCCACCAGCGCACCGGAGTTCGAAGTGATCGCCCTTTCTCTCGAGATCGCGGACCTGTTCGTCCAGCACCACGTCCGGATCGAACTGAAGCGCCTGTTCGACGAGGTTGCGGACGAGGTCTTTGGCAAGCACCCGCGGGAAGCCGCCGACGTCGAAGATGTCTTTCTCGGGATACAGGGCCGTGAGCTGACCACCCAGCTCGGGTAACGAATCGATGATTCGGCACGACGAGCCGCGCATCCCGGCGTAAAACGCCGCGAACAAGCCCGTCGGTCCGGCCCCGATGATCGTGATGTCCCGTATATCGTCAGCCATGTAGCTCCGAAAAAGTCGAACGAATCCACAAGTCTAATCGGTCACGTAGACCGATCAACGGGCGTTCAACCCCGCCGGCCCGCGCCCGAGTCGCCGCGACGCTCAGCCGGGCGCGCTCGATCCCCGATAGAAGTCGGATGACCGATAACGATCCAGCGCTCTGACGAGAAGCAACTTGGTGACCGCGGCGGCGGGCACTCCAATCATGAGTCCGACGAAGCCGAAGAAGAAGCCACCGAGGCTCAGGGCCAGCACGATCCAAACCGGGTGGATTCCCACGGAGTCACCGACGATGCGCGGCGTGATCAGCGTCCCGTCGAGGATCTGAGCCAACGTATAGACCACCGCGACCTTGAGGAGCGAGACACCGACGCTGCCGCTGACCAGCGCGATGAAGATCGCGGGCACCAGGCTGAGAATAAGACCAAGGTAGGGCACGATCGAGAACAGCCCGACCATGAGTCCCAGCGACGCCGCGTAAGGAAAGCTGACCAGTGCGAGGCCGACCCCCGTGATCAGGCCGATGGAAATAGCGACGGTCACCTGGCCCCTCAGGTAGCTCGAAACGAGGCCGTCGCACTCACGGGAGAACGCGACGAAGGCATCACGTCGGCGAGCAGGCATCAGGTCGGCGATCCGCGCCGTGATCGTGTCCCAGTCACGAATCAAGTAGAACGTCAACACCGGCGTCAGCACCACGTAACCGACGACGGTGATGATCGACCCGATGCCACGACCGAGTCCGAGAATCCCGCCCCACACGTAATTGGCCAGCGCGGCCTGACGCTCCTGAAGGAACTCGACGACGGCTCCCGAATCCACGGAGCGGATTTGAGCCACCACCTCCGCTCCGTCAAACAAGGGGATATCCACGGCGAGCAGGCGCTGCTGACCGGACTCGATCCACTGACCGAGGCGCTCGAAGAGGATCGGCGCCGCCTGAAGCACTTCACCCAACTGCCCGAACGCAGCCGGAATCAGAATCAAGGCTACAGCCGCCAGCGAAGCGACCGCCGGAACCATGAGGGCCATCACCGCTAGGGTCCGGGAAAGTCCCCGCGCCGCGAGCCGATCCACGAGCGGATCGAGGATATATGCGAGCACCAGAGAGAGGACGAACGGAGCCAGCAGTGTATCGGTTTCCGATAGAATCCAAAGCCCCGCGAGAATCGCTGCGACCGTTAGGAGGGCCGTATGTCCTTCCTTGCCCCGGAACGGCAGGAGCATCGCCCAGAGGACGATGAACAGCAGCACGGGATTAAGAATCGACAGCGTCTGGAGTAAGAAGAACGTGAGGACGACGATGACCGCTGTCGCCTGTACGACTCGCCAGAGCGTAATCGGTGCGCCTTCCGTCATGACACCTTCCTCGTCTCGAGCATCTAGTCTGCCGCCTCGGCCGATCCCGATCCGAGTAACACTCTCTGGGCGGCGCGTACGACTTCGCTCGCATTGTCGTACGAAATACGTTCATCCGCCTGATCCAAGGGCACCCACTCACAAGCCGTGATTCCCTCGGCGCGCGCGGGCGTGGGCTCGCCGGTCGTGGAGTACATCAAGAAGAATGTGGTGAACTTATGAATCCGGCGGGCGCCTGCCTTGAACAACCAGTCGATCGTCACAAGCTCGCTTCCGAGCTCTAGGTCGCGGAGCCCCGTTTCTTCCCTAACTTCTCGAAGGGCGGTCTGAGGGCGACTCTCGCCGTCCTCGGCGTGTCCCTTCGGTAGGCCCCATTTCTTGAACGGGTCGCGAATGACGAGTACGTGTCTGACCCCCGCGATCGTACGAACAACGACCCCGCCCGCACTCCTTTCGATCACCGGAGGTCTCCCGCGGGACGGCTTCTCAGGAGGCATCGTCAGAAGATCGAAAGCCTGACGTACCGCCTCGGATTCTCGCGCACATCCAGGAGCAAGAGACTCAGCTGCTCGAGAACACTCTCCGCGCGCACCGCGAAGGCGCTGTCCGTCAACAACCGTCTGATCGACCCTTCACCGTTTTCGAGGCGCGCTGCGATTCGATCGATGCGAACGAACGCCGAGTCGGCACGATCCAACGTCGCCCCGAGGCCGTCTTCCGCAGCCAGCTCTTCCGTGACTGTCCGAAGGCCGGCTGAGGCAATCCGGATGTTCGTCAGGATCGAGTCCATCTGAGCATCACCCATGAAGTCCTCCATGCGCTCGAACGAACGCCTCGCCGCCTGCGCAGCCCCCTCGACCTCTGCGAGGGCCGTGTCAGCATTTGCGGTGATGGCTCCGGCAAGTTCGGACTGTTGCTGCACCAGGGTCCGGACCTCCTGGGTGATCGCCTCGATGTTGGCGATCGCGCGGGACAGATTATCCGTGGTCTCTTGGTTGAAGGCCAACTCCAGCCGTGCTGTGAGCTCGGCAAGATTGAGCGAAATCTGCTCCGCGGAGGCCGTCAGCCGAGATAGTTCGGGCAGTGCGTAGCCACCGACGACGCGAGGAGTCGTGGGCTCATTCGGGGGCACTTCGTAGAACGGAAACCGTGGGAAGCGCGCGCGACTCACGACCTCCGCTTGCCAGTCACCGAAGAGCGACTCGGGGCCGAGCACGAGTCCCGCGTCGGCCGGCAGCGAAACCTCTCCGTCCAGCAGGAGTGTTACCCGGACTCCGCCGTCACCCGCTTCCACTTCGATCGCAGAAACGTGACCGATCCTAACGCCACGGAAGGTGACGGGATTCCCCTCCGAGAGCTGCCCGACCGACTCCAGCAACGCCTCCACAGTCGTCGAGGGCCTCCCGAAGTTGGTACCCTGTAACCAAAGGGTACCGACGACCGCCACCAACACCGCAGCGATGATTACGAGGCCGACGAGGATCTCCTTTCCTTGATTCACAACACGGACTCCATCAATTCGGGCCTCCCCTCGATGAAGCCTCTCACGATCGGATCTTCGGACGCGCGGATTTCGTCTGGCGTACCTTCAAAGCGAACCCTGCCATCGTAGAGCATCGCCACGCGATCGGAAACTCGAAAGGCACTGTTCATGTCGTGCGTGACCACGACGCCGGTGACCCCGAGTTCATCGGCCATCCGCATGATGAGCTCGTCGATCACCGCTGTTGTGACTGGATCGAGTCCAGTCGTCGGTTCGTCGTAGAGGATGTACTTGGGCTCGGTCGCGATCGCGCGGGCGAGGCCCGCTCTCTTGCGTTGCCCCCCTGAGAGCTCTGCCGGCAACCGTGATTCGAACCCGCTCAAGTTGACCCGATCCAGGCACTCCCGGACGCGGTCAGCGATCTTCGCGCTGGTGTACCCTTCCATCCGTTTCAGACCGAGGCCCACGTTCTCCGCAATCGTCATAGAGTCGAACAAGGCAGCGAATTGGAACACGTATCCGACTTTGCGTCGCACGCGATAGACCGACTCTTGATCCAAGCGGGCGACATTCTCTCCATCGACCCACACATCTCCGACGTCGGGACGGAGAAGGCCGACGATGTGCTTGAGCATCACTGACTTGCCGGAGCCGGATCCTCCGATGACGGACGTCGTTTGTCCTTCCGGAATCGTGAGGCTGAAGCCCCGGAGGATATCGTCGCCTCCGAACCCTTTGTGAAGATCCACCAACTCGATGCTCATAGGAGCACCGCCGCCCAGAAGGCATCGAGGACCAGGATGATCATGCTGGACACCACTACCGTACGCGTAGTCGCCTTGCCAACCCCGTAGGCCCCGCCTCGGGTATGGAAGCCAAAGAAGCAGCCGACCGCGGTGACCGTAATGCCGAACGTCACCGACTTGATGATGGAAAACTGAACGTCCCATGGATCGAAGTAGAGGCGAAGGCCCCGGAGAAACTCGGGCGAGGACATGTCGAGCAGCGACAGGGCCGTCCCCCACCCCGCCAGAACGCCGACGGCATTCGCCAGGATGATCACCATCGGAAACATGACCGCACCCGCGAGGATCCGCGGAACCACCAGGTATGCAACGGGATCGTAGGCCAGCGTCTCGAGCGCGTCGATCTGTTCGGTGACGCGCATCGTACCCAACTCCGCGGCGATGTTGGCCCCGACTCGACCCGACAGGGCTAGCCCCGTGAGCACGGGGCCCAGTTCCATGATCATCGTCTTGCCTACCAGGGTCCCGACGAAGTACAGCGGAACGGCACCCGTGAAGGTGTACGACGCCTGAAGTGCCAGAACGATGCCCGTGAACGTGGCGATGAATAGTGCGATCGGCACCGACTCGACGCCGATACGCCTCATCTGGCCCAGCAGGTGGGGGGCCCAGAAGCCAACCTTGCGGAGGGCCCTGGCCGCTTCCATTCCCATGTACCCGGCGCGGCCCACCGCGGCCACCGACCGCAACGCGCCCCGTCCAACAGCCTGCACCGGTGCTAGGGAGAGAAGCATCCTCGATTATACACAGGAGGAGGCACCTCTGAGAAATCTCGGTCAGCCTCAGCCGTCCGGCAGATCCTCGCTCTCCAGTGTAAACTCGATCTCTTCCCAACGACCGTTCTCACCCGGTACCTCATATGCGACCCGGACCCGCTTGACCGCACATCGGGGGTCCGTGAGCGCCACTTCGAAGTCCAGGGATTGATCGGCCGAGACGATTCTCGTGCGAATGCGTTCGCCCGGCTCGGTCTCTGGGCCGACGGCGGGATTCCGGAACAGGGTCTTCGTGGACTGCCGGCCGGTCTCGAGCTGGCGCGTGACCTTGACGAGCTTGAGCCAATCGGGCTGATAGCTCACACCGTACTCGAAACCACGTTGGTCCGCCCCAGACCCCTCTCGGTTGTGTCGTGCCACCCGGCGCACTCCTCGACAACTAGTTTCTCAAAAATCGAGTAAACGAATGTTTCTCTCGAGAAGGTGAATTGTCAAGATTCTTGAACGGCCAACATGACAAAAGCCTTGGAAGATAACGGATTTCAGGAGATTAGGACCGATCGAGTTTTACAAACTACAGGTCCAGCGGGATGGGCACAAAAGTCACGAAAAAGATCGCAATTAGGATCCAGCCCAGAGTCGTTCGCGCCACACCGATCTTCGTCTCAGGCTGCAGGACCGGGGGGTGCTCGACGCGGCCCCGATGGATGATCAGGACCATGGCCGCCCACCCCCACCATCCCCACCAGAAGAATCCGAGGGGGAGTAGGGCCAGGACGAAGGCTCGTGCCGCCCACACATGCCTGCGCGGAGCCAGCGCGTACAAGACGTGGCCTCCGTCGAGTTGACCGAGGGGGAGCAGATTCAAGGCCGTTACGAAGAGGCCGAGCCACCCGGCCAGCGCAAACGGGTGCAGAACGATCAGCTGCTCTCCGACCGGTCCGGGGCCGAACCACGCGGCCAGAACGTGGGTCGCCAGGCCATTCCCCAACATGACCGGTTGATCCATGAAGTGGATCACGAACGGCATGGAGACGCTGGCCGGACCGACCGTCGTTTCTGAGTACAGAAGGCCCGCGATGAGCAAGGGAATCGAGACGACAAAAGAGGCCAGGGGCCCGGCTGCACCGATGTCGAAGAGGATGGATCTCAGCAGTGTGGGGCCGCGAAGACGGATGAATGCGCCGAGCGTTCCGATCACCGAAAAGTAGGGGGGGAACGGAATGAAATAGGGGAGACTCGCCCTGACCCGATGCCTGCGGGCGGCCAGGTAGTGCCCCATTTCATGCGTGAGCAAGACTGTGAGGAAGGGTAGAGCGAAGGGCGCGCCCTGCCAGAGCACTCCGAAGTCGAGGCCAGAAGGATAAGGAAGCGCTCGCCCAGCGAGCCTCAACATCCGAGTCGAAAACGGATCGACCCCAACCAAAAGGGCACCCGAGCCCAAGGTCGTCACAACCGTGGCCAAGAGAAGGAGGACGTGAGCGACCGGCCAGCGGTGTGGTTCCTCCCGAATCGGATAGGCGAGCACGAGCTCCGTGGCTCCACCGTCCGCCCGCAGGTACGCTGAGCCGCCCCACCGAGCCATCGCGTCGACGACCTCGGGAGATGCCGCGTCGAGTCCGGGATGCAGAGTTCCCTTCAAGACGGCATCGAGAGACGAGGACGTGAGTCGATAGTCCGCGAGGAGGGGGAGCCAAAGGCTCGGGTCAGCCTTGACCACCTCATGACCCGCCATTACTATCGCCCGGATTGCAGGAATTGATTCCGCAGCACTTTGAGCCGGCCCGTTCCGTCACTAGGGAATGTGTCTTCAGCCGGCACCAGCTCCGCATCCGACGACCATCGGGTCGTTCATCGTTCTACTTCCCAAGACGCGTGGCCGAACCGGCTCGACCGAGCCGCTCTCCCTCACCGGTCCTTCTGTCGACATCGCCGAGCTCAAAAACAAGAACGTCGGAGAGCTGCACGATTTGTCTGAATCGCTGAACATCAGCCCGTACATTGGCCTCCGCAAGCCAGAGCTCATCCTGCGGATCGAGCAGAGTCTCCTCGAGGCGACCGAGACGCTTACCGCAGATGGCGTGCTCGAGATTCTGCCCGAAGGCTACGGATTCCTGCGGTCACAAGACTGGAACTACCTCTACGGCCCTGACGACATCTACGTAAGCCCGTCACAGATCAAACGGTTCAACCTGAGAACCGGCGATTCGGTGACGGGAGAGGTAAGGCCCCCCAAGGAGGGTGAACGCTACTTGGCACTATTGAAAGTCGACTCGGTGAACGAGCTCGATCCCGAAGAGGCAAAGCACCGCGGGGAGTTCGAGGATCTCAAACCGAAGTACCCCGAGACTCGACTCAATCTGGAAGTCGAAGGCGAGGGGGGCACCCTCGCCATGCGAGTGGTCGATCTCATCGCCCCCATCGGCATGGGGCAACGCGGCCTGATCGTCTCTCCACCCAAGGCCGGGAAGACGACCATCCTGCAACAGATGGCGAATTCGATCGCGATCAACTCACCGGATGTCCACCTGATCGTCCTTCTCATCGACGAGCGACCCGAAGAAGTGACGGACATGAGGGCCAAGGTTAAGGCCGAGGTGATCGCGTCGACGTTCGACGAGTCGACTGCACGCCACATACAGGTGGCGGAAATGGTCATGGAGAAGGCCAAGCGTCTGGTCGAACATGGGAAGGACGTCGTCATCCTCCTCGATTCCATCACGCGCCTGGCTCGGGCCTACAACTCGAACATGCGACACTCGGGCAGAATCATGTCCGGCGGCGTGGATGCAAACGCTCTTCAGAAACCCAAACGCTTCTTCGGCGCCGCGAGAAATATCCAGGACGGCGGTTCGTTGACGATCGTCGCGACCGCGCTCATAGAAACCGGTAGTCGAATGGACGAAGTCATCTTCGAGGAGTTCAAAGGCACCGGAAACATGGAGTTGGTCCTCGATCGACAGATTGCGGAACGGCGCATCTTCCCGGCGATCGACCTCAACAAGTCCAGCACCAGGAAGGAGGAGCTTCTCCTGACAGACACCGAACTCAATCGGGTCTTCCTCCTGCGCAATTTCCTGGCCGACATGCCCACGACGGAGGCGATCGAATTCCTGCTCGCTCGAATGGCCAAGACAGCCACGAACGCCGAGTTCCTCGACGCCATGACTCGAGGCGTCTGAACTCGCTACTCGTCGAGCACGTCCCTGTAGCGCGGATTCACCACGAGTTCATCTCCATCGAAGACCTTCCGATCCCAAGGGAAGATCACGTTGGCATCCATGGTGAGAGCGGAGTAGTCGGGTCGATATCCACTCGACCGCGCGAAGCTGGTGGCCGTGCGCACCTCGGCCGGATGCACGTCTCTGACTGCGGCAAGGGCCAGGCGAAGCGTATCGCCCGACGTCGTGATCTCATCGACGATCAGAACACGCTTCCCCCGAACCTCCAGCGGCGCCTCCGAGAGAACCGCAGGCCGCTCACGAACGGTCGTGTCCCCCTGCCTGCGCGAGATGCGCATGGAATAGAAGTCGAGCCGAAGAATGGTCGCCACGACCGCAGCGGGGATGACCCCGGCGCGCGCGATCCCGACGATCACCTCAGGGTTGTAGTCGCGCGCCACCTTGAGGGCCAACGCCCGGCACAGTTCGCCGAACATCGCCCAATCGACTTCCAGATACTCCTGGTTCGTCGGGGCGTGGGAGTCGGTGAAAGAGAATGGCTCAGACATACCCTGAACTTAGGGCAGGGCATCGCGTGACGACACCTCGGCGTGATGTGGCCCACCCTACGCCGTTGACGCACCCAGAGGCCGGCGCGACCCTAAATCCATGACCGACTCCGTGTCCACCCAGGCCGATCTCAAGCTCGAAGAGGCTTTAGCTGCCTCGGGCGCTCGAGACCCTCGCGAGTTCTACCGGGAGCGCCTGCGCGAGCTCAAGGACACCAACCCTGCCGGGTACGGCGAGGCGGTCGCCTACTATCGGGAAACCCTGTTGCCGGCGGTCGCGGGTGGATCCCGAAAACCCCTCGCCGCGTGGACCGAGTATGGTCGTGTGCTCGCGCAATCGCTCGCGCCGGGGAGAACCGTCTCGATCGACGAATCCGGACGTGCACATCCGTACGAGGGGAACAGCGCGGAGGGGCTCGTCCTGCATCTGCCGGACGACCAAGGAAGACGGGCGCTTCTCGTCGGTCTCCCACCGGGGCTCACCGACGCACAGCGAGCTACCTACGACGTTCTGGTTTCAGGAAAACAGCGCACGCGGGATGGAGCCGGACTCGGCTCGTAGCGGCTGTTAGCACGGGCTGCTAGTCCTCTACCAGATAGGCCACGCCCCACGCCCCGATTCCGAGATGGGTCGAAATAACCGGGGTCGCGGGTGCCGACAGAATCTCGACCTTGTCCCCATACGCGGACCTCAGCTGGGCCGAAATCGGCTCTACGATCTCGGGCAGCCCAACGTGGACGACACCAAACCGCACCTTTCGAGTGCCGGCGGGGACCTGTCGTCGCAGAATCCGGAGGAGCGCCGCGCGGGCTCGTTTCTCCCCGAACGCCTTGCCGAAAGCCGCCACGCGGCCCTCGGTCGTCAGCCCGAGCACGGGCTTGAGTCCGAGCACACTCCCAACCAGCGCCTTGCCTTTTCCCACTCGACCGGAGGCGATCAGCCGATCGAAGGTCCGAACTGTGAACAGAATGCCGGAACGTGCTCGCACCCGGGCAAGCTCCTCGACGATGGCGTCGGGCTTCCAGCCGAGTTCCCCGAGTTCGGAAGCCTTGAGCACGAGCAGGCCCTGAAGCAGCGACGCCCCGAGCGAGTCAGCGAGGCGGATCGGGACCTTTTCGAAACGACCTGCTGCAACTTCCGCGGCGCCGAACGTGCCCGATAGAGTCGATGCGGTGAAGACACCTACGATCCCCTCACCCTCGTCGCCAGCGCGGTCGTAGGCCTCCAGAAAGGCACCCGGCGTCGGCTGGCTCGTGGTAGGGAGCGCATGGGCTGAGGCAAGCATCTCGTGGAACTGTTGGGCCGTGAGGTCGATGCCGTCCCGGTACGTCCGATCCCCGTCCACCAGGGCCATCGGCAGCACGTGGATCCCGTGGGCTCGAACGATTTCTTCGGAAAGATCGCACGCCGAATCCGTGACGACGGCGACGGGTCGCCTCGCCAGCTGAATGTGGGTCCCTCCCGATCGGCCGATCGTCTCGTGCTGCACCCTCATGTCCTCGGCCTTGTGCGTAACGAGATTCCCGAGTGATCGGAGGTAGTCGAACGCCCGTTCGGGTTCATCGGTATGCACGTGGATCTTGAGCACGTCGTCCGCCCGAATGACGATCAAGGAGTCTCCCAGCTCCCGCAGGACTTCCTGAACCTCCTTTTGCGTCGGCAGCGAATCTCCTCGCACGAGCGCCTCCGTGCAGAAGCGATACTGCTCCTCCTCGCTCGGATACTCGACGTTCGAAAGCACGGCTCCGCCCGACCCTTCTCCATCGGCAACGACTGCGATCGACATCCCTTCGACGAAGAGCAAGACGCCCTCGAGCATGCTGACGAAGCCCTTGGCCCCCGCGTCGACGACCCCGGCGCTCTTGAGGACCGCGAGCAGCTCGGGCGTCCGGGCGAGCGAATCACGGGCCTGCTCGACAACATGGGCCACGAGGGGGACGAAGTCGGTGGCGTCGGACCCCTTGGCCGCGCTGGCCGCGTCGCGCATGACGGTGAGGATGGTACCCTCGACCGGCTTTTCCAGCGACGAGTAGAGGCGTTCGACGCCGGCGCTGAGGGCAACACCGAATTCGGCCGTCGATATCCGCTCGCGCTCGGCCACGCTGTCGGAGAAGCCCAGCAGGAAGTGCGACAGCATCATGCCACAGTTCCCGCGAGCCCCGAGGACCGCCCCCTGGGCCGCGTGATGGGCAACGGCCGCTATCGACCGGTCATTGTTCGACCTGAGGTGGTCCGAAATCGCCCGTACCGTCAACGCTAGATTGGTCCCGGTATCTCCATCAGGTACCGGGAACACGTTGATCCGGTTGAGTTCCGCTCGTTGGAGCTGGGCATGATCGCAAGCGGCAATCAACGAGCGCCTGAGCCGAGGGCCATCCAGGTAGCCAATCTGCGTGGCGATGAGGGTACGTCTCCGCTGGTGGAAAGTTGGCCAGACGCTGCGCCCGCGCCTCGGTGAACGGACGGGAATCTACCCTCGCTCGTTGGCCAAGGCACGTGATACGAGGGTGTTGTACTCGGCCCGGACGCGTATCTTGTGGCCAACCTACGCCCGCTGAGGGTGTTGGCGAATAGCCTTCGAAACTCCATCCGGTGTGTAGCGTGCCCACAAAGCCATTCTCGGGAAACTGGATGGTCGCGATCGCCGAAGCCGCAGAGGTGGCGGGTGCCCCCGACGTGGACGCGGCGACGGTGGTCCAAATGACGAAGGCCTGGGGCCTCGTCCGTGTCGCCGCCGGGCTGTCCATCGAGGATTTGACGCAGGGCATCGCGGAGCAAGCACACATTCCGATCGCGGACATCTCGGCCGCCGACCCGCATGCGGCCCTCTTGGTTCCCCCGGACGTCGCTCGGCGGCGAAACGTATTGGCGCTCCGATGCACCGATCGGACGATCACAGTCGCCACAGCGAACCCGCTCAGCCAGGACGCCAAACGCGAGATCGCCAACCTATCCAGTCGGCAGGTGGTGTTCGAGGTCGCCCCTCCGAACGACATCGCGACCGCGGTTCTGAGCACCTATGGGCCCCCGACCGAGGCCGAGCAATCGGCCCGCGGAGGAAAGCGGCCTGAGACGGCTCAACCTGCCGGACCCCACGTCTTGGTCGTCGACGACGAGGCGGGACAACGCGCCCTGTTCCGGTCGGTGCTCGAGGAGGCCGGATTTCGCGTGTCGCTCGCCAAGGATGGCGGAGAAGCGATGGAACGACTGGCCGCTCAGCCACCCGTCGACCTCGTTACGCTTGACTATTGGATGGACAAGATGAACGGGCTTCGCGTGTTGCAGCAGATTCGTGCGCACAGCGGGCTGTCGACGCTTCCGGTCATCATGGTCACCGGCGCGGACGATCGACGTATTGAAATGAGTCTCTTCGAAGCAGGCGCAGACGATTTCATCGTGAAACCCGTCGACGCCCCACTCTTCATCCTTCGCATCCAGGCCGTTCTGCGCCGGCGTCGGGTCTAACGACAGAAGTCGGCCGTTCCGGCCTCCCACAAGCCGTGTCCTCCGTCATGCCCATGCGTTCGCTGCTCTCCCGAATCGTGCCCGCGGTCGCCATGCTGTGGACGCCCACCATCTGCCTGGCGCAGAGCGCTCAAGCCGTCGCCCACCCCATCGAGGTGGCGCCGGTCATCGACGGGGTGATGGACGAAGCGTTCTGGGCGACGATTGATCCCATCTCGGACTTCCTGCAGCGTGAGCCGGTCGACGGCGCGACACCGACCGAACGCACCGAGGTGAGGATCGCCTTCACCGCGGATGCCCTGTACTTCGGCATGACCATGTTCGATGCCGAGCCTGAACTGATTCTTGGCAACATCCTCCAGCGGGGCGGCTGGATCGACAAAGACGACAACGTCCGGATCGCGCTCGACACCTACAACGACGGCCGCAACGGATACCTGTTCGAGATCGGCGCCTTGGGGACGCAGGACGATGCCCTGATATCAGATGAGGCCAACCTGGACTGGAATTGGGACGGTCTCTACACCACCGAGACTCGGATCACCGACGATGGATGGGTGCTCGAGGTCGAGATCCCCTTTACGACCCTACGATTCGATGACCCGACGGCGCCGGAGATGGGCATCGCGATCTTCCGTTCGATTCGCCGGAAGAACGAGCAGCTGTTTTGGCCCCACATCGGACAGGAATACCGACGGGACATCCTACACGTATCTCGCTATGCCCTCCTGACCGGGCTCCGTGACCTGCGGCAGGGGCGCCACATCGAGGTCAAGCCGCACGTGATCGCCGGCACCCGGAATACGCCGACCGATGGCACCGATTCCGAGATCGACGCGGGGATCGGAATCAAGGCCGCGATCTCCTCCAACGTCACAGTCGATCTCACATACAACACCGACTTTGCGCAGGTCGAAGCCGACAACGTCCAGATCAACCTGACGAGGTTCAGCCTTTTCTTTCCCGAGAAGCGTGAGTTCTTTCTCGAACGCGCAGGCCTCTTTCAGTTCGGTGCGGTGCGAGAGACCGAGGTCTTCTTCTCTCGGCGAGTCGGACTGGACGCCGACATCGTAGGTGGCAGTCGTGTCACCGGGCAGGTCGGTCCGATCTCGGTCGGGGCCATGAGTCTTCGGACAGGGGAGGGAGGCCCAGGCACGTCGCCCGTTCCAGCGGCCTGGAACTCGGTCGCGCGGTTCCGAGGGGCGATCATGCCGCGTACGTCGCTCGGCGGGATCGCGACGAGCAAGGAGACGATCGATGGCCACAACCGGGTCGCGGGGGCCGATTTCGAAACGCGATTCTGGAGCAGCAGTTCCGTTCTCTTGTGGGCGGCGAAGGTCTTTGACTCCGAGTACGCCGACACGGATGGAAGCAACGTAGCCGGCCAGGCGGAGCTACTCCTGCAGAACAATTTCTATCTCGTCGAACTCACGAGGACTCAGATCGGGGAAGCATTCGATCCGGCGCTCGGTTTCGTCCCTCGGCCCGACCAACAACGGTGGGGTGGGCAGTTTGGCGTGCGGCCGCGCTTCGAGCAGAACCCGTGGGTGCGCCAACTCGCGTTGACTTTGGGTGCAAACCGAATCGAGGGGATGGACGACGAGAAGCAGTCTCATTTCCGTCGCCTGAGCACTCGGCTGGATCTCCAGTCCGGAGACAACACCACGGCCGACATCTCCGAACGCTTCGAGCGACTCGAGACAGCCGCATTCATCAACGGTCGAGCGATCGCCCCGGGGGACTACAAGTTCCGGACGGTATCGGTGGCCTTCGCGCCCAATCGGGCGCGGGCGCTGGGGGTGAACGTGAGCGCCTCCACCGGAGACTTCTGGTCGGGGTCACGGACTCAGCTCGCTGGCGGTTTCGTGTGGATCGCGAACAAGAACCTGACGGTCGACGTTGACCTCAATTGGAACGATGTGTCGCTTCCGGTGCCCGATGGCGACTTCTCTACCACGCTGGTCAGCACCCGGCTGGAGGCTGCCGTGAGTCGGCAACTCTTCGCGTACGCACTGCTGCAGTGGGACGACGTCTCGAGTACTTTGCAGTCGAATATCCGCGTCGACTGGATCCATACGCCGGGCAGCGACCTGTTCGTCGTGCTCGATACGGGATACCTGACCGGGGCCCTGTCCGACCCGCGAGACCCCCGATGGCTGCGACGAACGGGAGTCGTCAAGCTCACGTACCTCAAGGCGTTCTAACGGGGGACGAACCCGTGGCCCGGGGTCGGGTAGTTAACATCCGTTCTGCAGCTACACTCAACCGTACACATGCCTCAGTCAGACCACCCCTCAGGATTCAGCGCGTTCCTCGCCGAGATGCGGCGACGCCACGTCGTTCGATTCGCGTTCGGCTACGCGGCGGCCGCTTTCGTGGTCCTACAGCTGGCCGAGATCGTACTTCCCGCTTTCGGGATCGGCGACGGAGGACTGCGAACGCTCGTGGTCCTGACCGCCCTGGGCTTTCCGCCGGCTATGGTGCTGGCTTGGGTCTAGGACCTCACGACGGAGGGGATCAAACGGACCGACGAGGGCAATGACGCCGGCCCGATCCTTGGCCGGGTTGCGTTGCTCGCCCTCTTGGTCGCGACGACCGGGGTAACCGGAGCGCTGGGTGTGTACCTCGCCGAGCAGGGGGTCTTCGATGCCGTGGAGGCAGACCCGGATCGACGCGCGACCCCCGTCCGCGCAATAGCGTACGTGCCGGGCCAAGCGATTCGTTCGGTCGCCGTTCTCCCGTTGGACGACTTTTCGCCGGACGGCAACCAGGCCTATTTCGCCGCGGGCATGCATGAGGAGTTGATCGCCAAACTCAGCATTCTCGACGGAATCCGAGTCGTCTCTCGCCGCAGCGTCATGCAGTACGCCCAGACCACCCTGAGCATGCCGGACATCGGACGAGAGCTCGATGTCGACGTGGTGGTGGAGGGGTCGGTTACCCGAACCGGCGACCGCACCCGGGTCACGCTCCGCGTCGTTCACGCTCCCAGTGAATCCGATATCCAGACGCTCCAGTGGGACCGCGCAGAGGTCAGCGACGTGTTGGCCTTCCAGACGGAGGTCGCGCACGCGCTTGTTCACGAGATCGACGGCGCGCACGAAGAGACCGTGTTCACCCGCACCGCGGCGAACGTCATGCCGGCGGCTCAGGACGCATACTTCAAGGGCAAGTACGAATACGAACGAGGGACACCCGACGGTTATCGAAGCGCCTTCGACTACTTCGAAGAGGCCCTCGTCGAGGACCCGGACTTCGCCCCGGCCATGGCAGGGATGGCGGGCGCTCGCTTCCTGATTGGGCTGGAAGATCCCGAGGATTCGGGACATGAGTTCTCGCAGGCACACGAGGAAGCCGTCGCCGCCCTCGATCTCGATTCGACCTCCGTCGAGGCGATGGAGGTCCTGGCGTTCATTGAACGAAGTATGCCTCACGTCATGGGTACGGAACCCGAGATCCCTGGACCCTTGGGGGCTCCGAAGACGATGAGAGTGGTCTCGATTCCTGGCGGTTCGGACTCCATCATGATCGACGTCGCGGCCTTTGACACGACATGGGTATCAGCGGTGACCGCACTCGGTGAACGCATTGAAGAGCAGGTTCGCCGACGGAGGATTTCCCCAGAGCGAGACGGGGACCCGAGGGGAGCGCTGGAGGTTCGTCAGCTCATGAGCACGGGCCGATACGCGGAGGCCGCGACTGTACTGGACGAGATCGTTAGCGGCTCTCCGGGAACGTCTGCTGCGTGGGAGATGCTCGTTCGCGCAAACGTATCGGCAGGGGACGAAAGGGAGGCGGTGGCGGCGGTCAGGCGTTGGCACGAGTCAGCGGCTCCGGGTGCTCCCAATGAGGTCGAACTGTCACAACTGACCAGCGCTGTCGCGCGTGACGGAGCGGAGGGCTATTGGGCCTGGACGCTCGACCGTCTGACCGCGGCCGATGCGGCGGGCCGCGCGGTACCCCGAGCGGATTTGGCGGCCGCGCACGCGGCGCTCGGCCACCGTGACGAAGCGTTCGGATACCTCTTTCAGGCCCTGGAGGCGGGAGAGCCCGGCGTGCTGAGCATTCGGTCGGACCCGGTGTGGGACGACCTGCGCAACGACGACCGATTCCGGGAAGCCGGACGTCAGGCCCAGATGATGCGCTTCTCGCCCATCAGACGTGCCCCCGGTGCCCGGCCCCCGCGCGGCTAGGGTGGTGCAGCGGTACCCCGCCTAGAGCGCCTCGAAGACCCCGGTCTCGCGGTTCTTTCGGACGTTGTCCCACGAGAAGACCCGCCCGTTCATCGTGATGTAGACTCCCGGCGGTAGGACCTGCACCACCGTCAACGCGCCGCCAAGGTTGAAGAGCCCGTCCGAACTTCCGAAAGCGATGGGGATCATCGCACCGGTGAGGACAATCGTCTTGTCGGCCACCTTTTCGGCCAGCACACGCGCCGTATCGACCATCGTGTCCGTGCCGTGGGTGATCACGATATGCGGCTCGACGGCATCTCGGCAGCTCGCTGCGATGACATCCCGATCCGCGTCGGTCATCTCGAGTGAGTCGACCAACATGAGGGTCTGGACCTGCACGTCGAGGCGCGACCGACCCATCGCGAGCATATCCGGCAGGTGCGTGTCGCGGAAGTCGAGCGTCGCGTGAATCTCGTCGTACTCTTTGTCGAACGTGCCGCCGGTCACGAAGAGTCGAATCGTCGGCTTCAGAACCTTCCGACCGCTCTTTCCTTCCCGGGAAGGATCTCCAGACACGTGGTCCACCATCCTGTGAGGATCGTCTCGACGAACTGTTCGGGAAGCTCTTCATCCCTCATCTCATTCGCCAGAGCCTCATGATCATAGTGGACGGGAATGAAGTCGACAGCGAGTCGCCGTCCCTCGGCCTCGATCAACGCATACCAGACGTTCGTGCGCCCGTCGTTGGCCGGCCTCCCGAGCACTCCCACGTTCACGAAGCTTTTTGCATCGCCCCACTGGCGCCACCAATGCAGGCCGGTATGGGTGCCTAGAACGACGTCGGCCTCGACATCCGTGGCGAGCTTGTCGAGGAAGTGAGTCGGCGTCGATGACTCCCAGAGGAACTCGTTCATGCGACGGGGGCTGCCGTGACAAGCGAGCGCTTCGAGATCCCCGAGTCGGAAACGAAGTGCCTCGGGCAGGTCGCCCATCCACGTCCGATTCTCGAGAGCGGTGCGGGACAACGTGTACTGGTACGAGAGACGCGCGAAGTGATTGTCGCGCGGGTCCGTATACCCGCATTGACAGTCATCCAGGGCTTTCGCCACGGAGTCGTCGTAGTTGCCCTTCACCACGCTCACATCGTTGGCCCGCAACAGAGGAAAGACCTTGTCGGGGTTGGGTCCGAACGCACCGAGATCGCCGAGGCACATGATCCCGTCCACGCCTCGACTTCGCGCATCTTCGATTGCGGCGGCGAGAGCCAGGTGATTCGAGTAGATGCCCCCGAAGACAGCGATGCGGTTGTAGTGCGGCATGGACGAGGTCACGACCACTCCGCACCGAAGCCGGGCATGTTCGAGCAAATCGCGCCATTGACCCAACAGGTGTGACAGGCCTGTTCGGAGAGTCTCGCTGGCGCAGCCACGGCCTCATCCAGGGTGTCACCGAGGCGGCCGGACGGGTAGTCGAGCAGGATCGGACACACCCATACACCCGCGTTCGTGACGAGCCTGGCGCTCGAGCAGAGCAGTAGGTCAGCGGGATACTCGAGCATCATCTCCGACGTAACACGCTCAGTCGCGTTATATCCGCGGCTTCGCTCGGCCTCGGCTCCGATCCTGAGCGGTGGGAGAATCTTCAGCCGTGCACGCTCGTATCCTACCGTCCTGAGCAGCGCCCTGAAGTCGTCGAGTATTGGATCCGTTTCATGGTCCTTCCAGGACTGCATAGCCGTGATGATCGGGAGGAAGCCGGCCGCGGCGAGTCTCCCAATCGCGCCGAGCGCCCGGTCGAACGTGCCTTCACCACGAATCGAGTCGTTCATCTGCGCGTTCACGCCGTCGACGCTCACTCGAAGTTCGAGTGTGTACGGAGACCCTGCAGCCAACTCTGCCAACGCCGACACCGTCCGCTCCGGCAGTAGCGTCGCGTTCGTCAGAACGGTTGCGGGCCCGATCGCCAGCGTGTCCTCCAAGATGTCGATCATGTCTCGGTTCATGAACGGCTCGCCACCGGTGAAGTAATACTCTTTCACACCGAGGCGAATGGAATCTTCCAACGCCGTCGCGACCTCGTCGCGCGTCAGAAACCAGAACGAGTGATTCACGGGGGAGCACGAGATGAAGCAGTGCCTGCAGCGGAGATTGCACACTGTGCCGGAGACCTGAAACCAGAGTTGATCGAGCGCGCGGAGTGGGACCTCCGGAGGGGCACCGACGTGAGCTATCTGGCTCATCGGCGTTCGGACTTCACGTCACTCGAAGCTACTGGGCACCGCCTCGAACATCTTCGCGGCCATGTCGTCCGCCGAGCACATCGTCGACAGATCG
The DNA here is from genome assembly GCA_027623325.1 of Gemmatimonadota bacterium. Lineage (GTDB taxonomy): Bacteria > Gemmatimonadota > Gemmatimonadetes > Longimicrobiales > Gaopeijiaceae > UBA2589. Next base: position 29,657 of record JAQBXY010000004.1, read on the forward strand.
AGGTCGAAATCGGAGTGTTCAGGAGGCCCCAGCTTTTCGACGAATTCCTGAACCTCTCGAGCCGAAAGTCCCGCGGCCTTCATCTGATCGACAGACAGGGTGACTCCGTCCCGGGCAGCGACACCCTCCCCTGCGGCGACGACGAGCTTCGAGAGTACCTCGCGCTCGACCCTCGTGAACTTCTGCGCCTCCAGGCCATAGTCGATCCACGCTTCGTAGGACAGCGGAGCGACACGCCGGACCATGGCCGCGATGACTCGTGCGAACTGCTGAATCTCCCACTGCGCTCGTGAGTCGACACGAAGTGTCAGGAAGTGAAGAAGGTTGTGGAGGTCGATCTTCCAGTACCACTGCGTGTAGGTCGACACCGGTAGGTCGATCCGCGCGATCTCGCGAGCGACATCCTCCCCGAGCATCCACCCATACGCGTCGCCGGCGTCCGCGCGCAGCCGCTCCCACCGCTCCACCGCCTCTGCATAGACCGAGTCGGAAGCATCCCCTTCCCGACCCTGGTTGTTCGACCGACTCTGAAGCGCGAATTGGCCCTTCTCCGGCGTGTAGAACAGGAGAGGCATCAACGAATAACGAGCAGACAGTTCATTGACCGACGCTGTCCGGTGACGGATCCACTGCCGCGCCACGAACATGGGCATGGCGCAATGGAACTTGAACTCGACCATTTCCGACGGGGTGGTGTGCTGGTGCCGACGAAGGTACCGGACGAGGCCGCGGGTCTGAGAGACCTTCCGCGTACCAAAGCCATAACTGACCCGGGCGGCACGCTCGACATCCTCATCCGACCCCATGTAGTCGACGAGCGAGACGAAACCGTGATCCAGGACCGGGAAATACCCGCCCAGAATCTCTTCGGCGGCAGGAACGGTTGGTCGCTTCGTTTCCATGATATCCATTGCAGAGAGCGGCGTCTTCTCGCCGAAATATACACTCGGCTAGACGGGGTCGAGCCCCCAGGGCCGAATGAAGTCCTCAGCCTCTACTCCGAGCGCGTGCGCGACCCGTGTTATGTAGTTGAAGTACCCGATCACCTGGGTGGCGTCGTGGATCGCCTCGTCATTGAAACCGTGAGAGCGAAGTTCATCGAGGTCCTCAGGCCCCATCGATTCCCTCAGGTGCGAGAGCTTCTCCGCGTAACGGCACAATGCCTGATCTGCCTCAGTCAGTTCCGCACTTCGCCAATCTCGCGCGATCGCGTGAACGAATGCGTCGGCCCTCGCTTCGCTATCGAACATCTCCTCGACCTCGGCCCGGAGGTCATGCGCGTGCGCCTGCGTTCAGTAGAAGCAGTCGTTCGCCTTCGCGGTGACGACGGCGAGCATCTCGCGCTGCCAACGAGCGAGCGGGGACGAAGCGACCATGAGGGCTCCATAGAACTTCATGGATGCGTCCATCGCCCTCGGGTTCAGGCTCATGATGTGGACGATGTGCCAGACTCGTCCCGCACGCTCAAGGGCCTGGTCGAACTGTTTCTTCAGGAAGCCGGTCGCTTTCGCGATCTCGATCTGTTCGATGTAGGGCATGAGCGGCAACGTGGTTCTCCGCCCTCGAGCGCGCTACCCCGTAGGCCGCTGGAATGTGATAGCGAACGAGACCCAAACGGGGACGGGCGCGTCACCGTTCGAGTCTCCTCGACCTTACCCGCCGCATTGATGAAGAAGTAGACACGAACGGTCCCGCCGATTCCCGCCTCGCGCAGAAGGGGCGGATACTCGGCCATCATGGCATCGATCACCTCTTGCCGATTGGTTATGGACGGGGCCGCCGTGAAGGGCGTGAACGTCGGCCCATCTTCTACTGCGATCGGCCTCTGCGGAGCCGAAGGGCTCTCAGCCGGGGGGCTCGGAGCCGGGATGTCGATCTCCGGAAGCTCCGGGACGGGCGCGGCGGTCGCCGTCGGCGCGTTCGGTGCGACGGGGGCCACGGGGCTCTCCAGGCCGCACGCCTGCACGCCGACAACGCCAGCCATGGTTCCATCATTCTCGCCCCGGCGGAGTCCTCCTTCGGTTGGGCTACCGTCGACGTGACACTGGGCCTCGGGGGGCGGCGCGCAACCGATGAATCGAATCGGCCGTCCAACCGTAGGGTAGGAGTCGGCAACCGATGTCGGAAACAGCGCGCCTACGACCGAGGAGGTGCATGTGGCTCAGTGCCAGGGAAAGACGAAGAAGGGCGAGCGCTGCAAGCGCGATGTCGGCGACGACGCCTCGTTCTGTACCATCCATCTCGATCAGGCGATTCGGGCGCGTCCCGAGCGCACGGGTGAGTGGGACCAGGACGCCATCATGAAGGCCGCGATCGGCTTTGCCGTTCTCGGCGCGATCATCCTGTTCCGGTTTCGGCGGTAAGGCGAACGCGCTGACCGCAGCGGAACGCGACACAACGCGACTAGAAGTGCTCCGCTCCCAGGCCAAAGCGGCGACTCCGGAAGACGTCGGGTGTGAGGAAGCCCGACCGTAGCCGATTGAGTTCGAACGAAAAGCGGAAAATCGGGCTTCCTCCCGTGGGTCCAACCGGGAATGCCATATCCGCTCGCCACACGTTGCGGGTTCCAGTCGGAAGGCCAAGGCGCAGCCCGAACCCCACCGCAGCTTGCCACCCCGAATCCAGCGCATAAGGGACGTCACCGGGCCAGACCCGACCCATATCGGCGAACGCAGTCATGCCCAGGTCGGCGCTCCGACCGGGCCACGGAAAGGCGATGCGATCCTCGACCACGAACCGAGCCATCCGGCCTCCGGGGAACCGATCTTCGACCAGAGAGCGGACGCCCTGCCGACCGCCCAGACTGAGCTGAAACGGAAGAGAAGCCTTCCATCCGCCGGCCACCGATCCCCGAACAAACAGGGTGTGGCTCTGGAGCCCGTCATTACGCAGGTATGCCACCAGATCGGCGTCTGCGAGAACGTCGCGAAATGCGCCTGATTCGCGACGCGATTCCACAGTCATGGCTCCGTGAAAGAGCGATGAACCGAGGGGCGCCCCGAAGTTTACGTGTGCGCGACCGAAATAGTCCTCGACGCCAGGCACACCGTCCGGCGCGAGCAGGTCGAAGCCACGCCCGATGGTAACTCCGGCGAAGAGGCCGAGGTTGACGAGAAGTCGCTCGGTGATCCCGTCGAGACCGAAGTACTCCACGTAGCGATAGCGCCGCGTCCCCAGGTGGAGCGCGACCCGCGTTGATGCCGACGGCCGAAGTTGATCGGCGAGCGAAGCAGGCAGGGTACTCGGAAACGGCTGCAGCTCGTCGAAATTGTCCGCCACCGCCACTTGGGGCACCCCCGGAAACCGGGTCACATCCCGGGTGAGCGTAACTCCCGCGATGATCGAGTTGCCCGGATCTCGGAACCTGCGCGCGGCCGACACCTCCGCCACCTCGCGGAACTGGCGGACCAGAACCTGACTGAACGCCTCGGTTCCGTCGGTCGAATACGCGAAGTAGTCCGTCCCGCGACCGTACCCCTGGCGAAGGGAGAAACTCCCGGTTTCGCCGATGAACGGATAGCGCACGAACTCGTTGAAAAAATCCCCCGCCCGCCCCTGGCCCAACGCGATGCTCGCGTCGGCGCGGCCGAAGAATCGAGGCGTAGCCAGGCCGAACGTGCGCGTCTTGATCTCACGCCGTTCGAAGCGGGTGAACTCTGCGAAGATCCCGCGGCCGAGAAAATTCTGCTCCGTGACTTCGAGTCGCTCGAAGTTCAGCCCATCGTCATAGGTGACGCCAAGATCGACCTGAGTCGACCATTGATCGATGGTCTGCACCACCAGCTGATGTCCACCCGTCTCGTCTTCTTCCGAGGAGATGATCGCACGCGCCAGGAAACGGTAGTCGTCGAGGAGTCGTTCCGACTCCGACACGAGGAACGGATCGAAGCAGTCGCCCACCTCGAAGAGGAGTTCGCCACGAATGAACGACGCGGCGGTGGTCACATGCAGCAGATTCAGAAAACGAAACGTCCACGCGAGGGCGCCGATGCGGGTCGATTCCGGATCGAAGACGGGTCGACGATCGAGCTCTACGGCGGACACGACCCCCTGGGTGCACGCAGTGCCGTCCACGCCGGGCGTCGCAACCTGAGCCGCAACCTGAGCCCCTGGGGCACTGGCGGTCAGGGCGATCCCCACGCACATCGTCAGCGCCCGCCACGGACTCTGCGGCCTACTCATAGGCCTCACGGGCCGGTCGAACTCGATGCTTCCTCCAGCTCCTCACGAAAGCCGTGTGGAGACGTGTCGAGGTGGTTAGTTCAGTCCCTCGACAGTGCATACCGCGCCACGGCCCCGGTGTTGCGCTCGCCAGGACCGGGGCCCGCAATCACATCCGGTATCCGCTATCCGACGGGGATCAATCCCTCGCGTGAAGCGGTGCCCGAGAGGAAGGGGACCCAGTTGCGGACCGCGAGGCGCGCACCATCGTCCGTGACGTCGACCTGAAGGCTGATGAATCGGTGCGCCACGAAGAGGGTGGGCATACGAATCACGCCCTGCGGCAGTAGCTGTTCCGGAGCGCGCACCGCGAGGAACCGAGCACCCGTGCTTCCGAGGGGCGCCTCGACCTGGTGCGACTCGCCGCGAAGCACGTGCCCATCAACCGTGCGGAAGTAGTGACTCTTGAGGGGCGCAGCGGCCTCTTTCAGGTCACGAACCGCGGACGGGTTGTCGGCCCGGAAGTCGAACGCCACCTCGACCCGCAAACGGTCGATGCTCACTGGCGAAAACTCGCGGCCCGCGCGGAGTCCTTGAAGGAACTGCGACACTTCTTGGTCCTTATGGGGAAGCAACGCGGTGAGCCTCCCGGAGTCGCCCGCTTCCGGGTCGGGGGCGGCCGACAGATAGGTCGCCAGCGACTGCCGTGAGTCCGACACCCCCATTCGGTCCATCCGTCGGAACTTGAGCGCAGCCAGCACGACCACCGGGCAGCCCTGAAGACGAAGACCTACCAACTCCCAGAAGTGGTCTTCCTCCTGTAGCCCGAGGTAGATGGCATCTGGGTCCGGAATGAAGGAGTATCCATCTCTTACGCGCTCGAGATGCTCTTTGACGTGAACGAAATGCGGTTGTTTCATGGCGACCCTTGCACGATCGTGGGACATGGACCCTACTGCCCGACCCACTCCTTCGACAAGTCTCTTCGAATCGTGACTCTGGAACTCATCCAACGCGCCGAACGAAATCGGAGCAGTCAGGCACTCCTCGCCCCCGAGGGAGTCTTCTCCTACGCCGATTTGCTCGACGTCTCGGCGCTGGCTGCCACTCGGTTGCTCGCCGGACGAGACGACCTCGAAGGCGCCCGAATCTGTGTTCTGACGCCGCCAGGATGGGAGTACACGGCGGTCCAGTGGGGCGTGTGGCGGGCGGGCGGGATCGCAGTCCCATTGGCGACGTCTCACCCAACGGCCGAACTTGCTTATGTGCTGGCCGACGCCGAACCCGAAGCCATCGTCGCCCATCCGTCCCTCGCGGGACGCCTCGGGAACGTGGCCGCCGAGCGAGGGCTCACCGTACTGCAAACGCCGGCCCTGTTGAGAGAGGGACCGACCGGCGGCCCTCCCGCGGTGGACGAGGAACGAGCAGCGCTCATGCTCTACACCTCCGGCACCACGGGGCGGCCCAAGGGGGCGGTACTCACCCACGCCAACATCCGGGCTCAGGTTGAGTCGCTGACCGAGGCTTGGGGGTGGACCCCTCAGGATCACATCCTGCTGCACCTCCCGCTTCATCATGTACACGGCATCGTGAATGTCCTCACGAGCGCTCTTTGGAACGGAGCCACCTGCGAAATCTTGCCTCGCTTCAGCCCCGTCGACGTCTGGGAGCGCTTGGCGCGCGGAGACGTCACGCTCTACATGGCCGTCCCGACCGTCTTCCGGCGGCTCATCGAGAGTTGGGAATCGGCCGACGCGGCCACTCGCAGCGCCTGGACTGAAGGTGCGCGGAGCTGTCGACTCATGGTCTCGGGATCGGCGGCGCTCCCCGTCCCGACGCTCGAACGTTGGGAGCAGGTCACAGGGCAGCGGCTCCTAGAACGATACGGGATGACCGAGATTGGCATGGGACTCTCGAACCCCCTCGATGGTCATCGGAGGCCAGGCTACGTCGGCACTCCTCTTCCGGGCGTGGCCGTCAGACTCCTCGACGACGAGGGCAGCGCGGCGCAACCCGGTGCCGGCGGCGAAATCCAGGTACGGGGTCCCACAGTCTTTCGCGAGTACTGGAAACGGCCCACAGAGACCGCCGCCGCGTTCACCGACGACGGCTGGTTCCGGACGGGCGATCAGGCGGTGGTCGAGGGTGGGTCCTATCGCATACTCGGGCGATCGAGCGTGGATATCCTCAAGACGGGCGGAGAGAAGATATCCGCGTTGGAAATCGAAGACGTATTGCGGGCACACGAAGGGGTCGAGGACTGCGCGGTCGTGGGCGTCCCCGACCCGGATTGGGGCGAGCGCGTGTGCGCCGCCGTAGTCGCGCGACCATCGGCTCGTGTGACACGAGAGTCGCTGCGCTCGTTTGCTAAAGCGCGTCTCGCACCGTACAAAGTTCCTAAGGATATCCTCCTGGTCGACGGTCTCCCACGCAACGCGATGGGCAAGGTCACCAAGGCTGAAGTCCGCGCCCTCTTCTCAATGGACGAAGACTAATGATCGCCGCCGTTCTGCCGAACCTGCGTGAGTACTGGCTCGTCCACACGCTACTCGTCGTCTATACGATCGTGTTGGCCCATCACGCCTGGACGGGGAATCGCAAGACCAAGGGGCTGGCCGACTACTACGTGGGTGGCCGACAGATGGGAGGGTGGGTCATAGGCCTCTCGTTCTTCGCGACGTATGCGAGCACCAATTCGTTCGTGGGCTTCAGCGGGATGACCTACGAATGGGGGCTGCCGTGGATGCTCTTCGTTCCCACCGCGGTTGGATTCTCACTCTTCGCATGGATCGTTGTGGCCCCGCGTCTGCGTCGATTCACTGCGGAGATGGGCTCGCTCACGCTCCCCGATTTCATCGGCTTTCGCTTCGGGAGTACCGCGGCCCGAGTCTGCGCTGCGCTCATCGTCATCGTCGCGTCACTCTTCTACATGACTGCCGTCTTCAAGGGCATCGGGAATCTGCTGGAGACCTTTCTCGAGATCCGGTACGCAGTCTCGATCATGATCGTCTTCTTCATCGTGATGCTGTACACGATGATCGGAGGCTTCATCAGCGTGGTGAAGACGGACGCCGTACAAGGCGTCGTCATGATCGTCGCCGCCTTCTTGCTGTTCGGAGGGACGGTTCAGGCGGCGGGGGGGCTCGGCGCAATCCTCGAGGTACGAGATCAGCCGGGGGGTGAGGCTCTCTTCACCTGGGGTGGAGGGGTCGCGATTCCACTCCTCCTAGGCACGATGGTCTCGAGCCTCGTCAAGTTCGTGGTCGAGCCCAGGCAGCTTTCCCGCTTCTTCGCGCTCGAAGGAGATCGGGCGATCCGAACCGGGATGATCGTGTCTTCCGTAACGTTCGCCGCCGTGTTCTCGGTGCTGATTCCGATCGGGATGTACGCCCGGCGGGTCCTGGGGGACGGCATCACCGACACGGATCTCGTCGTTCCGACTCTGCTCACCGAAGTCTTCGGATCGGGCACGGGAGCGTTCTTGGTCGTCGCCATGGTAGCCGCGGCGATGTCGTCCCTCGACTCGGTTCTCCTGGTCATGGCTTCGACGATGGAACGTGACGTGGTCAGCGTGCTCCGACCGGGTCGCGCGGAGAAGGCCGAGATGGCGTGGACAAAGCTGTGGGTGGCCCTCTTTGCGTTGATCACGGCCGTGATCGCACTCAATCCTCCGGGCGGGATCGTCGAATTGACGGCGTTCTCCGGAGCCGTCTACGGAGCCTGCTTCTTCCCCACGATCGTCTTGGGGCTGCACTGGAGTAGAGGAAGCGGCGCCTCGGTGCTTACGTCGTTCGCCGTCGGTATCTTCGTACTCGTCGCGTGGCCATACGTGCCCGGGTCGGAGATCCTGCACGAGGTATTCCCGGCCATGATCCTCTCGACCCTCGCGTATGTCGGAATGTCGTTCGTGACCGCAGACGGCGCCGACGAAGGGGTTCGCACGCTCATGGCCGAGGCTTCTCGTCGGTAACGCGATGATGGATCACGAGGCTCACGCCGTAGTAGCAACGGGTCACTCGACAGCCGTCGACCGGCCGTACTTCAACGGGAAGTCCAACAGACCGTGAGCACTCTGGTCCTCGCTGAACAACACACGGAAATCCTGGCCTCGCTCCGGAAGCTCAAGGGTCGAGCCACCGTCGGTGACGTGGTTTCGGCGTCCGGTCTTCCGAGCGACGCCGTACGGGCGGGCCTGAAACGCCTGCTGGAGACGCACCGCGGGCATCTCGCGGTCTCCGAGTCCGCTGAGCTCGTGTACGACTTCGACGCCCGCTTCATCGAACGCGGGACAGAGCCGTTTCTCGCCCGCGCGTACCGAAGGATCACGGGGCTCGTCACGCACGGATTCAAAGCGTGGATCGTGATCATGCTAGTCGTCTACTTCATCGTCTTCGTCGTTCTCCTCATTGCCGCGCTCTTTGCGAATCAGCGGGGCGGCGATTCGAAGGGGGGGTGGGGTGGAGGAAGGGGTCGGCATGGTGGTGGTGGCTTCCACTTCGATCCGTTCATCTGGTACTGGATCTGGGGACCACGCTGGCGCATCGGCCGCCCGTACTATGGTCAGCGGTGGGAACGAACGTTGGAGAAAGGGGACAAGGTCCCCTTCTACAAGAAGGTTTTCGCGTTCGTGTTCGGGCCCGATCGACCCAAAGCGACCCGTCAGCAACTCGATCGGGGCACACTGCGGCTCATCCGCGCCCGAAAGGGGGTGATCACGACGTCAGAGCTTGTCGGTCACACAGGTGCAACGTTCCCGGAAGCGGAAAGCGAGATGGGTCGCCTGCTCGGTGCGTACGATGGAGAGGCAGCCGTGTCTCCGAACGGAGAGTTGGTCTACGCCTTTCCAGGGGTCATGACATCGGCCACCGAGAGTAGGGTCCCCAAGGAGCCGGACCCTTCCTGGATGAGGCTCGAGCATCCGCAGGAGCTCACGGGAAACACGGTGGGCGCAAATGCGATCGTTGTCGGGATGAACGCCTTCACGCTCGTCACCTCGGCCACCGCCCCACTCTTCATCTTCCCGAGGCTGGGGCTCGGCGGGGCGGCCGCATTCGTCGGGCTGGTCGCGGTGCCGGTGGTGTTCAGTCTGCTCTTCTTCACGGGGCCCCTCCTACGCATGGTCGGAGTCCGCCGGGAAAACAAGCGGCGCGCCGCTCGTAACGTCCGCCGCGTACTCCTCGGCCTCGTCTACAACCGTTCACTCGGCCGCGGGGAGTCGATTAGCGTGGACGAGGCCTACGCATTCGTGGACGCTAGGCTCAAGAATCGTTCCGTGCTGCGGACGGAGGTGGAGTCGGTGTTGCATGAACTCGCGGCGGAGCTCGACGCAGACATGGAGCCGGGAGACGATGGCAGACTTCTCTTTCGCTTCGACGCCATTCGTGGGCAGTTCGAAGCGAGCGAGGCCGTCCGCAAGAAGCTGAAACTCGAGAATCGACACATCGGCGACATCGTCTTTTCGACCTCGGACTCGACCGAAGAGTCCTCCAACCGCGACCTGGCACTCTTCGATGAGCAGCTCGCTGGGGAACGCATCGATCTTGATCGAATGCTCCCCGCGATCGATCGAATCGGTTTCGAGGATGACTACGAGTTGGTCGAGTTCGACCGACAGCTCAAGGAGTCGACGTCACGACGCTGAAGGCCCGGCTCCTAAGGGAAGCGTTGGCTCCGTGCCGGTAGAGGAACTCCCTAGCGTTGCGCTTCGCTGGCGAGTTCGCGGGCCGCACGAATCGTCCGGATTGACTCGCCGAACTTCTCTCGGATTCTGCCGGAGAGCGCTTCGATCGTCGGACCAAGTTCTGCCCCGTCGGACGCCCTGCCCCGGTAGCGCGCGACCGACGTTCCGTCCGCCAACACAATTCCCACCGAGACCCGATATCCTGCCCCGGCCCGGGCGACCTCTCCCTCGACCACGGCCTTGACTCCGATCTGAGACGCGAGCGCCAGCGCCGCTTCGCGGGTCAGCGACCCTTGCGAGCGCATGCCCATGGGATCGAGTGGGTTATTGGCGGGTGTCGGGGCGAACAGAGTGATCACCCCCGACTGCGCGAGATCGAGTTCGAGCGTTTCGGTCGCCGCCCTACCGAGAGAGGCGTCATCGGTGCGGTTGTCGAAGACCGCAAGAATGATTCGGTCTCGAGGTTCGATAATACCCTGCGCTATCAGGGATCCGACGGGTCCAATTCCGAAAGCCCACATGGCAAGATAGGCGACCACGGAAGTGACCAGGAGAGCCGCGGCCATCACGCCGCCAAGGATCGCATTGCGCCACGTGAACAATCCCACACCGTGCATGGGGTGAGCTTCGGGTATGACGAGGACCTGGTCCGGAGTCAGGCCGACGAGATCGTTCGGATCCTCGGCATCGACGATGCGAAGCCATGGGATCCCGCCCTGTACAACGGTCGTGGCGACGGTAATCGGCAGGCCGATGAGCAGCAGCACGACGGCCATCCCCGAGGTCCACCAGGGCAAGCCAATCGCGTTTGAGAGTACCTGCACCACCTCGAGCACACACCAGGACACCACCACGTAACTGGCGAGGACCTGCCACACGGAACGGCGATGGACCTCGCGTGCCAGTTTGCGAACGGTGTGCATCATGCGAAGCGCCGTCTGGCCGTCACGGACGTCGACCCGTGCCCGCGCCCCACGTCCGAGTCCGACGTTTGGATTGACTCTTTCATGACGCTCTGCTCACGTCGGGCGGGGATCCATGGTCCCAGAAATGGGGGTATCTGACGACTTCAACAAGCGCCGTATGGGGCCCGCCTGGTCCCATCGCCTTCCGCGTCCCAAGGCCGTATGATGTGTTCGTGAGCAACGACCTCGATTCTCAGACGCGGTTTCGACGCCCCCGTGGACGTAGATGGGCCATGGGTCTCATGTTCTTCATGGTGGGGTGCGGCACCACGAGCGGGGGCCCGAATCCGTTCGACGGCACCCCCGCCGGCTCGAACTCCACGGAAGACCCCATCCGCATCGATGTTCAGAATCTGAGCTTCAACGACGTGAGTGTCTGGGCGATTCGGCAGGGGCAACGCGTGCGGCTCCTCGGACGTGTGACCGGCAAGACCGACGCGACCTTCACGATCAACTGGAACGTCGCACTGCCGATAAGCTTCTCGATCGACGTGGTAGGGGGTCGTTCGTGCACCACGGTTCAAGTCGGGGTTGATCGTGACGCGCGCGTTTGGATCTCGATCCCGTCGAACGTCGGTGCCCAACCGTGCCAAGCCGGCAGAAGGTGAACCGACCTCGGTCAACGTTCTTGCTCCTCGCGGCCGTCGCTCTGATGGGATGTGGAGCTGGTCGCCCGGAGCCCGTCCGTGAGCCCTTCACGGCCTCGGGGCGACCAGAGACGATTCGAATCATCGTCCAGAATCTCAACTTCGCGGATGCCCGCCTCTTCGCGTACCGGCGGGGTGCCCGCTCATCCCTCGGGTCCGTCGGGGGCAAGCAGGACGGTGAATTTTCCCTCCCCTGGAGGTTTCCCGAGCCCCTGAGAATCGAGATCAACCTGCTCGCGGGCCCAACGTGTTCGACCGAGGAGATCCTCGTAGATCCGGGTGACATTCTCGAACTGCAGATCTCGTCGGTCTTCTCTTCATCCTCGTTCTGCCGGTAGAACACGGCGCCAGCGCGGAGATTACTCGTAGAGGAGAAACGGCCGCGCCACCTCTGCGAACGCTGCCAGTTCGGTGCCGACGCCCTCGAAGATCTCCTCAACCGACGCCCCCCCGTCGATTCCCACTCGAAGACCGTCGTGTCCCCACAAGATGTCGATCGGCGCCAGGGTCTCCTCGTACTCATAGGGGGGTGCCCTCCACGTGAAATCCTCCGGAGCCAGATCACGGCACGCTTTCAGGATGCACACTGCGGCGCGGACAGAGCGGAAGACATCGGGCTTCGTAACGTGAAGCTGCGCACCACCGCACAGCGTCCGGGCGTGTTTTTGGAACGTGGGCTCGAAGTGGCACGGTCGCAGCGCCACACCCGGACCGCATGAGGTACCGAGACGTTCGATGAGCTCCGAGGGATTCAGATAGGGCGCCCCGAACATCTCGAAGGGCCGCGTCGTCCCCCGCCCTTCCGACAGTTCGGTTCCCTCGAGGAGAACCATCCCCGGATATACGTCGCACGAGTCGGGTGTCGGGAGGTTGGGACTCGGCATGACCCAGGGCAGCCCGGTGTCGCGCCAGGACATCCAGCGACGCCAGCCCTCACAGGAGACGACCTCCAGGTCGCAACCGATGCCACGCTCTTCATTGAGCCACCTCGCCAACTCTCCGCTAGTCAGCCCATGTCGGAGCGGGATGGGGTGAAGGCCCACGAACGACTCGAACCCCGCCCTGAGTACCGGTCCCTCCCGATGCGCCCCGCCAATGGGGTTGGGGCGGTCGAGCACGATGAAACGGACACCGGCCTCTGCGCACGCCTCCATCGCAAGCGCCATGGTCCACACGAATGTGTAGACTCGAACTCCCACATCCTGGAGGTCGAAGACGACGGCGTCGAGTCTTTCGAGCATGTCCGGAGTCGGCTTTCGGACGTCGCCATACAGCGAGTGCACAGGGATTCCTGCGACCGGGTCCACATAAAAGCCAGACTCGATCATGTTGTCCTGCTTCTCGCCGCGCGCGCCGTGCTGGGGCCCGAAGAGCGCCACGATGGGGAAGCCGGCAGCGATCAGCGCATCCGCTGAGAAGCGCAGGTCGGAGGTCACCGACGCCGGATGCACGACGAGGCCCAGTCGCTGAGTCTTGAGATGATCGACCTGCCCCGACAGCATCCGGTCGATTCCTGTGAGAACACGTCTGCGCGGCATGGAGCGCCTAACCCACGGGCCGTCGCGGCGTCCGCGCGATGTGTTCGATGCGGATCGGCGCGACGAGCCGCTGAGCCTCGACGGTTCCGGACTGGATGGTTCGCACCACCTCCATGCCCCGGACCACACGCCCGAACACCGCGAAGTCCTGTCCATCGAGATTACGGTTCCCGCCGAAGTCCAGCGAAGGCTGATCGCCTATGCAGACGAAGAACTGAGCGGTCCCCGTGTCAGGCCCGGAGCGGGCCATGGAAAGTGCGCCGTCGACATGACGCAGGCCCGTGTCGCGGGTGCGCTCCAGCGCGATGGCCGGCCGTAGGCGCTCACGGACGGCCGGACCGTCGGGACCACCTTGGATGACCTCGATACGAACCGAGTCGTTCGGTTGGTTGTCCGGTCGCACACTTCGAAAAAAGGAACCTCCATCGAACAGAGCATCGTCTACATAAGCCAGGAAGTTTCCAGCGGTGATCGGCGCCTGCTCAGGGTAGATCTCGGCGAGAATCAACCCGGCCGAAGTCTCGATCTCCACCAGGACGACCGACGCGTCACCAGACTGGGCTACGAGCGCCGTGGGCACCGCCAAGGCACACAGGCCAACGCCAAGGCACCACCGTGACAGAGCCCCCATGCTATCTCCTTTCAACGGTGAACCGTGTCGAATGCTCGGTGCCGTTCGCACGGAGCACGGCCTCGTACTCTCCGGGCGGAACGAAATTCCGTCTCGGAAAGAAACCTCCCCCCCGGGGCGCACCGCCGCCCATCCGTTCGAGCGTCCACTCGATCGAGCTCAGTCCGGCGGCGCCGCTCGCTGAAAGAACCTGGACCCTCTCACCCTCGTCGTTCCGGACCTCGAGACTGACTGCGGCGTCCTGCGCCAGCCAATAGTGCACATAGGCGCTCTGTTGCGTCCCGCCCCCAAACCCACCTCTCCCACCCGCAGGCAGGAAGCCCGCTTCGGCGTCGAACAGGTGGACCGCTTGGGCAACGGTCGCGGGTGTGAGCTGTTGCAATTGACGCACGTCGAAGGCAAACATGCCTTGGCCATGCGTGGCGGCTACGAGGATGTCTTCGGTCGGGTGGATAACCAGGTCATGCACGAACGTAGAGGGCATGCCATCCCCCAGAGAGTGCCAAGAACCGCCTCGGTCCGCCGAGACGTACACGCCCACATCCGTCCCCACGTAAAGAACGTTTTCGTTCTTCGGATCTTCCCGCAAAATATTGACCGGACCGAAAGGAATGCCTCCGGCGATACTCTCCCAGGTCGCTCCGTAGTCCATCGAGCGCCACACATAGGCCGCGAAATCGTCGTTGCGGCGCCCGTTTTGAGCCACATAGACGGTCCGCTCGTCGTACGCGGATGCAACCACCTCCGCCGTGAAACGGTCTCTGTGCAGCCCGGCGGTGATGTCGACCCACCTGCTCACCGGGCTTCTCATGACATGAACTCGACCGTCGTCTGTGCCAGCGTAGAGGAGGCCTTCCACCAGGGGCGACTCGGCGAGGGCTGTGATCGTCTGGAACTGGACGTCTCCGAGGCGCCTGGGGTCGTTATGGCTCAGGTCGGGCGATATCCGGTCCCAGGTATCCCCCTGGTTCCTCGACCGGAAGACGAAGTTCATGCCGTGGTACACGGTGTTCGGGTCGTGCGGCGACAAAATGAAGTGCGCCAGCCACTGACCGCGCAGTGGGGGCTCGCCGGGTTCGGGAAGCGGCACGATCGACCGAGTCTCGTTCGTCGTCAGATTCGTTCGGTTGAGTGATCCATAGAATCCGGCGGAGTAGACGAGTGTCGGGTCGGTGGGGTCGACCGCGTGGTGACTCCCCTCGCCCCCCGGGGCGCTCTGCCACTCCACGGCCGGGATCGCGTGGCGGCCGTTGCTGAGGTCGACGATCGCGGAGTACGAACCATGATCCTGCACCGAACCATAGACGCGGAACGGGTCCCCAAGGTCGTGGTTCACGTTGAAGAACGTGACGACCGGGAGCTCGACAAAGAAGCGCCAGTTCTCGCCTCCGTCATAGGAGACGTAGGCGCCCCCGTCGTTGTTGTTGACGAGGTACTTCGAGTTGTTGGGGTCGATGTAGAGCCCGTGGTGATCCACATGAGTGCCCGAAAGACGGCGGAAGGTTCGGCCACCGTCCTCGGAGACGTGGAGCTGAACCCCGAGGACATAGATCCTGTCCGGCTCGTTGGGGTCGACCCTGATCTGGCCAAAGACCCAGCCGTACGTACCACCGAGACTCTCCATGTATTCATCATCTTCGCTCGTCTGACTCCAGGCGCCTCCGCCGTCGTCGGAACGGAAAACCGTGGCACCCCGGATGATCCCCCCGCGGGGGCGGCCATAGGAATCAACTGCTCCCTGCGGAGCCTCACGCGCGATCTCGTAGTTGTCCAAGAATGCGTAGATCGTTTCCGGCTGCGACCGCGCGATGTCGAGTCCTATCCGACCCCTATAACGGGCGGAGGGCAGCCCGCCATTGATGGGAGTCCAACTGTCACCGCCGTCGGTACTCTTCCAAATGCCCGATCCGGTAGAGTATTCCGTCGACCCCGAGAAGGCGGGTTCATTGCGCGGATCGTTGAACGGAGCCCTCCGGCGTTGCCACGTAGCGGCATAAAGCGTGTTCGGGTCTGTGGGATGCACGACGATGTCGACGGCTCCCGTTCGGTCATCCACGAACAGCACGTTCGTCCAACTCCGTCCGCCGTCGGTCGTCTTGTAGACACCGCGTTCGGGGTTATCCCTATACTCGTGCCCCCCTGCCGCGACCCACACGACGTCGGGGTTCGTAGGATGGACCACGACACGCGCGATCGTCTGCGTCTCGATGAGGCCCATGTTGGTCCAGGTCGCCCCCGCATCCGTGGACTTGTAGATGCCAGCGCCGGCATGCGAGCTGCGCAAGATATTCGCTTCACCCGTGCCCACCCATACTTGGTCCGAGTCGGAGGGAGCGATCGCGATGTCGCCGATCGACGCGGTGACCTCCTCGGTGAAGACGGGCTCCCAAGTGACCCCCTCATTCACGGTCTTCCAGACGCCGCCCCCAGCGGCTCCGACGTACATCGTGTAGGTCTCGCCGCGTGGTTCGGCGACGGCGACGTCGGTAATGCGGCCGCTAATATTGGTCGGCCCCAGATGCTGCCAGGGAAGAGTACCGAACAGTGAGCCACCCGTTGTCGCCGGCCCGGAGCCGAAGGCCGCGACGCGCTCCGTCGCGGTCATCCGACCGACCTGGCCGTGAACAGGCGCGGCGATCGCTGCCGTTACAGCGAAGGCAATAGCAAGCGGTAGGGCGGTGCGAGGAAGGTGAGGGGCATACATGGCAGGCAGGGTTGTGGCTACAGATCGACTCACCACCGCTCAGTGGCGGAAAGCCAACCTAGCGTGGTGCAGCGGAAGTTCGCGAGCCGTCGAGAACGCCGATACCGGCCTCAGTACTGACCCGCCGGGAGTCTGAGCACGGCGACTTGGGCACCTTCTTCGATGGAAATCCAAAGCTCGACCGGCTCGGATTCCAGCGTTCCCAGAGAGGCGGTCACCTCGAGGGTCCGGTCGTCGGGGACCCCGCAGAATCTGTAGAAGCCCTTCGCATCGGTCGTGGTCTCGGTACCCAGCGGGCGTTGCTGGATGCCCAGCCCTCGATGGACGTCAAAGGTGGTCCATCGGACTCGAACGGTCGCGTTTGGAGTAACGAGTCCTCCGGCATCTCGAACGAGTCCCGCCAACATCACCAGACCCTGGCGGTCCGTGACGCCGCGGCACGCCTCAAACAGGACATCACCCAAAGAAGGCATCCGGAAGTCGACCTGCGTCAACTCACCGCGTGTAACGTTCCCGGTGACGGGCTCGGAAACGTACCCGAGGTCAGCCAACCTCGGGGCGACGACCCTCACCTGATGCAGGCCTTCCCCCAGGCCGGTGATGCTGAAGTGGCCCTCGGCATCGGAGAAGACCTCCTGGTTCGAGCCGACGATCCCCACCCGTGCCCCGCGCAAAGGCAGCCCGAGGCTGTCCGTGACGACACCCTCGACGCCGCCCGTGGTGACCCCGCCCCCCAACCGGCGCCCAGACGACTCCCGCGCCTCCATTACTCGCCCACCCTTCTGATGATATCGAACGATGAACTGACTCCGACTTCCCTGGAAGTCCGTCCGAACGGATACGACCGGCATCCGGATCCACCACTCGGGGACGATCCACGTGCCATTGGGCATCCGCTGGAATTCGACGCGCCCTCCTACGTCGGCAGTGGAGATGTCGGGATCCAGGTATCGATACCGGAACTCCAACCAACGTAGCTCCGCACTTCGGCGGTCGAGCCACAGCGCGCCCGAGATGTCCACGACCCTACGGTTCTCCCCGGTTGGCTCGAATCCCAACCCGATCAGTTCCTCGGGTCCCCGCCCGCCATCGACCAGGCGAAAACAGTGGGTGTCGAGAAAGGCATCAGAGAGCAGGACGTTCGCATCGGGTGCGAAGTACAGTCGTTCGGCCCCGTCCGCCTGAACGAAGCCGTTCTCGATGAGGTCCTCGGCCGGCCGGCTCTCGAACGGGGTCCGCATGTACCCGGTGCGTTCGTCTTGCTCCTCACTGAGGATGACCTTCGTGTCGCGGTCGAGCGAACGCTCGTAGGTCATCGTCTCGTATCGGTAGGTCCCGACGCGGTCGGTAAACGCCGCGGCGCTCAACGCCTTACGAGCTTCGTTCCACACCTCGGCGACCAGGAGTCCCTCACCACCGGGCCTCACTTCACACCGACCATCCAGTTCAACCTCGATCCCTTCCAACTGGATCGCGCTGGCCTCGAAACGGATCTCGTACGTTCGCGTCACGCCCTCCGAGATGTCGAAAGCCTCCGTGTCGGAGGTCGCCATTCCGATCATCTCAGCACTGGCGTGGTACCGGCCGGCCGGGATTCCGACGAACAAGACCCGGCCACGATCGTCGCTCAAGGCGCTCTTCTCGTTTTGCCCACCATCGCCCACCAGATGGACCAAGGCGCCGACGACCGGACGAGAGGTCGCGGAATCGGTCAGGCGCACTAGCACCGTCTGGGCGCAAAGGGCCGAGGGCGACAGAAGAACCGCAGTAGCGATGCCGAGTAGAGCGCGATGTCCGATCATGTATGAATGCGGCTCGTGGAGGGCGCAGCTACCTCAGGGTACGGTGCAATACTCGATCGGTTTCCCGGTCATGCGCAACGCCCCCCCATGATCGACGCTCCGGGTGGCATGCAACTATTCCTTTCCCTAGACTGTCTACAAGGACAGCCCCTCCTGTAGACTACCGAGGAGACGATGACGAGTACGCGCACGGACCTGCTTCAGGGAACGCTGGACCTGCTGATCTTGAAGACGTTGCACGTCGGAGAGCCGATGCACGGCTGGGGCGTCGCGGTTCGAATCCAGCAGCTCTCGGACGACGCTCTGCAGCTGAACCAGGGTTCGCTCTATCCGGCGCTGCACCGCCTGGAGCACAAGGGTTGGATTCGCTCCGAGTGGGGCACGTCTGAGAACAATCGCCGCGCGAAATTCTATCGCCTCACCACCCTGGGCCGCCGTCAGTTCGCGGATCAGCAGGAGCAATGGGACCTGTTCAGTACCGCGGTCGATCGGATTCTGGCGGCGGGATAACGGCGAGAAAAGCGACATGATCGACGCCTTGATCGACCGACTACGCGCGTTGCGGCTCCGCGTGATGACGACGTTGCGGCCGGAACGAGCCTGGAGCGATCTGGACGAGGAGATGCGGTTTCACATTCAGATGGAGGCCGACCGGCTCAAGCGGGAAGGGTTCTCACCAAAGGACGCGCGTCGTCGGGCGATGATCCGGTTCGGGGGAGTACATCGGTACCAGGTACAGACCCGTGAAGTGCGGGGAACACAACTCGGAGAAGACACGATGCAGGACATCAAGTACGCGTTCCGAATGATTCTCAAGAATCCTGGATTCAGCGCCGTGGCGATTCTCACGCTGGCGCTAGGGATCGGAGCCAACGCCTCCATCTACACGGTGGTCGAAGCGGTCCTGTTGGAGCCTCTCCCTTTCCACGAACCGGACGCACTCACGCTGCTCTGGACGAAGAACGACGAGCAGAATCAAGAAAAATACATGGTGTCACCCATGGACTTCGATGACTGGCGCCAGATGAACGCCACCTTCGAGTCGATGGCGGGGTTCTGGCCGACGACAGGCACCGTCACCGAAGTGGAGGGCAATCCCACTCGCGTTCGCGTGGTGTACACGACCGAGAACTTCTTCTCGCTGTTGGGGGCAGCCCAAGTCCTCGGAAGGACCTTCGCCTCCGATGACGGTCCGGGGTCAGCGATCGTGGCGGTCCTGAGTCACGGTTTCTGGCAGCGGCGCTTTGGCGGTGATCCTGCGATCGTCGGCCAGACGTTGACACTCGACGGGAATCCGATCGAGATCATCGGCGTGCTGCGTGCCGAACACGCACTACCGGACGGCACCGACGTTTGGTTGAACATGACGTGGACGATGCAGATCCAGAGCCGTTACGCGCGCTGGATGAGCGCCATCGGGCGACTCAAGCCCGACCAAGAACTTTCGGCGGCGCGCGCCGACATGATCGGTGTCGCCGCTCGGGTGGAGCAGGAGAACCCCGATTCCAATCGGGGATGGACCGTGACGGTGCAGAGTCTCCATGCCGAAATGGTCGGGGATACCCGAACTGCCCTGCTCGTACTGCTCGGCGCGACGGGTCTCATTCTCCTGATCGCCTGTGCCAACGTCGCCAACCTGCTCCTGTCCAGATCGGAGGTGCGCGCAAAAGAAATGGCGGTCCGGGTCGCGTTTGGTGCGGGTCGGGGACGACTCGTACGTCAGCTGGTCACCGAGAGCCTACTTCTAGCGGGCTTTGGAGCCGCACTCGGCCTCGGCATTGCTCACCTGGGTGTGCGGGCGCTACTCGGACTCGCTCCAACCACTCTCCCGGCAGCAACCGACATCACGCTCGATGGCACCGTGCTGGGGGTCGTCGCGAGCGTCAGTTTACTGACCGGGATCTTGTTCGGGCTGGCGCCGATCGCCCGCTTGCTACGGTCCGAGGTCCACTCGACGATTCGTGACGGCGCCCGATCGACGGTCGGAGCGAAGGGTCATCGCGTTCAGAACGCCTTCGTCGTGGCACAGTTCGCCATGGCGTTGATGCTCGTGGTCGGAGCAGGGCTACTCGTCCAGAGTTTCGAGAACCTGCGCAAGATCGACGCCGGCTTCACGTCGGCGGGCGTGGTTACGGTCGAACTAGACCTCTCCCAGGCGGTCGCGCCGAGTGACATGGAAGTCATCGACTTCTATGAGCAGTTCGAGCGCCGGATCGCGGAGCTACCAGGCGTGCTCGCCGTGGGAGACGCATCGACGTTGCCGCTCGGCACCGAACTCGACTACGAGCAGACGATTCATTTCGTCGACCGGGAGATCGACCGCGAGTTGGACCCGCGCGCGTACCTCCGACCGATCAGCCCTGGATTCTTCGCCGCCATGCGCACCCCGATCGTAGCCGGCCGCGACTTCACCTCCGCCGATCGTGTAGACGCCCCCGGCGTCGTCCTCATCAACGAGGCATTCGCGAATCAGTTCTTCACGAACGAGGATCCTGTTGGAGAAAAGATCGGAGACATGCGGATGCGGTTCGGACCACTCGGAGCGATTCACGTGACCGGCGCGATCTCCGAATCTGAAATCGTCGGAGTCGTCAGCGACATCAAATACGCGGGCCTCCGGTCCGATGCCCGGCCTGCACTTTATTTCAGTGGACTCCAGTCATCCGTCCGGCGCCGCACGATCGCGATCCGGAGTGCGAGCGCATCCGGCCCGCTGGTGTCCGCAGTGCGTCAGGAGCTCGCAGCGATGAACCCGACCGTGGCACTGACCGATATCCAGACGCTCGACGAGGTCATGGCCGGCGCTCAATCACGAGACCGCTTCAGTACGCTCCTGCTCTCGCTTTTCGGGATCGTCGCGCTTCTGCTCGCTTCAGTGGGCGTCTACGGTGTCCTTTCTTATGCAGTCGCACAGCGCCGCGGTGAGGTCGGCATCCGCATGGCGCTAGGCGCGGACGCGGGGGCCGTCCGTGCCATGGTGCTAGGCGACGGCGCCCGGCTCGTGTTCACCGGAATCGGTGTCGGCCTCGTTGCGGCGGCCGCCCTTTCGGGGCTGTTATCCAGCCAGCTCTTCGGTGTGAACCCTCGTGAGCCGATGATCTACGCGGGAGTCACGATCACACTGATCGTGGTCGGACTCGTCGCTAGCTACGTGCCCGCGTGGCGGGCGACGCGGGTTAGCCCGGTGACGGCGATGAGGGCTGAGTAGAGCGTTGCGCCTTGAGCTCGTCGAGGAATGCGATGAGCACGACGCCCGAGGCCGCGATACCGAGGGTCACGATCGGCTGCACGTCGGCCACGACGTAGGCAGCCGTGGCGGTCACCCCGGCGATCAAGATCCGTCGAAGCGGGCTACCGCACGTCGTGCGCCACATCGAGAACGCCGTTCCGCCGAGAAAGAGCATCAGTCCCAGGCCGACCGACAGACGCGCTGAGTCGGGGAGCGCAGTGGTCGGATGGGCGAGCGCTTCCTCGAGCGCCACGGCATACGCGACCACCCCGCACAACATGGGAAAGTGGCCGAGCGTGTACGCGTCGCGAGCCATCCGGGTTCGTTTGAGTCCCGTCTGTCCGGCGACGGCCTCCTCCATCTCGGGCTTGGCGATGGGGAAGTAGGTCCACCAAAGACCGCACGAAATGAGCACTGCAAGAACGGCGACCCCCAAAGACTCGGCTCCGAAGTCGGACCCCACGAGCGCCCCCGCGGCCACGATGAGGGACTCGCCCAACGCGATGATCACAATGAGGCCGTGACGCTCTGCGAAATGCTCGGCGTGCAAATCCCATCCGTCCGCCTCGGTCCCTCCCAGCGCCGCGACCACGTCGAGGACGATGGTCATTCCCCATAGCAAAGGACGGGCCTCGCCACCCAAATAGCCGCCCAACAAAGCACAAACGAGGCCGCCCACCGACAGGAGGGAGAAGGTCCGGACGGCAGAGTGCAGTCCGGGCCGCGACAGTCCTACGATCGCATACAACGTCAAGCCGACTACGCGTACGAGGACATACGTCCCGGCAAACCAAAGACTCGATGCACCGAACGCCCCCGGCACGGCGACCGCCATGAAGAAGGCGATCGCGGTCGCAAGAAGAGTGGCGAGCTCGACGAAGGGGTGGGTGGTGTCCGCCGCGTTCAGAGCCCACGTGAACTGAGTCCACGCCCACCATACCATCCAGAACACCAGGGTCGCCTGACCCGCACCGGTCCAACTCAGATCGTGGTGCAGAAGACCCACGATCTGAGTCAGGCCGAACACGAATACGAGGTCGAAGAATAGTTCTACGAAGGTCGCGCTCTGACCGTCCGGTGATACGATGGCCCGTCCCATCGGCTGAAACTGAACCTGTCGACTAGAAGATGTCGAAGCCTAGGTGGCTCTGAAGCGAGAACGCGCGGTTCTTCAAATCGTCAGACGTCTCGCTGACCGATGTGAAGCCAAGGGCATACTTCAAGTCTGCCCCTGCGTACGCGAGACTGCCGAAGCGGAAGCTGAGCCCGAGCCCTGCCGCTCCTGACCAATCCAGCTTCTTGACGTCGAAACCGTCGACGAAGTCTGCGCATGCCTGCGCCGCAGCCTGATCGACCTTGATGTCACACCCCGTGTTGATGCCGATCGTCGGTCCGAGCACCAGGTTGAGTCGGATAGGACCCGCACCCACCAGTGGAAGGCGGAAGTGCAGAGGTAGCTCGATATACGAGAGATCAATCACCGAGGTCGCGTTCGCGATGGTCTCTTCGACCCCTTTCTACGACCAATCGGCTCCGAGGTTGAGACCCAATGGGCCGATCGGTATCACGAAGTCGATGCCAAACGTCATGCCGACGTTCCGGGCAGCATTCTCGATCGCGGCGCCACTGAGTTCTGAGAAGTTGACCCCACCGGAAAACTCGAGCCCCTGTGCCTGAACGGGCGCGGTGGCGAAGGCCATCATCGTCGCAAGCACGAACACGTTTCTATTCATCTCACCTCTCCTGTTCAAGCGTGGTTGAGAGCCCGGGAGGGCGTCACATCTATGTATTCAGAAGGTACAACGTCGCGCAGCTACGGCACCCACTTCGTGAAGTCGGAAGCCTCGTGGCGATGCTTTGGCGCTGGGATGTCCGCCGGTTCGCCCAGACTGATCGTGGCGACGATACGTTCGTTCTCTCCGACGCCCACGGCGGCTCGTGCGCTCGGATCGTCCATCACGGCACCGCTCTTTACATGAGTACCCAGGCCCATGGCGCACGCGGCGAGACAGAGATTCTGAATGGCCATAAAGGTGGACGCGTAGTCCTCTTCTCGAATCTCGGGGTTCTCGTCGACGGTCATGCTCACCGCCAACATGGCGGGAAGGTCGCGATGTGTTTCGGCTACTTTCTGGAGAACCGCATCCGCCGCCGCAGGATCCTCGATCTTCTTGGCCTTTCTCGCCCCGAGCGCCGCTCCGTAGTGCCCACGCCCTTCGGGGCCGAGCACGTAAAATCGCCACGGTTCCGTCAGTCGGTGGTTGGGCGCTTGCACGGCGATCTGGAGAAGCTGCTGGATGGCCTCGTTCGAGATCGAGCGGTCGGTGAAGTTCTTGATCGACCGGCGTGACGTGATGACGTCGAAGATGTCCATGGCGTAGCATCCGAGGGAGGGGCGGGTCGGCAAATCTGTACGTGGCCCCGCGTCTGGCCAAGTCGCACCAGAACTTCTACCGTCGCGGGGCAACCCATCGCCCCCGATGCGTCGGGTCAGCCCTCACCAGGAGGCCGCGTGTCGTTCCGAAGGGAGTTGGGCCGTTTCGATACGGCGATGGTCGTGGTCGGTGGCATCATCGGTGCGGGCATCTTCATCAATCCGTACATCGTCGCTCAACGGCTCGACTCGCCAGCGTTGGTCATGGGAGCCTGGCTCGCCGGCGGGGTGATCGCCCTGGCCGGCGCCGTCACGTTCGCCGAATTGGGGAGCCTCTTTCCGAAAGCCGGCGGGCACTATCAGTACCTGCGCGATGCGTATCACCCGCTTGCGGGGTTCCTATACGGCTGGGGACTCCTGCTGCTCATCGAAGGAGGCGCGATCGCGGCGGTCGGCATCACATTCTCCGAATACACGCTACGCTTGGTCGGCCGAACCGAAGTCAACGGCCAGGCACTGACCATCCTCGCGATCGTGACCGTGGCCGCCGTCAACTACGTCGGCGTAAAACCGGGCAGTCGCGTCTTGAACGGACTCGTCATTCTCAAGCTGATCCCACTCGCGCTCCTGATTGGGGCAGGAATGTTGCTCCCCCTCCCCGAGGCGGCCACTGGCGCGGCGGCTTTCGTTCAGCCGGGGCCCGTCGGAGACTTCATCCCGGCCGATGACCGGGCACCCACTCTGCTCTTCGCATTTGGCGCTGCGTTGATCCCCGTCATGTTCTCTTACGGGGGATGGCAGAACGCCAACTATGTGGCCGAAGAGATGAAGAATCCCGTTCGGGATCTTCCCATCGGTCTCCTCGCCGGAACCGGGCTCGTCGTGCTCGTTTACGGGCTGGTGAATTTCGTCTACCTGCGCACACTGGGGCATGCGGGCTTGGCTGCCACGTTGACGCCGGCCTCCGACGCCGCCGGGATGTTGTTCGGGGACACGGGCGACTTTCTCATCACGCTCGGAATCGCGATTTCGACGTTCGGGTTCTTGCACCTGACGATGCTGGCACCCACACGTGTGTACTACGCGATGGCGAGAGACGGCCTCTTTCCCCAGAGTGTCGCTCGCCTGCACCCTCGTTTCGCGACCCCGTCCGTGGCGATCGTGATCCAAACTGTCTGGGCGATCGTTCTGGTTCTAACCGGTACCTATGCACAACTCGTCGATTACGTCGTATCCGCGGACTGGATCTTCTTCGGTTTGGCCGGGGCCAGCCTCTTCGTGTTCCGGAAGAGGATCCCGCTCGCGGAACGTCCGGAGGGGGTGTTCGTGACCCCAGGGTATCCCTTCGTTCCGCTGCTCTTCGTCGGTGTTTCCATACTCATCGTGGGTAGCGTGCTCTGGACCAACCCCGTGCGTTCGGGGATCGGGCTACTGCTCCTCGCGGCCGGTGTGCCCGCGTACATCTTCTGGAGCCGCGGACTACGGAGCTCGACATGAGCCAGACGGACTGGCCGGCGACGTGGGCGCCCTACATGACGTGGGCGAAACATCACGACAGGTGTCGTTACGATCTGACAGGCTCGAACCTCCTCCCGTGCTCTATCGACGAGCTTCCTGGTTCGCGCGATGCGATGGGCCTCTACGGTCGAAACGACGACGGATGGCCCCCGCTGGTCCGCACGATCGCGGCGCGCTATGGCGTCGACGTCGACTGTGTGGCCACAGCATCCGGTGCGTCCGGCGCGAACTTCATGGCGTTGGCTTCGGTACTCCGACCCGGCGACACCGTGCTCGTGGAGTGGCCCGGATACGACCCACACGCCGGAGTCGCGCACTTCCTTGGCGCCAAGGTCAACACCTTTGCCCGTGGGTGGGACCAACGATTCGAGCTCGACCCCGAGTGCGTTGAGGCGGCGCTCACGCCTGACACTCGCGCGATCGTTCTCACCAACCTCCACAATCCCTCCGGAGCGTACGCGCAGGCCTCGGCACTGGCCACCGTTGGGGATCTCGCGCGATCCGTGGGAGCAAAGGTCATCGTCGACGAGGTGTATCTCGACGTCCTCGAGGGCGTCGAGCGATCACCCGCCGCGACTCGCGATGCCGTGTTCATCTCGACGAATAGCCTGACAAAATCGTACGGGCTCGCAGGTCTCCGAGTAGGTTGGATGCTGGCGGACCCGGAGACGGTGGAGCGCGCGCTGCGAGTGCGTGACGTCATCGACGCCGTCGGATCGATCCCGTCCGAGACGCTCGGCGTTCTCGCATTCGAGCACCTCGATGAGCTTCTCTCGCGCGCCCGTCGTGTGCTGGAGCCGGGGAGCGCACTGTTCCGTGACTTCGTGACGTCCCGAGCCGAGCTGGATTGGGTGGAGCCAATAGGCGGCGCCGTCGGCTTTCCGCGCCTATTGGGTGTCGAAGACGCCGAACCTTTCGTAGAACTCGCGGCCGCGGACTTCGATGTCGGAGTGACCCCGGGACGCTACTTCGGCGAACCTGCTCACTTCCGAGTCGCGGTCGCCGGGGAATTTGATGTACTCGAAGCAGGCCTGGAGGCCCTGGGCCGAGCCCTGGATCTGGGCGTCGGATGATGGTGGTGGCATCAGGCTCACCTTCGATCACTTTCTGGAGATCGTCATGAACGGGATTCATGGGACTCGTTTCTTTCGCTCATCTGCCACATGGACGTTGTCGCTTGGGCTCGCGCTGGGGGCGTGCTCGACCGAACGTGCGCCAGAGCCCGTCCGCTTTGCAGCCTTTCAGCCCGCCCTGTTCTCCGATGGGGGCGCCCTCACCGACGCCTGGGCCGACTTCGACGGTGACGGTGATCCCGACCGTTTCGTCGGCTTCAATGGCACACCGAGCCGTCTCTATCGGAACGATCGAGTCGACGGCTTCGTCGACGTCGCCCAGGAGGTATCCCTGGTCGTCGAACGCGCCGTGCGCACGTCCGCCTGGGGCGACTTCGACGACGACGGTGACCCCGATCTGCTCCTCGGTTTCGCGGGGGACACGCCTGTGACCGCGTTGTACAGGAATGACGGGGGAGCTCGATTCACCGACGTCGCACTCGATGTGGGCCTCCAACTTTCGGTCGGCGCGACCCGACAGGCCTCGTGGATCGACTACGACGAGGACGGGGATCTCGATCTATTCCTCGCGATGCGTGACCGTGCGAACTATCTCTTCGAGAATCGCGGCCCCGTTGGCTTCGTTGATGTCGCCGCGGACGTCGGGCTAGCCGACGAGCGCCGCACCGTCGGCGCCGTCTGGTTCGATTGGGACCAAGGGGGGCTCGATCTGGTCGTCGCGAACATGAACGGTGATGCGAACGAGTTGTACCTCCAGGCCGACGGGCGCTTCACCCCGGCCGCTGACCTGAGCGTATTGCACCAGGGCGGCCGGGCGATGGGTGACGACGCGCAGGGTTCGGTTCGGCCCTGTGTCGTCGACTTCGACTCCGACGGCGACTTCGATGTCTTTTTCGCCAACTACGGGCCCAATGGACTCCTGGAGCGCACGGCTCCGCACGTTCTGGTGAACATCGCCGAAGCGGTCGGGGTCGCGAACGACTCTCGGTATGACACCTGTACGTGGGGCGACTTCGACCACGACGGCAACGTCGATCTCTTCGTGAACGGCACCGTTGGCGGTGGCGTCCACTATCGTGACTGGCTCATGCGCAGAGAGGGCGGTGCCGTCTTCGTCGACGTCACCCCAGAGGAGCTACTCCAGCTCAACGCCAGCCACGGAGCCACTTGGGTGGACTTCGATCTCGACGGTGACCTCGACCTCGCGCTGGCCGGATCGGCGGACGATGGCATGCATCATCTGATGCAGAATCTGCTGCGGCCGGAGTACTCCTGGCACTCATTGCAGGTACGTGTGCTCGACGCAGAGGGACACGCGACGCGCCCCGGTGCCGAAGCGCGTCTCTATGCCGCAGGGTCGGAGACACTTCTCGGGACTCGCCTGGTCGACACCGGCTCAGCGTACGACGCGCAGTCCGACCTTCCGGTGCACTTCGGGGTGCGAGGCGGACAAACGGTCGACGTGCACATCACGATCTTGGCCGGGGGCGAGCGTCGGGTCGCCGTGCTCCAGGGAATCAAGCCCAGCGACTACCAGGGGCGGTTCCTCGAAGTGCGCCTCGACGACTCGGGCCGACCCCTGCGATAGCTTGCGTCGTCTCTCCTGACCCTCGACCGCATCGGTCGAGAGGCCTGCCACGTCAGAAGTCGTTCGCACCCATGTGGCTGACCAAGTCCCTACAGGAATGCTCCTCATCGCTCATGTAGAGCCCCGCCAGACGTGTGAACCATGGCGGGCTCGCGTGCTCGGCGGCCCCCGTCCAGCCGTGCTGAGCGATCTCGAACACGGCCTCCTCGGACGGCCATTGCACGAGACTCGCGCGCGCCTCCTCCACGAAGGTCTCATACTCGTCATCGGCCCCGAAGACCATGCGATGCATGTTCAAGCAGGGGGCGACGGTCGCGAACGTGATGAAGTACTCCCACCGAAGTCCGCGGACCGTCGAGTCGTCGAGAACCATCGCGGGCAGCGATCGCACCCAGGCTTCAGTGCCCTTCGGTAGATCGGATCGCATGAGGGCGACGGATCGCTCGGCGACGGCGGTCAGCCTCGACAGCTCTGCGGACGCCCCGGACCGGCCGGTCGCCCGAAACAGGTCCTCGAGCGCGGCGCCCCCGGACGTGATGAGCCCGACTCCGACGAGATTGTCGATCAGGGTGGGCCCGTCATCCGCGAGTAGAAAGCCGACGGAAACCACCTCGGCCAGCAACCGCTCCGCCGCGTCCGCGTTCCCCTGCGCCAACTGATTCGCCGCGGCAGCGATGTGGGCGTTGCCTGCAGAACGAACCAGCCCGAGTCGCGGCAGCGGTAGCGTCGCCATCGTCATGGTCGTGGGAAGAGGGTTCTCCCATCGCGCGCTTCCGGCGTCCAGTCGTGACGCGCGAGCAAGACGGGAAAAGTCAGGTGAGGCCGGGTGTGAGGCGACTTCGGCGAGATACGCCCGCTGCTCGGCATTCAACTCGGAGACACGCTCCAGAAGCGAATCGCCCCACGCATAAGGATCGAGGTCGAGAGGGTTGTTCCCCTCCCCATCCACCGGAATCCACGGCTGAGAAAACGCGCGCGACGGCGAGCGCTCTCCCGCTGTGAGCTCGATGTCGGACCCTACGTGCACGAGGTCGTGGAGGATTTGACCCGCTTGGGCCGGCGTGATAGAGAGATCCGCGCCGGCTACGTAGCTCCGAAACGCCTCGCTTCGAGCAGCTCGCGGTCGATAGCTGTCGAACGTCGGCATGGAAATGGCGGTGAGGATGGGCGCCACCGCGGCGGCGGGCACCAAAGTCATCACCGGAAGCGCCACGACCACACCAAGGGCCCCCACGATAAAGGCCGCGCGCCCCAATCCCTGCGCCACTCCGACGTCGTCTAAAGCCCGAAGCGTCCCCTCGCGGAAGGGATAGGCTGCCGTCCACCGATGCACCTCGTCGCCGGCCAAGTCCTGGGACCACGGTTGTTTATGCCAGACCTTTCGAGCACGCCGTACCCTTCCCTGCATCACTATGGAAGCCACCGCGCCACAGGCGTACGCCACGAAGGCCGGTAGCAGAGTGAAGGCCTGGAGGCCACGCGGCGAGATCAGACCGCGGGCAGCAAAGAACAGGCCGATACAGACCGCTGTTGAAAGCCACAGTCCCGCCAGAGCAATCAGTGACAATGCCGCGACCCGGATCGCTGCGATTCCTAGTCGCTCGTCATCTTTGATCACCGAGAAGTGACGGGCACCCTGAAGAAGGAAGCCCATATCCCGCCCCGAGTCAGCGAGGACCCGACCGACGGTCACCGCATCGTACCCGCCTTTCAGGGCACGTGAAGCGCGTCGCATGGTCCGTGCCGACAGCACCAGCGCGTCGATCGAGAACGCGAGTCCCACTAGCGCCAGAGTCAGCGGAACCCACCATGCGTCAGCGAAGGGACCGAGCGTCGCCAACCCGGGCTCTCCCGCTACGACCAGGAGCAAGGGCAGAACGAGCAAGCCTCCGCCAAGGGCTGCCCGGCTTGCGATGACAGCCAGGTCACCCTGCATCCGCTCCAGACCCGGCGGGGGCCAACGGAAGGCAATACCGACCTCACCTCCCGCCGTGGGCTCTGACGCTTTCGTCACGATATCCACCGTTCCTCCGTCGCGAGTGTTTACCAGCTTTCGACTCGGTCTTGGGCCGTAAAGAAGAGTACACGTTCCTTTACGGGCTCGCCGGTCAGGCGCGCCCAGGCGTCGGCGTAAAGATCGACCTGCCTCCGGTAGCCTTCCTCCCGAGCCGCGAAGTCCGGGTCGGTGCCTACATCGGTCTTATAGTCTGCAATCACCCACCCGTCGACCTCGCGGAAGGCCAGATCGACCACACCCTCCAGGATGCTGCGAGTCGGACCAGCCACTTCCGACGTCTCGTCACTGAGAGTGGCCGAATCGCTCGAGCCCCCGGCGGGAGCGTCTCCCTCGTCAGAAGCTCGAGGTGCGAAGAGATCGAGTTGTCGCTTGACCTTGCTGGGGCGATTCGTGCTTCTTAGCACCGGAGTCGTCCGCGGGGCCTGAGCGACGACACGGGAGGCGGCGAACGGAATCTCGCTGAGAAGCTGCTCCGCAGCTTGCGCGCGCACCCACAAGTCGGAGCGGGCCACGGATCGGACGAGCCCGAGCAACTCGTACAACTCCGTTGGTTCTCCGTGATCGTCGAGCGGTCGCTCGTACTCCACCAACAGGTCTCGACAGGCCGACCGTAAGTGCTCGTCACTGGGGTCGGCCACCGCTACTGCAAGAGCGCCGTGCACCGCGCTGCCCCAAGAGAAACCACGGAGTGCCTCAGCTCCACCGCCGGACCGCACGGCCGCACGAGGAGGCCGCGGCCCCTTCGACTCGGTCTTGGTCAACGCGGTGACCGACGTGTGTTCGTAGCTGCGCGTACGCATGGAGGTGAGAGTCGCCGCGGCCATCCCGACCGCATCGGCCGCCTCCTCGGGCGTCATCGTAATCTCAGCGCGTTCGGGCGGCTCTCGCCTCTCCATGACCTCAAGGGTCGCGTGTTCCGTGAGCCACGGATCGAGAGCGGCCCAAGCCGAGCTGCCCCGGCCGCCAGGCCACTGCGCCACGACCAACTCCTCCCGGGCTCTCGTCACCGCGACGTAGAGCAGGCGGACCTCCTCCGCACGCTCGAACCGGCGTTCAGCGGCCTCGTACTCCTCCCACTGCATAGGTCGCGCGAGATCCTGCGGAGATCTTCGACCGGTGCTCGCTGCTGTGACGCGCAAGTAGCCTTCTGCGACGCCGTCCTCGGACCGTGTCAGGTGCAGTTCAGGCCGCCACTCTCGATGCTCGGTCGGATCGGCGAGGATGACCACTGTGCTCTCGAGGCCTTTCGCCTGATGGAGATTCATGAGCCGGACCGCATCGGGTCGCCCCGGCTCGAAGGGCGCCTCCGCCTCCTTGAGGTCGAGCGAGGCGCTAAGGGCCGCGAGGGCACCAGGTAGGGATGCGGCCCCCGCGAGCGTGGCAGCGCGCACGGCCTCGAGCGAATAGAGGAGCGCCCCGGCCCGCAACGTCCCCAGATCGCCGGCGGCGGAATACGGGAGCACGCCCAACTCGCTGACCAGACGGGCGATGAACACGTCGGCCGGGTCGGAAACCGAAGCGCGCCACCAACCGTTCAACACCCTCAGCGCAGCAAGAACATCCGGATGTCCGCGGTCTCCCGGCGACATGACATCGAGACCTCCGCCGTCGAGCCGATGTGCTACGAGTCGCTCGTAGTCGAGGCCGAAGAAGAGACCCACCAGCGCGGACACCACCTTCACCGCGTTGCTGGGATCGATCATGCATTCGACGAGGACCTCGACCTCGCGGATTTCCTCTTCCACCCCCACCCCGGCCCCTGTCACCTGAAGCGGCAGACTCCGCGCTTCCAGTGCGCGGGCGTAGGCAGACAGCTGCCCTCGGCCTCGCGTAAGAATCAGGAAATCACCGGCGACTCGCTCGCCGGAGTCGACGCGATCCCGAATCCAAGTGGCGATCCGCGCCGCATCATCTTCCGACGCCGAGTCCTTGTTCGCCCCGTCCGGCGCGAGTTGGTAGGTGTACACGCCCTCCTTCGAAACAGGTGCAGAGGGCGGAGGGACTGCCAGCCGCTCGAATGCGGCCTGCTCAGGGGTGGCCAGAGGAGGTAGGAATCCCGGCTTGGAAAACAGCTCGTTGACCAAATCTCCGATCGCCGGACGGGAGCGAAAGTTGGTCGAAAGAGTGAGCACCTCCCCGAAGTCGGAGAATCGGCCCTTCACGAAGCCGTACAACTGGATGTCCGCACGACGGAAACGATAGATGCTCTGCTTCGGATCCCCCACCACGAAGAGCGCTCCCGGCCTCGGGACCGCGGTGCGCCAGTCAGGAGCATCCCTCGCGGGTTTCTCATCCTCTGCTACCTCCGGCTCTCCTCCACTTTCGGGTGGAGGAGACGAAAGGAGGAGCATGATCTCTGCTTGCAGCGGATCCGTGTCCTGAAACTCGTCGACCAGCAGGCGTCGATATCGCTCGCCGAGGTTCTTCCGCACGCCGCGATCGGACTTCAGAAGGCGCGCCGCAAGTACGAGCAGATCCTGAAAGTCGAGCTTCCCAATGCGAAGCCGGTGCGCGGCAAACTCCTCGACCGCGTGCAGACCCAGGCGAATCGCGAGAGCGTATCGGTGGGCATACCAACGATTCACCAGTCCCTGAGCCGGTGTGTCGCCGACCCCAAAGGTGTCCACTCTTGCCCGAAAGAGCTTCGCGAGGTCGGCCTGGCGCCAACGCTTCAAGACCGGATCGTGCCCCCGCGGGCCGGGCTTGCAGAGCAGAGCGATGGCCTCGAAGAGATCGGCGTCCTCCGTCCACCCCGTCACGTCCTTTTGGAAGTGAAGTTGCCGAATCTTCTTCTGAAGAGAGTCCCATTCGTTCCCGCTCGACGGTACATCGTCCATCAGTTCCCACCCGTGCTCCACGATCTGCTCGAGCTCCGAACGAACACTGGCCACGTCTTCTGCGGACGGGGGATCGATGGCATCGGCCGGGAAATCCACATCGGGATTCTCGACGAGATAACAAAAGAGCCCGAACAGAGTCGAAGGCCGGAGACCCGCCCGGGCCAGGTCCTCGAGAATGGGGTCGCTCTCACGCGCCAGCCGCTCCAGATAGGACTCCCAGGCCCGCTTCCGCAGGAGCGCGCGTTCCTCGACAGGTAGCTCCTGAAAGTCAGGATCGAGACCGATTTCGAGGGGGCGTTCCCGCAGCAACCGACCACAGAACGAGTGAATCGTGCCAATGAACGCACGATCGATTTCGTCGAGCGCCGATGTGAGTCGATCGAGTACGAGTACGTCCGGCTCCGCGGCTCCGCGCTCGAGGCGGATGTGTTCCTCGACACCGGCCTGGAAGCGCTCGCGTAGCTCGCTCGCCGCCTTCCGAGTGAACGTCACGGCGGCAATCTGATCGACCGTGGCTGACCCGGTGGTAACGAGCGCCACCATGCGCGCCACCAGCGCGGTGGTCTTGCCCGACCCCGCACCAGCCTCCACGAGGAGATTGACGTCGAGATCCGACTCGATGCGTCGGCGAGCGGTCGCGTCAGGAAAGGGTAGGGCATGCACGTTGGGATCAGTCACCCGGCCAATCTGTCTCTCGGGTGGGAGCGGGGGAAGGCGTCCCACCGACGCACCGGAGCGTCCCGTAACCGGACGGCGGCCCACTCGGGCGGCGCCCCGGCAAGATCGGCCCTAACACCATGAGGTACAGCGATTTACATCAGCGATCCCGAGTTGGCACGACCCCTGCCTCTGTTGGCTCCGGGACGGAGACCGACGGCGGTGGCCCCGGTGGGACGACGACGACGTGGGGAACGGCCACCGCCTCGGGCCGCGGACAGGGAGTGTGGATGACCAAGACCATGGGAAGCGGCGAGTTCCACGGAGCGCGGCGAGAGACTCTTCGTCTCGCGAACGACGCGGTGCCGATTTCTGCGATCGCGCTCAGCACCGGCTTCAGCGACCAAGCACACTTCACCCGGCGATTCAAGGAAGCCACGGGCTTCTCACCCGGGGCGTACCGAAGAGTCACGCGCGGTTGAGGTCGTACTTCATGATCCGTCCGTGTGGGCCGTCGCGGTCACGTTCGAGTTCGAAGACGTCCCCCTCCGGACCGCACGCTGCATCGAGGTGAGCACGAATACGCGCGTGCTCTGAGGCCGAGAGCGTGCACGAGAACGCCCTCGCGTTCTCGTTCATCTGCCCTATACGGGTCGCCCCGACGATCACACTCGCTACCCGAGGCTGATCCAGTACGAACCGAAGCGCCATCGTCGAGAGCGCGACCTCCTGCGACGCAGCGATGTCGGACAACTCCTGCAGGAGCGCCTGGTACGGCTCCCACCCCCCAAACTCGTCGATCATGAGTCGGTACTTCACCAACGACCGGTTGGAGTGGTGGTTTGGCTCGGCCGCACCGAGCCATCGTTCCGACAGAAACCCTCCCGCGATGGCACCGAAGGCCAGAAGCCAGGTGTCGTTATCGGCGCACGCGGCAGCCAGACCGTGCTCCGGGCGTCGATCGAGCACCGAATACTGCACCTGATTCGCCACGAGGCGCACCCCGGAGTCGCTGACCCTCCTGAGGCGGGCCATATCCAGGTTCGTCCCTGCAACGTGTCGAATTTTTCCGGCCGCTTGGAGATCGGTGAGCCATAGCGCCGTCTGTTCAAAGCCGGGCACGTCGTCACGCCACCAGTAGTACTGGACCAGATCCAGTCGCTCTACCCCGAGGCGCGTCAGGGATCGGTCGATGATTCGTTCGACGTACTGTCGATCCACGCTCGGCAGGTCCGCGTAGTCAGGTACGAACTTCGTGTGGATCTGAATCGGGGCCGCGCCAGATGTGGTTCTCCAGCGGCGCAGGAATCGACCGTACAGTTCCTCCACACCAGTGTAGATGTCCGCGCAATCGAAGGTCGTAACACCCAGGTCGGCCGAAGCGACCAGGACCTCGATCGCGTCGTCGAGATCCGATCCCCCCAGGCGATGGCCCGCCGAAAACTGCCAGCCCCCGTGAATGAGACGGGAGACCGAGTACCCCTCGCTGAGCTCGCGTCGATCGATCACGCGCCTTCCAGAGGTACGAGCGTGACTTCGGAGTGACGAAACGTGGTCGTCCCCGTGCGTGTGATCCGGAAGCGCGCGCCGCACAACGGATCCGGGCAAGCCACTTCCATATCGGTCGTCATCCAGTCGGTGGGTACCGTGTGCCTCTGCTTGGCCGGGAGCAGCGGGAGGATGGCCGCCAACGGATAGATCGGAAACGTCTGACCCGCTGGCAGCATCAACTCTTCGCCACGGACCTCGAAGTAGTCGCCGGCCGCATGCTTGCACACCATCGGCCGATCTCCCTGTACCACCTCGACTCGGAGATCGAAGAGAGTGAACTCGTCGGATTGGGGCACGCGGGACTCCTCGTTAGAAAGCCAGTCGATGTCATGTCGTGCGACTGCGACGATGCGAACGTAGGATTCCACCGGCCATCGCACGACCCTCCGACCCCCAAAAACGTGAACGATCCGAATAGCGCAGCCCCTCTCGCCTCCCACGGAGGGTGGTTCGGGTCGCTCGCACCCTTCGCGCTCTTCTTGGGAGGTGTCTCATGGCTGGGGTTGTCGGGGGCGCCTGACGAGACCGGATTCTGGCCGGTACTGATCGCCGCACTCGGCCTCGGAATCACCCTGGCGAAGGATCGATCCAGGTACGCAGAAGCCGTGATCGACGGAATGAGTCACCGCCTCGTCATGCTCCTGATTCTGGCGTGGCTGCTTGCCGGCATTCTCGGCTCGTTGCTCAGCGCGAGCGGTCTGATTCAATCGCTTGTCTGGTCGGCTGGTGAGGTCGGTGTCTCGGGCGGCGGATTCGTAGTGGCTGCCTTTCTCATCTGCGCCGTCTTCTCGACCGCGACCGGGACGAGTCTCGGAACCATCCTCGTCTGCACGCCACTGCTCTATCCGGCAGCGGGTTCATTGGGCGCAGATCCGGTGTTCGCAGTCGGCGCCATCCTTGCAGGAGCAACGTTCGGCGATAACATCTCGCCGATCTCCGACACCACGATCGCCTCGGCGACCACACAGGGTGCCGACCTGGGTGGGGTGGTTCGTTCCCGCGCGCGTTACGCGCTTCCGGCAGCGGGAATGGCGCTCCTCGTCTTTGCGCTGCTCGGTGCCGGGACGGACGGGGTGCAGCAGGTCATGACGACGATCGACGCCGACCCGGCCGGGCTCGTCATGTTGATCGCCCCCGCCTGGGTGCTCTTCCTTCTCATCCGGAGTCGGCATCTCATCGAGGGACTCTTCGCGGGAATCGCGGTCGCGATCGTGCTCGGACTCCTGCTCGCACGATTCGCCGCCTCAGAATTGTTCTTCCTCGACCGCGACAACTTCATCGCTTCGGGACTCCTTCTAGACGGCATGCGACGAGCCGTGGGCGTTTCCGTCTTCACGATCCTGCTCATGGGACTCGTGGGTGGCGTCGAGGCATCGGGATTGATGGCTCGGTTGATCGAGTGGGTTCGGGCTCGCGCGACGAGCGCGCGGGACGCCGAATGGTGGATCTTCGGCACCATCTCTGCCGCGACCATTCTGACCACACATTCGGCCGTGGCCATCCTGACCGTGGGAGCCCTCTCCCGAGACGTCGGGGAATCGGCGGCGGTTGGGGCGTACCGCCGCGCGAACATCCTCGACGTAGCGGTGTGCACTTACCCGTTCCTGCTCCCCTTCTTCATCCCGACGATCCTGGTGGCCTCGATGACCGCAGGCGTGCCGGGCATGCCTCGCGTGTCACCCTGGGAGGCCGGCCTACACAACGCGCACTCCTGGGGACTCCTGGCCGTCCTACTGATCGCGATCGCGACGGGCTGGGGGCGCTCGGAAGGGTCCGTCGACGGACCCGGTGAACGAGGCTGAACCGCGCAGGCCGAAACTGCTACTCCGGTCCTACGCGCTCGAAGACCCTTCCTTCGGCATCGACTTCGATCACGGCGCCGTCCCGAAACGACGCCAGGTCGCTCGGGGAGACTTCCACCACGGGGATCGTCGCATAGCCGAGTTCCCGCCCGACGACCACACCGAGCGCGAGAATCGCATCGGGCTTCCCCATCAAGATCGCCGCAGGTGCGCTACCCTCACGGAGTAATTCGAGCATGATGGCGCTCGACGAACTCGAGCCGACGGCGGAAGGAACCGCGAGCACGGTGCCCCCGATCGACGCTCCGAACTGCGGGTGTCGGGGATCGACGATTCGGCCCGTCACCGGGTCGACGCCACCCCAGAAGCTGATGGGATGAGTCAGCCGCAGGAGCGGCCCCACCGCTGCCCCAGCAATCAACGTTCGCCCGTTCACCACGTCCACACCGCTTCGTTCCGGACGGCTCGTCCCGCGATCGCGGAGTCAACACAATCTTCCAGGCTCCCGTACAACACTTCGTACCCCGTGTTGCTCGGGCCGTAGTGGGCGAACTTGCCGGAGTTCGTCATCAGGACCCCACCGCGGGCGGGCAGAATCGGAGTGACGACCACGCAGGTATCGACCACGATATCGACACCCGCCTCGATCAGGGGCGTCGCATGGCCCTTCTGCTCAAGCTCCCGAAACGTCTCTCGGGCTGTGCAAACGTAGAAGGGAATACCGACCCGTCGGTCCCCAAGCACGCGCCGGAGTTCTTCGAATTCCGCGATCGAAAAGTGCGGGCTTCCGACCGCCACCGCGTCCACGCGATCGGAGTCGGCCGCTGTACTCAGTCGGCGTAGCGCACCCTCGAGATCGGCCGCGGTGAGCACGATACGGCGGTCCGCCTCGATCCCACCCGTCGCCGCCTCCAGCGTCGGGGCTTCCGGGGTGACCCCCACGACGTGGAACAGGGCCACTGCACCGGTGGAAGCCGCGGCGGCCCCCATGGCCTTCATCTGATCACGGGTAACTCCGGGAGGCAGCCCCTCGATAGCGGCGATCTCCTGCCCGACCGCGAGACCCAGCCAGGTGCCGAGGACGGGGTAGAACACGTCGCGGCTCGCGAGCCCGGCCGGGACGGCACGCGCATCGACGACGACCGTCGCACGACGGTTCTCCGTCCTGTGCAGCCCATAGAGTGGCGCCCGCGCGGTCAGGGCACAGCACGCGTCGAGAAAGTCGCCGTAGCGCTCGGTCCGTGCCCCGAGGACCGAATTCACGAAGGCGATCGCATTCGATTCGCCCCACGCGACTTGCTCGCCAACGCCGGGTTCATGCCCGACCTGGTAGGGCGCGCACGTGAAGGTCGGGCTCGCTCCCATCGCCACATAGGCATCCATCTGACGGCGGGCCATGTCTCGTTTGTGTTCATTAGCCCGGATCTTATCGGGATGCAGTAGGTCGAGCGCCCCCACATTGAGCGTGGTCGGAACGGCCACACGACCGCCACCCGCCACCAGACGTTCAGCGAATTCGACACCACCGTCGCCGTGGTGAAGGCAGCCGTCGATGTGCGCGGACACGATCTCGACCATCCGAGGCGCGCCCAGCAATTCAGCTGCGGACACGACGATGCGCATCGCCATAGCAGACGCGGCTCCTGAGGATCCATCCAGGAGAGATCGTTCGTACGGCGTCAGATCGAGGGGCATCGCGAGCGCTGGAGCGGGGAATGTCGATTGAGGCTACACTTGAAGCCTACCTTGGGCCACTCCCGCGCGAGGGCCACCGTCCTCCCCGTCGTGACTGAGTGCACTGTGGACAACCTCACCCATGCCTTGGTCGGGGCCGCCATCGCAAAGGCGGGTGCGGAGCGTTCGACCCCCCTGGCTACCGCGACGCTTGTGATCGCAGCCAACGCACCGGACATCGACGTGCTGAGTTACGCCCGAGGGGAGTACTTCGCATTAGCATTTAGGCGAGGAATCACCCACGGCTGGCCCGCCATCGTGCTGCTGCCCGTACTGATCACCGGAATGATACTCGGGTGGGACCGCCTGATACGTCGACGGCGCAACCCGACCGCACGGCCGGCCCGAGCCGGCCCCGTCTTTGCCCTTTCCTTCGTGGGCGTACTCACACATCCGACGCTCGACTGGATGAACACCTACGGAATGCGCTGGGCGCTGCCGTTCGATGGATCCTGGAGCTACGGCGACGCGCTCTTCATCGTCGACCCATGGATCTGGCTGGCCTTGGGTGGCGCGGTGTTCTTGGCGTCGAACGTCAGTCGCGTTGGCCAAGCCGGGTGGGCCGCTCTGGCCGCCCTCACGAGCGTGGTGGTCCTCCTCGGAGTCGGCCCGTCCGCCGCGCTCCCCTGGCTCATGGGGCTATCGGGAATCCTCGCGCTCCGCCTCCGGCTCGGGAGCGACACGAGTCAGGCGCGAACGCGGGGAGTCCGGATTACCGGCGTCGCCGTTCTCGTCTATGTCGCGGTCATGTTGGGCGCCGATACGCTCGCCAGCGCGGAGGTGCGTCGCGTCGCGGCCGATCTGGCGGTTGGCGTCGAAGACGTGATGGTCGCCCCGGTTCGGGGGAATCCCTTCTCCAGTGCGATCGAGATCCGCACGGCCACGGCGTATGTGCCGGGCACGCACAACTGGCTGAACACACCACGGGTTCGCCTGAATCTGGACTCGTCGATCCCACTCTTCGCGATCGCGGAGGACGTACCAGAGGAGGTGGGCCGCAGAGTCGCAGGCATCGCCCGGACAAGAACGTCCGTTCAGAACTACCTGACCTGGTCTCGGTATCCCCACGTTCGGGTCGCGGCGGACCCCGACGGCTGGACCGTGCGCTTCAGCGATGCACGGTACGACGACGAGCGGGGCGCCGGGGGCCTCGCCGGCGTCACGGTTCACATCTCACGCACGGATATCCAATGACAGGAACACTCTTCACCGTCGACGAAAGGGTCCGGTGGTCGAACGTCGACAAGGCCGGGATCATCTTCTACGGGGCGTACGTCCGCTTCTTCGAACTCGCGGAAATGGAGCTGTTTCGAGTCGCCGGTGTTCCTTACGGTGAAGTGTTCGACCGATGGGACATGTGGCTTCCCCGAGTGCATCTCGAGTCCGATTTCCACTACCCGTCGCGACTCGACGATGAACTCCGTGTCGCGGCCTACTTCACGCACTTCGGAACCACATCGCTTCGCATCAACTTCGACGTGCTGCACCTGGGCGCGGGTCGTCTCGCGGTGACCGGGCACGAAGTGCTCGTGTGTACGACCCGCGATTCGCTTCAAAAGCGCCCGCTGCCGCCTGAACTCGTCGAGATCCTTAAGCCGTACTGCCGGACGGTAGAAGAAGCGCGCGCTGAACTGGCGCGGCTGTAAGCCCGGTCGGACCGACCGCCGAGCATCTCGTGACGAGAAGTCAGGCGCCGAGCATTACCCGTACCGCGGCGGCGACCGCCAAGCCGAGATAGTTGCCGGCCGCGTATCCAAGAAGGCCCGCAGCAACTCCCGGCAGCAGCCGGTCGGTGTATCCTCGCGCAGTCGCCAGCGCCATCGCGGATGCAGGCCCACCCACCGCCGCCTGTGAAGCGACCGCAAGCGTCTTGAGGTCCAGTCCGACGAGCGGACCGATCCCAAAGATCACGAGTCCATGGACGGCCACCGTGATGAACGCGAAGTACACGATCGGGGGCCCGATGATCACGATATTCGCGATCACGGACATCGCGCCGTTACCGGCAAGGAAGAGGAGCACGAGGTAGTTGCCGACGACCCCGGTCCCGTTCAGGGCCTGCACCCTCGGGAGCTGCGCCAGCAGCAGAGAGATCGTGGTGAGGAAA
The DNA here is from genome assembly GCA_027623325.1 of Gemmatimonadota bacterium. GTDB lineage: Bacteria > Gemmatimonadota > Gemmatimonadetes > Longimicrobiales > Gaopeijiaceae > UBA2589. The sequence continues at coordinate 70,275 of JAQBXY010000004.1, forward strand.
AGAACGGAAGGGATCGGAGCCAGGGCGGTGCCCAACCAATCCGATATCCACAGGGTCCCGAGAACCATCACGGACATCAGCGTGAGGTCCTGCAGGCTGATCGCCCCGACGCTCGAGTAAAGCATCCGATAAAGGCTAGGGCTTGAATCCGCCCCTGCGCCCCCAGGCGTCTCGGCAGGAGATCCTTGCATCGTCAGTGCTTGTGGAGTGGCCGTCCCCTTCTTCGCAAACAGGACCGGCACGAGAAGGCATGTCGCCATCCAGATCGCGGTCATCATCACATCAGCCGCGATGCCAGCCGCGAGTAGTTCGCCACTGGTGTCGAGCGCCGCCCCGACGGCCGCGAAATTCACGCCCCCGCCCGTGTAGGTCGCGGTATACTGCCCGGCGAGTTTCCATGCCTCGGGGCCGATGGCATCGGCGAGCAGGACCGCACTGATCGTGGCGCCCAAGGCCGAGCCCAGCACAGCCAGACCAAAGGCCGCAAGCATCGTGGGACCGGCCTGAATCACCGAACGGACGTCGACCGTCAAGAGAATCAGGATGATACCGGCACTCACTGCGGGTCCGCCCAGGAACTCGTAGGCCGGTGAGGTGCCGGGAATCACGCCGGTGTTCGAGAGCACCATCCCCAACAAGATTCCGACGAGCGCGGACCCGAGGGCACGAAAATATTTGTTGTGCATCTCGAGCGATACGGCGACCGCCACGACGGATGCCAGCACGAGAACTACGGCGATGGGATCGGTGATCATGCGCCCGAAGCTAGACGCCACTCCACTCGGCGGCCATCGTGGCAGCATGAACCCGATCGCCCCTATTCCTCTTGCCTCCATCGAGGCCGCTCGCCGTCGGATCATCGGAGCCGCGATTCGCACTCCGCTGATTCCCCTCGACGTTGACCATCGCGCGCGGATCTGGTTGAAGCTCGAGTGCCTTCAGCCCATCGGGTCTTTCAAGATTCGGGGAGCCGCGAACGCGATGGCCCTCGCCGACCCCGAGGCTCTGGCCAACGGGGTCTACACCGCAAGCGCCGGAAACATGGCCCAAGGAGTGGCCTTCAACGCGCGACGGATGGGCATCGGCTGCCGGGTGATTCTTCCCGACTCGGCACCGCGGACGAAGCGCGAAGCCGTCGAACGCCTTGGCGCCGTCTGCGTGCCCCTGCCCTTCGACGAATGGTGGTCAGTCTTGATGGATCACGGGCATCCCGACGAAGGTGGCTTCTTCGTCCATCCGGTTGGTGACCCGGCTGTCATAGCCGGAAACGGCACCATCGGTCTCGAAATCCTCGAGGACCTTCCCGAGGTGGACTCGATCATCGTCCCCTTTGGTGGAGGGGGACTCTCGTGCGGGATCGCCTCGGCGGTCAAAGCGCTCAAGCCCGATGTCGTGGTACGAGCGGCCGAAGTAGAAACGGCCGCACCGTTCGCCGCGTCGCTGCGGGCCGGCGCCCCGGTCGCGGTCGATCGCACCCCGAGCTTCGTCGACGGCATCGGTGGCAAGAGCGTGCTCCACGAGATGTGGCCGCTGGCGTCCTCGGTGCTCGACGGTTCGCTCGTCGTCTCTCTCCAAGAAATCTGCGCGGCGATCAGAACACTCGTCGGCACCGCGCACGTGATCGCGGAAGGCGCGGGCGGGGCTTCCGTGGCGGCGGCACTCAACCACGGGGCCCGCGGCGAACGTGTCGTCGCAGTCGTCTCGGGGGGCAATCTCGACGTCGAAGTGCTGCGAACGATTCTGGACGGGGGCACACCGGCCTAGGGAGCCAACCCCTCTTCGTAGTTCCGCGTCTTCTTGAGATGCTCGAACGCCGGCCAGAGTCCCAGATTCGCCTGCTCTCGCGACCACTCGGCCAGCGGTGATGAGGTGTTGAAGAAGTCTCCTTTGCGCACCCGGCATATCTCCGAGAAGTCGCAGAACGAACAGTCGGCCGGATCATTGGTCGGGACGAAGTGGCCCGCGGCGACGCCATCGAGCATGTGGCCCAACAAGCCACCCACGCCCTTCAGTGCCTCACGTTCGAAAACGAACGACTGATTCTGACCTCGGCGCGTCGGGAAATGGTATTGACCATCGACGACCTCTCCTCCGAGTCGTTGTTCGGCGACGTGAGCGTACACAGCGTGCTGGAGCCTGCGGCCGCCGTTAAACACGTCGGACCCGTAGCCGTGCGGAACGCCCGTCTTGTAGTCGACGACGTGGAAGCCGCCAAGATCCGCGTCGACGCGATCGATGGCTCCACGCAGCCGTATGGTGCCGTCGGTCAGCTCAAGGAGGACCGGATCGTCGTCGCCGAGGCCGAACTTCAACTCCAGCGCGACGCACTTGGGGCCCTGCTGGCGGATCATCCGGACGAATGATCGGACGTCTTCCCGAAGCGCGGCAACCTCGCGCGTGAGGGTACCCTCCCCAGGGATCGGGACTTCGTCCTTCAGTCGTTCGACACCACTGGCGAGGGCTGCAAAAGCCGATGCTTCGAAGGCGACATCGTCGAACCTCATGCCCTGCTTGTGCGCTCCCCGGAGCACAGCATCAAAGACAGAATGAAGCAGACTCCCACGGACGCGGTGGTCAAGCCACACGTCCGGATCGAGTTCAGGATCATCGGGGGGATACAAGCGGAGGATCGAGCCGTGGAGGTAGCGCAGAGGGCACGCCCCCAAGGCCTCGAGGCGACTCACGGACACGACGACGGATTCGTTCCGACGTGGATCGAGCACGCTGCGCCGAGATTCGATCACTCCGTGGACCGCTCCGGGCACGCCGTCTTCCCGTTCCTTACGTGCCGTGAGACCTCGATCCAGTGGCGGGTAACTGCGCCGCACAGCGCCAAGTCCACGCTGCATGACGTCGCCCGCGCCCAACGCCTTCATCCAGACATCGTCCGCGTCGAGGGACGGGCGACCAAGAGTCGGTACCGCACTGACAACTCTTCCCATGACCTCGTGGAGGTCATCGAACGTCGGATGCGAACTTCCCCGCGACAATCTCAATCCCTGGAGGAGAACCGATGACGGCCCGACCGTTCGGGCCTCGGACGCCTGCCAAGATCCGTAGCTCATCGTGACTCGTCCGCGAAGGCGAGCGAAGAGCGCAGCAAATTCGAAGATGTTATCCCGAAGTCTTTCTGCGGAAGTCGGAAGCATGGTGCCGAGGACGCGTCGGTCGCTGTCGAGCAGGACAGGGTCCTGGGCTCCGCCCCCCGGAATGCGCTCCGCGTCCAGGCCAACCAGGAAAACTGCATCTCGTCCCGTGAAACCTCCGTGCTGTATGTCGGCCAGGTGAAGTGACCCACCTTCCGACGACCAAGGCGCGCCCGCCTCGTCACGATCCGCTCCGGGCACCTCAGCGCGAATTCTCAGATCGAGATAGCCACGCAGAATTGCGATCGCTGCGCGAAACTCCGTGCGTCTCGTGAGGGTGGCTTCGACGCGCTCGAGAACGATAGCAACTTCGTCACGCGCGCTTCGATCCGGACCGCGCCCGCGCGGCACCCGCCGAAGGAACGCGCGCAGACCGCGGGCGATCTCGGCCGGCGACACGGAGTCACGGCCCTGGCCCATCCGATCGGGCACGGCAGGCGTGGCCTTGAGCGCTGGATAGAGAATGGACTTGAGGGCCTCGAGTTCACCCCGCGCGCGCTCCTGCCGTTTCGCAAACACTTCCGGAGACTCGCGCCCACCGGGGAGCGCCCGCTCGACACCTTCGAGGGCGCCCCGCAGTTGAACGCGATACCGCTTTCGACCCCAGCCGATTCTCAGCGTTCTAAACCTGCGCGCGAGCGAGGCCGCGGAAAACGCGGCCCGGGCGCCCGACGGTCGAAGGTCGCCCGCCTCGAGGAGACGTCGGATCGGACCGGCATGGAAGCCTTCCTCGATCCAGTCGAGATAGGCCTGTACGACCCGCCCCGTGCGGGTACGCGCAATGGGGAGTCCCACCGCATAGGTGACCGGGATCGACAAGCGCACAGAGAGCGCGTGCAAAGCAGATCCGTAGGCCTTGGGGTCGGACGCGATGATCTCGACCTGATCCCACCTCAACCCCCGTTCGAGACACCGTCGGAACACTTCGCGCAACTCCGCCTCGATCGACGCGGCCCGGAAGAATTCGATGTCCATGGTGATGGCATCCGACGTGCCCGCATCGGGCGCGTAAAGGTTGGACCCCGCGGTGGGTTCGCCGCGTCGGTTCCACAGCAACGAGTCGGGCACATCCAGGCCTACCACAGAATCCGTCTCGAGAACCTTGGCTCCCCGAGCCGCGAGTGCTGCAACGAGTTGACCGGTGAGTCCTCGCGTCTCCAGCCCCGGAAGCAGCACCACGATGTCGGCATCCAAAGAGCGCGGCATTCGACCACCGCCCTCCTCCAGGGCGGCGAGCGCCGATCTCAGGACAGCCGCAGGGTCCGCCTTGTGTCGCCCGGCAAGCAGTCGCTCATAGCGTTGAAGAACACGCAGCAGAAAAAGCTTCTTCTCCCACTGAGAGAAACGCGCTGCGTCCAACTCACGTGGGCCGATTCCCGCCCCGCGCAGTTCCCGGATCGCCCCATGCACCTTCGAGCGAAATCCGACCCCTTCGGAGAGCAGGCCCAGACCGGCCCTCTCCGCGATGAGCGCCGAGTCCAACGCATGATCGAGGAGCGCCTGCTCGTCGAACTTGTCGAGAACGCTGGTTCCCAATTGGGCGAGCCCGCTCCGAGCCAGCCGATGCGCGAGGCGGGCGGGGGTCGTGATCTCGAACCCGATCCACCCTTCCCCCTCCAGCGAAAGCCGTCGGAGAAGTTCTCGGCCGACTCCGAAATTGGGAGCCACGACAAGCTTCCGAGCGACCCGATATTTCCGACCGACTCGTGCCAACGAATCGACGAGTTGGGGCGCTGCGCCGGTTGGATCGGGAGTCATGCCCTCGGAGTCACAGGTATCAGTAGCGGCAAGATACCCCTCGGAGGGACGTCGTGGGAGGGCAGCCCCGTGCGCCCTCCTCGGCTTCACATGTCACGGTTTCGGGGGTTCGTTCGTCCCATGATACGGGCACCACGCCCCAACATCCTTCTGTGGAGAGGTCCATGAACATTCTGCACTCAGTCGCATTGGGGTCCGTAGCGATTCTGGCCGGGTGCGGAGTGATCGATCCCATCGCATGCACCGCGAACTTCGTGTACGGCATCACGGTAGAGGTCATCGATTCCGCCTCGCAACTTCCGCTCGCGGACGGCGCGACGATGACGCTACGGGACGGTTCGTATGTCGAAAGCGTGACGGACACGTTCGATGGCTTGAGGCTCTCCGGAGCGGGAGAACGCCCAGGCACGTACGCGGTTACGGTCGCGCGACCCAACTACCACACGTGGAGCGCCGTGAGTCCTGTCGTGGTCACCGCCGACCAGTGCCATGTGATCCCGGTGGCCCTGCGAGCGCCGCTTCAGCTGATCCCGTAACCCGCTGATCGCTACAAAAGGGGCCGGCGGACGAGTCCGCACGGCCCCTTCGTGTTTCAAGGAGCGGCCCACGGGCCGCCGCCATTCACTTCACGAACAGCATGTCCCGGTACGTCGGGATCGGCCAAATGTCGTCCGGGACCACACGCTCGAGCCGATCGACTACGTCGCGTACCGCCGTCATCGCTGGCACGATATTCGAACGCATGTGGTCGGCCTTCGACATCACGTCGTCCCCACCCAGCTCCTGGTTCAGCTTCGCAAGAACGTCGATCGACGCAGCCAATCGATCGACCAGCTCGTTGACCGAGTTGGCCGTCTTCATCACCCCTTCGGTCTTGAGCCCCAGCTCATCGGCACGCTCCGCCGTGGCCAAGAGGTCGCTCAGATAGCGGACCGCCGCAGGAAAGATCATGGTCTGCGCAATGTGCTGGGCGGTCTCTCCTTCGATGTTGATCGTCTTGAAGTACTGCTCGACGAAGATCTCGAAGCGCGATTCCAGCTCTCTGTGTGACAGTACGCCATACTTCGAAAAGAGCGCCGTATTCTTCTCATCCACCAGCTTGGGAAGCGCATCCATCGTGCCGCGAAGATTCAACAGTCCACGGCTCGCCGCCTCTTCGACCCACTCGGCCGAATAGTTGTCGCCGTTGAAGATGATGTGCTTGAACTCGTGGATCTCTGACGCCAACAACTCACGAAGTGCGTCGTCGAACGACGTCCCCTTCTCGAGGTCCGCCTCCAGCTTCGTGCAGAGATCATCGATCGCCTCGGCAACGATGGTGTTCAGAATCGTCGCCGGAAACGAAATGCTCTGCGATGATCCCAGGGCACGGAACTCCCACTTGTTGCCGGTGAAGGCGAACGGTGACGTTCGGTTCCGATCACCTGCGTGCTTTGGCAACCGTGGAAGAACCTGGACTCCCAGTCCCAAGAGGCCCGTGGGCTTGCTGCTCGAAGCCGAGCCGACCTTCTCGATCTGCTCGAAGACGTCCTGGAGCTGATCGCCGCAGAACGCCGAGATGATCGCCGGCGGAGCCTCGTTGGCGCCGAGACGGTGGTCGTTCCCTGCATGGGCCACGGCTGCGCGGAGGAGGTCCTGGTGTCTTGCAACCGCCTTGAGCACCGCCGAGCAGAAGAAAAGGAACTGCATGTTGTCATGCGGAGTCTCGCCGGGCTCCAGGAGGTTCTGGTCATCGGTTCCCATTGACCAGTTCAGGTGTTTGCCGCTGCCGTTGATCCCCTGGAACGGCTTCTCGTGGAGCAAGCACACGAGTCCGTACTTGCGCGCCACTCGCCGCAGCGTAGACATGACCAACTGCTGATGATCGGCAGCCGCGTTTGCATCCTCATAGATGGGCGCCATCTCGAACTGGCCCGGCGCCACTTCGTTGTGCCGCGTCGTGAGGGGGACCCCCAGGCGATACAACTCGACTTCGACCTCGTTCATGTACTCCAGGACGCGCCCCGGAATCGATCCGAAGTAGTGGTCATCCATCTCCTGACCCTTCGGCGGCTTCGTGCCGAAGAGGGTACGACCGCACGTCTGCAGGTCCGGACGACGGAAGTAGAACTCTTCATCGATCAGGAAGAACTCCTGCTCGGCCCCGCACGTGGCACGCACGGCCTTGGGAGGAGAGCCAAAGAGGCGCAACGCGCGCCGAGCCTGCTGATCGATCGCGTGCATCGAGCGCAGGAGAGGTGTCTTCTTGTCCAACGCGTCGCCCGCCCACGATGCAAAGGCAGTGGGAATGCAGAGATATGCCCCGCCTGGTCCCTCCATGAGGAATGCAGGGGAGGTCGGATCCCATGCCGTGTAGCCACGCGCCTCGAATGTGGCGCGTAGACCTCCGGAGGGAAACGAAGATGCGTCCGGTTCACCTTGCACGAGTTCCTTGCCTCGGAACTCGGTGATCGCCCGACCATCGCCGGTCGGCTTTAGAAAGGAGTCGTGCTTCTCGGCCGTGCTCCCCGTGAGAGGCTGAAACCAGTGCGAGAAGTGCGTCGCACCTTTCTCGAGTGCCCACTCCTTCATGGAGGAGGCCACGGCATCGGCCACGGTTGGGTCGAGTTCCGTTCCGTTTTGGATCGTCGAGAGCAGTGCTTCGTACGGGGCGCTGGGCATGCGCGACTTCATCTGGTGCAAGCTGAAGACGTTCTCGCCGAAGACCTCTTCAAGGTCGATCCTACTCCGCTTGCCGCTATCGGAGGGGGTCGACTCGTACTTGGCGGCGGCCAGGGTATCAAACCGCGGAAGGACTCTGGTCATGACTGCTCTCCAATGGGGCGATGGTCGATCCAAGCAGGGAAACTCGGCGAACGTCGCATCATGTTCAAGATCGAACGTGGTCCACATTAGCTAAGTCTGCTTACGCTAATCTTTCCAGATTTCGTTATTGATTGTATCATTCTCGATGCTTTTCGCCGGAAGAGTTAAGGAGCTAGGCCAACTTCGGGGGGTGCTCGACCAGGGCGCACCTCAAGTCGTGCGGGTGACCGGACTTCGAGGGGCCGGGAAGACCTCCCTCGTTCGGCGCACGCTCATCGACTACCCGGGGCTTCTTCACCGCTGCGCCCCGCTCCCCGCGCCCGCACAGTTCAAGCTCCTCAAAGACCGGATCGACGGGGCCCGTAGCGAGCGCGGCATGCCGCCCGCCATCCTGGATTCGGGAGTGGACTCGGGGGCCGACTGGGCCGGCCTCTTTCTCGCAGCCCGCAGCCTGGCAGAGGCCGGGGAGCGCCCCTTCGTCCTCGCCATCGACGACGCTCACCGACTGAGCGAAGCTCGAGCGCGGCACACCGACGCGATGCTCACCGCGCAGCACGCTCCGAGCGACGACCTGGGCACACTACATCTGGTTCTCATCGGCAGCGAGTCGGGCGTCTCGGCCGAAGCGGCGTTCGCACCCCACACGGTGCGCACGGTGCGAGTCGGTCCCCTCCCCTTTCGCACGGCGGCCACCTACCTGCCCGGAACTCGCCCCGAAGACCGGGTCCGAGCCTACGCTCTGTTCGGAGGGATCCCGAGAGTTCTCGCAGCGCTCGACCCTTCCGCCAGTGTGGAGACGAACGTTCGGCGCGTGTTACTCGATCCTCACGGCACGCTCGCGGACGTCTCTGCAGCATGGCTCGAGCAGGACATCCAGAGCCCGGCTCGATACGTCGCCATCATGTCCGCTCTCGCGCTCGGAGAGGGTGACTGGGCGACAGTCCACGCCGGCGTGCCGGACCTTACCAAGAGCGGACAGGTCGCACCCTATCTGAATCGCCTCATGGAGCTCGGACTGATCTCATCGCGCCGCCCGCTCGACGCCACACCGCGGAGCCGCACGACCCGATACGCGGTCTCCGACCCGCTGTTGTCTTTCTGGTTCCGGTTCGTCCTACCCTACCGATACGGCCACGGCCGGGACACCGAGAGCGAATACTATGCTCGCGTCGTTCGACCTGGGCTCGATGTCCACATCGAGGGCGTGTTCCCGATAATCTGCCGACAGCACATGATCCACGACTCGATCGAGACCCTTGGAAGTGTGGCCCGGGAGCACGGAAGTCTCTGGGGCCGCGGCTGCGACCTGCCGGTGGCCGGTATCCTGACGTCCGGCGCTGCCTACTACGGCGTCTGCCACTGGGATGGGCCGAACCGGACGGAAGAGCCGCTAGGTCGGATCGAACGGAACATGCGCGAGACCCGCTACGGCTTCGGCCGCGAGCGCCGTCTCCGGTTGATCTTCACGGGCACGACCGCACCCCGTCGCCTTCAGCGGGAGGTAGCTCGCCGGCACGACGCGCAGGTCATCGACGCCGACGCTCTCCTAGGGAACTGACCCACCGATCTACACGTCGAGGTTCTTGACGTACCTCGCGTTCTTCTCGATGAACTCTCGTCGAGGTTCGACGTCGTCACCCATCAGACGATCGAACAAATTCGATGCGATCGCACCGTCTTCGATCTGCACCTGCAGGATCGTCCGGGACTCCGGGTCCATCGTCGTCTTCCAGAGCTGATCGGGGTTCATTTCTCCCAAGCCCTTGTAGCGCTGGAGGTGAATCCCCTTCATGTCCCCGCCCTTGCCGCCAAGACGCTTCACGTATTCCTCTCGCTCGGCTTCGTTGTACGCGTAGAACTCTTGTTTCCCCTTTCGTACTCGGTACAGGGGAGGCTGCGCAATATAGACGAAGCCCGCATCGATCAATTCGCGCATCTGACGGAAGAAGAAGGTCAGCAAAAGCGTTCGAATGTGCGCTCCATCGACATCCGCGTCCGTCATGATCACGATCTTGTGGTAACGAGCTTTGCCGAGATCGAACTCCTCGCGAATCCCGGCTCCGATCGCGGTGATCATGTTCCCGATTTCCTCGTTTCCGAGAATCTTATCAAGGCGGGCGCGCTCGACGTTCAGGATCTTCCCCTTGAGAGGGAGGATCGCCTGATATCCGCGGTCACGCCCTTGCTTGGCGCTTCCGCCCGCAGAGTCTCCCTCGACCAGATACAATTCGCACATGGCGGGATCGGAGATCGAGCAGTCCGCTAGCTTGCCCGGAAGAACGCCACCCTCGAGGGCGCTCTTCTTACGCGCGAGGTCGCGCGCCTTACGTGCAGCCTCACGTGCGCGAGCAGCCATGAGGGACTTCTCGATGACAGCCCGGCCGGCCTTTGGGTTCTCGTCCAGAAAGATCGCCAAATGTTCGTTGACGGCTGTTTCGACTGCTCCGCGCACCTCGCTATTGCCTAACTTCGTCTTCGTTTGGCCTTCGAATTGCGGCTCCATGACTCGAATGCTGAGCACGCAGGTCAGGCCTTCCCGCACGTCGTCGCCCGAAAGTGTCTCGCCCTTCTTGAAGATGTTGTTTCGCCGAGCGTAGTCGTTGATCGTCCTCGTCAGTGCGGCCTTGAGTCCGGTAAGGTGCATCCCGCCTTCGTGCGTGCTGATGTTGTTGACGAAGGTGTGCGTATTCTCACTGAAGCCCTGGTCGTACTGGAGAGCCAACTCGATCTCTGCCTCCGGCCTGGACGCCTCGAAGTAGCAGACCGTGTCATGGAGAGGCGCCCGAGATCCCCGGAGGAACTGAACGTACTCGGCGATGCCGCCCTCGAACGCGTACTCCTCCTCCTGCCCTCCGTCTCGCTCATCCTTCAGGACGATCTTCAGGCCCTTATTGAGGAAGGCCAACTCGCGCAGCCGGTTCGACAGCACCTCATAGGAGTACACCAGTTCGGTGAAGATTTCATGGTCCGGCTTGAACCAGACTTGGGTGCCACTCCCAGTGGCCTTCCCGCGCTCTTCCAGCTCCGTGACCTTGATCCCTCGTTCGTACCGTTGGTGATATGTCTTGCCACCGCGACGAATCTCAACCTCGAGGTGGGCCGACAGCGCATTCACCACACTGACGCCGACGCCGTGTAGCCCACCCGAGACCTTATACGTGTCCTTGTCGAACTTGCCGCCGGCGTGAAGCGTGGTCATCGCGAGCTCGACGCCCGGGACTTTTTCGGTCGGGTGAATATCCACCGGAATCCCACGCCCATCGTCCACGACGGTGATCGAATCGTCGGCGTGGATCGTCACGGTGACCTGGGAACAGTACCCCGCCATCGCCTCATCGATCGAATTGTCCACGACCTCGTAGACGAGATGATGGAGACCACGGGCCGACGTCGACCCGATGTACATGCCGGGGCGCTTTCGAACCGCCTCCAGGCCTTTGAGGACCTGAATCTGGCCAGCGGTATAGTCGCCGTTGTCCTGCTTCTTCTTTTCGTTCGCCATGTCTGCTCCAGGGCGTCGTTGGGGCACGTCTTGGTGCCCGCTACTCGGTCTCCGCAAGCACGAAGACAACTCGTTCAAGAGGCACGTCCGACATCCGCTCGTTCACACGGTGCAGGAAGTCTGCCTTCATCATGTTCAATTCCATGAGCCACGCACTGTTTCGGACTTCGACGAACAGCGTTGCGTCATCGACTCCCTTCGCACGCGTGACCCGGGACAACTGCTCCCCCACAATCTCTGGCCACAACTCGAGCACTCCCATTCGCTGAACCTGCTCGCGAACTCCATGCTTTTCCAACAGACCTTCCAATAGCGAATCGACCCGCACCGGACCCGATTTGGCAGTCACGTGCTGATCTTCCCGGCCTCGATACGCCACCGAGGAAGCGCGTCCTTCCGGAGTCGCACGTCCCCCTCCTTCGGAGCCGTCAGAACGACCTGTCCGGTCTCCTCCGTTTCCATCAACTCAAGAATCCGCTCGCTGCGCCCGCCGTCCAGTTCCGCGAACACGTCGTCGAGCAAGATCATGGGCTTGAGGCTTCGACGTTCACGAATCGTCATCGCTTCGACGAGGCGCAAAGCGAGGGCCGCGGTTCGTCGCTGCCCCCCTGATCCGTAGTCGCGCAAGTCGAGACCATCTCTCTCGTCTTCCAGCTGCAGTAGCACATCGTCCCGGTGCGGGCCGACCACGGTCGCGCCCATACGCCGCTCCCGTTCACACGACTCCATCAACGCGTCACGGAACGCATCCTGTATTCCCTCGACCGATATGGCGTCGGAGAGGAAGACGTTGGGCCGATACGACATCAACGCCCTCCGCCCATCGCTCACTCGGCGGTAGTACTCCCCGAACGCTTCATGTCGAGAGGCCACCCACGCCTGTCGACCACGCATCACCTCTGCCCCCGAACGGATCAGGCCAGGGTTCCATGCGGCGATGACCGTCGCGGCATGCCCCGCCTTCAAGGAGGCGTTCCTGCGAAGCAGAGTCCTCTTGTAGTCCTGTAGCGCGGCGATGTAGCCCGGCTCATTCAGTGAAAGAAGAATGTCGAGAAATCTTCGTCGCTCCACCGGACCGCCACTGATCAACTCGATGTCGGACGGCGAGAAGATCACCGCGGACAGCCGGCCGAGTGCTTCACTCATCTTCTCAGGCTCGGCACCGTCGACCGACACCTTCTTGCGCTTGCCCCTTCGTTGAAAGGCCGCCGCAACCTCTCCCGCTTCTGCCCCGCTCGCGGCGTCAGCCGTGGTCCTTCCTACCACCCTGAACACATCCTGGCCAAAGGAAACCATCTGCTCATCCCGGGCCCCACGGAAGGAACGAAGAGACTCGAGGTAATAGATCGCCTCAAGGAAATTCGACTTGCCCTGAGCGTTGTCGCCGATCAACGCCACGCCCTCCGGGGGAAGCTCCAAATCCTGATTCTGGAGGTTCCGGAAGTGCCGCAGAGCGAGTCCGCTCAGACGCACGGCTCACCGGTTGGGAGGGTCCCTGAAGACATGGGAAAATCTAATGATTTCCCCCCTTCCCGACTACCGCTTGAAGGGTGGTCCTCCTGCGCTCCTCATTGGCCCTTGAAGTCGGGCTTCCTCTTCTCGAGAAAAGCCTCCATACCCTCCCGCATATCGTCGGTAGACGCGAGCAGTCCGAACAGGGAGGATTCGAAGTCGAGCGCCTCAGCTGTTGCCGTGTCGAGACCCCGGTAGATCGATTCGAGCGCCATTCGAATGGCCAGGGGCCCGTTCTTGGTGACCTTCCTGAGTAAGACCTTGGCCTCATCCATAAGGGCATCGGGAGCCACGACGGAAGATACGAGACCCAGAGCGTACGCCCGCGACGCGTCGATCATGTCACCGGTAAGCGTCAGCTCGATGGCGCGGCCTAGCCCGATGAGGCGAGCCAGCCGAATGGTGCCGCCGTAGCCCGGGATGATGCCGAGGCCGACTTCGGGAAGGCCGAAGCGTGCCTTGTCACTCGCGATCCGCATGTGGCACGCGAGTGCGAGCTCACACCCACCACCCAGCGCGTACCCTCCCACGGCCGCCAAGACCGGTTTGGGGAATCGTTCGATCGCCCGAAACACGTCCTGCCCGTCGCGACTAACGCGGACGCCGGTCACGGAGTTCATCGTCGCCAACTCGCCAATGTCAGCGCCGGCGACGAAGGCCTTTTGTCCGGCTCCCGTCAGAATCACGCCACGAACCGTGTCGTCGTCGCGGAGGCTGGTGAAGACCTCGCCAATCTCGCGGACCACCTCAGCGTTCAGCGCATTGAGCTTCTCCTGACGATCGACGGTAACGATCGCAAGGTCGACGTCCCACTCCACTCGGATGTTCGCTAGATCAGCCATCACGGAGCCTGCCCCGGAATTGTGTTCACGAATGACTTCGCGGCAACATAGCGGCCCCAGCTACGATGGAAAAACCTCGTCGCCGGGCTTAACTTCCAGACATTCGCGCCGTGAGTTGGGCCATGCGAGGCCACCTCGCGTCACCGCTGTCCTCATCATGCGGCTTAGTCCAAGCCCACAGGAGCTGTCGAGACATGAGTCGGTCTCTGAACAAGGTCATGCTGATCGGAAACGTCGGAAACGATCCCGAGATTCGGGCGACCGGATCGGGCGCACGGGTGGCGAAAATCTCGCTTGCGACGAATCGCTCCTGGACCGACCGGAACTCCGGCCAGAAGAACGAGAAGACCGAGTGGCACCACCTCACCTTCTTTGGACGGCTGGTCGACGTAGTGGAGCAGTGGGTGAAAAAGGGTGATCGACTCTATGTAGAGGGTCGGGTGGAATACTCCCAGACCGAGGGCGATGGCGGACCGAAGTATTGGACCGACATCGTCGTCAACGAAATGGTCATGCTCGGCTCCACCGGAGGCGGCGGCGGGAGCTACGGAGGGGGGGGCGGCCAGGGCGGCGACGATGGAGACTTTGGAGACCGAGGGTCCCACGGCGGCGGTGGCGGTGGCGGTGGCGGCGGCGGTTCGTCCATGTCGGAGCCGGACGACGACCTACCGTTCTAGTGGGGGCTGGCGGTAGCCGTCAGGATGCTCCTTCGGCTTCCGACTCGGACTCCCAGAGTCCCATGAAGTACTCCTCGTACCTCTGCGGGTGTAGTCGGTAGTCCTCGACCCAGACTTCGTATGGCGGAAGCGCCATGTGGCGTGACAACCAGTCGGTCGCCACACGCACCATCTCGACGTACGAAAGGTCACCGTCACCGCCTTCTTCTCGGTAGGCGCGGTGGGCAAGCAAGTAGACTTCGTCCGGACTCATGTACACAAGAAGGTCCGCGACCTGCGCCGAACAGTAGTCGTGGTACTTGGCGCGCAGGACGTTGGGTGGCTCTTCCGGGACCTCCTTGCCTTCGTCCAAACGCGGCCCCCCGGCCGGACGTGAAGAAGCCCTCCGGCCTCACGGAGCGCGAAGAGGACCCGAAGGTTCGATCGCGCTTACATTTGGGCGGGAGGGCCTAACAACGCAACCCTTTTCAGGGTTGGGGCTGTATCGCCTCACTGACCTGATCGCCGGCGTCCTCGTCGTTCTGACGGAGGTGCTGATAGATGGATCGGCGCGTCAGCCCATACAGCACCACACGACTGAGGAACTCAGGATCGGACGCCTGAACCTCTTCAGCCTGCGCTGCGATGTCGCGTGGCAACTGCACAGACAGTTGCACGGAACGCGTCTCCCACATAGACACACCTCACCCACATTGGATTGTGGAAAAGACAAACTTTTTCACGGACGTCAGGACTCGGAGTCGGTACGCGACCTGAGAACGGCGGGAGGCGCTAACAACCTCGAAGCGGAGTCTAGACTAAGAGAGGACTCCGGCCGGCGCAACCCCCGAAACCGTCGGATCACAACTTTTTTTCGGATTCTTAAGTCGTTGTTACACAACGTGTTACGTTTTGTCCAAAAACACGAATCCAACTGTTCCCGGAAGCGGTCGCAGCTTATTCTCGGTAACACCACTTTCACGGAAGTGCAGGAATCACAGCGAGTTTGGTGAGTCAACGGCGTCGGTCACCAGGCAACAGCTCGCGGACATTTTTTGTAAAAAGTGTCTACGGCAGCGCGGACCTCAAGAAAGCTCCGAGAGAGATCGATTCGAAGGCGAGAAATCTCTCTCGGAGGTCCGTCGGGTCCGCCTCATGGAAGATCAACGCAGTCCGATGGACCCGACCGGTCCGACGCTCCTCGAACGCGATGTAGCCACGCCACCCTTCCCGATCACGGAACGATCTCAGGTGCGCCGACCAGGGCTGGTTCAGCCATTCGAACGTGCGGACCTCCAACGTCGCCGGAGCGGCGGCCGTGGGGGCGTGGGCCGAGTCATCCACGTCGCGGAGATGGTCGGAAGGATTGCGACGCACGTCCTCCTTCCAGACATCGAACGGCGGAAGCGGAAGCAGCTCTTCACAGTATTCGAGCAACACCGCGAGCGGGTCGGTGGGACGCGAAGCGGTGGGGGGTCTCCGTCCAAGCGCCCGACGGTACATCGGACGAATTCCTTCCGGAGGAAGAAGCTGGACGAGGGCTCGCGCCTGCCGGGCCCGATAGGCCTCATACTCCGCTCGCGCTCCATCCACTGTCAGGCCGAGATCGGCCTCAGCCGAGGTCCAAATCAATGGATGACGTGCGATCCGGCGATCGGAGGCAACACCTGCACGACGTGGGCAAGCGGCTCATGAATATTGAGACCAGCGAGCGTCTCGCGGGCCCCGAACGTCTCAAGGACCTGCTCCAGAGGGGCGAAGCGGTCGGGCTCGAATCGCGCCATCAAAGCGGCCAAGCCCCGCCGCATGCCCCCGAGCGCGTGGCGCGCTTCCGCGAGCGTCGTGGGAAGCGGAAAGCGCACGTGGTACGAAATCGAGTCCGCTGCTGTGACCGGCTCCTGGCGGCGAAGATCCGCACTCGGAAACGCCTCCGATAAGGCGTGCTCGAGCTGAGGGTCAGATTCGCGGAACGCGGTCCGGAAGATGACCGCGCACGCATCGTAGTCGAGATACGCCCGCGTGAGTCGACCCGGGCCGAGCACGAATCGGATGGAGGTGCCTTCGTGAAGATCCAGGTCCCGACAGATATCCCGATAGCCCACCCTGAGGAAGGTCGGGCGAGTCAATGGTCCGAATCCCACTCGCTCCAGTACGCGAAGCCCCAGGCGCATGCTGTACAGCCGAAGCCCCTCGTCCTCGCGCATCGACGCAGCCGCTGTGATCAGCTCGGAAACGTGATCGGCGGTAGGCCCGTACGCCCAGTCGAGCACGACGAGTTCCGTGCTGAGATCGAGAACCTTAACGGACCCGCTGCCCAAATCGACGACTTCAGAGGTCGCCGCATACCGTCCCTCGACGACGAGTGCGAGACCGATGTCTTCGATGCGGCCGCCCGGGGCATCCATCTCATGGACGTCGCGGTATTGTACGATCGCCCGTGTGAGAGGGAGTTCGCAGATACCTGGGACGTCCCCCATCGCCTCGGGGCGGGCGTCGGCTGTGGTGTTCAAGTGCATGGTCGAGGGTATGGCAGAAAACAAACCCGGCCAGAGCCGGGTGGAGTCGAAGACGGTCGTGTCGGGTGAAAGAATGGTCCCCGGCCTCCGTCATGCAGATCAGTTCCAACGATAACTATCTGTTTACATCGATTGCAAGAAGATTTCGTGGCTACGAGAACGGCTTTTCCTTGCAGCCGGTGGGGGGGGCCGTCATCTTCACCGAACCGTCTCAACCCCGTAGGTATCCGCTCACAGTCGAAGGGAGCAAGAACCCGCCTGCATGACAATCCCGAGTGAACGTCGGCGGTCCGTGGCTTTCGTGAAACACGGCGACGATACATGGGCTTGTTTTCTTGTCACCTTCCCAGCGACTGCGCGCACGTGGCACGGCTACTTCTCGTTCCGGCCGAGTCATAGTGAATTGCCGGAAGATGAAGTGAGGACGACGGACATCTTCGTCGAGGCTTCAGAAGGCGAGATTCACGAGAAGGCTCGTGGCCTCGGACGACCCCTCCTGCTCGGCCTCTTGGACTCCGCCATTCATGCGAACGGGGGGCGTGGAGGAAATACTCACCTTCGCGGTCGCTTCCGCTCACTATTGACTGCGAATTCAGTCGAGATCGCGGGGGACTGGCCGGGTGACGTGCCCCCTCGCACACAGGGGGAAGTAGACCGCCTACGCTCGCTGTATGAGTCGTATCGTCTCGACCAGGTGTCTCACTTCATCTGCCTGATCGACCCCGTAGACTTCGAATGCGCGGTCGACGAGATCCTGGCCGGCGAAAGCATCGACTTCTTGACCAAGGATCGAGTCCAGTTCGCCATGATGGTTGTCGATCACATCGAACGCCTGCTGCCCCTTCCCGACTTCGAGAGTTGGGCGAGCGACTTCCTGGCGCATCCCGAAGCGTATCGGACCTATACGCATACGCTCCACCGCGAGGGGCGTCTGCCTTAGCAGCCCGCGGTTGGTGTGGCGGACGCCTCGGGCGCCTCCGGATCGACCAGCCGTTGCCCAGCCTCTGAGACCCCTATAGCTTCTTACGCTCTATAATTGGCTCAGTCCAAAGGGTGTGATTGTTTTGGAAATCGTCGTTCAGGATAATGAGAGTCTCGACCGCGCTCTGCGTCGATTCAAGCGCAAAGTGCAGCGTTCGGGTCTCTACTCCGAGCTACGTAAGCGTCGGTACTACGAGAAGCCCAGCGCGCAGCGGAAGCGGAAGAAGGAAGCCGCGATTCGTCGTGAACGCAGACGTCAGCGTCGCAAGAGCGTTTGAGTGAACTCGAACGACTCGTTTAAAACGGCCCTCCCGATTCGGGGGGGCCGTTTTTCGTTCTGGGGTGTGCGCCTCCCGACGCCGAACGGAACACGCCGCCGACGATAATGATCCTCGCTCCCGCGGCTGATGTCGCGGGGCTTGAGGAGTCGGAGCCAATCGAGTTGTCGGCCCTCGCCGCAGACCTCGAGAACGGGGACATCTCGGCGGCGATCACCTGGTCCTCATCAGTGGATGGGCCACTCGGGACGGGCCCCTCCACCCGATGACGAGACTCCCAGAAAGACCCGCAAAATGAAGGAGGCTACGGTGCGGTGTCCCGCTAGGCGACTCGACGCGCGAAGAGGTCATCCAAGGACGCCCACCCCTCCAGATGCCCCGGCGGCAAGTGTGTCCAGGCGAAGCCGATCAGGAGTCGATTCCAGCCTCGTAGCGTCCTCGCCTCCGTAGGCGTCATACCGGTCACGTTCGCCATCATTCGGCACAGATTCCCGTCCGACGTGAAGCCCATTCGTTGTGCCGCTACCGCGACCGTGATCGATCGGTCGGACAGGAGGTTGGCCACCGCCATGATCCGAAACCATCGGAGATAGGTATACGGCGACGAAAGGCCCCGTCGGCGGAACCTGGCCTTCAGTGCCCCGCGACTCGTTCCGCTGGCCTCAGCCACCGCATGGAGCGTCGTGTAGTGAACCGGGAATTCCAGGATCCTGCGCGCAAACGATCGCAGCGGAAGCGGAAGCTGAGGTCCGGCCGACTTCGCGAGATCAGCGAGCGCTCGGTCGACCCAGGTTCGTTCGGCGCTCGAACGATCCATCGTCCCCGCGAGACGTCTCGTCATGTAGTCCAACCGGGTCATGGGCAACTCGGCCGAACGTCGCTCGACCTCCCATCGCCGGAGCATCAACTCATCAATCTCAAGAAGAGTTACACGGGCAGGCGGTGCTGGGCGGTCGTCGCTCGCCATGCGGACCACTAGGCGAGGAAATCCCGACTCGATCGCGGACGCGGCCAAGCGCGCGTCGATGATGACGTCCTCCTCAGCATGCGCGGCTCGGCACAATGCCCTTCTGAGGTTCGTGTCGTTGACTTGGACGACGATCATCGGGTGACCCACTCGCGGCGTGACTTGAGGACACTTCCAATCTGTGCGGCCGCGGCAGATGGCGCCAACGAATCCGGAAGTCCCTAGGGAACCTCTGCACAAATAGGGCGCCCCGCATTCAGGGGTCTCGCGATGTGGGAAATGTCATCGTACGGGTTCTAGGGTGACGGTGCCCTACTTGTGCAGAGCTTCCCTAGATGGGCATGGGCACCGGTTTGTCGCCCGACCAATCATAGAAGCCCTGCCCGGACTTCCGGCCAAATCGACCCATCGCGACGATACGCTTGAGAAGTGGTGGCGGAGCATAGCGCTCTTCGCGGTACTCGTCGTACATGATCTCGCTGATCTTGTAGAGCGTGTCGATCCCGACGAAGTCGCAGAGGGTGAACGGGCCCATTGGATAACCGCATCCGAGCATCATGCCTGTGTCGATGTCGCTCACACTCGCGACACCACGTTCCAGCTGCCGAATCGCATCGAGCATGTAGGGCACGAGAAGCAGGTTGACGACGAAACCCGAATTGTCCTTCGCGGCGATCGGAACCTTGCCCAACGAATGGGCAAACGCGAAGGCTCGATCGAAGGTCGTCTGGCTGGTCGCGATCGTGCGGACGACCTCGACGAGCTTCATGACGGGCACCGGATTGAAGAAGTGCAGTCCGACGAATCGGTCGGCCCGCGAAGTCGCGGCAGCCATGTCCGTAATGGTCAGCGAACTCGTATTCGACGCGAATATCGTCCCCTCACCACACAGGACGTCGAGCGCACCGAAGAGTTCGTTCTTCGATTCGAGGTTCTCGACGATGGCTTCGATCACGATATCACGGTCGTCGAGATCCTCGACCACAGTCGTGAAACTGAGTCGCTTCCACGCCGCATCACGGTCGTCGGCAGAGAGCTTCTCTTTTTCGACGGCTCGATCCATCGACTTTCGAATCCGTTTCTGACCGGCCTCGAGAAAGTCGTCCGTCATCTCGCGCACCTTGACGTCGAACCCACTGGTGGCCGCGATCTCAGCGATCCCGCTGCCCATGAGGCCGCATCCGACTACTCCGACTTTGCTGATCTCCAACGTCGCCTCCGTTCCAGTTATTGCTGAATAGATCTAGTCCTGATCCGTGCCCATCAAATCCCTCGCAACGCCGTGGAAATGGCGCTTGACCCAGCGTCTCCATGAGGCGGGTGGTGGCTCCAACGACACACCGGTTTCAAGCGCGTCGAGAACACCCTCCACCTCAGTCCGAACCTCGTCCACCTTCCTCTTGTGGGTCCGACCGACGGCGAAACTGACTCCTGTGAATACCGCCGCGCCAACCGCGACCCCGACGCCCACCGCCAACCCCATCGGAGTCACCGCGGCCAAACCCGCTACGGTCAGGGTCCCGGATCCCCCCCCGAGGATGCCACCCCCAACCACCGCCCCGGCCACGTCGTCATTTCGGGTGCCGGGATCCACCAGAAACTCGATCAATGTCCGCTCCTCGTCGACCCGTTCCAATCTCACTTCGACGGAACGAGCTGACGCGATGTAGTACTTCCGAGAGGAAAAACTCGCCGCTCTCGCCAACTGCGACGCCCAGTCGAGCGCGGGTCGATACTGGAGGATCCCTACGCCACGTCGGACCGGCTGCAAGAGATGAGAAGCGACGAGGAAATCGTCGATCTGGTCGGATAGCTCCTGTGGGTCTCCCACAACCACCCGGGATGAACGGATGGCCGAGGGTCCGAAGACGCGATCCAACACGCCGCCACCCTCGGCGCCACTCCGCACGTCCGCGAGCGCATGACGAACGTGCGCCTCGGACAGCCCAACTTCCCCTGCGATTCGGAAGAGCTCGCCTTCGGTGAGCCCCCCCTCCGCGCCATCGGGGTCGGAGGTCGCGAGTTCGGCGGCACGTCGGATGACGGCGTCGAACTCTCGTCGGGTCAGGCTCCGACTCTCGCCCTCACCCATCTTGATCGCCCACGTCGCGTTAGAGGGCCTCTACGACCACAGCACCGCCCTGGCCACCACCTATGCACGCCGACCCCAAGCCATACTTGAGGCCCCGGCGGCGCAGCTCGTGGAGCACATGCAGGGTGATTCTCGCTCCGGATGCGGCGAGTGGATGCGTAATCGCGATCGCTCCGCCGTTCACGTTCGTCTTCTCCGGATCGAGCCCCAGTTCCTTCTCAACGGACTTGTATTGCCCGGCAAACGCCTCGTTGACCTCCACCAGGTCCATATCCACAAGCGAGAGGCTCGCCTTCTCCAGGGCCAGCCGTGCAGCCGGTGCCGGGCCAATCCCCATGACCTGCGGCTCGACGCCCACGAAACCCCACGAGACGATGCGACCGATCGGCGCAACGCCATTGGCTGCGGCCCACTCGGCGCTGGCCAGCACGAGACACGCGGCCCCGTCCCCGATTCCGCTGGCGTTCCCTGCGGTCACGAGGCCGTCCTTCTTGAAGTACGGCCTGAGCCCGGCGAGTGCCTCCATCGTCGTTTCGGGTCGCATGTGTTCATCAGAAGCGTAGACCGTATCTCCCTTACGTCCCGAGATCACGACCTCGGCTATCTCAGCATCGAAGTGCCCCGCGGCCCACGCGGCGCTCGCTCGCTGCTGGGACACGTACGCTACCTGGTCCGCCTCCTCCCTCGTCACGTGGTAGCGCTCGGCCAGTTCCTCAGCGGTCTGCGCCATCGTCAAATCACAATTCGTATCGAGCAGGGCTTCCCAGAGGAGATCCTCAAAGTTCTTTCCAGCCGGTCCGAGGCGCATCGCACTGCCCCACCTCGCTCCTCGAACCACATGTGGAGCCTGACTCATGGACTCGGCACCGCCGGTAAGGCACACGTTCGCTTCGCCGAGAATGATCTCTTTGGCACCTTGCACCACCGCCTCGAAGCCGGAGCCGCACAGCCGGTTCACCGTAAGAGCCGGACTCTCCTGGGGCACGCCAGCCCGAAGCGCAACGTGGCGGGCCAGGTAGATCGAGTCGGACGACGTCTGCAGCGCGTTGCCAATGAAGGTGTGTTCCACATGCTCGGGCGTGATGCCCGCTGCCTCGATCGCCGCCTTACTGGCGAAGACCCCGAGGTCAGTCGCAGTAAAGTCCTTGAGCGATCCACCGAACGTGCCGAATCCAGTTCGTTTGCCTGACAGGACGACAACGTCCCGCGGATGTCCCTGCGTTGCCATGAAACCTCGGTCGAGAAGATGACTTTGGGGGTACGGCCCTCAGCTACCCCCCGAGTGGATGCCGGTTCACTCAGCCGCCCGTAGACGGTCCGCCGGGAAAGCCATCCCAGGCGATCACTTCGCGCATGAGCCAGACATGCCGTCGGTTGTGGGCGAGCAGGACCGCGAAACCCGTGCCGAGGGACAGCAGTAGCGGTCGAAAAAGGGGAGACCGGAAACGGATCCTGCCCAGGTCGAGTCCGCGAGCGTCGCCAATCAACAAGGCCAGCGTCTTCTGATGCCCCTCGAACACGTTCACGACGTCTCCCGTTTGCAGCTCGGGATCGGGCACCATCGACTTCAAGGTAGGAAGGCGACGTCTCGGCGGCGGCTCCATCGACCGAGCGAACCAACGCGCGATCCAGGGATGGCGATACGGACCGATGGCTTCGGAAGCCCCCTGTCTCTTCGCATCGTGAATGGTCGCCTCGAGAACACCTAGATATGCGCCGTTCACTAGTGACAAGTGCGCGACATGACCGAGCAGCGACCATTTGTTCGGCTCGGGTCGCCAACGCAGATGTCCCGCCGAGTGCGCGTCTACGATCTCGGCTACTTCCCGACCCTGTCGACGGACCTCGACGACCATCTCGTCGATGTCTCCGATCGTGCGAGGGATCATCGCGTCCTCCTAGGCGAAGTCCGTCTCGGGCGGCGCCTCCAGGTGCTGTAAGAAGGCTTGCTTGTTGTTCGCCTTCATGTAGGCCTCTTCTGCCGAGATTTTGCCTGACATCAGGAACTCGAGGATGTGCTGATCGAGGAGTTGCATGCCGTCCTTCTTCCCCGTCTGGATGATCGACGGAATCTGATGAATCTTGTTCTCCCGAATCAGATTTCCGATCGCCGATGTGCCAACCATGATTTCCCATGCGGCCATCCGGCTCTTGCCGTCCTTGGCCCGTAACAAGACCTGAGCGATGACTCCCTTCAGCGACTCGGCGAGCATGGACCGAATCTGTTCCTGCTCGTCGGCAGGGAAAACGTCGATAATTCGGTCGACCGTTTTCGGGGCCGAGCTGGTGTGTAGCGTACCGAATACCAGGTGACCCGTTTCCGCCGCCGTGATCCCGAGTTCGATCGTCTCCTGATCGCGCATCTCACCGACCATGATGACGTCGGGGTCCTCTCGAAGCGCGGCACGCAGTGCATTGGCGAAGCTCTTCGTATTCGTCCGGATTTCGCGCTGGTTCACCAACGCCTTTTTGTTCGCGTGCACAAACTCGATGGGGTCTTCGATCGTGAGCACGTGCTCCGATCGGGTGGAATTGATCAAGTCCACCATGGCCGCCAGGGTCGTGCTCTTTCCTGACCCGGTCGGCCCCGTGACGAGCACGAGACCTTTGGTCAGCATGCACATCTTCCGAACGGCCTCCGGCAGCTTCAGGTCGTCGGCCGTGAGGATCCTGGAGGGGATCGTGCGAAGAACACACCCCATGCCTTTTCGTTGCCAGAAGACGTTCGCGCGGAAGCGAGCTAGGCCTTCGATCTCGTACGCGAAATCGTAGTCCTGACGCTCGACGAACGTGATGCGCCACTCCTCTTCCATGATTTCATAGACCAGCGCCTCCAAGTCGGTGTTCGAGAGTTCACGGAACTTGATCCGCTGGAGGTGGCCATGCACGCGCATGACGGGAGGTGACCCCACCGTGAGATGGAGATCGGATCCCCCTTGCTCGACGAGGACTTTGAGAAACTGATCGATTTGGGCCATGCCGCTCTCTGTTTACCTCCGTTTTCTCTACGGGTACACCTAGGGATGCAGCGGCTCGAGCGACCACTCGAGTTCGTCACCGGCCTGTCGAATCCGAAGCTTCCACCGGATCCCGGCTTGATGAGCTGGTGCTACGTCGTCCTCGGTCGGCCAAAGCAGGAACGCGACCGACGCGATATCCAAAGCACTCCCCGCCCAAGCCTTGTCGCCACCCGAAAGATCGACCGTCACGACATCGAAATGGAATGCCCTGAGCGACTCGAGTTCTTTGGCCCAACTGTTGGGATCATCGGGCATCTTGAGACTGAACGCCTCGGTCGCAGCGTCTTGATCTCGGGCATTGATATAGATGCCCCTCCAGGTCGGATCGAGCAGGAGGGTGGGAAGGTGCGGTAGGATCTCGTGGCCGAGCGCCGGCGGGTCGACAAGCACGATGAAACGCGCAGTACCCGATCGCGCCAGCAGCCTGATCTCGGACAGAACACCCGACGAAGGGGGTGGGAACCGCGCTTCGATCGAAGCTTCTCCGGCCCTGCGGCTGAAGAGGTACTCGCGGCCGGACTCATCCGCGAGATAGCTCACATCGACCGGAGTCACCGAGCCGGGCCCCAACAGTTCCGCCTGCCACTCCGAACGACTCTCTACAGGGGTCGCCGCTCCCAACCCCGGCATCATCACCCGATCGAGCTCCCCCCGCCAATCACCGGACAGGGCTCTTCTCCGAATCGTACCCCGATCGTCCCACCACGCCGTGGTGCGGAGGCCGCGTACGGAAATGCCGAAGCGCGGAGAGTCGACCTCGAGAATCGCCTCCAGTGCCGTCGAGATCGAGACCGGGTCTCGACGCTCCTCGTCTGCTGCGGCACCTCGCGCATAGACCTGACGCACGAGTTCGCGAATCGTCGTAGCCGACGCGAGCGCGAGCTCGACGGTAAGACCGGTCTTGGCTTCTAATTCTTCCACGACCCCCGGCTTCATCGGCGAGTCGACGATGACCTTGAGGGTCTTACCCATCTTCAGAATGGGCAGGGTAAGATTCGTGAGAGCCCACTCCGGCGAAACCAACGCCGCCGCCTCAGGAGCGATCGCATCCGCCTCCGGGAATACATAGGGAAGGTCGAATTGGGACGCGAGCCCCCACTCCAGCTCCTCGGCGGTGGCGAGCCCGCACGCGAGAAGCGCGGACCCAAGTTAGCCTCCGTTGACCCTCTGATGCTCCAGGGCCTTCGCGACGTCGTCTTCGGAAATGCGTCCGACGCTGATCAGGATCTGGCCAATCGAGCGTCGCTCAGTCATTCCGGTCACTCGCCTCTTGGTTCGTCGTTCGCGGCAGAGCCGTATCGAAGTGCCTCAACAACCAGTCCCCGACCTCCTGAGTCGAAAGCTGGCCCCCCAGATCGGGTGTCGTGCTGCCGACCTCGATCGAGGCGATCACTGCAGACTCGATTCGCTCCGCAACGTCCCGATATCCGAAGTGGTCGAAAAGTAGACCCACACAACGGATCGCCCCAATCGGGTTGGCGCGACCGGTCCCTGCAATGTCGGGCGCCGACCCGTGCACGGGTTCGAAGAGCGCGTTTCGACCGGGGTGAATGTTCGCCGACGGTGCCAAGCCGAGACCTCCGGTAACTTCAGCCGCAAGATCGCTCACGATGTCACCAAACAGATTCGACGCAACGATCACCTCGTAGCGCTCGGGGCGGCGGACCAGGTCCATCGCCATCGCATCTACATACATGGCATCCTGCTCGATGTCGGGGTACTCCTGGCCAACCTCGGAGAAGACACGACGCCACAATCCACCCACATGCCTCATGACGTTCGACTTATCGACAAGCGTCACGCGACCGCGACCGCGTGTGTCGGCGTAATCGAATGCCGCCCGAATGATCCTCTCGACACCCTTTCGAGTCGCGATGTTCTCCTCGAGCGCGATCTCGTCCGGAGTGCCGTCCTTGAAAACACCACCGATGCCTGTGTATTCGCCCTCGGTGTTTTCGCGGAAGATGTCGAGCCGAAGTGGGCCCTTCACGTCTTTCAGCGGAGTGAGCGCTGGAGAGAGAAGAACACACGGACGGAAGTTCACATAGAGGTCCAGCTTGAACCGCATGCCCAGGAGGATGTCCTTGGCGTGCTGGTTTCCCGGAACGCGAGGGTCTCCGAGAGCTCCCAGCAGTACCGCATCATGATCCTCGTCGAGCGACCGGAATTCTTCGTCCGTGATCGTGATGCCGTCCCTGAGGAATCGATCGGCACCGAGGTCCCAGTCGGTGAGCTCGATGTCGAACCCCTCGGACGAAGCCACGTGTTCGAGCACCCGCCGTGCCTCTCTCACGACCTCGAGGCCGATACCGTCGCCAGGAATGAGTGCGATGCGGGGCATGGTGCTTCGTTGAAGGGATCGGAGGCGCGCGAGCGGTGGAAAATCGCTCGGCAGATTAAGGGGTCCGATAGGGTAGCGCCATCGTGAGAACCGACGCCTATCGCCCCTCCGGCTCGCGGACAACGATCACGCCATGGCCAGGCGCGCCATTGCCGCGGAGGGCAAAGGGATACGCGCCGGGCGGAGCTCCAGCCAATGACAGCACGAAACGACTCCCCATCTGCAGCAGCGGTGGAGACGCAGCCTGACCGGTCCGCGACAGGAAGCCTCCGCGGTCGCCCGACGCATCGCCGACGGCAAATTCGACCTCGTGAACGAGCCAGTCCGCCGACACGAACTGAATGAAGTCCCCCTGCAGCACGGACAACGAGTCGGGGTCGGCCCGCTCACTCAGTCCACCGACCAGGGAAATCGTATGCACCCGATCGGCGGCGGTGAGACCCAGCTCCGACTGGAGAACCTCGTCGGGGATCAGCCTCGGATCGGCTGCGTCACATCCGGCGAGCACGAGCGTTGTGGCCAGTATCCACCGGCTCAAGCATCGGCCTCGGTGCCACACGCCGCGCAAAACCTCCACGTCGGCTCGACCTCTTCCCCACACGCAGCGCAGGGAACGAGCGCCAGATCGGTACCACAGAATGGACAGAAGTTGAGATTCGACCGCGTGGGAAGATCCGCCCTGCACCACGCGCACGACCCGGCCCCCACTGCAGACTCATCGAGGAGCGATCCATCGGGCGCAGATGCATCAACGAACTCGGGCGCCAAGGGTGGCCTATGGGTCGTCGTCTTGGACTCGCGAATAGCGGCTGGCTCGGGCGCGGCGTCCATCGGCTGATCCGAAAAGATGTCCACCCCCGGAGGTACGATCTTCATGTCGCCGGAGGTGCCCTCTGTTGGGGCGAGTTCGGCCATCGCCACGGGATCGTCGATTTCCATCTCCTCGGCGAAGTCCGAAAGGTCGTCGGTCGCGAAGGACGCCAGATCGAGGAATGCCTGATTCAGGCGCACATCAACCGCGGCGAACTCCCGATAGAGGCCGGTGTTGGGGTTCGCCGTCTCGAGTTCAGCCCGCAGGTTGCGCAAGGCGGGCTCGGAATCGAGAACCAGGAAGCTGCCCTCACCGGCGAGGAGACGTATGAGCGCGTCCTCATAGTCTCCGTTCATTTCCACCCCGATCCGATCACGGTGTGACCCGTACGGAACGAGGTTTTGATAGATTTCGGCGACGGTAAAGGGCCCCGTCAGGTACTCCGGTCGTTGCGTCTGGATTTCTTCGATGAGAGCGCGATGGAAACGCTCGAGAACCGGATCGGACATGACGGCTACTCCTCCACTTCCAGACGAATGAGTCCAGCCTCGACAGCGCCCTTCAAGAACGACTCGGGATCTGTGGAAGGGATTTCCACCCCGCTCTGCTCATGCCACCGCTCGGCCAACCGCCTCATGTATTGCGAAAGGGTCTCGTGGCCGAACCCCGCGTGATCGCGCATCTGCCGGACCAACTCATACCAGCTACCCCTGAATTGGTGACCGTCGTGTAGACGAACGATATGAGACTCATCGCTTCCCGCCGATTGTGCCCGCTCGAACAACTCCAGCTGGCTCGGATCATAATAGTGGCGGGGATCGCCCGATCCCATACGAGACTCGACCTCGGCCAAGAGGCGATCGATCGGATCGTCCAGGTCCTCCAGCTCCCGTAGCCTCTGCTCCCAAGGTGCGAGACGCGGGTCACCCGACTCGAGGTGCCACAACGTCCTCTTCAACTCCATGAGGCGCCACACGGCAAGCGCGTCCCAATGCTCCAACGGTGGGACACGCTCCAGCTCACGAAGCGCCCCCTCCCAGTCGCCACGGTCGTACAAGAGGTGACCCAGGTAGATCCGTGCCTCGTGAAGATCCGCGTCGAGCCTCAGGGCCCTCCGAATTTGTCGTCCCGCGCCGACTTCATCTCCCAGGCGGTGGAGCGCGTATCCAAGCGAGGCAGCGGCCTCTGCACTGTCCGGGCGCCCAGCCGCGGCCTTGGCGAAGATGTCGCGGCACTCGCCGTACATGGCCGCGCGGTACAGGGCGCGTCCCATCGTAAGCATGAGTTCGATATCGTCATCGAAGCCCATCGACGCGACTTGATCGAAAAGCCTCATGGCTTCGGCTCTCTCACCGAACCGTAGCAGAGCCTCTCCCAACCCCACCAGGGCGTCCTCGTGGCCCGGGTCCAGGACCACGGCACTTTCGAAGGCGTGTCGGGCCCAGGCGAACTCTTCCCGGGCGAGACGTGCGTATCCTAGCCCGACGTAGAGCTCGACGGCGTTCGGATAGAGCGCCAAACCCTCTTTGAGCATCTCGAGGGCCCCGTCATAGTCACCGTCATTGTAGAGCTTGTGTGCCTGCTCGTCGTATTCCTCTGAACTGAGGAACCCTTCGGGCATGTAGTAAGCTCCTCTGCGACCCTAGGTCGGGTCGGACGAGTGGGGGTAGATGTCACAACCTAATGCCCGCCATCGGGCCGTATCACCCTGAAATGGGCCAAAACACAGGCACGATGGGCCTACCCCGCGCTCCGGCCGCCGAGACCTACGCCTTCCCGTACGCGATACCGCAGCTGCCGCAGACGAGGTCTTTGCCGGCCCGCACCAGCCGGTGGGTATATCCGTGCCGCGGGCACTCCGGCTCCTCACCTTCGTCGACAGCTTCCTTCACCTTCTTGCGTTCGGCCCTCGTGGCCTTCGGAATCGCAATCTCGTACCGCAACGAGGACACGCTGCACTCGAAAATGCCTACCGAGCCTCCGTCGGCGCCCGAGCGCACACCCAAGAGCATGAGATAGCCTCCGTTGGGAGATTCCATCTGCTGCCCAGCGTAATATCGTTTCAACAGCTGTTTATCGCCGTCCAGCTGAAGTACGTAGCCCAAGTCCCTGCCCCCTATGACGTCGCCTCACTCCCCATCCAGCGAGCGCCCGTCGGCCGAACGCTGGGAGAGCCAGAAAAAAGTGGGCGCAATTATATCGGGGACCGGGCGATTCCGCTACCCGGTGCCGACGCTGGCCCGGTTACCCAAAAAGAACGGAGCGGAAACCCGTGGTTCCCGCTCCGTCGCGACTGCTCGGACGACCGCCGGTTCGCCTCAGGCGACCGGGGCATCCTCCAGAGTCTTGGCCGAACTTTGCGCTCCGTGCGCGATGGCCGGCTTGCAAAAACGGATGCCGATTTGGTGAAGGCCCTGCAGGTCCAGATCCGTCAAATCGGGAAAACGCTCCCCGATGTAGTCAATCGTTTCATCCATCCATTGGCGCTGATCTTCCACCGCTGCCTTAAGGACCCCGCAGCGGTGGACATGACTGAACAGTTCGTCACGGGCTCGATCAAGGAGTTTCTCTTTGGACAAATCACCCTCCGTTCACGTATTGGCTGAAGGCGCGCCTTCAGCGCGCCGTGTCGTGATCTTAGCTTCAGCCGTATAAGCTAACGGCATTTCATGTACAGATGAACTGGAGCGTCCGTGACGCCGACCAAGGGTCCGAACGCGGTAGAGCTGGAGATTTTCCGCCATCTCTTCACCGCGCTGGCGGAGGAAATGGGAGCGGCGCTGAAGCGGGCGTCGTTCTCACCCAACATCAAGGAGCGCCGGGACTACTCGTGCGCGCTCTTCAACCCCAGCGGTGCGGCGGTGTCCCTCGGCGACCACATGCCGGTCCACCTCGGCGCCATGCCGATGAGTGTGGAGGCAGCCCTGGACGAGCTCGGGGTCCTTGCCCCAGGGGACGTTGCCTGCCTCAACGACCCCTTTCGGGGCGGCACCCACCTTCCGGACATCACCTTGATTTCGGCGGTCTATGACCCTGCCGGCCTACTCCTAGGCTTCGTTGCTTCGCGCGCCCATCACAGCGACGTCGGCGGGTCGACTCCTGGCTCCATGCCTCTGGCCAGGGAGATCTTCGAAGAGGGCATCCGCATTCCTCCGGTTCGCTTATTCAATGCCGGAGTGCGCAACGACGATCTGTGGCGGTTGGTCCTGGCCAACGTACGGACACCGATCGAACGCGCCGGTGATTTGGACGCCCAGCTGGCAGCTCTCCACACAGGTGCCACCCGGATCCTGGAGATCGCTGAGCGACGAGGTACGGAGCAGACTCTCGCTGCCATGGACGAGCTGATCGCTTATGCCGATCGGCTCGTCGCGGCCGGACTGGCGCTGATTCCGGACGGAGTCTATGTCGGGGAAGACTTCATCGAAGATGACGGATTCGGATCGGATCAGATCCCGATTCGGGCTACGATGATCCTCAAAGGCTCCGACCTCATGATCGACTTCGAAGGTACGTCGCCTCAGGTCCCGGGCGGGGTCAACGCCGTCGCCGCGATTACCTCTTCCGCGACTCGTTATGTGGTCCGCTGTGTGGTCGAAGCCCTGTTGGGCGAGCCCCTTCCCGCGGGTGGAGGCTCGATGTCCTCGGTCAAGCTGCAGTTGCCGCCGCGTAGCGTCGTCAACGCCTCCCCTCCCGCGTCGGTCGCAGCCGGCAACGTCGAGACGAGCCAGCGGATCACCGACGTCCTCTTCAGGGCCTTCGGTCGCGCGCTCCCCGATCTAATGCCAGCGCTTTCCCAGGGCACGATGAACAACACGACCGTGGGAGGTATCGACCCGCGAAGCGAAGAAGCGTTCGCCTACTACGAAACGGTGGGCGGAGGGATGGGGGCGGGGCCGACCGGAGATGGCCTCAGTGGAGTCCACGTACACATGTCCAACTCCCTCAACACGCCGATCGAAGCGCTTGAGCACGCGTATCCGTTTCGGATCACAGCGTATGGGATCCGGCGGGGATCGGGCGGCGCGGGACAGTTCCGCGGAGGTGACGGCCTCAGGCGAGATCTCCAGATTCTGGTGCCAGCACGTGTGGCCCTCCTGAGCGAGCGACGCACCGTCGGACCCTCCGGAGCGCGAGGCGGCGAGGATGGTGCTCGAGGAGAGAACGTCCTCATCCGAGACGGGGTAGAGTCGCCCCTCGCCGGGAAAGCGACCTTTTCTGTCCTGGCCGGTGACATCGTCAGCATCCGGTCGCCCGGTGGCGGCGGATGGGGACATCCCGCGCAACACGACGAATCATGAACCTCCGTACTTCTGACTGATAGAAGGGAACGAATGCATCTCCGATTCTCCGCAGTTTGCGACGACGCCCGCCCAACACGCGACGGGAAGGTCGATATTCACGGCGTCTACCACGATCTGTCCGCGCCGGGATTTCCCGCGAAGCAGGATCGACTCGTTCTGGTGTTGGTCCTCGAGTGGGAGCGGTCCGATCACGGTCGTTACATCTTCAAGGCCGACCTCGAAGACCAGGCGGGTGACATCTCCCTCACCGTGGAGGGAGAGACCGAGGTCCACCGGCCGGCGCCGGATCAGCCGCCGGCGCGAAGTCAGCTCATCATGCCCATGGACGGCGTGATCTTCCCGCATCCTGGCCAGTACTCGTTCCGCATCAAGGTAAAGGGAACGACGCTCGAGGGGCCGGGCATCTTCCTGATGGAGGTCCCGGAAGTCTCGGAGGCCCCGGAGGGCCTGGCCAAGGCCTGATGCCCCCGCGCCTCCAGCTCGCGCCTTTTTCCCCGGGGAGAGTCCCGTCGGGGTTCGAGTCGTTCGGTCGAGGCTCTAGGAGAGGTCGGGTATGGGCAGGAGCACGCGGCTGGCTCGAGTCCGTGTTCGGGGAGGACAAGACGCTCTACGAATGGGCTGCTTCCGTAGAGACCCGGTCGGAGTTCCGCGGCCGGGGCCGAGTGTACTCGGTTCCGGCTCCTGTGCTCGGACCCTCCGGCGCAAAGCACTGGGCCGTGCGCCACTACTTCCGCGGCGGCGCGATGGCCATGCACATGGTCGACCGATATCTGCGTCTGGGGCACCCGCGCCCCTGGCGTGAACTGGCCGCCTCCGAGGCGGCACGATCGAGAGGCGTTCGGACTCCGGCGGTGGTCGCGGCAGCGGTCTACCTCGACGGCGCATGTTATCGAGCCGATCTCGTGACGGAGGTCGTGTCCAACGCTCGCACCCTCGCCACGACACTGTTCGAGCAGGACGGCACACGAGGCTGGGCAGTCGCCATGTCGCGGGCCGGCGCCCTCATTCGAACACTCTCCGATTCCGGTGTGTTTCACATCGATCTCAACGCTCACAACATTCTGCTGCCCGACGACCCCAACGAGGATGCGCTCGTCGTCGATCTCGATCGAGCGCGCATCTTGAGGAGGTCGTCGGACTCGGCGAGTGAGAGGATGCGAGCCCGCCTCACCCGCTCGATCGTCAAGGTCGGAACACCGACAGGAGAGCACCTGAGGGACTCCGAGATTCGAACGGCGTTGGCGCGACGCGTGTCGGGCTCATGACGCGCCGTTGGGATGGAGCACCCCCTCGTGAGATCTGCATCGTCATGTTGTCGGCGATCGGCGACGCGGTGCACGTGCTTCCCGTCGCGAACGCTCTGAAACGCGCCTGGCCGGAGTGCAGGATCACGTGGGTAATTCAGCCCGTTCCCCACGAGATGGTCCGGAACCACTCGGCGATCGACGAATTCGTGGTCTTTCACCGACATCGCGGACTGGATGGCTGGCGCGGCATTCACGACCTCATGCACGAGATCAAAGGCAGGCGTTTCGACATCGTTCTCGGCCTGCAGGTCTACTTCAAGGCCGGCCTGATCACCGCGCTATTGTCCGCGCCGATGAAGTTGGGCTTCGATCGGGCCAGGGCCCGCGACGCTCAGTGGTTGTTTACGACCCATCGAATTCCGGCCGGTGGGCAACGTCACGTCCAGGACCAGTATTTCGAGTTCCTCGACTACCTCGGGGTCGACGCCGAGCCGGTGAGTTGGGACCTCCATTTTTCGGCGGAGGAACGAGCGGCCCAACGTGGCTTTTTCGGGAGCCTTGATCGACAGGCCTGCGCCGTCGTAGTGGGTACGAGCAAGCGCGAAAAGAACTGGAGCGTCGCAGGCTACGTGCATGTACTCGATCACGTGATCCGCGTGCACGGGCTTCAGCCGGTGATCGTCGGGGGTCCGTCCGACACGGAGCGCCAAATGGCCGAGGAGATCATCCGTCGCTGCCCCGGGAAGGTCATCGACATGCTGGGCGATGACCTGCGAAGACTCATGTGGCTTGTCGACGGGAGCGCGCTCCTGATTTCACCGGATACGGGCCCTCTGCACATCGGTCGTGCACTCGGCACCCCCGTGGTCGGTCTGTACGGGCACACGAATCCGAAGCGTGCCGGTCCGTATCGAGCGTTCGAGGATCTCGTGGTCGATGGCTACGCCGAATATCCCGGAGAGCCGTACCCGATTTCGCCGACCTATCGAGATGGCATGGAACGGGTTCGGGTGGACGACGTGTTGGCAAAGGTATCCCTGGCCATGGAGCGTTATGTCACCCTCTGATCTCATCGAAGCCTCCCTCGAGTTGCATTGGGCGGCTCAGCTTCTCGCCTCGGCGGGCCACACGTTCGCCGAGCCCAGCGCCGACGACAGCCACCGAGCCATGACGTGGGACCAGGACCGACGGGCCTTCGTGAGCGCTCCCTTTGCGGGACCATATCCCTTCAGGGTCGGCCTTCGCCCCGACGATCTGACGCTCCTCCTCATCGACCGCACGCCAGACCCTCTGGGTTCGCTCCCTCTCTTCGGCACCAAGCTCAGTGAAGGATACGAGTGGCTGAGCCTGGGTCTGGCCTCCTACATGGGAGGAGCACCACCCCAACTCGTGCGACCCGAGTACGACATGCCCGAACACGCCGCCGGGCGGGGCTCGCGATTCTCGGGCGAGCGACTAGCGGACTTTCGTGCCCTCGCCTCTCTCTA
Source organism: Gemmatimonadota bacterium (assembly GCA_027623325.1). GTDB lineage: Bacteria > Gemmatimonadota > Gemmatimonadetes > Longimicrobiales > Gaopeijiaceae > UBA2589. Next base: position 104,540 of record JAQBXY010000004.1, read on the forward strand.
CGCGGGGGCCGCCCGGATTCTCGAGCAGCACGTGACTCCACTTCACAGCGCCTCACACGTTCGGTGTTGGCCGCACCACTTCGACATCGCGACGCTCATCACACTCGACTCCGGTGGAAGCCCGCCCCCGACGATCGGTGTCGGGATGGCGCCCATGGGCGGTGGTTACGCGAGTTGGTATTGGTATGTGACTCCGTGGCCGTACCCGGATTCGGCGGTGCTCCCGGCGCTAACCGGGCCGGGGGCATGGCACACGGAAGGCTGGACGGGGGCCGTCCTGACGGGCGAGGAACTCCACCGACTGGAGGAGTCCACGCGAGAGTCCGCGATCAAGCAGTTCCTCGCCGACTCCATCGCGGCTGCCACCCTGGCGTTGTCGCGGACGAGCCCGGGATCCTAGCGCCGAACTAGAGCCAGACGACCTTCGCCGCGAGTAGACCGAACACGGCGAGCGCACCGAGGGAAGCTTCCCATTCACGATTCCGTCGGAACTGGCTCCATCGGAAGCCGGCTGGACCCGCCGCGACTTCCGAACTCCGGTAGGGTGTCAGCCTGGGGATGAAGCCTGGGACCGCACGTGCGTACACCGCGTAGTGATGGGGAAATAGCTGCGACAGGCGCTGCGCTTCGGCAAGCATGGCGGAAGGATAGACCGCCCCATAGAAGGACAAGAAGGCCAGGGGCCAGATCCATTGTCCGCCAGCGATCGCCACGCCCATGCCGATCAGGAAGCTCCCGACATAGAGCGGATTGCGCGTGAACGAATAGGGCCCCGATGTGGCCAGCTCTTCGTCTTTCCGGATCGTACCGGCGGACCACCCACGGACGACGAGGCCGCAGGCAACGAACACGACACCCACGAACACGACCACCGCCGAAGGGGTCGACCACAACAGAAACGGGATGACGATCAGCCAGCCCGCTCTCAGGCGGAGCCGTTTCACCGACCCGGTGGGGCTGCTTCCTCTCGCGCGATCCGAGCTTCCAGCGCCCTCGTTCGCGAATCCGCGTTCAACGGAAATCCCTCCTCAACGGAACGGAGGTGAAGCGTAAGGGATCCCGGAAAGTTCGGAATGTCCGACTTCACATACACGGGGAGTCGGCGTTCGTCGTCCGAAAAATGGATCTCGGCCTTTCCGCCCTTCGAGAAAAGCCCGCGGGTTTGGATCTCGGGGGACACGACGATCGTGTTGTACACAACGCCCTCCGTCTCACGCTGATCCTTCCGCAGAACATGGACTACGACCGGATTACCGGTGCCCTTGAAGTAGCGACTGAACGTGTAAGACTTCCCCACTTCGAGGGGCAGCGTTCGAATGAAGTAGATGAAGGCGATGTCGTCGAGCGGCAAAGCCGACCCGAGATCACCGGCCTCGTCGTTGTCCTGGCGCTCCCATCTCATGCGCTCGGGAAAGAACTCGAAGTGCCGGTAGCTCTGATAGCCGACGTCGTCAATATCCTGGATGAACCGCCAGCTCTGCAGCGTCGAGACGTCGAACCAGGTCTGGTACGTATCGTCCACCGTGGCAGGACCCCAACCCCCGTGGATTCCCATCTCGACGCGATACGCGGGATTCCCTCGGACATCCTCGACCCCGACCACGCTCATGTAGCCCTCGCCGACTCCGAACACCCCAACCTTGACCTTGTACACGAGGTGCTCCCCTGGCCCGAATGGCGCTCTCGCCGCAAACGGGTCCACCGGAACCGACTCCGCCGTGTAGAGGACGGGCACCGCAACCGGCGCGAGTGGATCCTGCAACTCGGGTTCGGGGCCTTGTTGGGCACTCAACGGAACGGATGCCGCGAGCACCGCGAGCAAGACGAACGGCGACGCGGGTCTCACGCGGCCTCCGGTCCAGCTGGCGACGACCAGAGTGAGCCGGGCAGTCGAGCCAGGGCCATCAACGTGGTCCACGGACGGAACCGGGACGGGCGCGTCTGGAGATCCCGGCGCGGAGTATGGGGCGCCTCGGCGATCCGCCGTGCGTGCGGAGCGAGTCGAGCGAGCAACTCGACGTTCGCGGCCCAACCATCGGAGTGGATGAGTCGATCCTCCTCATTGCGGTCGCGTAGCGCTTTCTTGAGGACGATCACGCGGTAAGCGCGAAGACCTGCCAACGGATCCGAGACCGGTGCGCCGGCGATCACGCGGCGCAGAAACGTACCTGCGGCCCATCGTACCATCCTGACCCCCCGGGGCGACTCCGGACCTTCGTCCGACCGCTCACACGCGACGATGTCCGCCCCACCTTCGAATATTCGCACGAGTTGCACGACATCATCGGGCGACTCGCTGAAATCACCCTGCATCACGACCGCACAATCGCGCTTCGGATAGGAAGCCTCGTCCTTCACGTGCCGCAGTAGCTTCTCGACGGAGCGGCCGTAGCCGATACGCTTCTCGGAACGGAGAATCGTCAACGGAAGTGACCGACGGTACCGCTGGAGCACCTCGGCCGTGTCGTCGTCCGAGGCATCGTCATAGACGACCAGGCGGTAGTCACACCCGAATTCGCCCAAGACGTTCCGCGTCTTCCAAAGAAGGACGCCGATCGTCGAGGCCTCGTTATGGGTCGGAATGCAGACGTAGATCACGGCTCATTTCGGTTTGAGCGAACGTACGGAGGTCGGTGCGCGTCGCCACGTCACCGACCGAGGGGTAGTAACCTAGCGGAGCGGAGCCTGTTCCTCTGGAGGCCGCGTCTTCCACCGCCGATGCTGCCAAAAATACTGCTCGGGAGCCTGACGAATCGCCTCTTCGAGCCTCCGGTTGTAGGCGAGCATGAGGCTCTGGACGTCACGATCGAGGTCATCCGTTACTTCGTAGTCGAGTCGTTCCGCCTCGAGCACGTAGTGGTGCACCTCACCCGGCGCGCGAACGTTGAAGCCGACGAACACCGGGGCGCCGGTCCGGACCGCGAACAGTGCGGGGCCTCGGGCCGTCGCCGCCGGCCGGCCGAAGAAGGGTAGAAAGATCCCGTGGCGATGAGCGTTCTGATCACCCAGTAGCGCTACGACCCGCCCTCGTCCGAGTGCACGGAGCACACCCGTCGGCGCGTCGTCGAAGGAGATGACTCGCATGCCAAGTCGCTCGCGCATCGCGATGAGATCTCGTTCGAACCGTCGATTCGCCATGCCCTTGCCCACGACGTCGAGCTCGAAACCCATCGCGGCGATCCCCGCGCCGGCCATCTCCCAGTTGCCGAGATGCCCCGTCAGCAGCACCACCCCCGTCTCCTGTTCGGCGCAGGCCCGAACCTCCTCGAACCCGGCGAAACTCACGCGCTCCAGAACCTCTTCTCTCGACCACCCTCCCATGCGAAAGAACAGGGCCGCCTCCCGGCCGAGGTGGTGGTAGCTGCGCCGAGCGACCGAACGTCGCCAGGCCACCGACTGCTCTGGAAAGGCGAGCGAGAGATGTCGGTCGACCTCCCGACGGCGGATTCGCAGAACACTCCCGGCGAACCGCCCTAGGAGGCCGCCAAGGTATAGGGCGGATCGCTCCGGCAGCACCGACCACTTCGCCCTCGTGGCCCGATACGCCCAATACTCCAGCCAATGCCTCCACGAAGAAGCCGCCTCGCCGCTCATGGGTGGCTCGAGGCAGCGTCAATCTGTACCGCGTGGAGACGCGCGTACCGGCCTCCCTTTTCCAGTAGCGCTTTGTGATCGCCTCTCTCGACGACACGACCATCATCCAGGACGATGATCTCATGCGCGTGTTGGATCGTCGAAAGCCGGTGCGCGACAACCAGAACGGTCCGGCCCTCGAGGGCCTTCTCAACTGCCTCTTGAATCAACCGCTCCGACTCGGTGTCGAGTGCACTCGTGGCCTCGTCGAATACGAGAATCGGCGGGTCGCGCAAGAGCACTCGGGCAATGGCGATCCGCTGACGCTGCCCCCCCGAGAGTTCGACCCCTCGCTCGCCGACGACGGTATCGTAGCCCTGCGGCATTCGTGAGATGAAGTCGTCCGCATTAGCAGCCCGTGCCGCCGCTTCGATCTCCGGGAGACCGGCGTCCGGACGTCCGTAGGCGATGTTGGCCCGGACCGTATCGTGGAAGAGCACGGTCTCCTGCGAGACGATGCCCAGGTGGCGCCGGAGGTCTCCGACCCTCACCTCCCGAATATCCCGACCATCGATGCGGATGGCTCCGGAATAGGCGTCGAAGAAGCGACTCAAGAGGTCGACTACGGTGCTCTTGCCCGCGCCGCTCGGGCCCACGATGGCCAGAACCTTGCCTTTCGGCACGACGAACGAGACGTCCTGGAGAACAGGGTGATCGTCCTCGTACGCGAAGGACACTCGGTCGAATGCGATGTCGGTGAGGAAGTGCTCCATCGGCGCCGCATCGGGTCGATCCTCCACCTCCACCGGCGCGTCGAGGAACTCGAAGACCCGCTCCGCCGCGACGAGCCCTGGCTGTGCCGTCGCGGGGAACTTCGCGAGGCTCTTCACCGGCTGATACATCTTGAGCGACAGGCCGAGGAAGCCAACGAACTGAGCCCCGGTGATCTCACCACCTACGACAAGGCGGGCACCGTACCAGAGAAGGATCGCTGTCCCCGCCGCCGCGAGCATTTCGGTCATCGGAGCGGCCAATCCCCGCGCCAACTCGGTCCGGAGAAATTGCTGGAGATAGGCACCCGTCAGCTCGCTAAACCGTTGACGCTCGCGGTCCTCGGCCGACTCCGACTTCACGAGCCGCATTCCCGTGACCGTTTCGAGAAGGTGCGCATTGACCTCTCCACCGAGGTGAAGCACTCGTCGGTCGCCGCGACGCAGCATCCTCACGAACGGCCCCCACAGACCCATCGCGGAAGGGACCACAACCAATGCGGCCACCGTCAGCTTCCAAGAGATGAGCAACATGGCGCCCAGTGCGACCATGAACTCCAGTGAGGCCGACACGAGGCGCGACAGTTCGCGCGTAACGAAGAGTCGGACTTGATCGACCTCGGTGGTGAGCCGACTCACGATCTGGCCGGTGCGAACGCGCCCGAAGAAAGCGAGGTCCAGTCCGAGGAGATGATCATACACCGCCTGGCGCAGGTCTCGGCTGACGCCCTGTTCGGCACGCGCGAGAAGGTAGGCGCGGGCAAAGGCGAACATGTTCTTGAGGAGCAGAACCATCATCAGCATTGCAATGACGATGCCGATCGCCGCCAGGGGGTCACTGGAGGGGTCGGCCCACCGGTAGACGGTCCAGTCCAGCAGCCTCGCCATGGCGGTACCGCTCGCCTGCGAAGCGGCACCCCCACTCACGAACAAAGTCTCCACAAATGGTATCAGCAGAATATACGCCGAGGCATCGAGCACGGCGTATGCCGCGGCGGCGGCGACCGCGAGGAGGACCGACGAGTTGTAGGGCCTCAGGTATCGAAGGACCCGCGTGTAGGGAGCCACCCGCTGCTAGCCCCTCGGCGTCAGACTCGCCACGGGAACGATCATCTCTTCGGGACTGATCCCTCCGTGCAGAAAGGAGTTCCGATACCGCGCCTGATACTCTCGCAACTTCGTCGGGTAGACGAAGAAGAAGTCGTCCAGCGCAATGAGGTACGACATGCCGAGACGCCCCGACGGCAGCCGCAGATCTGCCTCATCGCGAGTAGCGAAAGCCGTGGATACGACCTCAGCCCTCAAGTCTTGGCCGAACTTGTAGCGGAGATTGCTCGTCGCGTCGCGTCGCGCGAAGACCGTCGACGGATGTTGGCACAGAATCGATCCATGGTCGGTCGTCAGGATCACCTTGTGACCCTGTCGGGCCGCTGCCCGCAGAACATCGAATGCCGTTGATCGCTCGAACCAGGCGAGCGTGAGATCGCGCAACGCGGCCTCATCGCGAGCGACCTCCATGAGGATGGGGGACTCGGAGCGTCCGTGCGTCATCAGATCCACGAAATTGAAGACCATCGCGATGACCGCGCCCGGCGTCTTCAATGCGGAATTCACACGTCCTCGAACCTTCTCCCCCTGCCGGTCGGAGAAGATCTTCTCGTAGTGGACGGGCACGTCGCGCCCGGTGAGCCGCTTCAGCTGCTCGGCGAGGAGTTCGTCCTCGAACGCGTTCAAACTCCCCTCGTCGTCCGACGCGTCCCACCACTCTGGCCGCGCGCGGGCGATTTCGTCCGGGTATTGCCCGCTGAAGATCGCGTTGCGCGCGTAGGGGGTCGCGGTCGGAAGAATGGAGTAGTGGTACGTCTCCTCGATCTCGAAGAACTCGGCGAGGAGCGGGGTCATCGCCCGCCACTGGTCGAGTCTCATACAGTCGAGCACTACGAAGTACACGGGATCCGTGCCGAGGCGCGGAACCAGGAAGTCCCGAACGAGATCCACCGAGAGGCGGGGCCGGTCCTCCGAGTCCCTCATCCATTTCGGATACTCTCGGACCACGAAGACTCCGAAGAGTCGTCGGAGGTCGACGACCATGGCATTCACCGTGTCCAGGAGCCCATCCTCACCGGCCTGGCGAAGAAGGAGCTGCCAGTCGACGAGTTCCGTGTAGACCACCGCGAACTCGTCTGCCGTCGATGCATCGCTCGCGAGGCGCGACAGCTCACTGAAACGGGCGGCAAAGTCCTGGGCGGCTCGTTGCTGGCGAATTGACGACCCCTCGAGGATCCGCGTCACGACGGAAAGGACCTGCCTCGGGCTCGTTGGCTTCACGAGGTAGTCCTGAACTCGGCGCCCGATCGCTTCGGTCATGGTGTGATCCTCCTCCGACTTCGTCACCATGACGACCCGTTGATGAGGATCGGCGCGCCGCATGACCTCGAGGACCTCGAGTCCTCGTCGGCCTGGCATCTGCTCGTCGAGGAGCACGAGATCGTAGGGCGCCCGCCGCATGAGCTCGAGAGCGTCATCGCCGTTGGAGATGGCGTCGACGTGATATCCCCTGGCCTGCAGGAAGAGGAGGTGAGGCCTCAGTAGGTCGATCTCGTCGTCGACCCACAGAATGCGCTTCATGGGGCGGGCGGGCTGCGTCATGGGAAGGAAGCTACAGGAGGAGTGGGTTCAATCCCAACCAACCACTCACCTGCCAGGCTGGTCTCCGAGGAGGACGCCGAGCCGCATCAGCAGTTCTTCTCGCACCGTACGGAACGCTTCCAACTGCTCGTTCTCGGATCCCTCGACCGCAGCGGGGTCAGGGAGGCCCCAGTGCAGCCGCCACGCGGAATGGAGCCAAACCGGGCAGACTTCCTCCGCACAGAGCGTGATCACGGCGTCAACGGTCCCGTGCACGTCATCGAGACCCATCGACGTCTGACCGGAGATATCCAGACCGATCTCACCCATGACGGTCACCGCCTGAGGTCGAACCGACGTCGGGGCCGACCCTGCGGACGAGATCTCCACCGTTCCTTGGGCAAGATGCCGCGCGATCCCTTCGGCGAGCTGGCTTCGCGCGGAGTTCGCGACGCAAAGAAAGAGGATGTGCCGGGGCCGAAGAGCGCGGAGCGTCAACGCCTCGATGGCCCATTCGGGAGCGTCGGGCGCCACCGCTATCCCGTCGATCGTCGTCACGGGCGCGTCGGATGAACCCCAGTCGACCTGGACCCCAAGGCGCGCGGCTACGGGTTCGATGCGCTCGGCACCCCCGACGTCCCGCCCCAATCGCACCTCGATCACCGAGTCGTCTTCCGGCCGAGAGGCAACGATTCCGTGCACATGTTCATCATACTATCGTACCCTACCTAGGATTCTATATGGAGGCCTCATGGGGCGACTCTTCAGCCTGACGTATCCGACCGGGGCGGTCCTTCTGGCCATCGGCAATGGGCACAAATATGGCTTCGACATCATGGATGCAACCGGGCTTCCGGACGGAACGGTATATCCGATTCTCCGTCGACTCGAGCGGCACGGGGTGCTCGACGGGCACTGGGAAGACGAATCGATCGCGAAAGGGGAGCAGCGCCCGCAGCGCCGATACTACGCCCTGACGGTGGTCGGAGAGGAGTCGCTCAAGGAAGTCGAAGCGCGCTTTCCTGCTCTGCCACGTCTCTTCCCGGCGCGACCGGAAGTCGCCTGAAGTGACTCCGGGCACCCGATGGATCGTGTGGGCGTCGACGCTCGTCCCGATCGAACGCCGCAAAGGGTGGCGGAGTGAGTGGGAAGGGGAGGTTGCCTACGCCTGGAAGCGGATGAGCGCCTCTGGGTCCCCCTCTGCGTTCCCGATACTTCGCCTCCATGCAAGGATCTTCACCTGTGTAATCGACGCCCTTTGGGAGAGGAAGCAGACGATGACGATGACGGGGCTCTTCAACGACCTGCGCTTCGCGGTGCGAGGCCTGATGCGGTATCCGACCTTCACGGCCATCACGGTTCTGACACTGGCGCTCGGCATCGGGGCGAACACGGCCGTGTTCACGCTCGTGGACGGCGTGCTGCTATCACCGCTTCCCTTCGAAGAGGCCGACCAATTGGTCTCGCTCGAACACCGGGGCCGCGACGGACAAGACGAACTCCCGATGTCGCTGGGCCTGTACGTGCTGTACCGCCAACAGGCGACATCGCTGGCAGAAATCGCGATGCACACATCGGCCAGCGTGAACCTGATGTCGAACGGCGAACCCGAGAGGATTCCCGTTCAGGCCGTTACGCCGGGCTTCTTCAGACTATTGCGGGTGGAGCCGGCGGTGGGGCGCGGGTTCACGGTGGACGAGGGCGCCCCCGAAGCGGAGCAGGTGGTGATTCTCAGTGACGGACTCTGGCAGAGCGCCTTCGGGCGCGATCCCTCCGCGGTAGGCACCTCGCTGGACATCAACGGCACCCTTCGGCGCATCGTCGGCGTGATGCCTCCCGACTTCGGGTACCCCACGCGCGACGCACGGCTTTGGCTACCCCTGCCCGTCGACCCTGCCCGAGCACCGCTCGCATCGTTCGGAGCAGGGGGTATCGCGAGACTCGAGACGGGCTCGAGCGTGCAGAGTGTCGACACCGAGCTGAGAGGGTTGATCGCGCGCCTCGGAGAGACGTTCCCCGAGTCCGGGGAGGTGGGATTTCTCAGGGAAGTCGGACTCACGCCATTTGTGCGACCGCTCAAGGAAGCAGTCGTCGGCGATGTCCAGGCGACACTTTGGATCCTGCTGGGGACGGTCGGATTCGTGCTGCTGATCGCATGTGCGAATGTCGCCAACCTCCTCCTCGTGCGCGCAGAGGGTCGCCAGCGCGAGCTTGCGCTGCGGATCGCGGTGGGCGCGCGTCGGGCGCACGTGCTCCGGTCATTCATGAGTGAGAGTGTGGCTTTGGTGGCCGCTGGCACGGCGCTCGGTATCGGGATCGCAGCGGCAGCGGTGCGTGCCTCGCTCAACATGGTTCCCGCGGATCTCCCTCGCGTCGCGGAGATCGGACTCGACCTCAGAGTCATGGGCTTCACGTTCGCGCTCGCAGCGGGGTGTGCCCTCTTCTTCGGTTTCTTTCCACTGCTGCGCTACGGAGCCCGTGATTTGGCCGGTCAGCTCCGAGAGGGAACGTCGCGGGGGTCGACGGGGAGCCACCGGCACCATCGATTGAGGAACACTCTCGTCATCGTCCAGATGGCGCTCGCGTTGGTGCTTCTCGTGGGATCGGGACTCATGTTCCGCAGCTTCCAGGCGTTGCGCGCGGTGGACCCTGGATTCGATGCTGCGCAGGTCATGACGGCGCAGATCACGGTCCCGACGGGGGAGATCTCGGGCTGGGAAGAGACCGCCGGTTTCTATCGCCAACTTCAGGACAGGCTGTCCCAGCTCAGCGGGGTTCAGTCGGTCGGCTTCGCGCAGGGGTTACCGCTCACGAACGGTCTTGGATTCTTCAACGTCGAGGTCGAGGACCACCCTCGTGGCCCTGAGGAACTACCCGTCTTCGCGAGCCACAATCAGGTCGAGGCAGGATACTTCGAGGCGATGGGCATCGACCTGCGGGAAGGACGCACCTTCCAGAGGGGCGACGGAGCCGAGGGGGCGCGCTCGACCGTCGTATCCGAATCGTTCGCGAACCACTGGTGGCCCGAACAGAGTGCGCTCGGGCGCCGCATGCGGCTCGGCGACGGGGACGAAGGTTGGTATGAGATCGTAGGCGTGATCGCCGACGTTCACTATTCGAGCCTCGAGCAGGCCGCCGACGAGGTCGTCTACTGGCCGGCGACCGTGGGGCCGGCCGAAGCTCCGCAGCCGACACGCAGCATGGTGGCGGTTCTGAAGATCGAGGGCGATCCGTTGTCCTTTGTGTCGGTTCTGAGAAGGGAAGTTCAGGCGCTGCATCCCCGCATTCCCGTCTCGAACCCACGCACGATGGAACAGGTCGTGGGTGACGCGACGTCTCGCGTCTCGTTCACGATGGTCTTGCTGGGAACGGCGTCCGGAATTGCGTTGTTGCTCGGTCTCGTCGGCATCTACGGGGTCATTTCCTACCTGGTCTCGCAACGTACTCGTGAGATCGGCGTACGGATGGCGCTCGGGGGCCACTGCACCCTCCGTCCGGACCATGATCGTGCGACAGGGTCTGGTCCTCTCCACAGCAGGCGTCGGCATCGGACTCGTCGCCGCGTGGGCAACGAGCTCCTTCATGTCGTCGCTCCTCTACGGCGTCAGTGCGACCGACCCCCTGACGTACGCGAGTGTCGCGGTGTCATTAGTTGCTGTATCGACAGTCGCCGGATGGATTCCCGCCCGCCGCGCCGCGAGCGTCGATCCGTCTCGCGCGCTACGATCGGAGTGACCGCGCGCTACATGCTGAGCTTGTAGGCGAACCAGGAAGCGATCGCCTTGCCGTCTTGGGTCGCAGGGCGAAAGACCCACTCCGAGGCCTCACGAATGAGCCGGCGGTTGTAGCCTCCGTCGCGGGTCGGCGGCGCGAGTCGCGTGGAGTCCGAAACCACGCGACCGCGCTCATCCACGAAGACCCACACCTGAACCTCTGTGTTTCGCAGGCTGCTGTTGCTGGGCGGGATGATTAGCCCATGCGGTGAGGCCGGCTCAAGACGGAAGAGGCCCTCAGCCGCGTTCCCTCCGTCCCCCTCACCGGGGCCGTCTGCCAGTCCTGGCCCCTCCAGCAAGCCCGGTTCCTCACCGAGAACCGAGGCAGGGTCGTATTCGACCTCCTGCTCGAAGTCGACAGGCTCCACGGCGACCTCTACGGCGATGGGTACCGGGGGCGGCACGATCGGCACCGGCGGCGGGGTGCGGACGTTCAAGGCCTGCAGCGATCCGGCGGCCGCCCGGTTGTCACCGGCCTGCGGCCCCGCAGCGGCAAAGGGAGACAAGGGGATGACATTACCCCGCCAGGCGAAGAAGAGAAGCAGATGAATGATCGCAGATATGAGGAGCCCGTTGCGCCATATCCGTCGTTCGCGGTGGCGCCGGTCGGTCGTGTTGAAATCGTGATCTGGAATCATCCTCGCCTCGCGTACTCATACTACTGGTTCGTGCCGCAGGGTGTTTCCGATTGGGTTGCGTACTGTGTGAATCCTTATAATTACCTACACCGTATGTATTATCTGATCATCACACCCGGACTCTGAGAATCCCCATCATGGCACCCGGAATACCCAGCGACTTCGAGCAGCAGGTTCTCCTGGCAGTGTGGCGGCTCGGCGATGCCGCGTATGGGGCTTCGGTCCGCGACGAACTCGAGGCTCGCTCGGGGAGACCGGTCGCACAGGGAGCGGTCTACATCACCTTGGTGCGGCTCGAGAAGAAAGGCCTACTCCGCTCACGCATCGCGAGTCCAACGCCGATTCGTGGCGGCAAGGCCAAGCGCTTCTTCGAGATTCTGCCTGCGGGCACTGCCGGCGTGCTCGCCGCCCGCGAGACGATGGAGCGCCTGTGGGAAGGGCTTCCGGAACCGGCGAAACGTTGAGCCATCCTTCCCGCCGCCCCCCGCTTCTTGCCCGTGCCCTGCTCCACGTTCGGTTGCCCGGAAACCTGTACGACGTGTTCGCCGGCGACCTCGAAGAGCGCTTCCAACGTGATGTCGGAAGCGACGCAGCGGGGGCGCGGCGCGCGTATTGGAAAGACGTCCTGTCACCCAGCATCTCGCGACTCGTTCGGGAGTCGCGCGGAATGCACCTACCCCCCGGAGCGTCACCGCGCGCGGGAAGAGGAGATGGAGCTGTGAGTGCTATTCTCGCCGATCTGAAGTTCGCCGTCCGGACGTTGTCGAAGGCTCCCGCGTTCACCGCGGTCGCGGTCCTCTCCCTCGGTCTCGGCATCGGTCCGAACACCGCGATTTTTTCGCTGGTGGACGCGATTCTGTTTCAGGATTGGGGCGTCGATGATCCCGAGCGCATCGTCGACATCTACACACTGACGCGTGCGGGCGAGTATTTCTACAGCGGGTACCGGACCTTCGAGATTGTCGAAGATGGCACCGGCGACGTCTTCGAGAGCGTGGCGCAACACAGCCTGATCACGGCGCGGGTCGAGGCTCCATCCGGGGATGCGGAACTCGTGCTCGGAGAGATGGTCTCCGGCAACTACTTCGACGTGATGGGTGTGCGAACGTCCATCGGCCGCACCTTCCTTCCCGAAGAAGACGCGACGGAAGGCACACATCCGGTTTTGGTGCTCGGCAACCATTACTGGCAGACTCGATACGGGGCCGATCCGTCGATCGTCGGAAGTGAGATCCGCATGAACGGCCGCCCCTACACCGTCATCGGCATCGCGCCGGAGACCTTCAAGGGGCGACTGGCGCCTGGCATCGGAACCGATTTCTGGGTGCCCTTCCAGATGTTCCCGCACCTGAGCCCGTCAAAAATGGGCAATGGTGACCTCACGATCACAGGCCGCCTGCGCGCCGGGGTCGAGCCCGGCCAGGCGATCGCAGCGGTGGAGACCATCGCGACTCGCGAAGCCGAGCGGCGACGGACCGAGATCGAGAACTACCGAGGCTACTTCGCTCTGGTCGCGGTGTCGCTCGCCGATGTGAAGCTCCACCCGACCTTCGACGGGATCCTCACACAAATGGCCCTCCTGCTCTTCGCGGCGGTTGGGCTGGTGCTCCTAGTCGCGTGCGTCAATCTGGCGGGCTTTCTTCTCAGTCGCGCTTCGGACCGCAGAAAGGAGATGGCGGTCCGTGTCGCCATGGGCGCGGGCAGAACAGCGATCGTCCGCCAACTGCTTGTGGAGTCGCTCGTCCTCTCTGGACTCGGCGCGATGCTCGGCCTGGTGCTCGGGCAGCTGGCCATGAGGGCGATCGTTTCCATCGAGCTGCCCGTCCCGATTCCATTGGAACTGGAGGTGGGACTGAGCCTGCCGCTCCTCCTGTTCACCGCTGGATCGGCAATCGTGGCTGCGGTTCTGTTCGGACTCACACCGGCGCTCGAGGCGACCCGCGCACCGGTGGCTGCGACGCTTCGGGACGAGGCAGGGTCCAGCGGGGGCAAGAGAAAGGTCGGGGCGCGGGGCCTACTCGTCGCGGGACAGATGGCGTTGTCCACGGTCCTCTTGTTCGGGGCCGTGATCTTCGTGCGCTCCCTCCAGGCAGCCTCCGACATGGACGTCGGCTTCGCGACGCGCGAGGCGGCGGTCGTAAAGATCGAGACGGAAGCGAACGAGTATTCGCTCGATCAACGCATCGCCTTCGTCGAGGAGCTCGGCAGGCGCCTGGAGAGTCACTCGACCGTCACTGACTTCGGCATCACCGCTCGCATGCCCCTCGACCTGGGCGTCATCAACACCGCCTTCGACATTCCGGGCGTGGAGCCCCCCGCCGATCAGAGTCGTCATGTGCTCGAGATGGCGACGATCACTCCTGGCTACTTCGAGACGATGGGCATTCCGATCCTCGAGGGGCGAGCCTTCACGGATACCGACCGGGACGGCTCCGCGCCCGTGGCCATCCTGAGCAAGGCCGCGGCGGACCTGTACTGGCCGGGCGAGAGCGCTATCGGCAGAACACTGCTCCGAGAGCCCGACGGTTCCGACGCGCTCACGGTAGTGGGCGTTGCCGGTAACGTGAACATCTGGAGCCTCGGCGAGAGCCCGAGACCGTATATGTATCGTCCGTACTTCCAGGGGCTCTCATTCGCGGCGTTTTTCGTGACCGCGCGGGGCAACGCCCCGCCGGGTGAGCTCGCGGCTCTCATTCGCAACGAGGCCCGTGCGATCGATCCGGAGGTCTTCCTCACCGAAGTGGGGACGATGGACGATCACCTCGGCTACATCTACTTCTTGCCGCGGATGGCGGCCGCGATGCTCTCCATAGTCGGAGTTCTCGCGCTGCTCCTCGCATGCATGGGGCTCTACGGAATGGTCAGCTATGGTGTCTCTCGGCGGACCCGTGAGATGGGGATCCGCCTCGCGCTCGGAGCGGAGCGGCAGGAGGTGGTCAACATGGTGCTGAAGAGCGGATTGGTGATCGTCGGCGTCGGAGCGGCCGTAGGGATCGTGGCATCGCTCGGGCTCGGGCAGGTCGTACAGCGGTTCCTTTTCGGCGCCGGAGCCCTCGACCCGCTGGCGATTCTGACCGCACCCCTACTGCTGGGAGTCGTCGCCGCAGTGGCGACCTATCTACCGGCTCGGCGCGCCTCCCGAGTCGACCCCGTTCGGGCGTTGCGGAGCGAGTAGGCGTCGGTACCTTTCGGTGTTCTTGAGCGCCGGCGGCCGCTTCCTGGCCGCCGGCGCTTCTATCCTCAAGGTGGCCGCCTAGCCGCATGGAAGACGACGTCCAGACCGACGGCCCGGACCGCTCGCGGGCGCGCGCCTACTATGAGCTGACCAAACCGGGAATCGCCGGCTATGTCATGGTGACGGCCGGCGTCAGCGCCTTCGTCGGGGCCCGAGGCGACCTGGCACTCGCCCTCGCGCTGAACACCATGGTGGGCACGGGACTCGCCACGGCGGGCGCCCTCACGCTCAACCAATACGTCGAGCGCGAGGCCGACGCGATCATGCACCGGACGCGCGGCCGGCCGATCCCGACCGAGCGCGTGACGCCAATGGAGGCGCTCGCATTCGGCAGTGCGCTCCTCATGAGCGGGCTCTTGTACGTGGCGCTCGCCGTGGGCGCGCTACCCGCGCTGATCACGGCTGCAAGCGCGCTCATGTACCACGCGGTCTACACACCGCTCAAGAGCCGTTCGTACGTGGCCACGCTGGCGGGCGCGGTGCCCGGCGCCCTGCCCATGCTCATTGGCTGGACGGCCGCGACGGGCACCATTGATCGAGGTGGGCTGGCCATGTTTGCGATCGGCTACCTGTGGCAACTCCCCCATGTGCTCGGGCTCGCGTGGATGCTTCGTGAGGACTACGCCCGGGTCGGCTTCAAGCTGATCCCGAGCGGCGGTGCTCGGTCGATCGGGCTCCAGATGATGGCCGCGACCGGGCTTCTCCTCCCCATCAGTTGGGCTCCGTTCGGGCTGGGGCTGACCGGTGTCACGTATCTGATCGGGGCCAGCGTACTCGGGCTCGGTTTCCTGTCGACCGCGATCGCCGCAGCACGAGAGATGACGGAGGCCAGTGCCCGTCGGGTCTTCTTCGCCTCCCTCCTCTATCATCCGTTCCTGCTGGCCCTCATGCTATTCGACACCATTCGTTTGTGATGTAGGAGGTACGCCGTGTTTCGCTTCTTGCTGTTCACGATGGCCCTGGCCCTTCCCGTCACGGCGACCACTCAACAACCCGATCGACCACGCGCACGTGACCTCGGCGTGTTCGTCGGCGTGTTCGAGCCGGGACCGCACAACGCGATCACGGATGTCGCCGGTGTGCGCGTGGGGCATGCCACCGTCATCCAGGCCCCGAACATTCGCACTGGAGTGACTGCGATCCTGCCGCACGGTGGCAATCCGTACCTGTCTCGTGTACCCGCCGCGATCCACGTGGCCAACGGATTCGGCAAACTGCTCGGCATGACCCAGGTCCAGGAGCTTGGCGAACTGGAGACCCCCATCCTCCTGACGTGCACCCTGTGCGTATGGAAGGCGGCGGACGCGATGGCCGAGTGGATGCTCGACCGCGACGGTATGGAGGAGGTCCGATCCCTCAACGCGGTCGTGGGGGAAACGAACGACGGCGGACTCAACGATATCCGAGCCCGGCCGATCGAAGCGGCTCACGTGGTAGCGGCGCTCGAAAGCGCAACGACGGGTCCCGTCGCGGAGGGTGCGATCGGCGCCGGCGCTGGTACGGTGGCGTTCGGCTGGAAAGGCGGGATCGGCACGAGCAGTCGTGTCCTGCCGACGAGCCTCGGAGGCTATTCTGTGGGCGTCCTCGTGCAGTCGAATTTCGGGGGCATCCTTCAGATGAACGGGGCCCCGGTAGGGATCGAGCTCGGCCAGTACGCGTTCTCAGATCAGGTAAATCGCGACGAGAGTTACGAACCCGAATCGGATGTGCAGGAGTGGGGGTCCATCATGATGGTGGTAGCCACCGACGCCCCGCTCTCGGAACGAAACCTGGAACGTGTGGCCCGCCGTGCGATCATGGGGCTGGCTCGAACCGGTTCCTATGCGAGCAACGGATCAGGTGACTACGTGATCGCATTCTCCACCGCCAACGGGGTTCGCCGCTCCACGACGGGCGGCGTGCACAGCGTCGATGATCTGTCCAACAACAGCGTGAGCGCACTCTTCGAAGCGACGGTCGAAGCGACAGAAGAGGCCATCTACAACTCTCTCCTGAAGGCGGAGACCGTCACGAGCAACGGCCGCACGATCGAGGCCCTCCCCATCGCCGAGGTTCTCGAGATTCTTCGGCGCTACGGAGCGGCCCGATGAGGGACGACGACACGACCGACGTCCACACCCAAGGTGAGGACGCTCCGACGGATTTCGACTGGGCCGTCCGGACTCGTATCTATCGGACGTTCGGCGAAACAGGTGGCGCTCCGGTGGTCGCCGAAATCGCCGCTGCGGTCGGTGGGACCGAGTTTCAGGTCCGCGAATCGTTGCGACGCCTTTTCGCCGCACACGAAATAGCTCCCCTCCCCGGCGGGAACGGCGTTTGGATGGCCAATCCGTTCTCGGGCGTGCCTACGGCATATTCGGTCGAGACCGAGGACATGACGTGCTACGCAAACTGCGCCTGGGACGCTCTGGGCGTGGCCGCGATTCTCGACACGGATGCCTGGACAAGCACTCGATGCGCGGAGAGCGGCACCCCACTCGAGTTCGGCGTCGTCGACGGTGAGGTTCAGAGCGAATCAGGAGTGATTCATCTCGTCACACCGATCCGGGATGCCTGGGTCGACATCGGGTTTACGTGAGCGAATTACCTCGCCTTCCGGTCGGAAGGGGACGTCGCTGCCTGGCTCGAACGCACCGGCCGGGCCCGCGGAGCCTTGGTGACTTTCGAGCAGATGTGGGACCTGGTTCAGCCCTGGTACGCCGGCAGGCTGTCGCCCGCCTGGCGCGGGCGTAGCGCCGACGACGCGCAAGCCATTATCGACAGCGTGGGCCTCGTCGGCGACTTCTGGCGACTGGTCTGATCGGGCAGTTCACGCCCCAGCTGCAAAGGCCGCCCCGGAAGAGACCAGTTCATCGATCTCCGAAGATTCCAGTCCGGCCTCTTCCAAGAGCTGCCGTGTGTGCTCACCCAGCATCGGCGCCCCTCGCCGGCCCGTGGACCGGGGCGTGGCAGACATCTTCACTGGATTGCCGAGCGACCGGACGGCACCGAGTCGACTGTGCTGAACGTCGACGACCATGTCTCGTGCGAGTGTTTGGGGATGATCGAGCATCTCTCCGATCGAGGCGATCGGACCCGCAGGTACACCCTCGGCGGCGAGACGCTCGAGCCACTGGTCCGACCCGGCCGTAGCGAAGACGCGAGCCAGTTCTTCGCTCAGTTGCTCGCGGTGTTCCATGCGGCCCGCGTTGCTCACAAACCGTTCGTCCGCAGCCAGCGTCTCCGAACCGACCACACGTGTGAGTCCCCGCCACGTCGACTCGTTGGACGCACCGACGTTGATCCAACCGTCCGCGGTCGCGAAGGCCTGGTACGGCGCCGCCAGGGGGTGAGCGGAACCCAGGGGCCCGGGCGACGCACCCGTCGCGAGCGTGATCGCGCTCTGCCAAAACGTTTGAGTGATGCCGGCCTCGAAGAGCGACGTGTCGACAAGCTGTCCGCGCCCCGTGCGTTCACGCTCCACGAGCGCGCTCGCGACACCGAACGCGGCCAAAATGCCTGCGGTGATGTCGGTAACGGGGGCTCCCACCTTGACCGGCGCACGCCCCTGGCCTTCCCCGGTCACGCTCATCAGGCCGGAGTAGCCCTGGGCGATCAGATCGAAGCCTCCCTGCTCAGCGAGCGGACCCGTTCGTCCGAAGCCCGTGATCTGGCAGTAGATGAGCCGCGGATTGGCCTCGGAAAGGGATTCCCAGCCCAGCCCCATCTTCTCCATCGTGCCGACCCGGAAATTCTCGATGACCACGTCGGCCGAGAGAAGCAGTCGCCGAACGACCGCGATACCCGCAGCCGTGCGGAGGTCGAGCGCGAGTCCCTGCTTCCCCCGGTTGAGCATCATGAACGCAGCAGACTCGTCGCCGACGTTGGGAGGAACGAAACCGCGCGTCCCGTCACCTCCCGGCAATCGCTCGACCTTGACGACGTCGGCTCCCATGTCCGCCAACAAGAGGCCACAGACCGGACCCGCCATGATGTGCGCCAGTTCTACGACGCGAACTCCCCCGAGGGCTCCGATACTCACGTGATGCGACTGGGGTAGCTCGGCACAGCGCTTCCCTAGTTCCCGCCGAAGTGCGGGTCCCTCTTCTCCAGGAACGCAGTGCGCCCTTCGCGGTAGTCGTGGGTCTGAAACGCCTCGTGGGCCTCCTCGCGCTCCGCCTCGGTCAGCGGCGTCCTCTCTTGCAGCCGTCGAATGAACTTCTTGTGCCAGCGATTCACGAGCGGCGCACCAGCGGCGATACGAGCGACGAGTCCATATCCCTGCTCGACCACTGCATTGTCGGGCCACACCCGGTTGACGAGTCCGACCACTTTGGCGCGCTGGGCATCGATGAGATCCCCGCTCAGGAGCATTTCCAGCACGGCACCGGGCCCGAGCAGTTGCAGCAGGGGCGTGAGTTCGTCGTGTGACATCGTCAAACCGAGTCGATTGATCGGAGCGCCGAATCGGCTCGTCTCCCCACAGACCCGCAGGTCGCAGCACGCAGCGATCTCGAGTCCACCACCGACACAGAGTCCTTCGATGATCGCCACTGTGGGGTGCCTGCACCCTTGCACCGCCGCCATGGCCCGGCTGATCGCCATGGAGTATTCACGGACATCCGCGGCGCTCGTCCGCTGTGTCGAGAAGGCTGCGATGTCGGATCCTGCAGAGAACGCCCTTCCCCCTGTCCCGCGCACGGCGATGCACGTGACGTCGTCCCGCTCCGAGAGTGACCCGAAGGCGCCAGCGACCGCGGTCCATCCGACCGAGTCCAAAACGTTGTGGCGATCAGGCCCGTCCAGGCGCACCGTCGCGATCGGGACGCTGACCTCTACGTGAACCTCGCTCACCGGTAGAACAACTCGACGAGAGCCATCGGCACGATCGGCACATAGGTGACGAGGAGCAGCATCGCGACCAACACCGCGATGAAGTACACGTTCACTTTGCTCACCTCCCAGATGTCGGCCTTGGCGACCGAACACGCCGTCACGAGCACGGAGGCCACGGGAGGGGTCTGTTGTCCGATGCCGAGATTGAGCGTCACGATCAGTCCGAAATGCACGGGATCGATGCCGGCCGCCTGCACGAGCGGCATCACAATGGGTACTACCAGGATGATCGCTGCCGCCGAGTGAAGAAAGAGTCCTATGATCAGGAAGAAACCGTTCAGCAGCAGAAGGATGGCCCAGCGAGCCTCGGTCAGCTCCATAATTCCCGAGGCAACTCGTTGCGGCACACGGACTTCCGTTAGATAGTCTCCCAGCAGGGCCGACGCCGCGATGAGCAGCATGACCACTGCCGTCTGACGGCCACCCTCGAGCATCGCCTCGCGCAGCTGAGGCCCGTCCAGCTCACGGTAGATCACGCCTCCAATGAACATCGCTGCTACGACGGCAAGCCCCGCCCCTTCGGTCGCCGTGACCCATCCGGAGAAGATTCCCCCCAAGATGATCGCCGGTAACAAGAGCGCCCACCCGGCCTCCTTGAAGGTCTGCCAGACCCGTTCCAGTCGAAACGCCTGCTCTCGCGGAAAGTCATGACGGCGCGCGAGCAGATAGGCGACGAGCATCAGCAGTAATCCGCCCAGAACCCCAGGCACGATCCCGGCCACGAACAGTTCCACGATCGAAGATCCCGACATTACGCCGTAGATGATCATCGGAATCGAAGGAGGAATGATCACCGCGAGCGTGGCAGACGACGAGGTCACGGCCGCAGCGAATGCGCGAGAATAGCCCTTCTCCTTCATGGCAGGGATCAGAATCGAGCCCAGTGCTGCCACGTCGGCGACCGCAGACCCGCTGATTTCGGCAAAGAACAGCGAGGCACTGATCGTCACCATCGCCAACCCACCCCGAATGAATCCCACCAGGGACGACGCAAAGGCGATGAGTCGCCGACTGATGCCCGACGCGTTCATGATGGCACCAGCCAGAATGAACAATGGAATCGCGATCAGTGGGAAGGACGTCGCCCCGGTGTACATGATCAGGCCAGCGTTGGGGAGCGACCCGGCTCCCCCCGGGCCCGTGACCATCGCCGCCATGGCGGTGAGCCCCAGCGCCACCGCGATCGGGATGCCGATCACGACGAGCGCCAGCAGGAGCACGCCGATCGCGAGGAGGCTCATGAGCCGTCTTCCTCAGCGGGCGATGGGGGCCGTCGGAGCACCTCGGGGAGTGACAGCAGCTGGGCTGCGATGAACAGCACCGCCCCGATCGGAATCACCGACTGCGCCACCGACGCCGGCACGAACGGAAGGGACACGAGTGTGGTCCCACCGAGAACCGACAGCACGCGCACGCCGGCCCAGGTCAGCACCCCGAAGAAGGTGAGGACACCGACTTCCCCCACCACGACCAGTACGAGGCGGGTACGGGTGGAAACGCGCTCCAGCAGTGTCGGCATGCCGATATGCGCTCGGTGTAGCGCCGCGAGCGCTGCTCCGTAGTAGGTCAACCACGCGAGCAGGATGGAGGCCACCTCGTCGTACCACACGAGCGAAGCCCCGAACTTCCGGAATCCGACACCCACGACGACCACGACGGCGAGGCTCGCCATGAGCACGAGCACGGCGACTTCCAAGACTCCCCGGAGGCCGTCTCTGGCCCGACCGACGTTCACTGGCTCATGTCGGTCAGCGGGACCCAACTCTAGAAGCCCGCTCCACCAGCTCAGATCCGCCTTCGACCACCTGACCGTACTCCGCATACATGGGAGCACTGGCCAGCACGAAGCCTTCCCGACTGGGCTCGTTCACAGCCACGCCGGCTGCGCGAATCTGCTCAAGCAGGTCCGAGTCGAGTCGAGCGGCCGTCTCGTGCACGAACATCTGCGTCGCCCTCGCTTCCCCCTCGAGGATCGCACGCACGTTCGCAGGCAGGCCGTCCCATCGGGCGGGGGAGGTCACGACGAACGCCGGTGTGTAGACGTGACTCGTGAGCGACAGGTAGTCCTGCACCTCGTACAACTTCGAGCCCCAGATCTGAGCGAGCGGATTCTCCTGTCCGTCGATGACCCCTGTCTGCAGGCCGATGAACACCTCGGACAGCGCCATGGGGGTAGGGTTGGCGCCGAGCGTTTGAAAAAGTTTGACGCGCCAGATCCCGCTCGGCGTACGGAGCTTCAAACCGGCGAGGTCAGTCGGTGTCTCGATGGGCCGCCAGCTGTTGGTGACGTGTCGAAAGCCGTTCTCCCAGACCGCCACGATGCGATACCCTGCGGCCTCCGCGAGCGGCACCAAATCAGGCCATACCACTTCTTCCTCGATGGCCCTCATGTGCGCACGATCACGAACGAGATACGGCATCTCGAACAAGCCGAATTCATCGATTTGTGACGACATGATCGTCGACGGCAATGAAAAGTCGACGGTGCCGAGCTTGATCTTCTGAAGCAATTGCTCGTCCCCACCGAGTTGGCTCGAGCCGTAGGTAACGACGCTCCAGCCGTCTGGCAGGCGGGCATTGGCCCGCCGGGCAAACTCATCGGCCGAAGCCGCGAACAACGACCCAGGCTCACCGACATGCCCGAACTTCAGTTCTCGAGGCACGGACGGATCGGCAGAGCAAGCGGCCAGCGCAAGCGTGAGAACGATGCTCGTGATGGCGACGTGTTGCGCCCCTCGAGCAGGCGTCATCGGAGGTCTCCCAGCTCAGTCGTCAGCACCGTCATAGCGGCTGCGACGCCCCCTGAATTGTGCGGCATGCCCACCATCTTCATCCCCATTTCGACTCCAGCGAGGGTGCCCAAGAGCGAGAGCGGGCTCAGGTCTCCGAGGTGTCCGATTCGGAACACCTTCCCCTTATACTCGCCGAGTCCAGTACCGAGTGACATGTCGAAGCGCTCGAGAATGAGCTCACGAAGTGCGTCCGCGTCGTGGCCATCGGGCACGAGCACCGCGGTGGCGGCATCACTCGACTCCCGGGAATCCAACGCGAAGACCTCGAGCCCCCATGCGATGACCGCAGCCCGCGTCGCTCGGGCGTATCGAGCATGCCGCTCAAAGACGTTCTTCAGCCCTTCTTCGCGGAGCATAAGGAACGCCTCCTCGAGTCCGTACATCAGGTGGGTGGCCGGTGTGTACGGAAACGCACCCTGCGCGTTGGAAGAGACGTGATCATCCCAGTCCCAGTACGACCGCGGCAGTTTCGCGTGTTCACGCGCCGCCATCGCCCGCTTCCCCACTGCGAGCAGGGCGAGGCCGGGCGGGAGCATCAGCCCCTTTTGAGAACCGGCCACCGTAACGTCGATGCCCCATTCGTCATGGCGAAAGTCGGTGACCGCCAGGGAGGACACCGAGTCGACGAAGAGCAAAGCAGAGTGCCCCGACGATCGGATCGCCGCCCCGATCGATGCGACGTCGCTGGTGACACCTGTCGACGTCTCGTTGTGCACGACCAGCACGGCCTTGATCGCTCGGCCCTCGTCACCTGCCAATACATCGGTCACCGCCTGGGCGGTCAGCCCACGGCGCGCGTCCCACGACTCGAGGCGGACCACCAGCCCGAACCTTCCAGCGACACGGGCCCAGGACCGCGCGAAGACTCCTTGAGCGAACACGAGCACCTCATCGCCCGGCGAGAGGGTGTTCGCGAGCGCAGCCTCCCATCCACCGCTACCGGACGCTGGGTACAGGAACACCGTCTGTTCCGTACCGAAGATCCAGCGCATTTCCACGAGAAGCCGATGAGTGAGAGCCGCGAACTCCGGACCTCGATGATCGATGGTCGGCTTCCCCATGGCACGGAGCACCCGATCGGGCGTGTTCGTCGGGCCAGGCAGCTGGAGGAAGTGGCGTCCGCTGTGATGGGGCAAAGTCAGCTTCCTTCGGATGCGACGGGGGGCGCCCAACGGTACGTTGCGCGCGATACGGAAGCGACAACTTAAACCGTCCGCGATCCCCCGACACCACCACGATGGCCGAAACCAGTATCAAGCCCGGCGATCCAGCCCTCGCGGCTGAGCTCCGTCGCGCGATCCAGGGGGAGGTTCACTTCGATGCCTTCACGCGGGGCCTCTACTCGACGGACGCATCGCACTACCAGGTAGAGCCGCTCGGCGTGGTCTTCCCCCGCTCGACGCAAGACGTGGAGGCGGTCTTCGATGTTGCGCGGACATGGGGCGTGCCCGTGCTCCCGCGCGGCGGCGGCACCTCACAATGCGGACAGACCGTCGGTCGTGCGGTCGTCCTCGACACGAATCGGCACCTCACGGGCATCGGCGATCTGACCGGTCGAGAGATCGAGGTTCAACCCGGCGTCGTGCTCGACCACCTGAACGCCGGATTGAAGTCCAGTGGCCTGTGGTTCCCGGTGGATCCCTCGACGGGGAGCCGCGCCACATTAGGCGGAATGGCCGGCAACAACAGCGCCGGCGCACGGTCCATCGAGTACGGCATGATGGCGGATAACGTGCCCGCGCTCGAGGTCGTCCTACCCGATGGCCGGCGCTTCTGGGTAGGTGAGGACGGCGTCGAGGCAGAGGCCATGCCTGACGAACTCGCTGCACTCCGAGCGATTTTCGCCCGCGAGGCCGACGAGATCGGCCGTCGCACTCCTCGGACCTCACGTAACGTCGCAGGCTACAACCTAGATCGATTGCGTCCCGATCGTGAGAATCTCGCTCAGCTTCTGGTCGGCTCTGAAGGGACCCTGGCATTCTTCTCGCGCCTCCGGCTCAAGTTGAGCCCGCTGCCGAGACGGCGCGTGCTAGGTGTGTGTCATTTTTCAGGACTGCTCGAAGCCCTCGACACCGTACAGCATCTGGTTTCGCTCGGACCGAGCGCCGTCGAGCTGGTGGATCGCAACGTCCTTGCCCTTGCGGCCGAACGCCCCGACTTCCGGGCTGCGATGTCGAGTTTCGTGCGCGGTGCGCCCGGCGCGCTCCTATTGGTCGAATTCGCTTCGCCGGACGCCGGTGCCGATCTCCGCCCGAGGCTGGAGGCGCTGGCTGCTCTCCTCGGCGATCTAGGCCACCCGGGCTGTGTCGTATTCTCGGAGTCGGCTGCCTCGCAGGCAGACGTGTGGAGCATCCGGAAGGCGGGGCTCAACATCGTCATGTCGATGGCGGGCCCCCGGAAGCCGGTGTCCTTCATCGAGGACTGCGCCGTGCCCCTCGAACATCTCGCGGAATACGCGCGCCGCGTGGACGAGATCTTCGCTCGCCACGACACGGCCGGCACATGGTATGCCCACGCGTCGGTGGGTTGCCTCCACGTTCGGCCCGCGCTGAACCTCAAGGATCCGCATGACGTCGGGCTCATCCGCCGGATCGCCGAAGAAACTCACGAAGTCGTGCGAGAGTTCGGCGGGACCCATTCCGGCGAACACGGAGACGGTATCCTCCGTTCGGAGTTCCTGCGGTCGATGGTCGGAGAGCGGCTCACCTCGGCATACGGCGAGGTGAAGAGAACCTTCGACCCCTCGGGGATGATGAATCCCGGGAAGATCGTCGACCCCCCCCGCATGGATGACCGGACGCTGTTTCGGTACCCACCCAGTTATCGAGCGCGCGACTTGCCCGTGGTTCTCGACTGGGGAGCTGACGGGGGCTTCCTCGGTGCGATCGAACGCTGCAACAACAACGGCGCATGTCGAAAGTCGGATCCGGGTGTAATGTGCCCGTCGTTCCGAGTCACGCAGGATGAGCGGCACAGCACCCGAGGCAGGGCCAACGCGCTTCGCCTGGCTCTGACCGACCAACTCGGCGACGACGGGCTCGACTCGCCCGAGATGGCAGATGCGATGTCTCTGTGCATTTCGTGCAAAGGTTGCCGGAGGGAGTGCCCGACCGGGGTCGACATGGCCCGCATGAAGCTCGAGTGGCAGCACCGCCGCAACCAACGGTCTGGTGTCCCCACCCGGGAACGCCTGTTCGCCGCTTTGCCCAGAATCGCGCCGCGCGTGCACCGGTTCGGTCCACTCTTGAACGCGGCGGCTCGTACCCCGGCGACTCGCCTCCTCGGCATCGCGCCGGAACGGGTGCTACCTCGCTGGCACGGACATCCCTGGCGCGACGAGGAGATCCCGAACCAGCAGCGTCCCGAGGTCGCGCTGTTTGTGGATACGTTCGCACGCTGGTTCGAACCCGAAACCGCGCGCGCGGCGCGTACCCTGCTGACGTACGGCGGACGGCCCGCTACATCGCTATCTCCGCCGCCCGGCGAACGACCTCTCTGTTGTGGTCGCACCTACTTGAGTGCCGGCATGCTCGACGAGGCCAAGATGGAGGCCGGGCGTTTGCTGGCTGCTGCCCTACCGTTGGCCCGAGCCGGGCTTCCCATCGTCGGTCTGGAACCGTCGTGTCTCTATACGCTTCGAGACGAAATCCCAGGACTCTTCCCGGGGCCGGACGCACGTCTGGTGGCGGAACAGGCGCAATCGCTCGAGGAGTACCTCGAAGCCGAGTGGGGTCGCGATCGCACGCTACCCTTCGCCGAGCCATCGGACAGTGAGCGCAACGAGCCTTCTCGAGTGCTGGTCCACGGCCACTGTCACCAGAAGGCATTCGGAGGCGTCGACGCGACGCTGTCGATGCTCAGACGTATCCCCGGCGTGAACGTCGAGCCGGTCGCGTCGGGGTGCTGCGGAATGGCCGGCGCCTTCGGATATCACGCCGAGCACTACTCCACTTCGATCGCAATGGGTGAACTGGAGCTGCTCCCGAAAGTGAGAGCCGAGGATGCCCGCACGTGTATCGTCGCGAATGGTACGAGTTGTCGGGCCCAAATCGCGGATGGAACCGGTCGTCGTGCGGTGCACGCAGCCATCGTGTTGAGAGATGCGCTTGCAGACGGGTTGGCCTAGCGCTCAAGACGACCCAGACACGTAGCTGCACCGAACTAGAGTTCGAACGACTCCCCACGAGAGGGCCCGTGGGCGTTCTCGTACCCGTTCGCACGTAGGGCGTCGAAGAGTGCGAGTTGGCGCACCGGATCACCGTGCACGAGGAAGATCTTCTTGAGTCGTTTCCGATCTAGGTGACCGACAAACCGAACGAGCTCCGGCTCGTCTGCGTGGGCGGAGTACGCGTTCATCACTTCGACTTCAGCTCGAAGCCTGTGTGGCTCACCGAAGATCTTCACTTCGCGACGGCGCTCGACGATCCGACGGCCCAGCGTGTGCTCGGCACAGTAGCCGACGATCATGATGGTGTTCTTCGGGTCCTCGATCGTGTGCCGCAGATGATGAAGAACGCGGCCGGCCTCGCACATGCCCGAAGCAGAGATCACCACCATGGGCAGTGATGACACGTTGAGGCGCTTGGACTCTTCGACATCGCGGACATACGTGAGTCGAGCGAACCCGAAGGGCTCGGCATCCGCCTCCATGTAGCGGATCAGTTCCTGGTCGTAGCACTCAGGGTGCCGCCGATAGATGTCGGTAACGTTGACCGCCAATGGGCTGTCGACATACACAGGAATAGCAGGAAGCCGATTCTCGTTCGTCAGCTCGTCGAGGCGGTACACGATCTCCTGCGTACGCCCGACAGCGAAGGCCGGAATGATCACCTTCCCACCACGCCGGGCCGTCGCGCCCACGACGTTGGCCAGCCGATCCTTGGCCCGATCCGTCGGCTCGTGAACCCGTCCGCCGTACGTGGACTCGCAAATGAGATAGTCGCAGTCCGACATCGGCTGCGGATCCCTCAGAATGGGGCGCTGTTCCCGCCCCACGTCGCCGGTGAATCCGATCTTCACGGTTCGCCCATCCTCCTCGACTGTCAGCATCATCGATGCCGACCCGAGAATATGACCAGCGTCGCGGTACTCGACCTCGAGGCCGGGGAGAGGCCGAAAGGTCTCGCCGTAGCCGACCGTGATGAATGCGCGGAGAACGCCATCGACGTCCTCACTCGTGTATAGCGGCTCCACCTCATCGTCACCGTGCCGCTTCTCGCGACGATTCACCCAAGCAGCGTCCTTCTCCTGGATGTGCGCGCTATCGGCGAGCATCGATTCGCAGAGGTCCCGGGTTGCAGGCGTCGCGAACACGGAGCCGCCAAACCCTTCGCGGTACAGCTTCGGCAGGAGGCCGGAATGGTCGATGTGTGCGTGCGAGAGGAGCACGACGTCGATCGATGACGGATCGGCCGGGAACTCCTGGTTGAAACGTTTGGCGTCAGCGCGACGACCCTGGTAGAGCCCGCAGTCCATGAGGACCCTGCCACCCTCGAATTCGAGCAGGTGCATGGAGCCCGTGACGGTCTGTGCGGCCCCCCAGAAGGTGAGTCTCACCCCGAAGTCCTCCGATCGTGGACTCTCATGCTCCGTACGGACCGAACAGGATGTTGCCGGCCGCCTCTACGTCATTTCCGCGGTAGAACTGACGGCTGATCTCAAGGAGTTCAGAGCGTGAGATCGCACCATCTTCGTTCGAATCCAACTCGACGAACACAGTTTCGGCGAGGCTCACGGCGAGGCCGAACACGCCATAGAAGTCCGCGAACTCCCCAAGCCCGATCGAGTCGTCGCCATCCAGGTCGAATAGAGCGAACAGGCGGTCCGTGATGGCCGCTACTTCGGCCTCGTACCTGTCGTCGTCTTCGAGAGCGAGTTGCCAGTAGGCAAGCCACTCATCCAGGTCGATACCTCCGTCGAGATCGCCGTCTGCTCCTTCACGCAAACGATCCCAGAGGGCGACGTATGCCGCACGGAGCCCGTCGTAGCCTGTGGATCCATTTCCTGCGTCGTGGAGGACGCGGACGTTCTCGATGATTCGCTCGAAATCCGTCGCCGCGATTCGACCATCGTCGTCGATGTCGTAGACCTGGAAGTATCGGGTCAGCTTCTTCGTCTGTAGATCGCTAAGCATCGTTGGCCCGTGGGTAAGGATGAATCAGAGCCTCGAGAATGTCCTATCCTAGCTTGACCACCACCGCCCTGGACACCTCCGGGAGTTCGAGCAAGGCTCCTCGCACGGTGGCATCTACGTCACCGTCGACCGCAATCGCAGCAAGCGCCTCCCCTCCCTTCGAGGCACGAGCCTGGTGGTAGCCGGCGATGTTGATCTGGTGGCTCCCGAGAATGGTGCCCACTCTCCCGATGACGCCTGGAACGTCGTCGTTCTTCAGCACGATCAGTGTGCCGCTGGGAACAACGT
The DNA here is from genome assembly GCA_027623325.1 of Gemmatimonadota bacterium. GTDB lineage: Bacteria > Gemmatimonadota > Gemmatimonadetes > Longimicrobiales > Gaopeijiaceae > UBA2589. Next base: position 133,245 of record JAQBXY010000004.1, read on the forward strand.
CCACATGATAGTCCGCGATGCGAACGATTCGAGGGTGGCTGTCTCCGAGCATGGCCCCGGCAAGCCTCAGATCGCCGCGCTCGGCATTCACGACCAACTCGACGTATTCGGTATAGTCGGAGTGTCGGGACAATCTCGTCCGGGCCACACCGATATCTCTTTGGCGAGCCAGGTGACTGGCACTGACGAAGTTGACCTGATCGGACCCGAGGACGTCTCGAAGGAGCCCGATCAAGACGTAGGCGGTCAGCGGCTCCAGGGCCTCGTCGGAGTCGCCGGCGTAGCGCACCTCGACCTCCCTGACCCCTCCCGGAGCGAGCGCACAGGCGAGTTGCCCGAGCGCCCTTCCGAGCTCGAACAACGGGCCGAGAGCCCTCATCGTTTGGCCGCCGATCGCAGGCGCGTTGAGCGCCCGGGAAAGGTCGCCATCCGCCAGCGCCGCGCGCACCGCTTCCGAGATCTCAGTAGCCACCAGTTCCTGTGCCTCGACGGTGGAGGCCCCTAGATGTGGAGTCAGAACAAGATTCGGAGCACCCCGCAGCGGTGAGTCCTCTTCCAAGGGCTCGTTCGCGAAGACGTCAAGCGCGGCCCCTGCCAGGTGGCCAGAAGTGAGGGCAGCCGCAAGCGCGACCTCATCGACGATCCCGCCTCGGGCGACGTTCACCAGAAACGCACCCTTCTTCATCCCCGAGAGGGCTGCTGCGTCGATCATGTCCCGAGTCGCGTCGGTGAGCGGAACGTGGAGCGAAAGCACATCCGCCCGCTCGAGCACCTGTTGCAACTCCGCCCGCTCGACCCACAAATCGGACGCTCGCTCCTCCGTGAGATACGGATCGAACGCGATGACCGCCATGCCGAACGCCCTACAACGCCTGGCGACCTCGCCGCCGATTCGACCCGCCCCGACCAGGCCAAGCGTTCGACCACGCAACTCCGCGCCATTGAAGCGCGACCGGGCCCACTCGCCCCTCCGCACCGATGCATCCGCCTCAGCTACGCCGCGGACCATCGACAGAATCAAGGCCAGGGTCAGCTCGGCAGCAGAAACGGTGTTTCCGGCTGGCGCGTTGAGCACAGCAACGCCTCGGCCCGTCGCCTCAGCGAGGTCGATATTATCCACCCCCACTCCGGCTCTGCCGACGACTCGCAGCTGGCTCGCTCGAGCGAGCACGTCGCTTCGCACCTTGGTCGCGCTTCTGACGATGAGGCCATGGGCGCGTGGAAGGGCCTCCCAAAAGGCTTCGCCGGACGAGTCATCGATCTGAAGGACTTCGAAGCGAGAATCCCGATGCAGGGGTTCGAGTCCCGACTCGGAGATCTTGTCGGTGACCAGGACCGTGAACCGCTCTTCGGTCACTGGAACACATCCGTGAGAACGTGGAGCAGTCCTTCGACTTGATCGGGCGTGTGATCGCCCATGTGCCCGATCCGGAAGGTGGAGTCCTTCAGCTTTCCATAGCCCCCCCCACCAGCCATCCCCGATCCGCCACACGGTCCACCACTTCCGGACCCGTCATGCCCTCAGGCGCTCGAACCGCAGTGACCGCAGGCGAACGGAATCCGGGCGGAGCAACGATCTCGAGGCCGACACCCGTCTTGTTCATTTCGTCGACCCAGCCCCATGTCATCTCGGCCATCAATTCGTGTCGCGCCCAGCGCGCGTCCATCCCCTCCTCACGCATCCTCTCCAGCTGCACCTCCAAGGCGAAGAGAACGGAGAGCGCCGGGGTCGTCGGGGACTGGTCCTTGTCGTGGTCCTCGGCAAAGGTCACGAGATCGAAGTACACGCCGCGGTTCGGCGCGGTAGCTGCCCGCGCCATCATCCTCTCGGAGGCGACGCCGAACGCCAACCCCGGCGGTAGCGCAAACGCCTTTTGTGAGCCCGTAAGAAGAAAGTCGATACCCCACTCGTCCGGCCGCACCTCCGCGGCTCCGAAGCCCGAGACCGAATCGACCAGGACCAACGTATCGTCGTGCTGCCTCACCACCCCCGCCAATGTCCGAATGTCGTTGAGCACGCCGGTGGAAGTCTCTGAGTGAGCCATGGTCACCGCGTCGTACGAGCGCTCGCGAAGCCTCTCGGCAACAGCTTCTGGATCGTGCGCCTCCCCCCAAGGGATCTCCACCTCATCCACGGCGAGGCCGCACGCCCGCGCGATGTCGGCGAACCGCTTGCTGAAGGCCCCGTTCACCAAAGAGAGAACTCGCGTCCGCCCGGCATTTCGGACCGCGGCCTCCATGAGGCCGGTCGCCGACGACGTAGAGATGAAGACCGGGCGCTCCGTGACGAAGACCCGCTTCAGGCCTACCTGGAGCTCGCGCATGAACGCCTGGCTCGCTTCACCCCTGTGGCTGACCATCGCTCGGGTCTGGGCGTGGAGTACCTCGGGGTGGACCTCGGTAGGACCGGGAAGAAAGAAGCGTCCGTACTCCAGCTCGGCGCCTCTGAGTGCTCTCGGATTCAATATCAAGTCACCCGAAGTACCGACTCCGGGTCCTATGGTTGATGGTGTGGAAAGGGTGTGCGCGTAGTCTAGCCAATCGACAGATGTTTCCCAGAGCCGACGGCATGTCGACTGCTAGCACAAGCTGCTAATCCCTCCACTCGTCCTTCCAGCGCGCGTAGTGAACCGCACACACTCCCGCACGCTCGAGAATCTCCAGGCCGGCCGAATCGCGGTAGGGCTCCCGGTAGAAGAGGTGAGCGACGCTCGCCTGCACCATCAGCTTTGCACACATGACGCAGGGGCTCGCCGTGATGAAGGCGACCTTGTCGCGCATCTGGCCCGGGGCCTTCACGAGCGCGTTCATCTCAGAGTGAATACACCCGCACTTTCCGGCCTCGGACGAATCGCATCGGTTTGGAAAACCCCGGGCGTTTCCGTTGTACCCGATGGCAACGACGTTCTCGAGTGCCGCATCGGTAATCACGGTACCGACTTGGAGACGAGCGCACGTGGAGCGCTTCGCGAGCTCTTCGGCCATGCGCATGTATACCTCGTACAGCGGAGGCCGATCGACGGCGATCTCCTGATCCGCTTCATCACCAGCCCGCTCCACGACGTTGAGCGGGTGTTCGTTTGCCCGAACGCCATCTTTGTAGAACAACGGCATCGACCCGAGGCCCTCCTGTTCGTTCGAATCAGTTCCAGCGAAAGCCCTGCGCGAACACCTTGGCCTGAAGATACTCGACCGGAGCCCACGAATCGGTCAGCGGACGCCCACGTGCACTGATTTCTGTTTGGGCCCAGTCCACATCGGGCAACGCCGAGGCATCGTTGGCCGCCATGACGACAAGGTTCTGGGTCGCCCCAGCATCTAGCGTCGAATCCGTCACGTACACACGGGACACCGCGAACACCGCCTCGAGTGTCGCGCGAAAGCGCTCCAGGAATTCAGTCCCGCCTCCATTGAGCGGAGACAGCACGTTGGCTGCAAACACGCCACCCGGTCCGAGCCTCGCCGACATGTCACCGAGCGCCTCCACGGTCACCATCGTCCAGGGCACCGTGAGCAGATGATCGAAGACGTCGAGGTAGACAAGATCGTAGAGCCGATCGCTCCGGCGGAGAAAGACGCGGGCATCGTCGTGCACGACCTCGATCCTCGGGCGGGGCGACTGGCCATACTCGAAGTGCTCGACGGCGAGCCGCGTCACCGCTCGGTCGATCTCGACAACGTCGATCGAGGCGTCTGGGCGGCGGTTGGAAAACGCTACGGGGAGCGTGAGCGCCGCCCCTCCCAAAACCAGGACCGCGTCTGCCCGGCCGAGCACCTCGTCCAGCAGTACCAAGCTCACCTGAGCATAGACATGGGCCGGCTCCCCCGACGCATACTCTGCAGAGGATGATCCACCATTCTGCCATAACTCCCGGACGACTCGCCCGTCCCTCCAGGGGCGCTCGGTAACCGCGACCGACGAGTAGATCGTCTGTTCCGCATGGAGCGTATCCGGCGGTTGGTTGGCCGCTAGGAGACCCAGCCCCGGGAGTGCGATGAGTCCAATCGCGATCCCGGCACGATCCACACGATCACCGATCAAGCGGCCGGCGAGTCCGGACAGTAGGAGCAGCATGACGGCTGTCGCACTGAGCAGTATCGGTAGCGGCATCAGGGGTAGCAGCACGAACCCGGTCAAGAAAGAACCCGCGATCGAGCCCGCGGTCGCGGCGGCACCCATGTCGCCCGAGCGCCGCCCCACGCTCTCGAGGCTCTCGGTGTCGCCCTGAATCAAGAAGGGCACGACCGCACCGAGGCAGAGAACGGACGGCGCAAAGAGGATGGTCGCACTCAGGACCGCACCCGGAATGAACCCGAAGGCCTCACGCGCCCACCCGGGGAAGCCAACGGCGACGACCGGGAGAACCCCCGTCAGGGCCGCGATGAACAAGATCCGCGACAGGGGAAGTGTTCCGGCGTCGGCGGCTCGGCCACCGAGGTGATTCCCGACGGCGAGCGCGGCGAGGATCACCCCGATGACAGCGGTCCACGGCACCGCGGAAAGTCCGAACACCGGAGCAATCAGTCGAGCGCCTGCGATCTCGATCGTGAGCACCGCGAAGCCCGAACCGAACGCGAGACAGAAGAAGCCGGCTCGGCGCGCCGAAGCGCCGCGATGCAACGCCGGCTCGATTCGATCTGGAGCGTCCGAGTTCACGCGGCCGGAGCGACGATGTGAAGCAACTCCGAAAGGGTCGTGCGACCGCGGTCCTTCGCGTACCACCGGCGTATCACCTTGTACCGCTCCGGCGAGGAGATCGCGAGACCCTCTCCCATGACCCAGGCCTGGATCTCCGACGGTCTGGGGCCCCACCAACCCACCTCGTTGAAATCCTTGTCGAATACGATCACGATCGGGATCGAACGGCTCCGACCGTTGGTCAAGTGCCCTTCCATCATATCTGGGTTCTCATCCCGACCGAGCACTCGAAGGTCCCACCCTGCTTCATCCGCCAGACGAGCAACGACCGGAAGCGTGTTCACCGCATCGCCGCACCAGTCCTCGGAAAGGGCGACGAGATGCCATCCGCCGAGGACCCGGCGCGCCTGGTCGACGAGGTCATCGGGCAGTCGCACCCGCTCGTAAACGTCGTGCCAGAGTTCGCGGTTCTTCTGGACAGATTCCAGGTACTGTTCGAAGGTCGCCGCGCGTTCGAAACGTTCTCTATCCACTGAATCACCTCTATGACCGTTCGTCCGAGGCTCCAACCGGGGTAGCAGGCAGCGCCTCGGGCCCGTGTAACATCACTCATCACCCATAGAATCCGAACGGGTTCCCGGTCGGGAAATCCGTTGGCCCCCGTTGCGTAGAGGAAGGTGAGGCAACGTGCGGAGTAAGCCGACGAGGATCCACGTGTTCGAAAGACGAAGAGTGCACGCCGCGGCTCTCCTGACCGCCCTGAGTTTCGGCTTCGCCAGTGGGTGCGATGGCGGGCCGACGGGGGTCCCGCCGGAAGGTGCGATCGATCTGTCGCTCCCGTGGATTCAGGCGGCTCCCCACGCAGTCGGCCTCGATGCGAACGCGCTCTTCGTTGCAGGGGAGCAGGGCGAGGGCATCACACGCCTCCGTAGTCTGGTGGTCATACGGCAGGGGCGGCTCGCCTACGAACGCTACTACGGCGGGGCGACCGTCGATTCGCTCGCTGACGTCCGATCGGTCACGAAGAGCGTGGTCTCGGCTCTGGTAGGCATCGCGATCGACCGCGGGGACATCGACGGACTCGATCAGCCTATGACGGACTTCGTCGAGGCTCCCGAATTCGCAGTGCAACCCCCGCACGCCGCCATCACGGTCGGTCACCTGCTGACGATGACGAGCGGTTTCTTCTGGTCGGAGAACAACGTCGCCGGATACAACGACTGGCTTCAGTCGGGCGAGCCCGAAAACTACCTGCTGGCGCGGCCGATCTCGGCGCTGCCGGGACAATCATTCACCTACAACTCTGCTGCGGTACATCTACTTTCGGTTCTTCTGGAAAAGGCGGTCGAGCCCCCGCTCGACGCTTTCGCGGACGAAGTCCTCTTCGTCCCCCTCGGGATTCGACGGCGCTCCTGGGAGGAACTCTCGAGCGGGTACGTGAACGGCGGCTCCGGACTCGACCTTCGGCCGCGCGACCTCGCGAAGTTCGGTCAGCTCTACCTTCAGGAGGGCTGGTCCGACCAACGGTCTCTGATTCCCGCCGAGTGGATTTCGCGATCGACGGATGTTTCCGTAGGCAACCTGGGGTCCGTCGGACCGATCCAGCGCCTCTCCTATGGCTTCCTGTGGTGGCTCGATCTCGATCGATCTGCATTCTTCGCCTGGGGTTTCGGGGGTCAGTTCGTCTACGTCGCCCCTCACCTCGATCTTGTCGTCGTCGCCACGACCGACTGGCGGGGCGTGACACAGGACATCGGCAACCAGGCGCTTCAAGCACGGGTCCTTTCGCTCATCATCGACGCGGTGCTGCCCGCGGCTCGCTGATCGATTCTGGATCGGGCCTCGCCCCGCGTGAGCCCAAACCACATTGTAGGGACAGTCCCCGTCGGAGAGTGCTGTGTCCGAACACCGAAATGAGATCGTGCAGCGGGTGGTCGATGCGCTCGAGGAATCCCACGATCCCCCGGCACTCGTCTGGTCGTACTTCGACGAGGACCGGGCGGTCGTTATTGAAGCGGCGCGGCAGACCCTCGAAGCCACTCGCGAAGACGTGTCCGCCGAACGCGTCGCGGCGGTGGTGGATCGGGAGTTGATCGAAGCCCTCCGCTTCCCGGCGAACCGGAAGCTCGGCATTGCGGCATCGCTCTACCTGCACCGGGGCCGAGTCGCTTTGACCGGTGTCCTGGCGACGATCGCGACGATCTTGTCTCTCCTGCTCATCTGACCCCGTGATAAGCGGCAAGCTCGCGCTCGGAGGCATGTCGGTAGAGTTCGGCAACGCGAAGGAACGATTCGAACATCTGTCAGCCCGCTCCAAAACGCTGACGGCTCGCCAAGCCAAATTGCTCGCCGAGGAGGCGAGTATCATCGAAACGCTCGCCGAACTCTATCTCCCGGAACTGAGTCCTGAAGCCGTCTCGGCAGGTCTCACCCAGCTATCGTCGAAGATGGATGATGCTCTCGCGGCGCAGGCAGAGCATCGCCGTGTGCTAGCGGAAAGACTGGCCACCGTACCCGAGGAGGTGTCTCGCAAAGAGTTCCTCGTCGCGGAGGCCGAAGGTGCCGAAGAGCGCGCCGCGCGCGGGTTGGATGGCGTGCGAAGAGAGGTCGAACGCGAACTCGGCGAACGACCGGAGCACGCCGAAGCCATCCTCGAACACCGCGCGGTCATGGAGCGTCGGTCGATCCTGAAGGACCGACGCTCGCGCCTGCAGACCACAGCCAACGTCGAGAAATTCAACTACGAACAAGACCGAGCCTTCGCGTATCTGCAGAGAAGGGCATTCGGTGAGCCCGAGTACCGGGGCGGGGCTCTCGCCCGCCGGCTCGACGGTTGGCTTGCCCGTCGGATCGACTATGAGGTACTCCGCCGCAACTACCGCATCCTCCGCACGGGGCCGCATGCCATCCAGGCGGAGCTCCGAACGCTCACGGAACGGGCCACAGCACTCGAGGCCATCATCGATGGCCATGAGTCGCAGGTAGCGGCCCGCACCGGCTTCATCGCCGCACTCGAATCTGAGACCAAGGCCCAGGAGAGCCTCGTCGAAGCGCGCGAGGCGTTGGCCGAGTCACGCGCGCTGTACGATCGACTGGCCGGAGAGATTCGCGCCGCCGATGCCAACCTCGGGCGTCCGTATGAGGACGCGCTCGCCACCCACCGCGAGTTCCTGGAAAGCAGAACCATCCGGGAGCTGCTGGAGATCGCCCGTTCGACGCCCGACCCCAGAGACGACGGGTTGGCTTCGGACCTCGAGAAGATCCGCTCAGAGCTGACCGCAATCGGGCGCGAGCTGCGACCGGTACGAGATCAACTGGAAGAGACGAACACAAAGGTCACCAACTTCAGCGACCTGGTGAGGAACGCCGCCACTCACTTCACGTCGAGAAGGAGCTACTTCTCAGAGGAACTCGACGTTCCAATGCTCCTGAGCAAGATGATGGATGGGCGAACCGACCCCGCATCAGCCCTGGCGGCTCTCGCTACAACGCATCGGAAGACACCGTTGCTCGTGGCCGAGCGAGCGAGCGACTACGACAGTTGGTTCGCTGATCTCTCGGCTCCGTACGACGTCGAGCTCGGGGCCGTCGAGGTCCGAGAAGAGCGCGGAACCGAAGCGGAGTCCGAGGTTGTCGTGTACGACCAGCACGGTCGAGTCCTCCACCGACGCGTGACGAAACGAAGCTGACCTTCCCCTCGGGGTCAGGCCATCTGATTCGCCCTCTTGAACGCCTTCTTCCGCTGATTCGGATCGAGGACCCTCTTGCGCAGCCTGATCGCCGCGGGCGTGACCTCGATCAACTCGTCGTCTTGGATGAACTCGAGTGCGAGCTCGAGCGTCATCTGACGAGGCGGTTCGAGCTTGATGTTCTCGTCGGTGGACGTCGTACGCATGTTCGTGAGCTTCTTTTCCTTGCTCACGTTCACATCCATATCGTCGCTGCGCGAATTCTCTCCGACGATCATGCCACCGTACGCTTCATCGCCGGGCTTGATGAACAGCGTGGCCCTCTCTTGGAGCCCCGCGAGCCCGAAGCCGACCGCCTTCCCGAGTCGGTCGGCCACCAGCACGCCGCGCATGCGGCCGCGCAGGGGACCGGCCCAGTTGCCCCACTCCATGAAGTTGTGGTGCAGAACGCCCTCGCCTCGGGTGTCGGTCATGAACTCGGACCGGTAGCCGAAGAGCCCTCGGGCCGGGAGCCGGAAACGGAGGCGGGTCGTTCCCGAATCACCCATCGGCCTCATGTCCGTCATTTCGCCTTTTCTCGAGCCGAGCTTCTCGATGACGGTACCGACCAAGTCGGACGGGACCTCGACCACCGCTTGTTCATACGGCTCCTGCAACTGCCCGTTCTCCGCCTTCCGGGTAATGACGCGCGGCCGGGACACCTGAAACTCGAACCCCTCGCGACGCATCGTCTCCATCAGGATCGACAGGTGGAGTTCACCTCGTCCGCTCACCGTGAAGGTGTCGGGCAATTCGGTGTCCTCTACGCGAAGCGAGACGTTGCGTTCGAGTTCCCGATACAGCCGCTCCCGCACCTGCCGCGTCGTGACGAACTTGCCGACCATTCCAGCGAATGGTGAGTTGTTGACCGTGAAGTCGACCGAAAGGGTCGGCTCTTCCACGGCGATGCCGAGCAGACGCTCCCGGCACTCGGGATCCGTCAGAGTCTTACCGATCTCGATACCCTCTAGTCCGGCGAGGGCCACGATATCACCCGCGAACGCCCGCTCGACCTCGATTCGGTCCAGGCCACTGAAGGTGTACAGCTTGGACACCTTCGCACGCTCCGCCTCCGTGGGGTCCGGCACCATGCCGATTTCGCCGAGGTCGAGAAGCGTGACCGAATCGCCTACGGCGATACTGCCGCGTTCAATCCGACCGATCGCGATCCGACCTACGTACGGGGAGTGGTCGAGCGTCGAGACCAGCATCTGAAACGGTCCCTCGGGATCGACGGTCGGTGGCGGAAAGTACGAAACGATCGTATCGAACAGCGGGCCCAGGTCACCCCCGGTGGCATCCGCACTGGTGGACGCCCACCCGTCACGCCCGACCGCGTAGAGGAAAGGGGCATCCAGTTGTTGATCTGTGGCCTCGAGATCCATGAATAGCTCCAACACCTCGTCGTGCACCTCACGAGGACGAGCGTCACTCCGATCGACCTTATTGATGACAACCAGCGGCAAGAGACCGAGATCGAGGGCCTTCCGCGTAACGAAGCGCGTTTGGGGCATCGGCCCCTCCGCCGCGTCCACGAGGAGCACCACCCCGTCGACCATGCGCAAAATGCGCTCCACCTCGCCACCGAAGTCGGCATGTCCCGGTGTGTCGACGATGTTGATCTTTACGTCGTTCCACTGGACCGCAGTGTTCTTGGCGAGAATCGTGATACCTCTCTCCCGCTCGAGCGGGTTCGAGTCCATCACCCGCTCTTGGACAGCTTGATTCTCTCGAAAGACACCGGCCTGGCCGAACATTTTATCGACGAGGGTCGTCTTTCCGTGATCGACGTGGGCGATGATCGCGACGTTACGAATGGACATGGGATCTACTGGGCACGCCAAAGGCGAGGAATTCAAGTCATAGCCCTGAAAGCTAACTCACCCTAGCCCCGTCTCCCACCCATGAAGGGGATGGAGCTACGAAAGCCGTCCCAGGTCCGCTGTAGGTCCTCGCGACCCGGATCCCCCGCGACGGGCCGCGAGAACGACTCCACCAAGAAGGCGAGAACGATTCCCAGCATGCCACCAAGTACGATCCCGAGGGCGATCCTCGACAGAAGCCTGCGATCGTCTGGGCCGGGCGGGAAGAACGGTGCCTGAAGGACGGTGAGGACCGGTGTATCACGAACTTCGGTGATCCTGGCCTGCTCGTAGGCCTGCACCAGGGTCGTCAGCACGGACTGCCGAAGCGAGACGTCACGTTGGAGTCCGTCGTGCTGCAGCCTCAATAGTGGCGAGTTCTCCCACTGACGGTTCGCTTCGAGGAAGATTCGCAGCATGTCTTCAACCTCGTCCAGCTCCCGCTCTCCTTCCTCGACACGCGTCGCGATGAACGCCCGCTCCGTCGCCGCCTGAGACTGCCGAGTATCGAGATGGAAGCGAGAAACCTCGGCAAGAAGCCCTTCGGCGATCGCCTGGGACAGGTCGGCCCATTCCGTCTTGACCGTGACGGTGACCGTTCCAGTCTCACGCCCAGTCGACACCGAGACGGCTTGTTCCTGGAGCCATAGAATCGACTCCTCGTCGCGAAGGGGTTCGGTGTCTTCCTCGATCTCTAGGAGATCTTTGAGCAGGATAGTGCCGGCACCTTGGACCGAGTACCTCACGGTGGCGACACGCCCCAGAATCTCTCTCGAGGTGAGCAGCTCCGCGTAGAAAGCCGGGCTCGCTTCCTCGGAACCACCGCCTGGCACGTTCACTCCGAATTGGCTGGCCAAAGCCATCAGTTGGGAGTTTGAGGCTTCGGACCCCTGCGGCCGGAATCGCGCCGAAGTCGTGTAGGTGTCCGGCGCCGGAAAGGTCATTTTGATCGCCATGGCGGCTACGAGCACCGTACTCAACAGGATCGTTCCCCGACGACGCAACAAGACAGCGAGCACCTCCCAGAGGGAAATTTCGTCGTCGGTCGTGTGCGGTCGTGCTTGTCCGCTTGCGCCAATGGCGCTCTGATCCGTCATGTCGCTGCCTCGGCCACGAGACGTGGACGCGCTCACTGTGAATTCGGTTCGGAGTATCGCCCTCCCAGATCGTTGCAGCAACCCGATCTACGCACGACCGCAGGCCTCGTTCGAGCTTTCCTGGATCGTCGCAGGGACCCTCGGTCGTGTAACGTCGGTATCCTTCTCGCTCATCCGTTCACCGCTCGAAACCCGACTCGGAGCCACGACCGTGCGCAGACTGGCCTTCCACTCCGTCCCTTTGCTCCTCGTTCTACGTGCCATAGCACCGGTCTCGGCACAGACCGTGGCTCGGCAATACACCGACGAAGCGCGTGACCTCGTAGCCAACCAAGCGGTCGCCGAAGCCATCCGCTTGGCCGAAGAGCACGACGAGTGGGCGCTGGAACGTTTGATCGAGCTGACCGAGATTCCAGCTCCTCCCTTCATGGAGACCGCGCGGGGCGTGCGCTTCGCCGAGTTGCTGCAGGAGACCGGGGCCGACTCCGTGTGGACCGATGAGGAAGGCAACGTGATCGGCCTGCGCCGAGGACGGACCGGGGCACGCAAGATCGGATTCGGCGGACACCTGGACACCGTCTTTCCCGAGGGTACGGACGTCCGCGTGCGACAGGTGGGCGATACCCTGTTCGCCCCGGGAGTCGGAGACGACACTCGCGGGCTGGTCTTGGTGCTCTCAGTCCTTCGAGCGCTGGAGGAAGCGGGCGTCGAGACGAATGACGACGTCTACTTCGTGGGTGTGGTGGGCGAAGAGGGACTCGGCGACCTACGGGGCATGAAATACATCTTCCAGGAGGGTGGGCTCTACCCAGATGCATGGATCGACGTCGACGGGGGGAATCTCGCCCGGATCGTGTCCATGGGTCTCGGATCGGTTCGCTATCGGGTCACCTTCGAGGGCCCCGGCGGCCACTCTTGGGGCGCGTTCGGCACGGCCAATCCAACCCACGCGATGAGCCGCGCGGTCCGCCACTTCCAAGACGTCGCCGACACTCTCACCCGGTCGGGTCCAAAGACGAGCTATAACGTCGGACGGATCGGCGGGGGCACCTCCGTCAACTCGGTTCCGTTCGAGTCCTGGATGGAGGTCGACATGCGCTCGGAGAGCCCCGAGAGCCTCACCCGGATCGAACAAGTGTTCGTCGCGGCGATGGATCGGGGCCTCGCCGAAGAAAACGCGCTCCGACGTGAGGGCGACCCACTCACCGTCGACAAGGACCGGATCGGCATGCGCCCGTCGGGCGAGATGGACCCGAACGCCCCACTGGTTCAGCGTGCGCTCGCGAGCACGGCGGCGTTCGGAGTACAGGCAGAGTTGGAGCGTTCCTCGACCGACTCGAACGTCCCGATTTCAATCGGGGTTCCGGCCGTGACGATCGGCAGGGGCGGCCAGAGTGCGAATGGCCACGCCCCCGACGAGTTCTGGATCAACCGCGAGGCCTATCTCGCCGTGCAACGAGCGATCCTCCTCGTCGTTTCAGAGGCAGGCTTCGCGGGACCGATCTCCTAGTAGCCGCGGGACGGAGGCTCCGTACGAGCGAGGACGACGCCCACTGCCGATGTCTCTCTAGTCGCCCAGGACCCAGGCACAAATGAGCGGTGCGACGATGGCGGCGTCGGAGTTGATTTCGAATCTCGGCGTCGTCGGCTCCAGCTTGCCCCACGTGATCTTCTCGTTGGCGGGTGCACCCGAGTACCCACCGTACGAGGGCTGCGCGTCCGTGATCTGACAGAAGTAGCCCCAGTACGGGACTTCGCGCTCCAGGTCCTGGGTAATACACGGCACCGTGCAGATCGCGAAATCGCCGGCGATCCCCCCCCCGATCTGAAAGAAGCCGACCGAGGGGTGCGCGCCTTCGCCGTGGTTCATCAGGTACCACTCGATCAGCGCCTGAAACTGTTCGGTTCCCGACTTCACGCAGGAATGGCTCCCGACCACACCCTTCATGACGTTGGCCGAGAACATATTGCCCATGGTGGAGTCCTCCCACCCGGGTGCGAACACCGGGATTCCGATTTCCTTCGCGGCCAACATCCAAGAGTGGGCGGGATCGATCTGATAGTGTTCCTCGAGCGACGGGTCGGACAGCACCTCGAATAGGAACTCGGGAGCGGTCTTTCGCGTCCCCGTCTCCACGGCTCGCTGCCAGCAGGCGATGAGTCGGCCTTCGATGTGCCGCATGACCGTTTCGGGAATACACGTATCCGTCACCCGATTCATGCCGCGATCGAAAAGCGCTTGCTCGTCCGCGGTCGACAGCTCGCGCCACGATTGAATGATCTCGTAGTCACGGTTCGCGACCAGATTGAACACGTCCTCCTCGAGGTTCGCTCCGGTGCACGAAATCGCGTGCACCTTCCCGGCTCGAATCATGCGAGCCAGCGATATGCCGAACTCTCCCGTAGACATGGCTCCCGCCATAGCGACGAGCATCTTCCCGCCCGCATCGACGTGGGCTTCGTAGGCCTTCGCCGCGTCGACGACCTCTCGGGCATTGAAGTGGAGATAGTGCCTCTCCATGAAATCGCGTATCGCGCCCAACTCGATCCTCCTGTGAGCCATGTACGGGGGCAGAAGTCTACCCCGATTCCACATTTCTGGCGATGTGCCCGCGTCCACCGATAGAATGGCCGGTGTGACTACTTCGACCAGCCCCTCAGGCATTCGCCTCGACTTCGACGGTCCCCTGGCCCGCATCACGCTCGACCGGCCAGAGGTGCACAACGCGCTCGAGGCATCGGACATCGCCGACTTCCGGGCGGCACTCGACCGGTGTGAACTGCAGAGCGGAGTGCGCGTGCTCGTTCTCACGGGCCGTGGCGACCAGACCTTCTCTTCGGGCGCTTCGCTCGGGCAGATGCAGAGCGGGGCCCTGACCGGAGACGTCTTCGAGACGCTCACGAACCGCCTGGCCGAGGTGCGGCTACCCACCGTGTGTGCCCTCAACGGAAGTGTGTACGGAGGTGGGGCCGAGATCGCGCTCTGCTGTGACTTCCGAATCGGCGTGAAAGGAAGTCGACTCTCGGTCCCCGCCGCGGCTCTGGGTGTGTGTTACCCACTCGGCGGACTGCGGCGCTACGTGCAACGACTCGGGCCGACGGTCGCCTCGCGAATCCTGCTCGCCGCAGAGGAGTTCTCGGCAGACGAGATGTTTCGCGTCGGCTTCCTCACGCACCTGGTCGATGCCGGGGAGCTGACCGGTGAGGCGGACGCACTCGCGATGAGGCTCGCGAGCCTCGCACCACTCGCCGTGCAGGGTATGAAGCGGCTCCTCACTCAGGTCGCGGCCGGAACCATCGCCCCATCCGAGGCCGCCGGTATCGTGACGCGCTGCGCGGAGTCGGCCGATCTGATCGAGGGGCTCAAGGCCCGCAAAGAGGGGCGCCCCCCGGTCTTCGAGGGACGATGACGAGACTCCGGACCGGCCCTCGACTACTCGGAGACGTCCCGGACCGTCTTTCGGAGCACCCGACCGGCACGGTCCCCGGTGAAGGCCCCATCGCGGATCGCCGCCACGCCGTTCACGAAGACATGGACCATCCCCTCCGAATAGCGATGAGGATCGGTGTAGTCGGCGACATCGCGAACCGCAGCGAGGTCGAAGACCACGATGTCCGCGGCGGCGCCAACCCGGAGCGTGCCACGATCGGACATGCCCGCGACGGAAGCCGGTAGCGAGGTCATGCTGCGAATCGCCTCTTCCAGCCCGACCGTCCCCTTCTCGTTGACGTAGAGTCGAATCTTTCGGGCGAAGGTCCCATAGGAACGCGGGTGCGGCACGCCCTCGCCCATGGGCACGAGATCCCCGTCGGACGCGGTCATCGTCCACGGCTGCACCATGAGCATCTCCACATCGTCGTCATCCATGTTGAAGGACACGATGCTCGGGCCTCCGGTCCGTATCAGGTCGATCGCCGTGTCGATAGGATCCTGACGCCGCTCGGCGGCCAGATCGCTGAGGAGTCGTCCCTCGATCGACGGATCCGCCCGGTGACGGCGAAACTGGATGCGGTCGGCGCCTCCTCTCAGGGCCAGCCCTTCGATCATGCCGTCTCGGATCCGAGCCATCGTGGCGGGGTCGTCCATGCGCGCCAACAGCGAGTCACGCCCGCCGGCCTGAGACCAACGCGGCAGCAACGCGGGCTCCAACCCTGTCGCCGAGGCCGTGTACGGATACTGATCCGCGAAAACCTGAACCCCCTCGGCGCGCGCCCGTTCGACACGTTGGACGATGGCCGACCCGAACCCCCACACCATCGGTCCGAGTGCCTTGACGTGCGTGAGCACGACCGGAATGCCGGCCGCTCGCCCGACATCGATGACCTCATCCACGGCGGCAATGAGGCCTACACTATAGGTCGACTCGTCGCGCAGGTGACTCGTGTAGAAGCCGCCGAAGGGTGCCACGACCTCGGCGAGCGCTTCCAACTCCTCGGGAGGAGCGTAACTACCGGGCGCGTAGAACGTGCCCGACGAGAGCCCCCACGCGCCCTCCTCCATTCCGGCCCGAACGAGTGAGCGCATTCGGTCCATCTCGGCCGGGGTGGCCTGTCGGTCCTGACTCCCGACCACGCTCTGCCGGACCGAACCGTGCGGAACGAGTTGCGCCACATTGAGGCCTAGCTCGCTCGCGAGGAGCTCGGACCTCTGACGGGCCTGGTCGACGGGTCCACCTCCGTCGGGATTCACGAATACGGTCGTCAGGCCCATCGCCAGGAGCGGTTCGGCGTGACTCAGGCCGGCCGAAGCCAGTCCTGGCCCCGCGTGCGAATGGGCATCGATGAAGCCGGGTGAAACGTAGAGCCCCGAGGCGTCGATGACCTCGTCCGCCTGCACGTCGCGGAGGATGCCGATCTCGGCGATGCGGCCGCCTCGGATCAGGACGTCGGCCTGGACCCACGGATTCCCACTCCCGTCCATGACCCGCCCGCCACGAATCAAGACCGTGCGATCCTGGGCGGAAAGGCCCATGGTCAGCGCCAGGCTCATCACCCCGATCATCGAGAAGGCACGGCACATCTTCAGGGCTCCGGGTCGAGAGTGGTCACGCGCGCGCCGCATAAAGTAGGGCCGGAGGGCCGAACCGTCATGGCCGACTCGTGTAGAGTATCGACTGTCGCTGGGAGGCGACGCTCGCCGGGTTCCATCTGAAAGGGAGATGTGGGATGTGGAATCGACTCGTACGACCCTGCGGCGCCGCGCTCTTCGCGGCCGCACTGACCGTCCCGGTATCGTCGGCAGGACAGCAGTCGGCGGCCGACCTGACCCCACTCGCCCGTGTCGAGGGGATCACGGAGTACCAGCTGGAGAACGGGCTCCGCGTCCTGCTCTTCCCGGACCCGAGTAAGCCACAGATCACCGTCAACATCACCTACATGGTCGGCGCCCGGCATGAGGCCTACGGTGAGACTGGCATGGCCCACCTGCTGGAACATCTGCTCTTTCAGGGAACTCCCAGCCACCCAGATATCCCCGACGAGCTGACCTCGAGGGGTGCCCAACCCAACGGCACGACCAGTCTCGATCGGACGAACTACTACGAGATCTTCCCGGCGTCGGAGGACAACCTGGCCTGGGCTCTCGACCTCGAGGCCGATCGGATGATCAACTCCTTCGTCTCGGCAGACGACCTGGCTTCCGAGATGACCGTCGTCCGAAACGAAATGGAGGCCGGAGAGAACAACCCGTTCGGCATTCTGTTGGAGCGGACGCTCAGCACCGGCTATTTGTGGCACAACTACGGCAACTCGACGATCGGAGCACGGTCCGACGTAGAGAATGTGCCGATCGAGCGCCTCAAGGCGTTCTATCGAAAGTACTATCAGCCGGACAACGCGGTGCTCGTCGTGGCCGGCAATTTCGAGGAGTCGTTCGCGCTCGACAGAATCGTCGAGGAGTTCGCCTCGATCTCCAGACCGGACCGAGAGGGGGACAACCTCATCTTCTCCACCTACACCGCCGAGCCCCCCCAGGACGGCGAGCGCTCGGTCACTCTTCGTCGGGTCGGCGACGTACCGATCGCGATGGCGATGTACCACGTCCCTCCCGGAAGTCACGAGCACTTCGCGGCCATCGACATTCTTTCCTTCGTGCTGGGCGACGCACCGTCCGGGCGCCTCTACAGAGCCCTGGTCGAGGTCGGCGCGGCAACCCAGGCGGGCTCAGGCGCGCTTCAGCTGCGCGAAGCAGGGCCGCTCCTGACCTTCACGATGGTAGCAGCTGACGGGGACATCACGGCCGCGCTTCAGACGATGAACGCGACCACCGAGGCCGTGCTCACGAACCCCGTGACAGGCGCCGAGGTCGATCGGGCGAAGGCCTCGCTGTTGAACAGCATCAACCAGTCGTTCAACTCATCGACTGGAATCGCCCTCCAGCTCTCGGAGTGGGCCGCGATGGGAGACTGGCGCCTCTTCTTCCTCCATCGAGATCGTATCGAATCGACCACCGCCGAGGATGTGAACCGGGTCGCTCAGTTGTACATCAAACCCGACAATCGGACCGTGGGTGTCTTCCGTCCGACCGCCAACCCGGATCGGGCTGAGATTCCTGCCGCGCCCGATGTGGCTTCGCTGCTGGAGGGCTACACGGGCCGGGCCGCGGTCGCGCAGGGCGAGGCCTTCGATCCATCCCCGGCGAACGTCGACGCACGAACGATCGAGTATGAACTGTCCAATGGAGTGAAGGTCGCCCTCTTACCCAAAGAGACGAGGGGTGATGTGGCGATGGTGCGCATCCGGTTGCACTTCGGCGATGAAGCCTCACTCATGGGCCGCGGCACCGCCGGCGGCATGGCGGGGTCGATGCTGATGCGGGGAACCGAGATTCGGTCTCGGCAGGAGATCCAGGACGAACTCGACCGCCTGCAGACGAGCGGGTCGGTCGGCGGTGGGCCGTCGATCGCGACGGGCCAATTCCAGACCGTGCGGGACAATGTCGCTGATGTGGTCCGGCTGATGGCAGAGATCGTGCGGCGGCCCGCTTTTCCACAGCTCGAGTTCGACGTTATCAAGGAACAGCGCATTGCGGGCCTCGAAGGGTCGCGCTCCGATCCACAGGCGTTGGCACAGATCGAACTGGCTCGCCGGATGGACCCGCGCCCAGTCGGGCATCCGAGCTACAACGAGACGATCGAGGAAGCGATCCAGGCAATCGCACAGACGACTCTCGCCGACGCCCAGGCCTTTTATCGAGACTTCTGGGGTCCACAGAGTGGCAATGTCGTCATCGTGGGCGACTTCGATGAAACGGAAGTCCGACAGGCCATCGAAGAGGCCTTTGCCGACTGGCAGAGCCCGCACGCCTTCGAACGAATCGGATCGTCCTTCCTGGATCCCGCACCCGAGAACATCGAGATCGAAACGCCGGACAAGGCGAACGCGATCATCTTCGCCCGACAACACCTCGAACTCCGCGATACGGACCCCGACTACCCAGCCCTGATCATGGCCGCCGAGATCATCGGCGGCGGCTTTCTCAACTCCCGACTTTCCACACGGATCCGCGATGAGGAAGGGTTGAGTTATGGCGTTCAGGCCGTCATCTCGGGACACCCTGTGGACCCCGTGGGTCAGTTCGCGGCTGCAGCGATCTTCGCACCCGAGAACGTCGATAGGGTGGAAGCCGTGCTCCTCGAGGAGCTGGAAAAGGTCCTGGCCGAGGGGTTCACACAGGATGAGCTGGACGCCGCGATCCAGGGGTGGGTCGAATCGCGCCAGCTCGGGAGAGCGCAAGACGGGAATCTCGCGGGGGCTCTCTCCCAGAACCTGTACTTCGGCCGGAGCTTCGCCTACGACGCCGAAATCGAGGATCGGGTGAGAGCGCTGACCCTCGAAGAGGTAAACCAGGCGATCCGAGACCGCCTCGACATCTCGAAGCTGACCATCGTGAAAGCGGGCGATTTCAGCAACAAGCGAGTTCCCATCGGATGACGGCCGACCGGGCCACTCGGCCCGCCGGGACTCTGGATCTTCCACACGACATCCCGTGTTTGGCGCCGTCTCTATCGGGGCTTGAACTCCACGGAGGTCCCTCGAGCGGCCCGTTCCTCGTCACCGGGGCGCGCGGCGAAGTGACCGGCGATCGTCGGAGTCCCGGCGGCACGGTCACGATCGACGGTATTGCTCGACTGGCCCGCTTTGAAGGCGGCCACGGAGTGGCCGCGAACCTCACGCTCTTTCCAGGAGTCGCTCGCCGGGAGTTCGTAGGACGTGAGGGAACGTGGCTCGAATCCATCGTCGTCGCCCCTGCGTTGCCCTTCGTCGTCCTTCAATGGGGGACCCAAGGCGGACTCGCGCCGCGACGAATCGAGTTCGATCTCCTGACTTCGGATCGCAGCGGCCGGCCCGAGGTCGGTGACCGGGGCCTGGTCTCAGAGGACGCGACCGGTGACGGAGTCGCCATGGCCGTTTCAGCGGAAGGGACCACGATCGAGGTGCTCGAGGGCACGTCGGGGATCCTCCGAGTCGTCGTACGTACGGCCGGGGTGGGGCCGGTCAGTCTCGTCGTGGCTGCCGGAACACCCGCAGAACGACGCGCGGGGTTCACCGCGGCGGCGCATCTTCAGGGACACACGATCCGGGCGGCCGAGGGACCGGCCAGCCACGGTCTCACCTTGGCGACGGGCGTCTCGGAGATCGACGACGGAGTCGCATGGGCCCGGGCGCGCCTCAGGCACACGATCGATCGACTCACCTGGGGCAACTCCGATTCCGTGGCCTCGAGCGAACGTTCGATCGTATCGCCCCTGGTGTTCATGACCGGACTCGCCGCCGCCGCCGTTGGCGACCGGGAGGGCACCCGGCACGCCTTCTCGGCCTCAGGGATCCGGGATAGCGCGGAGCGCAGCTTGTTGGCCGCCCGGCTCGCGTCGGTCTTCGGAGATGCCTCGCACGCACTCCGCGTGGCGCGCGACAGGACCGAGGTCAACGAGTCGGCCAGGCCCGGTGCGGGGCCACAGGCGGAATTGCAGGCCCTCGCCGGGCGGGCCCTCGCCGACGGGCTGCGGTACTCGGCTCCCGAAGCATTGATCGCCGGGCTGAGGCGTGAGCGCGGGTCCTCACGCGGTGGCGCCCTGCCTATGGTCGGCCGAAAGGAGGCCAGTCCGACGTTGGCCGCGTGGCTCGCATCTCTCCTCAGCGGAGAGCCGACCTCCTCGTCACCCTCGATCGGCGCGGCCAAGATCCAGGCGATGCGTGGCACCTGTGGGCGGTTCCGGACGGATCCTGATACCGCCTGGGGCGACTGGAGGGCTGCGCTCTCCGCGGGCCTATCAGGAGGCCCATCAGGGCCAGGAACCTGGGACACCACCGACGCCGGCGCCGATTCTGACTCGCTGACGGCTGTACTCCTGCTCGCGCTCACACAGGGACTGTTGGGACTGGAGCCGGACGCACCGGCGGGCCGAATTCGAATCGCGCCCCGGTTGCCGTCTCACATCAACGGGTTCACGGTGGCTGGAATCACACTCGGCGACGCCTCGATCGGCATGCGCTACACTCGGGATGGGACAACCCACCAATTCGTGCTGACGCCCGATATCGCTCCGGTCCCGCCCCTCGTCGTGTTCGAGCCTGCCGTCGTCGGCAGAATCCGGGAGATCCGGATCGATGGTGAGGCCGCGGACCTACACGTGCGTCGCCTCGGTACGTCGACGGTGGCCCCCGTTCAGATCCCGATCGACGGGGTCCGCACGATGGAAATCACAACGGCCTGACTAGGGTCAGCCCTTGGCGGCTACGATGTACCCCTTCTCGGTCAGGAGCACCTTCAGGCGCTTTTCCCGCTCCGGTAGATTCGTCATGGCAATCTCTCGGGCAAACTCGATCCGATCGGACTCCGACACCTTGTCGAGGATGGCGATCGGAGCACCGTAGCGTAGGAGGATGCGCTTCGCATCGACTGCGACTGAATCATTCAAAGCTGTCGTCACTCTGCGTTTCGGGGTCGTACCAAAGCCGCGAACGATAACCAAGAAGGCCTCCCTCGGCCTAGCCTAGTTCATCGGACTCCGCTGATCCGAGCCGTCGACGGACTCGGATCCCGCAGCCGGCAGGACCAATGGACCATTCAGGTGGAAGCGCGGGACCTCGACCCGAAAGTGGGCTCCATCGGGGCGGGCGAAGGTGTAGTAGCCCTCCATATAGCCAGCGGGTGACCGGAGCACGCAGAAGCTCTGGTACTCGTGGGAATCACCGGGCTGAATGACGGGCTGTTGCCCGACCACGCCATCACCGTCGACCAAAGAATCGTCGCCCGCCGAGTCGTGAATCCGCCAGTGCCGGAAGAGGAGCTGGGCGGCTGATTCACCTTCGTTCGCCATGTTGATCTGATACGAAAACACGAAGGTGCCGTCGGCCGGAGCGGAGTCGGCCAGCGAGAACCGCGGCTTGACTCGGACCCTGATCCCCTCAGTGAATTTCTCGTAATACATGCGGGCGGTCGGTTTGGGGTTCGTCAGAATTCCCTACACCCGCAGCCCAGGAAAGTCGCGCACATCCGTCGTGAGGACCCGGAATGCGCTCGGGCCGTCAACTTCGGTCGATGATGACAGTGTGCTTTCGCCCGACCGAAAATACGATCGACCCGCCGAGAAGTTCGACGACCGCGTTGGACATCTCCTCGAGATCCACAGTGACCGAGACAGCTATGAGCTGGGTCGTAGTGGGATCTCCCGGCAGACCGCCCGGGAGGTTGTAGTTCTCGTACTTGAGCTCGAAGCCGTTGCCCTGGAAGGAGAAACCCTCCGGCAAGAAGCCGTTCAATTCCGGCGGGACGACGCCCTGGGCGGCATCCGCCGGCCAACGGTGCGTAGTGCCGTTGTAGCTCAACGTGGCCACCCGAACCACTTCAAGGTCTCCGGCAACTTCGGTCGCGCGAGCCCGGTACGTCATGCCGCGCAGGTTGGGAATGGCTAACCCGGCGAGAATGCCGACGATCGAGAGCGTCATCAACAGCTCGATGAGCGAGAAGCCGCCACGCCGCGAGTCCCGCCGCCCGTCTCGCGGCCGCCTGATTCTGTTCATGATCATCACCCGGGCAGGGCCCTGGCCAGGTTGCCCGCGAAGTCAGCCGCCGTCTGAGTGGCCGAATCGTAGACAATCGTCTCAGTCTGGATCGTGGTAATCAGCAGATACGTGGAATCACCCTGTACGGAATAATCGATACCTTGGGCTGCGAGTTGGCTACCCGCCTCGACCAGCGTCGCGGGGAGACGTCCGTTGGCCGCCCGGAAGCTCTCGATCCTACTGATGCCATCGAAGTACATCGCCGTCCTCGTGCTCGCGATCACTTCGGCCGGAGGGCGAGGATCGTCCAGCGGATTGACGACGAGGAAGTCCGGCTGCGCGATGAGAAAGTAGAGCGCAAGCACACCCAAGTTCAGCGTCAGGGGAAGCATCCACTTCGGTGGACCCTTCGGGGTTTCCCTCCGCTTCGACGCCTGCTCTCGAGCGGCCGCATGCTTCAGCACCTCCGCGACGACATCGGCGGCCTCTTGGCCGGGGGCGACATCCTTCGCGTGAAAGGGCTTTACCTGATCTTGTTCGCTCATCAGATCGAGTTTGCGGCCATTTCGAGAGGTGGGAGGGAGAGGTAGATCATATCCACGTACCCGAACGAACGAAAGAGCGATCCAAACCCACGGAGCCGCGATCTGGGTCGACGTTACCGGCCGGCCCCAGTAGCTTCGAGCATGACCTCACGAGCACTCTCCCGGTCGGTCGAAGACTACCTGAAGGCCATCTACGGGCTGTCGAACGGTGGAGATCCGGCGTCTACCTCGGCGATCGCAGAGCACCTCGACATTCAGCCGGCGTCCGTTACCGGAATGATCAAGCGTTTGGCCGAGTCGGGGCTTCTCGAACATGTGCCGTACAAGGGAGTTCGACTCACGGAGCCAGGTACTCGGGAGGCGCTACGCGTGCTGCGGCGGCACCGGATCATCGAGACCTACCTGTGCGAGCGCCTGGCCTTCGCTTGGGAGGATGTCCACGAAGAGGCCGAACGCCTCGAACACGCAGCATCGGACAAACTCATCGACCAGATGGCCCAGGCGCTCGGGTATCCCAGTCACGACCCACACGGAGCCCCGATCCCTACCAGCGCAGGCGACATCGAGCTCACGGACGTCGCCACCCTCGCAGAGGCCCCGGAGGGCGCCCGACTGCGAGTTCGGGCGGTGAGGGACCAGGACGCCGCCCACCTGAAGTCGATGGCGGCCGAGGGCCTCGTGCCGGGTGCGCGGATTCTCGTACGGCCGCCCGTCGGCCGGGACGGGGCCGTGGGCATTTCGCTGGCCGACAACGCGTCGGAGACGCGTTCCGTCGATGCCGATATCGCGCGCAACATCTACGTCGTGCCGGACGAGAGTTAGACCGGCGTGCTGCCCGTCGGCACTCACGATCAGCCGTTCGGTGTGATGATGGCCTTCGTCACACGAAGCGCCGCGACGTCGTCGAGCGCCTGTCCGGCCTGTTCGAGGGAGTAGCGCGCGCCGATCACGTCTCGAAACGGCAACCGATCCCGGTGGCGCGCGAAGACTCTCAGTGCTCGCGCGAGATGGTGGAAATCCGTTCCCCACTGGCCGCGCAGGTCGATGTGCTTGCGATTCAGGTCCGTGTGGGGATTCATCGGGATCTCGCCCGCATCGGTGTAATGACCGGCAACGACGTAGCGGCCTCCGTCGCGAACCAGATCCAAGCCTTCCCGAATCGCCGCCGGGCTCCCGGCAGCCTCGATGACCACATCCGGACCGCGCCCGCCGGTCAAAGAACGAATCGCCTCAGCGCGCTCCCTCGCGTCCGTCCCGTCCAGGTTCCAAGTGGCGTCGACGCCTAGCCGTACGCCGAGGTCAAGTCGCGCATCCGGAGCTCCGATCAAGAGCACCTGGCTCGCGCCCGCGATCCCGGCAAACGCGGCCGCGGCCAGCCCGACGGGGCCCGCCCCCTGGACCAAGACGACGTCGCCGAGTCGAACCTGAGCACGATCGACCGCGGCGAAGCCTGTGAAGAGGCCACACCCGCCGCCGATGACATCGTCCGCGTCGAGCCCTCCCGTCAGTTTCAGAATCCGGACGCCGGGTTTCATGTAGATCCGCTCCGCCCACCCACCCAGCGGCCCGTCGTGCACCGAGTAAGTAATGCCGTACACCTTCCGACTCGGGCACCGGTTCGGCTGATGGGCCACGATGCAGTGGTAGCACGCGTTGCAGACCTCGTGCACGTCGAGGAACGTCACGACGTCTCCGACCGCGAGCGGCTCACCGAGCGCGTCGACGGTGACGCCACGAGATTCGGTCACGCGGCCCACACTGACGTGCCCCGGAATGATCGGGTACGGGACTCCCGCCAACCGACCGTGGTGAAGATGTACATCCGTTCCGCACACCTCTGAGGCAATCGTTTCCAGCATGACGCCGCCCTCTTCCACGACGGGGTCGTCCAACGTCCAGAGCTCGAGGGGCTCGTTCGGCGCCGTCATCACACAAGCACGAATTGACATCGTTCTGGATCTCTAGAGTGGAGGTGGTACCGGGCAATCCGGCAGTCCGGGGATCGGGTTGGCACTCGAAACAACGTGGAACCGTCGCACGACGCTCGATCCGAAGACACCGGTTCCCCCGCCGCGAAGGCTCGGTACGCGCACCTGCCCCGATGGGTTGAAGTTCCCCCCTCGCACCCAGTTTACGAAGTTCCGGTCCACCGCGTTGATCGTGACTTCTGACGTCACCTCAGCGGGAAGCCCGCGCTGGAGGCGGACGGTGAGCGCCTGGTCCAGATCGAACCGACTGAACACGCCGAACTCCGACGGGAACACGATCGTGGTGTCGGCGTCGGATATCGAAAGACCGAGCAGGTACAGCGGGTCCTGCTCCACAGGGATCTGCTCTGGCTCGAGTGCAAGGCGGAGTCCTTGAATAAACGTCTCGTTGAAATACGCCCAAGCACCTTCGGCACGTGACCACCGAAGCGGCATGAGGGTGTCCGGCGTCAGCCGACACGTCGACAGAGCCCCGTCGATCTCAAAGTCGCCCGGCAGTCGGGTCACACCGAGTAGGACCTCTTCACCGCCGGCGTCGACGGTCACCTCGAGCGTGTCGCCTGGCCGGAATGAGGAGGCAGCCCCCGCCGAAGCAACGTGACACGCCCCAAGCTCGAGCGCACGGAATTCATTGAGGAGTCCATTCAGGCAGTCATCGATGTCGGTCTCGACCAACACGATCGAGAGGCCGTCCGCACGGGTGACGGTGACCATCGCGTCGCTCAGGGGTGGCAGCGCCTCGTTGGGAGAACCGATCGTACGATGGAGGTACGCGAGCACCGCGTGATCGGCGGGATTGGCTCCGAGATTCACATAGACCTCGGCGATCAGCACGGTTTCGGGATCGGCGATCGTGATCTCGGTGAGTTCGCACCCACTCAACCCGACGACACACGCGGCCACCATGACCCGCCGCATCAGAACTTCACCTCGAGGCCGATGGTCGGCAGCACGGGGAACATCGACACCCCGGAGCGCGTCGCCGGCCTCGTCTCATACTGATAGAAGTAGAACAGCACGTTTCGCTGGTTGTAGACGTTCACGAGGTTGAGATAGGGAGTGAGGCCACCCCAGCGTTTGGTGAACGTGCGCCGGAAGCTGACGTCGAGACGATGATAGGTCGGGTACCGAGACGCGTTCCTGTCCTGAAGGACGACCCCGTAGTCCCCCTGGATCGGACCGGAGTCCACGTTGAGACCGCCACCTCCCACATACCGCGGGGACAGATACGGGTACGATCCGAGCGCCCGCGTATAGGGAATCCCGGTGCCGAAGTTCCAGCGAAGGCCACCCTGCCAACCCCATGGGGCTGGATAGGTCAGGACGAAGTCCAGGTCGACACGACGATCGAATACGGGAGGGTAGGTAACCTCCGGCCTAGGCTCGACCGTCGTCAGCGCGTCGGGGAACGTGCGTTGGGCCTTGAGAAGCGACAGGGCCACCCACCCGTTCACATCGCCCGTCTCCTTTCGGAGCATGAAG
This sequence comes from Gemmatimonadota bacterium, assembly GCA_027623325.1. Lineage (GTDB taxonomy): Bacteria > Gemmatimonadota > Gemmatimonadetes > Longimicrobiales > Gaopeijiaceae > UBA2589. The sequence goes on from JAQBXY010000004.1 coordinate 159,593, forward strand.
TCGACCCCGTACGAGAGCCCTTCGCCGTCGAGGATGTCGTCGAAGTCGTCGTTCGGATCGTCCGAGGGATTGAAGGTCACCACGCCGTCGAACGAGCGAGCGTACGCCTCGACCGACCAGAACCAGTCGATATCGCGGTACCCTTCGAGCCCGATCTGGACTTGATCGGACACCGTGTGCGGAGCACGCGCTCCGGCGAGGACCCAGACATCGAGCCCCAGGGGCAACTCCTCGTCGCGGAGCGAGTGGAGGAACTGGGTGTAGCGACCCACCGCCAGCTTGAGCGCGACGTCACCGTCACCGAGGAACCGTTTCACCGCCAAGCGAGGCGATATCTCCGCGACGCGATCTCCCGGATCCGGTGAGAAACCATCCGCCCGCAACCCTATCTCGACGAGCCACTCACGAGGGAGTGTCCAGCGCGTCTGGGCGTAGGCCCCCAGCAACACGCCAGTTCCGTCTCCTCCCACGAACTCCGTTCCTCCCGTCGCGAGTCGGTTCCTGTAGGACAGGCGTTCAGCGCTCGTCCCGACCTGAACAGACAACCGGGGAGTGGGCCGCAAATCGAGATCCGCCCGAAGCTGAGCTTGTTGAATGCGACTCTCGAACTCTGTGTCGGCAAAGTCCGGAAAACTCAGCCCGGTCTCGTATCGACTGAAGTTCGCCCTCACGTCGAGCGATCCACCGCCCCGGCGTGCTCGCGCCCAACGCAAGCCGACCGCGTCGTTGCCCCAGTTCCAGTCGATGCGCAACGGGAAGTCCTGCGCATCGATGGATGTGAGGTCGAACACGTCGCGGCCCGTGTACGCCGTGACGGTCAGGCGATCCCCGGAGTGCGTCCACCCCTCCACGAAGGTCTGGAGGTCGGTGAGGTGGTAGGGGAAGTCGAACGCGGGCTTGAAGAGGACGTCGAAGTAGGAGCGGCGCGCCGAAACGCGGTAGCGGATGTTCGCGTGTCCGAGAGCGTTCGCGAACGAATCGGGTAGGCGACCGCCTACGGCGATCCGACTGGCCAACAGCGAGATCGCACCGTCTCCGCCGAACTCTCCGTCACCCGCATCGCTCTCGATTTCGAGGACCGATGACACCCTGCCGCCGTGCTCCGCAGCGAAACCGCCGGACATTAGCTCCACGCGGTCGATCATGTCGGCGTTGAACACCGAGAAAAGGCCACCGAGGTGGAACGGAGAAAAGACCGGCACTCCATCGAGGAGAATGAGGTTTTGGTCCTGTGACCCGCCGCGAACGTGGAAGGCCGCCGAGAAGTCCGAGGTCGAGATCACCCCCGGAAGGACTTCGATGGCCCGCACCGGGTCTGGCTCTCCGACACCGGGAATGAAGCGGATCTCCTCGAGATCCAACTCCCGGACGGTCGGCCCACCGATGTCCTCGAAACGAACACGTTCCCGACTGCGCTCGGCTTCGACGGAGAGTCCCTCGAGTTCGAAGGCGTTTCGCTCGACTCGGATATCGAGTTCCATGATCGCGTCCACCCCGACAGTGAGCTCGACCATATACTCGGAGTATCCGAGCGCCTGCACGAGGAGTTCGTACGTCCCGACCGCGACGTCCGAAATCCGGAACGACCCCAGCCGATCAGTGTCCCCCGCCGCGACACGGGTCCCGGCCCGTAGGAGCGAGGCAGTAGCACCGTACACCGCCGTGCCTTCGAGATCGCGCACTCGGCCCTGTATCGTGGAGACCTGCCCCAGGGCCGGTGACGCCGAGACGAGGGCCATGCCAAACCACAGCGCGACGAACCACTTCCGGGGGTACTGCAAAATGAGAGTCAAAAATCATATCGGGCGACAACCGTGGCGGCGGCCCGTCCATTTTTCAGGTAACTTCTCGCGGCTACGATCGGATCTCCGACCTGAGACACGTGCGCGCGTTCTACTGCGATCATTTCGTACTTCCGCTTCCGGCGGGACACCGCTTTCCGATGGAGAAGTACGGTCTACTGCGGGCGAGGGTGACCGAGATCGATGATATCGATTTCATCGTCCCCGAGGCCGCTACCCACGAAGCTCTTCGGCGGATACACACCGAGGAGTATGTCACGCGTGTGACCGAGGGTTCAATAAGCTTAGCGGAGGTACGAAGGATCGGGTTCCCGTGGTCGCCCCAACTCGTCGAGCGCTCGCGGAGATCGGTCGGTGGCACCGTCGCCGCCGCTCACGCCGCTCTGGAAGACGGTGTTGCCGTGAATCTGGCGGGAGGCACTCACCATGCCTTCGCGGATCGCGGCGAGGGATTCTGTGTCTTCAATGACGTCGCCGTCGCCATACGAGACGTTCAAGCCGCCGGCGAGCGGCGGCGGTGCGCCGTTCTGGATCTCGACGTCCACCAGGGCAACGGGACCGCAGCGATCTTCGAGGGCGATGAATCCGTCTTCACGCTTTCGGTCCACGGAGCCAGCAACTTCCCGTTTAACAAGGCCTGCAGTGACCTCGACATCGGGCTCCCCGATGGCTCGGGCGACGACCCGTTCCTCGACGCCGTCCGGAGCGGTGTCGACCGCGCGCTCGGCCAGGGCGTAGACATGGCCTTCTTCGTCGCCGGAGCCGATGCGTTCGAAGGAGATCGACTCGGTCGCCTCTCCGTGACGAAGGCTGGCATGCAAGAGAGAGACAACATCGTGTTCGAGGCATGCGCCCGGACGGGCACACCGGTGGCGGTCGTCATGTCTGGTGGTTATGCCCACGACATCAGAGATACCGTCGACATCCACGCGGCCACGGTCCGGGCCGCCGCACAACGAACTCGAACTGTGACTGAGGCACCGTGAAAGACATCGACGCCCTTCGGCGCCTCGAGGAGTGGCCTCGGACTCACTTGGCCAACCTTCCGACCCCGTTGATCAAGGCGGATCGGTTGGCAGGGCACCTGGGCATCGATGCGTTGCATATCAAGATGGACGCCGAGACGGGTTTTGCTCTCGGAGGAAACAAGGTCAGGAAGCTCGAGTTCGAGTTGGAGCCCAATCGGATGGCCGGGGTGACGTGCCTCATCACCGCGGGGGGCGCGCAGTCGAACCACTGCCGCGTGACGGCAGCATTTGCGGCCCGACTCGGGGTACGCTGCATTCTCGTTACTCAGGGCGTGGAGCCGGCGAAGCCGACCGGCAACGCACTCCTGCATCGCCTGTTCGGCGCTGAAATCGTCACCGTCGCCGAACGGGCCGATCGGACACCTACGATGCACCGAGTCGCTGCGTCGATTGAGGCAGAAGGAGGGCGGCCCATGGTGCTTCCCATTGGAGCCTCCACCGGTCTCGGATGCCTCGGCTACGCATCGGCGGCTTTGGAACTCACTCAGCAACTCGACGCGCTCGGTGACGGATCATCGGAGACGCTGCTCTTCGGCTCAACATCATCGTGCGGGACCATGGCGGGCCTCGTCCTGGGGCTGGCACTCCTCGGTCGCCCAGACGTGCACGTCTTCGGGGTCAGTGCGGACGCTCCCTCGGAGGAGCTGACCGCAATCACACTGGAACTCGCCCGAGAGGGCGCGGCACTGCTGGGAGCGTCGCCGGACCTCGCCAGCGTGCCCCTCGTCACCATCGACGACCAGGTGGGCGGCGGATACGGCGTGCCTACCGTCGCCGCCAGCGAGGCGACCGCCGACTTTGGGCGGTTGGAGGGCGTCGTGCTCGATCCTACGTATACGGCGAAAGCCGCAGCAGGGATGATAGATTGGATTAGCACGCACGAAGTCACTCGCAAGCAGCGTGTGGTATTCCTCCATACCGGCGGCCATCCGGGCCTCCTCGCCTGACCGAACGACTCCCAATTACCCCCGACCATGGCGACTCCCCAAGACCTCCTGGCGCGAATCCCTCTCTTCAGTTCGTTGGGTGAAGAGGACCTTGCCCACGTCGCCGCGATCGCGCGCGTCCGCACGCTCGACAAGGGTGAGCGCGTCTTCGAGATCGGTGAACCGGGACGCTCCCTCTTCTTGATCACCGAGGGGTTCATTCAGATTCACCAGCCACACCGCGAAACCCACTTCGAGTTGGCGCAGCTGGGCCCCGGAGATTTCTTCGGAGAAATGGCGCTCCTGAACGACGCCCCCCGAAGCGCGACGGCCAGGCCATTGAGCCGGCTCAGGTTCTCGTTCTGGAGAAGGCCGATTTCCATGCCCTCATCGTCGAGAAGCCAGGCGTAGCGCCCAAGCTGCTCGAGGCCATGGCCGATCGCATTCGGCACGCGGACGAGCTCATCAACGGACTCACGAACAACGCGGTGCGCGATCCGCTGACTGGGCTCCTCAACCGAACGGCGTTTAATGACGCCCTCGGCCAGGAGATCGCCAGAACGCGACGGTACGGGGGGTCTTTCTCGCTCATCATCCTGGACTTCAACAACTTCACCCGGGTGAACCGCCAGGTTGGACGAGAGGCCGGCGATGAGATCATCCAGTGGATGGGGCGCCTCCTCACCGAGCACACGCGCGCCTCGGACGTGCCATATCGGCTCGGACAGGACGTGTTCACGATCTTGTGTCCATGGACTTCGGGCGACTACGCGGAAGCGGTCGCGGGTCGACTGACCGTTCTCGTCGCTGAGGCGAAGCCTCCCATCACGGTGGAGGGAGGCCTGAGCCTCGCTACCGGGACCGCAACCTGCCCCGGCGACGCTCAGGAAGCCCCGGCCCTCTTCCATGCTGCCGAACGGGCGCTCGCACGTTCGAAGGTCGCGGCCGGCTGACGGTCAGTCGAACCAGGTCGTCAGTCTCTCGAGGGCGCTGAGAAGGTCGGGCTCCAGGTCCAGGACCGGACGGAGCGGATCCTCACCTAGGCGTTTCATTCGGCGAGGCATGCTCTTGATCGTGTGATTCTCGATCTTCAGCCGCTTGTTCACCTCGCTCCATTTCAAGGGAGCGGACACAGGAGCCGCGGGCTTCGGCCGGACCGTGAAAGGCGCGACGAGTAGTCGCCCGTGCCCATTCTGCACGAAGTCGACATAGACCTTCCCTTCGCGACGATCGGGATTCCTCGTCACCGTCGCGATCTCCGGCAATTCGGCGACGACCACTCGAGCGAGTAGCTGCCCAAGGGACCGTGACTGTTCATAGGTGAGCCGCCGGCCGAGCGGGATCAGAACATGGATGCCCGAAGAGCCGCTGGTCTTGGGAAATGAGGGCAGGCCGATCTCTTCACAGAGCGCGTGAATCGTGAGGGCCACCTCGACGACATCCGTGAAGGGAGCCTCCTTCGGGTCCAGGTCGAGAATGCACCAGTCCGGGGCGGCCAGCGTGGCGATTCTGCTCGACCACACGTGGAGCGGAATCGTCCCGAGGTTGATGACGTAGAGCAGCGACTCCAGATCCTCGGCGACGAAGTACGAGAGCTCCCGCTCTGACCCCTCGCTCCAGACCGTGACGGTGCGAAACCAGTCGGGCGCGTATGGCGGCGCATCCTTCTGAAAAAACGACTTGCCGTCGATTCCGTCCGGAAAGCGCGTCATGACCAGGGGGCGGTCTACGAGGTAGGGAAGCATCCATTCCGCGACCGAGCGGTGGTACTCGATGAGGTCGCCCTTCGTGTAGCCTTCCTCTGGCCAGAAGACCTTATCGAGGTTGGAGAAGGCAACGGTGCGCTCCTCCACGACCTCGGCCACGGTGGCTTCGGCCGCCTCCTCGACGGGCTCTCCTTCGACGCGGCACTCCGACGCACTCTTGTCCGTCCGGAATCGTGAGAATGAGGGCTGACGGGCAAGCCCGTGATCGGTGAGTTCCTTGTACTTGACCTCGGCGACGAGCTCGGGGCGGACCCAGTGGTGCCCCTTCCCCTTGGGCACCGGACCCGCCGAGCACGGACACGTCTCGACCTCGAGCTCTTCCAATAGGCCGAGCAGTTCATCGAGCTCAGAGTCACGAAAGCCGCTGCCGACACTCCCGAGGTAGACGAGGTCCTCATCGTCGTACTGGGCGATGTGGAGCGAACCGAAGCCCCCCCGCGAGCCCTTGGGTTCGGTCCAGCCGACGACGGCGAAGTCGTCGATGGTGACCGTCCTCACCTTGATCCAACTCTTCGAACGCCCTCCCCGGTAGGGCCCGTCCGCCTTCTTGGCGACGATTCCTTCGAGCCGCATGCGTTCGACCTGAGCGTACATGGCTTCGCCCTGCTCGGGAATGTGATCCGTGTAGCGGATCGGCCCGACCGATGGGAGCACCCGGCGTAGAATATCCTTCCGTTCCAGAAGTGGGAGGGCCCGCAGGTCATGGCCCTCGATGCCGAGCAGGTCGAAGGCCTGGAAGATCGCCGGCAGCTCCACACTGGATCGGAGTGCATCGGCCGGATTGAGAATGCGACCTCGCCGCTGCAATCGAGAGAACGAGGGCCGACCCGTCCCGTCCAGCACGACCACTTCCCCGTCGAGGACCAGATCGTCGAATGGGAGGCCCCGGACCGCTCGTGCGATCTCCGGGAAGGTGACCGTCATGTCGTGGCCCGCTCGGGAGCGGAGCATGGGCTCGCGCTGACTACGTTCCGCGAGGAGTCGGTACCCGTCGTACTTGATCTCGAAGATCCATCCGTCGCGGGTAAAGGGCCGCTCCTCGGAGGAGGCCAACATGAGATTCACGTCGGCCGCCCTCACGACCCGTTCCTTCGCCCCCAACTCCCGCACGCGTGCCGCGATCTCTTCGGCATGGGCATCGGCATCGGGGAATTCCTCCACGGTCAGCCCGGAGTAGATGGAGTCGTCGGGGTAGTCCTCCGTGGAAGCCGTCGGGTCGAGGTAGGCATCGCGCTCCTTGATGAGCAGCCAGGAGTTCGGAGCCTGCTTCGTCTTCACCAGCGTCCATTTCCCCAGGAGCTTATGGCCGCGCAGTTCAAAGAGGAGCTTGCCCTTCTCCAGTCCCTCGTGCGCGTCTTCGAGCGGGACCCAAACGCCACGATCCCACACGATCATGGCGCCGGCGCCATACTCGCCCGCGGGGATCACCCCCTCGAACTCGGCATACTCGAGCGGATGGTCTTCGGTCTGCATGGCGAGCCGCTTGTCCGCCTGATTCGGGGACGGGCCTTTCGGAATGGCCCACGACAGGAGCACACCGTCGAGTTCGAGACGAAGATCCCAATGGAGATTCCGAGCCGCGTGCTTCTGGACGACGAAGATGCTGCCTCCGGCCACCACCCGCCCGCCGAACGGTTCGGGTGTGCGCGATGCGCTCCGCTTGTCGCGGTAGGTCGTGAGGCGTTCGTCGCGCGTCGGCGTCATGGTCGACTGGTGTCGCTCGCGTGGCGGTGGATTCTCATGAGAAAGTACACCTCCGTCCCAACGTACACCGGCGTTGCGCCCGGAAGTCGTTGGAACATATGTTTTTCCCCTATGGCTGCACGTGCAATCGGAACCTCGACCATCGCCTTCGGGCCCGTCTCGCTCCCCGTGAAGATTTACTCCACGGGCGAGTCGTCGCGTAAGGTCTCCTTCAACATGATCTGGAAGGAGCGGGGCGTCCGCGTCCGACAGCAGTACATAGATCCCGCGGACGGAGCCGTCGTCCCCAAGGAAGAGATCGTAAAAGGGTATGAGTTCGCGAAAGACCAGTACGTGCTCTTCACGAAGGAAGAACTCGAAGTCGTCGAGGCGCCCAAGTCCGACGAGATCGAGATCGCGAGCTTCGTTCCTCACGAGACCGTCGGGCGGCTCTACTTCAACAAGGCCTACTACTTGGGGCCGGACAAGGGTGGCGCGCGGGCCTACCGGCTGCTCTCGGCGGCGCTTCGGAAGACGGAACGCGTCGCGATCGCAAAACACGCGACCCGTGGCAAGCAGTACATCGTCATGATCCGACCGCACGAAGAGGGACTCCTTCTGGAGCAACTCTACTACGCGGAGGAAATTCGCTCCTTCGGTGAGGTGCCTCTGGAAGAGGGGGACGTCAACGAGCTGGAGCTCGGCCTCGCCATCCAATTGATCGATCAAGCCGCTTCGGAGGGTTTCGACCCCGCCCAGTTCAGGGACGAGGTTCTCGAAAAGACGCTGGAGCTCATCCAGAAGAAGGTCGATGGCCAGGAGATCACAGCCGCTCCGGCCGAAGAGTCCAAGACGAAGATCATCGACCTCATGGCCGCCCTCAGGGCATCGATCGAGAGCGACGAAGGCGAGCGGAAGCCCGCAACTCGCGCCGGGAAGAAGACTGGTGCCACATCGGCCGACAAGAAGTCCACGCGAAAGAAAGCAGCGTCGGGCTGACCCTCCTTCGGAATCCGAAGGAATGAAGGGCTACACGACCCGGGAGGTCGCTGAGGTCCTCGGCCTTTCCAGCGCCAGGATCCTCTCCTGGACCCGGCTCGGACTCATCGCACCCAAGCGTGGCCCTCGCGGAGCCTACCTCTTCTCCTTTCAGGACATCGTGCTCCTGCGCAACGCGCGCGCCCTGTTGGACGCCGACGTCCCCGCGCGCCGCGTCCGAGAATCTCTCGAGGCGCTTCGGGCTCAACTTCCCCACGGTCGGCCGCTGAGCGCTGTTCAGCTGTCGGCTCTGGGAGATCGGGTTCTCGTCTACGACGACACCACCCTTTGGGATCCCAATTCCGGACAGGTCCAGATGGACTTTGCCGCGACGGAGTTGGTGCGAGACTCTCCGCCGGTGGAAGGGCCCGCGCCTGCGCCCGCGGACCAGAGCGACGGTGAAGACCTCATCATGAGCGCCGACGATTGGTACGACTCGGCCGTCGATCTCGAAGGCTCGGCCGCGAGAGAAGCGATCGGCGCGTATCAACGGGCGCTCGCGCTCGATCCGACGCACTCGGACGCGCACCTCAACCTCGGCCGACTCTTGCATGAAGAAGGAAGGGTCGAAGAGGCCGAAGCCCACTACCGCGAAGCCGCGAGCGCTGACCCCCGTAGCGCACGGGCGCTCTACAACCTCGGAGTCGTGCTCGAAGATCAGGACCTGCGAATCGGAGCCGTCGAGGCCTACGAAGCCGCCCTTCGTCTCGACAGCGACCTGGCCGTCGCCCACTTCAACCTCTCCCGTCTCCTCGAGGCCGAGGGAAAGAAGACCGAAGCGCTCAGCCACCTGGCCGCATACAAGCGCATCATCGACCGGGCGGGACTAGGCGCCTGACCCGCAATGCGCGGGATCGGTGCGTTCCCTGGCGGTGCAATTCGCCGCCTCTCATCATGTGTAGGTAGAGTTCGTTTCTTGCCACACGCTCTGAGCAGGGAGACCCGACGATGGTCAACGCGGTCGTACTCATCGAAGCCGAAGCCGACAAGATCACCCGGCTCGCCGAAGAGCTCGTGGAAATCGAGGGTGTCCCGGAGGTCTTCTCGGTTGCGGGGCGATACGACTTGGTCGCGATCCTGCGCGTGGCCACGAACCAGGACGTGGCGGACGTCGTGAGTTCGAAGATCCGTCATCTCGACGGCATCGCGAAGACCGAGACTCTCATTGCCTTCCGTGTTTATTCCCGGGAGGATATCGAAGGGATCTTCGCTCCGGGCGGAGGGTCGTGAGATCGGGCAGGATGGTCCGAGGAAAGCGCAGGTGAACCCGACGCGTCGAGCGTCTGACCTTCCGGAACGCTACAACGCAGTCGAAATCCTCGAGCGGAATCTCGAGACGCGTGGCGACTCGGTGGCTTTGTTCACACCTAGCCGGAATGTGACCTTCGGCGAGGTCTCGGCCGAGGTGAATCGGGTGGGTAACGCCCTGTTGGCGTTCGGCGTCCGCCCGGGCGAGAGCGTCGCCATTCTCTCGCTCGATACCGCGGAGTGGGCGATCTCCTTCTTCGCCTGCCTCAAGGTCGGTGCCGTCGCGGTCGGCATGAACACGCTGCTCACGCCGCGAGAACAGGCCCACATCCTGCGCGACTCCGGTGCCCGCGTTCTCCTCGTACACGACGCACTACTCGCGACCGCCCGGCTGGCGCTGGAAGACGCGCCGACCATCGAACACGTGGTCGTGATTGGCGGGGATTCGGAAGCGTCTGGCGACTTCATGCCGTACGACGCGTGGATTGAAGGGGCGAGCACGGAGTTGGTCGCGGCGGACACCCATCGGAGCGACTTCGGCACGCTCAACTATTCGAGCGGAACGACCGGGCAGCCGAAGGGAATCCTGCATGCCCATCAGGACTACCCGCTCACGGCACAGCTGTGGGGTTCGGACGTGCTGGGGATTCGAATGGACGACCGCACGTTCTCCGTGGCCAAGCTGTTCTTCACGTTCGGGTTAGGCGGCAACCTCATCTTCCCGTGGTCGGTCGGGGCCTCATCGGTGCTCTTCCCGGGCAGCCCCCGCCAGGCCGCCGACGTACTCGATGGTATCGTGCGCTTCCGGCCCACGATCCTGTTCAATGCACCGACCGGGTACGCGTCCATGCTCGCGATCGACGACCTCACCGAGCGCTACGACCTCTCTTCTCTGCGGATCGGGGTCTCGGCCGGAGAGGCCCTCCCCGCACCCGTCTGGCACGAGTTCAAGGAACGCACCGGCTTGGAGTTGATCGACGGGATCGGCTCGACCGAGAACTTCCACATCTTCGTGTCCAACCGTCCGGGCGACATACGCGCCGGCAGCAGTGGCAAACCCTTCTCCGGCTACGAGTGCCGCATCGTCGACCAGGAGGGCGCATCAGTGGTACGCGGCGAGATCGGGAACCTCCAGATCAAAGGGGAGACTGCGGCACTGTCGTATCTGCACGACCCCGCTCGGTCCCGGCAGACCTTCCTCGGCGAATGGCTACACACCGGCGACAAGTACTACGAGGACGAGGATGGGTACTTTTGGCACGCCGGACGAAGTGACGACATGCTCAAGGTCGGCGGTGTGTGGGTCTCGCCGGTCGAGGTGGAGAGCACGCTCATAGAACATGAGGCCGTGCTGGAATGCGCGGTCGTCGGCGTGTCCGACGATTCGGACCTGATCAAGCCCAAGGCGTTCGTCGTGCTGAAGGACAGCGCGGCCGCCTCGGCCGACCTGTCCGCCGCTCTCGTCGAGCACTGCATCGCACGCATGGCGCCGTACAAGCGCCCGCGCTGGATCGAATTCGTGGACGAATTACCCAAGACCGCCACCGGCAAGATCCAGAGATTCCAGTTGCGCTGACGCTGGCTCCTCGTCCCGGGGACTACGCTCGGGTCAAGTCGCGCCTCTCTCCGGTCAGGTCGTGCCTCCCATGAGCTTTTTCACCTGGGGACTCACGACCAGCGCCACGATGCCGACGCCGCCGATGATCATGGCAACCGTCCGGAAGAGATCGGTCGGCATCATGGTCTCCAACTGGCCGCCTACCAGGCCTGCGAAGAGGTTGCCCAGCGCCGCTCCGACGAACCAGATACCCATCATCTGACCGACCCGCCGCTGCGGCGACAGTTTCGTGATCGCGGACAGTCCGATCGGAGAAATACAGAGCTCTCCGACCGTGTGCAGGAAGTACGTGACCACCAGCCAGGCCGGTGATACGAGGTTGCCGGCCGACGCGTTGGCCGAGCCCCAGGCGAGGACGAAGAAGCCCATCGCAAGGCCGAGAAGACCGAGTCCCGCCTTCATGGGAATCGATGGATTCACCTGCCGCGCCTCGAGCGTCACCCAGAGCATGCCAAAGACCGGAGCCAGCAGAATGATGAAGCCGGCGTTGATTGACTGGAGCCACGACGCGGGAAGCTCCCAGCCGAAGATCGTCCGATCGGTCAGATCCCGGGCGAAGAGATTGAGCGACGTACCCGCCTGCTCAAAGCCCGACCAAAAGACCGCGATCATCAAGAAGAGCCAGAAGATGACCGCCATCTTCTTGTTCTCTTCGGCGGTGTGGCCGCCCCACGTCCACACGTAGATGAAGTACCCTGCCACCATGACCAGGACGCCCTGCCCGAGGAGGCCTGCGATCTGGCTGATGCTCAGGCCGATCGTCCCGTTGGATACGAGGAAGCCAAAGGCTGCCGCGGCGGCGACGATCGCGAAAAAGCCACCGAAGAATTTTCGTGATTTCGCCGACACCTGCTCAGGGGTGTCCGTCGTCCGGAGGTGCCCGATGTCACCGAGGTGAGGCTGGCCCATCCGATATTGGATCAAGCCCGCGACCATTCCGACTCCGGCAGCCGCGAAGCCCCAGTGCCAGTGATATCCCTCGCCGAGCCAGCCCGTGATGAGCGGCCCGAAGAAGGCGCCGAGGTTGATTCCCATGTAGTAGACGGAGAAGCCCGCGTCGCGCCTGGCTCCCCCCTCCGGATACAGATCGCCGACGATCGTCGAGACGTTCGGCTTGAGAAGCCCCGTCCCGCAGATGATGAAGAACAGGCCGAGGAAGAACGTTCGGTTCCCCGGGATCGCCATGGTGAAATGTCCGGCGGCGATGATCCAGCCACCGACCCAAATCGCCTTACGCTGCCCCCAGAGGTTATCCGCCACCCACCCCCCGGGAAGCGCCAGGATGTACACCAGACTGGTGTAGAGACCGTAGATCGCCCCCGCGGTGGCCACGTCCAAACCGAGTCCCGGATTGGCCCCCAGGGTGGCCGTGGTCATGAACAGCGTCAGAAGCGCCCGCATGCCGTAGTAGGAGAAGCGCTCCCACATCTCCGTGAAGAACAAGGTGGACAGGCCACGCGGATGACCGAAGAAGGTCTTCTCACCGGTTGCTGCGGAAGTCGTCGTCACGGTCGGATTAGCGCTCCATTAGGGGCCACACGGCACCACGGGTGTCTCAAGACACGCCTCGTAATCGGGAATCGCGAGGGGGGGCGCAAGGGCTCAGCGTCCCGCTTCCCAATTTGCGACCAACATTCCCATACGCATCGGCGACCCCACGAAGAGCCCCTGGGGGAAGGTCCGATACGCCGCCATGTCCTGATAGATCGCGTCGGCCTGGTACAGGTTCACGCCAAGCCCCGCGAGAAACTGGAGACGCAGGTTGCGATCCCGGTTGATCTGCGCGTCGGCGAGCCAGGGGTCGATCTCCGGTCGCTTGGCGCTGAACGTCGACATGAGCTGAGCGGCATTGAAGAATCCCACTTCGGCAAGCGATTCGGCCACCGGCTGGTACTCGGGTCGGGCCAACTTCTCGTCGATCGCATCGAGATCGATCGGCGCCGGGTCGTTCTGGGCGAGCAGAACCACGTCGTAGCCCTGCCCGTACGCGAGGTTGGAAAACACCATCCCCTGGGGGAACACCTCGAGGAAGGTCCCGATCTCGCTCTTCACGGCCTCGAGGTTGCTCTCATAGAGCTGCACGAAGACGGTGATCACCCCTCCGGGATTGAGGTGGTCCTTGGCCTCTCGCCAGAACTCCTCGGTGTAGAGCGTGGCAGCCCCTTTCACCCACGGGTCGAACGGGTCGGACGTGATCGCGTCGAACTTCCGATCGGTGGTCAGCAGGAAATGCCGCGCGTCGTCGATGATGATCGTGGTCTTGGGATTGTCCACCACGTTGAAGTTGTGCTCCCCGAAGAGCGTCGACACGACCCGGGGCAACAGCGGCTCGATCTCCACGATCGTGAGGTCGGTCACGGTGGGGTCGATGCTGACGGCACCGGCCGTGACGCCCGCGCCACACCCGATAACGAGCACCGAGCCCGCGCGCGCCGGGACCAGCGTCGTCAGATGGCCGAGCATCCTCTGGAGGCGCATGTCTTGAGGCTCGCTCGACGCCTGCACCTTACCTGCATTGTGATAGTTGCGGTCTCCGTTCGCGAGTTCGGACACTGCCATGGACGAGTTCATCCCCTCGCCCACGTAGATGAAGTCGATGTAGTCCGACTTGCTGTACGTAGCCGCGTAGCGCCCGTAACCCACGAGAAGAGCCGGTACCGGTCCGATGGTGACGGCCATCGCAACGGCGAAGGCCGCAATGGCCCCGGCCCGCACGAGCCCTCGTCCATCGACTTCCGGGCGCCGGGCACCCTCTCTCCATGCCGGCACGAGGAGGAGCAGCGCGCTCGTCGCGGCGAGCACGATGTAGATCCTTTGCGTGCCCTGCGTCCCGATCCATCCGATTAGAACGACCGACGAAAGGAGAGCTCCGACGATCGCACCCACGGTATTCGCGGCGTACACGTGTCCCACGAGCCTGCCGGGGTCCTGTCCCTGCCTGGCGGCGGCAGAAAGCGCGAGCGGGAAGCTCGCCCCCCAAAACACCGCGGCCGGCATCGCCACGAGCAGCGCTCGGAAGAAGTCGAACTGGAAGTTGAACCACGGCGAAGGAGCGATGTCCGGACTGACCGGCCAGTTGGGGAGCGCCCGCGTCAGGAAGTAGCCCGCCCACGCGAGCCCGGCCACCACCGACAGCTGCGACCAGCCGAAGGCGGCCCGCGCATCCGAGACGAAGCGCGACAGCCACGAGCCGACCCCACTCCCCAGGCCGATCCCGAAGAGAAACGCCGCCAGGATCAGGGAGAACGTGTAGGTGGTGCCGCCGAAGTTGAGTGTGAGGAGTCGAGTCCAGACGACCTCGGCGCCCAGCGCCGACGCCCCGGAGAGGCCGATCGCCACGAGGACCACCGTACCGCCCGGGGCCATCGCAGGCCCGGAGTCACTCGCTGCCGCCGCCGGAGCCTCGTAGTAGAGCGAGCGCGTGGCGATCAGGCCGAGTGCGCCCACAACCACGTTCAGGGTCACGGCCGCATACGTCGCGACGGCGACGTCGTGCACGCGCAGGAGGTAGAAGCCGGCGACCAGGCAGCCTACGACCGCTCCGAGCGTGTTGCCGCCGTAGAAGAACCCGAGCCACGAGACACCCTTCGGTGTGGCCTCGACCCACCTCGCGATCGCCGGAAGCGTCGCCCCCATCATGATGGTCGGCGGTAGGAGGAACAGCGCACAGAAGAGTGCCCGCACCGCGATGCCCGTCATCCCGGGACCACCGAAGGAGGTGTAGAGTCCGCCGACGTGGGGGAGGAGCCAGAGTACCATCAGCCCAAAGGCCCCGATCGCAAGCTCCAGTAGGGCATAGACCTGCAACGGGTGGTGTCGAGCGGAGACCACCCGTGCCAATCCGACGCTCCCGATACACATCCCACCCATGAAGGTGGAGAGCAGTACGCCGAGAGAAATGGCCGACGATCCGACGATGAGCGAGAGTAGCTGGAACCACACGATCTCGTAGATCAGCGCCGCACACCCGCTACCGACAAAAAGCACGACCAGCAGTGGTAAGTGCCGGTCGCGCGGCGACGGTTTCACGCTACCGGGGGGTGTGGCAGCGCTCGTGGTCATGGCACTCCCTGATGTAGTTTCCGCCGCGATGGCACAGATTGCGGACGAGAATCGTAAGAAGTCTTGTGCGTGTGGGACACCACCGGACCCCAACAGCCGATGGGTGGCGATCCAGAGACAACGTTTGAGGGCGAACCATGGACGACGTGGCAGGGCTGGCCGAGTACCTCCTGACCAATCCGCTTTATCTGATCCCCATCCTGTTGCTGGTGGCGGTCATGATCTTCGCGCTCCTCAAGAAGCTCATGAAGATCGTCGCGATCGTCGTGATCGCCGGAGGCTTGTACGTGGCGCTGATCGAGTACTTCGGCGCGGGGCTGTAGGAAACTCAGCGCGCTCCCAGCGGGGGCGAAGTCTCTCCGCTAGAAGGGCAGCAGGCGGGTGAGGTTGAACCCGACCCTGAGTTCGTCCAGACCGAACTCGTTCGGCGTGCCTCCCAGGAACTGAGTCGGGTTCATTCTCGACTGATTGCTCACGACGATCTTGAAGAAGTGACCGCGAGTCTCGAGTTCGATACCGAAGGTTCCACTGCCGTTCTCCATTCCGAGGCGACCCTCACTGAAAACCCACTCGGCCAGTACGCTCATCGCCGAGGTCAGATACGCCTGACCGTGCACGCCGAGGACGAAGGCGTTCTCCGACTCCGTATCGAGAATCTCCGGATTGTGGAGAAGGGTGGGAACGACGCCGATCGCCGCGCGCTCACCGAGGAGCACGTTCGCCATCAGTTGGCCGTAGGACTGGGCCTCATTGGCTCGTAGGCCAGGGAACCCAGGGGTTTCGTCGACACTGGTATTCCACGCGATTCCGGCCATGGCGGCCACCTTGTAGCGCAGTCCCGTTGCGCCTCCGTCCAGGAGCGCGGCCTTCACGTTGAGCTCCAAGTTGTCGTCGTAGTTGGTCCTCAGCACCCCCAACATGACTCGATCGCTCGGGGCGAAGGTCAGACCGAAGCGGTTGTACACCGGTCCATCGAAGCCCCACAGCTCGCCTGCCCCGTCCGAGATCGTCGGCAAGAATCGGTGAGAAATCTCGAATAGCCAGTTCCCTCCCCGCAGCATTTCCGCGGTCGGCAGGTTGGCCGACTGCGTTGAGTGGAAGATTTCTTGAGCGCGAGAGTCCGACGGAGTGACGACCAGCGTTACCAAAGCGAACGACGCGAACACAGACGATCGAAGAGTCATACCTCTCCTTGGGAAGCGTGGGAACCTCTTCACAAGTAAGCTACCCCGCACGCATAGGTTCCCTACAGAACCCACAGAACGTAAACGGCAGCAATCGCGATCTGGACCAGTGCGAACGGTATCGCCTTCTTGACGAAGGCCATGGCCGACCGTTACCGACTCGAAGTGAAACGGTGGTTTCGAGGCCGCCCGAAAGACCGACTCGAAGTGGTCAACTTTCGTCACGGATTGCCCACGACTCCTGGTGCTCCTCGGCGAACTGCTCAAAGGACCGCGCGGAGCGTCCCATCACCGAGATGATGTCCGCTGTCACGTCCTCCCGAACGCCACCGCGCACGGATTGGAAGAGTGCGATGACGACTCCCGCGACATCCGGACGCCACCCCGCGCCGATAAGCCAGCGGAGCAATTCCTCGTCGCTGCACGACTCAAATTCCACATCGCGGCCGGCCGCGGCCCCGACAATTCCGGCGATCTCTGCGTGCGTGAGCGCCTCCGGACCGGTGAGCGTATACGCTTCCCCGAAGTGCTCGCTCGAGGTTAGTGCGCGGCAGGCAACGGCAGCCACGTCGCGTCCGTCCACGATGCTGACCTTCGCGTCCTGAACCGGCATCTTGAACCGGCCCGTTCTACGAATCCGGTCTCCGAGAAAACCCTCTCCGAACGACTGCATGTAGAAATTGGGGCGCAAGAACGTGTACTCGACACCCAGCGACTCGACGTGGCGTTCGACTCGGCGCATGGGAAGGTCGTCGCGAACCTCCATGCCCATCGCCGAGATCGTGACCACGTGGTCGACGCCGGCCTGCACCGCCCAGTCCAGCAAGGGCATCAAGGTCTGGTGCGCGTCCGGATCGAACGCCGGCGGCTGAAGGAAGATGCGGTCGGCCCATTCCACCGCCGCGTCGAAGGTGGCCGGCTGGGAGTAGTCCAACTCTACGACCTCGACGGCCGGATCGAACAGCTGTGCCGAACGATCGGGACGGCGCACACCCGCCTTCACGTCTGCGCCTTCCTCCAGAAGGAGGCGCACCAGTTCACGGCCGACGGGAGCCGTGGCCCCCGTCACGAGGATTTTGTCGCTCATGAGCCCGAGTGTAGCCTCTCCGAAGCGCTCAAGCCAAGCCGGGCTACCGACCCAGGACGTCCTGGCGGACGAGGACCTCACCGGGAAGCGCGCCCGTCGCCTGACCGCCGTCGATGACCGGCCGACCATTGATCAAGACGTACTCGATTCCCTCGTTGTGCCCGCCGGGATTCATGATCGTGGCGTGGTCCTGAACCCGATCGTAGTCGAAGAGCACCAAGTCGGCCTTTTGGCCGACGCGCACGTACCCGCGGTCTGGCAGTCCAATGATCTGAGCCGGTAGCCCCGTGGACGAGCGGACGAAGAAGGCGAGGGAGATCACGCCCTTTTCGCGGACGTACGTCGCGATCTTGTGCGGGTACGTCCCGTAGTAGCGAGGATGTTGGCCCGGCCCCGGCGATTCGACGACACCCCCGTCGGTCGACGTCGCCGTGTACTCCTGGCGCATATACCGCTCCACGTCCTCTGCGTGCCCCGCGACGCCCCGGAAGCGGACGCCCGAGCGGATCTCGGGAGAACCCTCGAGCGCGAAGTGGATCAGCTGCTCGGGCACCGTGCGTCCGTTCTCCTTCGCGACGTCATCGAGGGTCCGACCGACGAGAGACTCGTCGTGGGGCGCGTCGACGATGATGTGGCGGTCGGCACCTCCCTGCAGGTCGAGTATGGCCTCGGTGTCTTCGATGAGCTGCGCCCGCAGAATCGGGTCGGCCAAGTGTGCCCGGAGATTGGCCCGCGCATCATCCATGAGGCCCCGCCGATTCCAGTCGGGATCGTCGAGTCCCCCGCTGCGGTCCGTGCCGATCGGTGCGAAGTACCATCGGGGAATGACCTCCACTGATCCTCCGCCGAAGGTCTCGTATGGATACTGGTCAAGGTAGACCTCGACCCCATCCGCCCGGGCGCGATCGATCGCCATGACATCGACCGCGGACTGCCCCCACGTCGTAGGACCCTTCGCCTTGATGTGCGAACCGACCACACGCATTCCGGTCTCGCGACCGATCCGGATGGTCTCGTTCATTCCATCGGTCGCCGTCAGGCGCCAACCCTTCGGCCAGGTCGGCGGCGGGGTGTAGTCCCCCGCGATGCTCGGCGTGAGCCAGAGCGGCAGCGGCGACTGGCTCCGCTGATGCGAGTAGTAGAAACCATCGTATTCGGCGACCACGTGCCCGAGCGCGACGAGCTCCTCGGTCGTCGAGAATCGTCCCGGTCGATACTCCGGGCCGGCTCCCAGGCCCCACGCCCCCTGCTCCATGCCGAGGCGAACCAGATCTGCCATCTGGGCGATCTCTTCCTCGGTCGCGTGCCGTTCGTAGTCGTCCCCCATGACCAGGCCGCGCACCGTCCCATGGCCAACCATCGGCACGATGTTCAACGCGGTCCCACCGTTTCGGTAGCCGAGGATCTCGTCGATCAACGGCCAGGTCGGGTTTCGTCCGTCCGGCCCCACGACGATGGTCGTAATGCCCTGGGCCACGAGGTTGGTGGCGCGCCGAGCGCGAGCATCACCGGCGTAGAGAGAACGGTCCGCGTGGGAGTGCATATCGATGAAGCCCGGGGTGACGCGCAGACCCGAGGCGTCGATCACCCGCGCCGCCGTCGCCCCGGACAAGTCACCCACCGCCACGATCTCACCACCGCGGATCCCGACATCAGCATTGAACTCGGGGTTGCCCGTTCCGTCGAGAATCCGCCCGCCTCGAACGAGCACATCGAAGGACTGTGCGTGTGTGAGGGACGGCGAGAAGGCGGACAGCACGAGAGCGACCACAACCACGACGACGCGCCGCATGAGACCTCTCCTACCAGAGACGAAGTACGATGAAGATGGGCCGGTGATCCGATGCCACGGCCTCCGCAATGACTCTATGCTCCACCACCTCGAACGCGCTCCCTGGCCGCAACATCACGAAGTCGATTTCCCGAGCGGGCACGTCGGAGGGGAAGGTCTCGATCGGGCCGTCCTTGTCGACGACGAACCATCCATGTTCCCGAAGATTGCCCAGCACGATGTCGCCACGACGGGAGTTGAAGTCCCCCGCGAGCACGACCGGGTGCTCGACTTCCGCGAAGTACCGTGAAAGCGAATCCGCCTGAGCGAGTCTCTCCTCAGGCGTCATATAGAAGTGGATTCCCACGACCGACACCGGACGGGAGTCCGGGCCGACTGCAACCCGCACCTCGAGCGCGGTTCTCGGCTCCTCTCCATCGGGCAGACGCACATTCGTGACCCCGAGTACCGGCAGGCGGGACAGCACCGCCATCCCGTATTCACCACCCTGGTACGGCATGAAGTCACCGAAGAAGGCCTCCATGCCCAGCAGTTCGCCGAGCCGGTGGGCCTGGTCGACGCCTTGGGTGCGAGTCACCCCCGTGTCCATTTCCTGCAGGGTGATCACATCGGCGTCGAGGGGGCGCAGCACGTTGGCCACCCGTTCGAGATCGATCACGGAATCCATCCCGAGACCGTGCTTGATGTTGTAGGCCGCCACCCGAAGGGTCGCCTGGGCCTCGACGGGAGGCGCGACTCCGCAAAAAAGGGCTAGGGCGACAAGCGGCGCGCCCACGCTGATTTTCATTCCTGCCATCGTTCGACGTGCCTCGCCTTGCTCCGTGACTTCGCCCTGGGGCATCTTCGCGAGTCCCAACGTGCTGCCCCAAACGCTCGCGCGCGAGCCAGGTCGAGATACGATGCCCCACCTCCCGTCCATCAACCCGGCCACTGGCGAAGTGGTCGGCGAGGTCCCCATCACCCCGGCCACAGAGGTGCAAGCGGCCGTCGATCGGGCCCGAAAGGCTCAGCCCGCGTGGAACGATCTGGGCCTGGACGGTCGAGCCACGGTGCTGAAGCGAGCGGCGGCCATTCTCAACGAGCGGGCCGCAGCGCATGGCGAGCTCATCACGCGCGAGATGGGCAAGCCGCTCCGGGAGGGTCTCGCCGAGGCCCGTTCCCTGGGCGAGAGCCTCGCGAGGGAAGTCGACGAGATGGTGGAGGCGCTGGAACCGGAGGTCCTCGAGGATGGCGTCGGGCGGTCCACCGTCTACCACGACCCCCTCGGAGTCGTCGGCGCGATCACCCCGTGGAATTTTCCGATGTCGATGCCGAGTTGGATGGTGCTGCCGGCCCTCGTCGCGGGAAACTCGGTAATCCTGAAACCATCGGAGGAGACTCCGCTGTGCGGGCAAGCGTACGCGGACGCCCTCAACGAGGTGCTCCCCGCCGGAGTGCTCACCGTCGTCCATGGAGCCGATGATCAGGGCAAGGCGCTCGTGCAGTCCAACGTCGACATGATCGCGTTTACCGGATCCCGTGAGGTCGGCAAACATATCCTGCGGGAGTCGAGTGGCACGTTGAAGCGGGTCGTCCTCGAGCTCGGCGGGAAGGATCCCATGATCGTCCTCGACGACGCCGACATCGAGAAGGCCGCCACATTCGCCGCCTTCAACTCCTTCCGGAACTGCGGTCAGGTCTGCGTCTCCACCGAGCGCATCTTCGTCCTCGATTCGATCGCGGATGAGTTCGAGGCCGCGCTCAGCGGCCTGGCCGCGGCGATGACGGTCGGCAACGGACTCGACGACGTGGACGTCGGCCCCATGGTCAACGCCGGGCAGCGGGACCATGTGCTGGCCCAGGTCGACGCGGCGGTCGCCAGCGGGGCGATCGTGCTCACCGGTGGGCGCGGACACCACGACAACTTCGTGACGCCGACCGTGCTGACCGGTGTCACGGAAGCGATGGAGATCGGACACATCGAAACGTTCGGACCTGTCGCGTGTGTCACCCGTGTGTCGTCCGACGACGAGGCGGTCCAGCGGGCCAACGACACCCATTTCGGTCTCGGTGCCGTCGTCTTCGGAGGTGATGAGGCTCGGACCTCGGCCGTGGCCCGTCGCCTTACCGCCGGAATGATCGGCGTGAACCGAGGCGTGGGCGGGGTCGTGGGGACGCCGTGGGTCGGAGCGCGCGAGAGCGGCTTCGGATTCCACAAATCGAAGGATGGCCATCGGCAGTTCACCCAAACTCGCGTTCTCACGAGGTCGCTCTAATGCGGAGAGGTATCCTGTGGACCACAGCGCTCTGTGTGATGATGTCGGCCTGTGACGCGGGGCCCGAGCACTCCATCGTGCCGATGCCCCAATCCGTGGTCCCCGGGGACGGCTCGTTCACGCTCGACGCCAGCACCGCGATCGCACTCGTCGACGCGACGGATACCGAGGCGCTCGGCGTCGCGAACCTGTGGGCGGCGCCCTTCCGCGCGAGCGCTGGGCTCCCCCTGCCGACTTCCTCCACCGGTACGATTCGACTCGGCGTCGACGGGGTGGGCATACCGGAGAGCTATCGACTCGATGTCACTCCCGACGGCATTACCGTCACGGCGGCCGACCACGCGGGCCTCTTCTACGGACTGCAGACGCTGAGTCAGCTCCTCCCGCCCGGCACCGAGTCAGGCGAACCCAGCGGTGAAAGCGTGAGCGTGCGAGCCGTCCACATCGAGGACGCGCCGCGTTTCTCGTATCGCGGAATGCACCTCGACGTCGCGCGGCATTTCTTCGAGCCCGCGTTCGTGAAGCACTACATCGACCTGCTGGCCCGCTACAAGATCAATCGATTCCACTGGCACCTCACCGAGGACCAGGGTTGGCGCATCGAGATCGACGCCTACCCGCGGCTCACCGAGATCTCCGCCTTCCGAAACCAGACGCAGATCGGGCACGGTAGTGAGGAGTTCAACGGTGACGGGCAACGCTACGGCGGCTTCTATACGAAAGATGACATCCGCGACATCGTCGCCTACGCGCAAGAACGCTACATCACGATCATCCCGGAGATCGAGATGCCCGGGCACTCGCAGGCCGTCCTTGCCGCGTATCCGGAGTTGGCCTGCACCGAGGGCCCCTTCGAAGTCGCCATGAGCTGGGGTGTATTCGAAGACATCTTCTGCCCCTACGAAGAGACCTTCGAGTTTCTCGAGACCGTGCTCGCCGAGGTGATCGAGCTATTTCCCGGCGAGTACATTCACATCGGCGGAGACGAGGCACCCAAGACCCGGTGGGAGGAGAGCGAATACGTCCGCCTTCTGATGCAACGCGAGGGACTGGTGGACGAGCATCAGGTGCAAAGCTGGTTCATTCAGAGGATCGAGCGGTTTCTCAACGCCAACGGCAAACGGATCATCGGTTGGGACGAGATCCTCGAAGGTGGGCTCGCCCCGAACGCCACCGTCATGTCATGGCGCGGTACCGTCGGCGGCATCGAAGCGTCCCGGCAGGGGCACGACGTCATCATGACCCCGTACAGCCATCTCTACCTCGACTACTATCAGTCCGAGGATCAGGCCAACGAACCGTTCGCCATCGGTGGATTTCTGCCCCTGGACACCGTGTACGCCTACGAACCCGTGCCCGAGCAACTCCGAGCCGCAGACGCCGCCCACATCATCGGGGCACAGGCCAACGTCTGGACCGAGTACATGAAGACACCCGAGCATGTGGAGTACATGGTCTTTCCGCGCATGTTCGCGCTATCCGAAGTCGTCTGGTCCGCCAAGGAGGCCCGAAACCTCGAAGGCTTCCTCGAGCGCCTGCCTTGGCACTTCGCACGGCTGGACGCGCTCGGCGTTAGCTATCGGCCGTTGGATCGCTAGGTAGCGGACCCCAGCGAAACTTCCCCACGCCCATGCTCCGCAATGATGGCGCTTCTCGTGCTGACCCCCGAAACCTCATCCAGCCAAGAGCTTCGCTACGAGGACTACCGGAGCGGCGCGGGTAAGACGTGCGGTATGCTCGGGTCCGGGCTTCGAGGCCGGAGGCGGCACTCTTCATGAGTGCAAAACCGGGAGGCGAGGATGGATCACCGCGAGTCAGAGGCTGACCTGGTAGCGACACGAGTCCCTACAAACGGCAAGGAGGGTTGATGGGGTCTGATGATGCGAATCGAGAACGCCTGACGGGGAGGTCACGGACAAAGACTACTCTGCTGAGGCCGTGCGGCGACTACCTACGACGTGTGCTCCTACCGTGGGTGCCGCGGCGAATCGAGACGTGGCATCTCACGGGACTTACGGTGCCATTGGCGGCCTTGGTGGTGCTAGCGGGGTTTCTGGCGGGTACGAACATCCAGTGGATCTGGCTGATCTCAGGTGCCGTTGTCCTTCAGTACATCGCAGACCTTTTGGACGGTGCGCTTGGCCGAGCGCGGGGGACGGGACTGGTCTACTGGGGGTTTTACATGGACCATCTTTCAGACGCCGTCTTCATGGGCGCGGTGATCGCTGCCTACGTGCCGATCTACCCCGATTCGACACCGATTCTGATCGGAATCCTGATCGCTGCGACCGCTTTGTTCCTTCACGAGGCCCTCGCCTGCGTCTGCACGGGAGCGTACAACTGGGGCGGTCATCATGGCCTGGGCCTGGAGGAAGGTCGGTTGCTGGTCATACTGGTGAACATGGCCGTAGTCGTCTCGCGTCCCGTCTGGATACACTGGGTCTTCGTGGCTGTCCTCATCTTGCTTGGCTTCATCCTAATCGAGCAGTCGATCGTTACCCAACGCCGACTTTGGACCGCGGATTTCGCATCGCGGGACCGCGAGCGAGCCGCGAATCGACTGGTGGTGGCTGGCTTCGGGGATGACCCACCTGGACTGCCGGGTCCGAGTTAGCGCTTGAGGATCGCCTGGAAGGCCTGGGCAGGGCTCGGCGTCTCCGGTCTCCTTCTGTGGTGGGTGTTTCGGGGCGAGGATCTCGGGGCCATAGCTCGACAGCTCGCTGCGGCGGATCTCGCCATATTGGCTGCAGTTGGTGCGATGTCGGTAACTGGCGGGTGCATCCGCGCGTTGCGGTGGCACCTTCTTCTCGAGCCGCTCGGCGTCTCCACCACGTTCATGGCACGGTGGGCGTCCATAAACATCGGATTCATGGTCACGAATCTGCTCCCAGCTCGACTGGGGGAGATCGTACGTCCTTTCGCACTCAGCAGGATGACCCGGGTGTCGATGTCGGGAGCGCTCGGGACGGTGGTGCTCGAGCGGCTCCTCGACACGGTCGCGATTCTCATTCTGCTGATCGCTACGCTCCTATCGCCGGCCTTCCCCACAGGTGCGACGGTGTTGGGTATGTCGATCGGCTACGCCGTGTCCGGGGCAGTCCTCGTCGCGGGTACGGCCTTGGCAGTCGTTGGCGTAGTGATCGTTCGGCCGCGCCGTGTCGCTGAGGTGGTCCACTCATTTGCCCGTGTATTCCCCGGTTCAACGGGAGACGGCCTAGTCGCCAGGCTCGAAGCGTTCCTCTTGGGCCTCGACTTGATTCGTCGGCCCGCAGCCCTGCTGAAAGCCCTGCTTTGGTCGCTTCTGCTTTGGGTGTGGATCGCCGCGTCCGTGTGGGTCGCGTTCCGTGCTTTTGGGCTCGAGCTGGGCTTTACAGCTGCAATGTTCACGCAATGCGTGATCTCGGGGTTCGTGGCGCTCCCGGCCGGACCTGGGTTCGTTGGCACCATGCAGGCCGGCATCGCTGTCAGCGTCCACGATGTGTTCGCTGTTCCTGCCGGGCTGACACTTTCGTTGGCCGTGGGCTACCATCTCGCGATTGTCATCCCGGCAACGCTTCTCGGGCTGTACTACGCGTGGACCCTGGGACTACGTCTCAATTCTATGGCGACCGATGCAGAGACCGCGCTGGAGGCTGAATCTTGACTGAACTATGGAGTGGAGATGCCGACACACGCGTACGCGATCATGAAGGAGATGGAGGCCCGCACCTCCGCCCAGGAGTTTTCTTTTCCCCGACCTGGACCTTGGATAGTGGCGGGCTGGTGGGCCTTCGATTCGGCGGTGCCCACTTCGCTGGCCATCGTCTCAGAGTCTGGTCTCAGCTTCAATGACCGAACGATGCACGACTTGGTGGAGTGATCGGCTTGGTTCGAGAAGGCGTTTCCCGGAGTTGTTTGTGCGGGTCCCCCTGGACGAAGGAACCCGTGAGGTGGTGAAGGCGAACGTGGGCATTCGGCTAGTGTTCTGATGCTTCCGGTGGGGGCGCATCCTCCGTCCCCATCCAGGCGCAGGGGTCGTGACCCTGGAGCCGAGCCCTGTCGCGTATCATGTCCGATTCCCCCAGATTTGCGAGACGTCTTTTCGCGTATAACCAGTCATGTGCAATTGAGCTTCGCGTGAGAGTTGGGGGGCGTTCGTGGCCTCCAGGTCCAGGAATAGCCGCGGATCAGCGGGAGGTCGGCGGGCGAGGCTCGTTGACCCTGCTTGGTCGGACGAGCAAATTCGGACCATGGTCCAGATCAACAAGCCCCTTCTCGCAGAACTATGCCGGAAGCACGACGTTCGCGTGCTGAAGCTGTTCGGCTCGGCCGCGAGAGGCGAAGATACTCCCGCATCTGACATCGACCTCTTGGTCGAGTTTGAGGGTCGGAAGAGCCTGTTTGACCTCATTGGTCTGGAATTGGAGCTCACAGAGTTCCTCGGGCGAAGGGTGGACCTCCTAACCGAACCGTCGATTAGTCCCTATCTGCGGGACCGGATTCTCGCCTCGGCTTCGGTGATTTATGAGCGAACTGGATGAGTCGGTCTACGTTCGGCACATGCTGGACGCAATCGCCCGCCTTCGACGGCATGTCCAGGGTGTAGACCAACCCGAGTTCGAATCGAGCGAGATCATCCAGGACGCGGTGATCCGTCAACTTGAGATCCTCGGAGAGGCGGCGGGTCGTGTCTCGCGTGAGACATGCATCCTCTTCGATGAGATTCCGTGGCAGCGCGTCACGGGCCTCCGGCATCGCCTTATCCACGACTACCTCGGGGTCGACGTGCAGTTGGTTTGGCAGGTCGTCACCGTCGAGCTCCCGAAGATCGTCGGCCCAATTGAGACCATGCTGGAGGAACTAGCCGGATCTTCCGACTGAGCTTAGAAGGACCTTGGTGACCTCTCCCGCACGGCTCAACTGCGTATAACAAACGGGTGCCGCCTTCGCTCGCTCCGGGGGACATGGCCCGATAGTATCTGCCAGATGAGGCGTGCAGGCGAGGACGAACGGAGTCGGAGCTGTTGGCCGCTCCTGGAGGGCCACGTCGGCACCCTAAAACGTTATCTGCAACTGAGGGCTACGACGATGTGGAGAAGGTTTCAGTCGTTGGCGCGAGAGTCTGCGAGGACCCGATTGAGCCTTAGATCGGGGATGCGCTCGAAATGCCGGAGGTTGCCCGTGACGAGCTCAAGGTCGTGATAGAGGGCGGTGGCCGCGATCTGCAGGTCGGCGTCGGGGAGGATGTTGCCGCCTTGCTCGAGACGAGCGCGAATCTTGCCGAACACGCGAGCGACCCCTACGTCGTAAGGAAGGGTGGTTACCGCTGGGAGGATGCGCTCCTCGACATTCTTCAGGTGACGTTCTTGGGCAGAAGAGCGGTAGGCCCCCTTGAAGAGTTCACCGACCGTGACGGCGCTGCTGAACTGGTCTTCTCGAGGAATCGTCTTAAGCCAATCCAGATACAGCGGAAGGGGACGTGGACGGAGCAACTCCGAAATGGCGTCGGTGTCGAAGAGGTAGGCGACGGCGGTCAATCGAGGGAGGGGCCGCTGCGGCTGCCTACGCGGGACGACGTGTCCAGGACGCGAAGGAGGTCGTCAGAGTCTTCCCAACCACCGGCGAGACTCGCGAGCCCTCCTTGTGGACCGGCGGACCGCAGACGTTCGAGGGTCTGGAGTTCCTCGGGGCCCACGAGTGCAGCCACGGCCTGGCCGTGACGCGTGATTACCACGGGCTCGCCGTGTTCGGCAGCACGGATATACTCGCTGAGCTTGGCTTTGACTTCGGCGACGGATCGAACGTGAGACATGTGCTACCTCCGGCGGAAATGGTTACTATGACCATAATGACCATAACAAGGGGAATCAAGGCGGCCGGACGGCCCTCAGCAGGAGAAGGCCGAGCGCCGCAGCGAGGAAGATGCCGCCAACTCGGCATCCGAACGCAGCGCTGCGGGGGACGAGGCTCCGCCCGAATCGGGGCCGCCCGATGACGGGTGACGTAGAACCCGCGCTCGACCGGGATCTGGACACACGCATCAATGCGCTGTGCGAGGAGGGTCGTGAATTTTGGCACCGCTTCGATGCGGAGGTGCGTCAGGACGACTGGCACCCGTTCGTGGCCTCCGACTACGACGCCGTCCGAGCCGCGCTCGAGTCGGTCCGTAAGCCGGGCCGCCGATTTCTTGAGTGGGGCTCGGCCACAGGCGTCATCACGATCATGGCGGACTTGCTCGGCTTCGATGCCTATGGTATCGAGCTCGACTCCTCCCTTGTCGACGTGGCGCGGGACCTCGCGGCGCGATGGCATTCGAACGCGCAGTTCGCCGCTGGGAGTTTCATTCCGATGGGATGGGAGTGGAAGCATCCCGAAGGAAACGGTCGCCACGGAACCGTCGGCCGAGGGCCGTCCGGATACCTGGAATTTGGGTGTGCGCTAGGCGACTTCGATGTCGTATACGGCTTCCCTTGGATGGGGGAGGAGCCGATGATGCTCGACCTGATGCGCACCCATGGCGGCAAAGACGCTCATCTGCTGCTACACACGCCCCAAGGCGCGACGAGGACGTACCGAGACGGCAAGATCCTAGGTGAACTGATCTCAACCCCAACAGCACGGATCGACTAGACCATGACCGTTCGTTAAGGACGGCCTCTCCGGCCATGCGCAGATGGTTGAGAGCTCGCTTCGCTTGTTCGGGCTAGACAATGCGCTGCGCCGGGAACTCGTCGAAGGGTCCCCCGAAGTCCACGCAGTGCCTGGCTACGGTGCGATCCAGATCGGACGACATGAGTTCTGCCACTGGGAGAACGGCGTTGGGGATTCCTGGTCTGGGGAACCGGAACGGTTATCTGCAATGCCCCATCAGCTGTTGGCAAGCCCCGGATAGGCTCTCTGCACCTCAGCCCCGCTCCAGCGGCCGCGTCAGACACGTCGGTCCACCGGACCCCCTCGCGCTGATCTCTCGGCCCACGAAGGTGTGCACCTCAACGCCTGCGGCCTCCATCCTGCGCCGCGTCTCGGGATTGCCGTCCACCGCCACGGCGACGCGCGGCGCCACGGCCAGGACGTTGCAGCCCTGTGAGTCGAATTCCTCACCGGGGCTCTCGACGAGTGCGAACCCTCGCTCGAGCAGGAGTTCGCGGAACGGTACCGGAAGGAGATCCGAACGCACGAGAAGCAGGTCCTCGGCGAGCGGCGACACCACCGACATCATGTGGAAGACATCGCCCGGGCCTCTCCAGTGTGGCAGCGGGACCCGAAGAATCTCGACATCCGGGAGCATCCCTCGAAGCTGCTCGATGCCGTCCTCGTTGGTACGGTAGCCACGCCCGACCGCGAGGCTCCTAGGCGTCAGCCATGTCACGTCACCGCCCTCGATCGTGCCGGGCGCCACCACCGCTCGGGGTAAGGGGAGGCCCAGGTCAGCCAACACGCTTCCATGCCTCGACGGCTCTTCCGCGCGAGCCCCCTTCCCCATGCGACAGAGGATCGGGCCAGCATCGGTCATGATGGACGCATCCCGAGCATAGATGGAGTCCATGCCGGTCCCATCCGATGGGAGCCATTCGAGCGTCACCCCGAGCGACTCCAGCAGCTCGGCGAAGGCATCCGACTCGCGGCATGCCGCGTCGAAGTCCGGCTCACCGAGATAGCCGAGCACGGCCCACTGCGCGGCCACGCTCTCAGGTGAAACGAATGCGTCGCGCGCGTGCTTGAGGAGCACGCGTCGAAGGGGCGCTACATCACTCTGGAACGTCATATCCGGCTTTCTCACAACACGAACGGGGTCGGCAAAGCTCGCATCGAGAACGCAGCAGCGGGACTCATACTTGCTAACGGCAAGTATATACTTGTAATCTGGCAAGTATTATGACGACCCTGAGTCACGACGTCGCGGCGGTCCGGCGCTTCAGTCGGTTCTACACCCGACGGATCGGGCTGCTGTCCGACGGCATCCTGGAAAGCCCGTACTCGTTGACGGAGGCCCGCGTCCTCTACGAAATCGCTCAACGCGATTCGACCACGGCCACGGAAACCGCCTCCGAGCTCAGCTTGGACCTCGGGTATGTGAGTCGGATCGTACGATCCCTCGAGCGACGCGGCCTGTTGACCAAGGAACGGTCGAAGGTCGACCGTCGCACGGTCATGCTACGCCTGTCCCCCGCGGGCCGGGACGCTTTCGATCTGCTCAGCGCGGCTTCGCGTGCACAAGTATCGAGTCTCCTCTCGACCCTGACCGCGAACGAGCGGGGGCACGTAGTCGATGCCATGAGGGCGATCGAACAGACGCTCGAATCCGAGAGCCGACCCGAGCCGCGTGTGACCTTCCGACCCCACGGTGTGGGGGACATGGGGTGGATCGTCCAGCGACACGGCGAACTCTACCACGAGTCGCACGGGTGGGATCCTACCTTCGAAGCGATGGTCGCGGGGATCGTCGCCAAGTTCATCGAGGAGTACGACCCGGCCGCAGAGCGATGCTGGATCGCGGAGGTCGATGGGCAACGAGCGGGCTCGGTCGCACTGGTGCGCAGCTCGGAGACCGTGGCCCAGCTCCGATTGTTGCTCGTCGAACCGTCGGCCCGTGGCCTGGGGATCGGCGCGCGGCTCGTATCCGAGTGTGTAGGCCAGGCTCGCCACTTTGGGTATCGCTCCATGATCCTGTTTACCGTCGCGGGGCTCGATGCCGCCCGCAGCCTATACGAAGGTGAGGGCTTCCGCCTCACCGAGGAGGCCCCCGGCAGTGCCTGGGGGCACGACCACATCGCGCAAACCTGGGAATTGGAACTGTGAAGCAACCGGCTGACTCGGGCCCCACGGGCTCTCGCGGCGACACGCGTTACCTGCTCGGCCACACCGACAACGAACTTCGCCGCCTCGACATCCAGGGTGATCTGTATCGCGATATCACGAGGCGCGCGTTTCTCGAGGGAGGTGTCGAGCCCGGAATGCGCGTCCTCGAAATCGGATGCGGCACGGGGGACGTCTCGCTCACGGCCGCATCTCTCGTGGGCTCATGCGGCTCCCTTCTGGGAATCGACCGGGGGCCTGCAGCGATCGAAGCGGCGCGAAAGAAGATTGAGGCGCGGGGCCTGGAGAACGTCGAGTTCGAGGTCTCCGAGATCGAAGAGTTTCATCGGCCCGGATCGTTCGACGCCCTCATCGGGCGCTTCATCCTCATGCATCAGCCCGACGCCGCCCGAGCGCTCCGATCCATCGCGAGATCGCTGCGACCCGGAGGGGTCGTCGTGATGATCGAATCGCACATGGAACTCCTGACCACGGGCGGGCACTCCGAACCTCTGTCGCCCCTCTACGACGAGATCGTGCGCTGGAAGAGTGCGGTCGTGGGAGGCGCGGGAGCCGACTTGCGGGCCGGCGCGCGACTCAGGTCAACGTTTGTGCGCGCAGGCCTGCCGGCTCCAGAGACGCGACTCGAGACAAGGCTCGAAGGCGGCGCCGACAGTCCGTACTACGAGTACGTCGCCCAGAGCGTTCGAAGCATGCTCCCCGAAGCGAAACGCCTAGGCCTCGGCGGTTACACCGAGGCCGACGTCGAGGGCCTGGCCGAACGGCTTCGCTCTGAAGTGGCAGGCACCGGTGGCTCCCTGATCGTGTGGCCTGTCGTCGTCGCCCACACCCGCATCTGAGCCGGCTCGCTCGTGACGGTTAGCCTGACGTGGTCGCGTCTCGGTCGATAGGAACCGCCACGACCGGACACGGCGCACCCGCCAGCACGCGCTCGGTCACTCCCCCCTCCACCCTACCGAAGCCAGCCTTGCTCCACGCAGTCGACATGTAGATCGCGTCGGCTTCGATCTCGTCCGCCATCGACAGGATCTGCCCGACTACATCTCCACTCCGCTCGACCACGTGCCATTTGCAGAACGGAAGCTGAGGCACATCCGTCAGCTTCGTCTCCTCCCCCTCACCGACGTGGAGGAGCGTGATTTCGATCGCAGGATCGTCCATCAGTTCCGCAACCCTCACGGCCTGAAGCATCGCCGGTCGCGGATCGGTGAACGAGTCGACGGGCAGCAGGATCCGTCGGAGCGTCACGGCACCGGTCGCACCGTTCACGAAGGTCCGCCCGCCCTCAGGGACAAAGAGTGTGAGCAGCCGCGACTCCCGCGCGAGCTGCTCAGCCCGCGACGGGCGAATAAGACGCGCAAGCCCACTCCGTCCCACGGTCGCCAGCACGACCATGTTGACGGAGTTGCGTTCGATGTACTGCATCGACGCCGCTACGGGATCCCGTATATCGACTTCGATCTTGTTCACGCTGGCCTGCCGGATGCGCGCCTCGAACTCCTGAGTCGTACCAGCCGACCGCCACTCCGCAAGCTTCGAGCGGACCGATGGAAAGTCGGCCCAGTTGTCGGTGGCCCGCCGGCCCATTGCGTGGAGGAGGGTGAACTGAGCCCCGTGACGGATCGCGAGGGCGAGCGCGTGGTGGAACGCGCGCTCGGCCGCCTGCGAGAGGTCGGTGGGGTGGAGCACGAAGTCGATGCGCCGTTCGTCCGAGTCGAAAAGCAGGCTCACGAGACCTCGAGCGGGAGGGGAATCACCAAGGCGCGCCAGCGCCGATGGTAGCGCACGAGGCTGGGCCCGCCAACAACTCCGCCTCCGTGAAACTCTCGCGCCGAAGAGTCGTAGTGCCTGTTGTCCTCAGTAAGTGAGGGCAGCAGGTGAGGCCAATCGAAGATGGTGGTCGGGTCACAAAGGAAGAGGGAGCCGAAGAATCATGAGTCAGCAGAGCCGAGGACTACTTCCGGGGACCGTCGATCTGGTCATTCTCCAAACGCTCACCGCCGGACCGCTCCACGGCTTCGAGGTGTCACGGTCGATCCGAGCGCGGTCGGAGGGCACGCTCGAGCTACAGGACTCGGCGTTGTATCAGGCCCTGCACCGCATGGAGAAGGCCGGTTGGGTTGAGGCCGCGTGGGGGATATCCGACAAGGGCCGCCGGGCCAAGTACTACCGAATGACGACCTCGGGACACCGCCAGCTTCAG
>JAQBXY010000060.1 GCA_027623325.1 Gemmatimonadota bacterium
TTCGCCATCTTGGACCCACACGAAGCCCCAGCCTCCAGGACCCGGATTCGGGTGGCTGCTCCCATCGGTGAACACTCCCGTGCTGGGGCCCTCGGTGTACTTCTCGAGAACCTGAGCCCGGGTCAGATTCTCCTCCGCCGAGGAGCCGGACGTGCTTCGCTTGGAGCCGGGCTCGGTGGTGTCGGATCGCTTCGCCGTGGTCCGCTTCTTCTTCGAAGTCTTGGCTGCGCCCTTCTTGTTCGGCGAGTGCTCCCGACAGTATTTCGGCTCCCACCCGGGGAACTTCTCGAGCGCCGCGTCCGGTACGTCGAAGGACTCGTCACACACTGTGCACTTGAACTGCGGCATATCTCGATGTTCCTCGATGTGCGCGATGGATCCGAAGATTCTACCGCACGATGACGCGGGTCGGGAGGCGGGGGAGGGTGTCCCGTTCGTAGTTGAAGGTGGTAGCTCCGGGGCTTTGGTGATTAACCTGCCATCTTCATCTGTGCAACGGGCTCGTGGTCATCGAGGTGGGCCTTGAGGATCCAGAGCTGGTCATAACCGATGATCCTGCGATAGGCCTTCTCGGTCTCGACGAAGGAGGCTGCGGCCCATCTCAGGGCCATCGCTCCGTTCTTCCAGTTCGTGACCCTGTGCGACTTCTGTCTCATGCCCGAGTGAGTGCTATCGATCAGGTTGGTCGTAGCGAGACACTTGCGGAGTCGGCCCGGCAGACCGAGCCGGTTGATGGTGAACATCTCGGTGAGGCCTTCGCGTAGGCTCGCTGCAGCCGAGGGGTGATCACGCTCGAGCCAGCGAGCGAGTTGTTCGAGCTTCTGCTCGCCGTCCTTCGCCTCGAGCTTGTACGCGGCACGCATCGCTGACCTAACCTGATCGTGCTGATCCTTCGGCAGGTGAGCGACGACGTTGCGGATCTTATGGTTGCGGCAACGCTGAACCGGGTGCTGGGAGCCGAACACCTGATCGATCGCCTTCCTGAGCGCCTTGGCGCCATCGACGACGAACAGACGTCGACGGGCTGGGTCGAGCCCCCGTTCGACCAGGTCCTCCAGCAGCGCTCTCGTCAGCGCGGCGTTCTCGCTCGCGCCCTGCCTCACGCCCAGCACGTGCTTGTTGCCACCTGAGTCAACGCCTACTGCGGCAAGCACATGGTGCGTACCGAACTGGATGCCGTCCAGGTAGATCACCAGCAGGTCCCACTCATCCAGGCGACGCTCCATCAGCTCCTTCAGCACGCGCTCCGATGCCTCGATCGTCTCCCGGCTCACCGCTGACTTGCTCACGCCGACCGTGTCAGCCATTTCGGCGATCACGCGCTTGTACTTCCGTGTGCTCACCCCCGACATCAGGAGCTCCAGCATCCGGTCCGCAAGCGCGCCTGGCCGCCGCATCGCCCCGTACGCCGGTACCTCGACCTCGGCCCCTTCGCCGCCGCCTCGCCGACGTAGCCGTGGCCGATCGACGCGCACCTTGCGATCCGACAGGTACACCTGGCCGCCCTGCCGTCCGTACCAGACCGCGTCGGCCTCTGATCGCGTCTTGCCTGCCTGCTTCGGGCCCGCGACACCTTCAGCGCTCATCTCCAGCACCGCTTCGATCGTCGCTCGGCCCATGACACCGATCACTTCGTCGATCGCGAGCTCCGCTCGCTCCACGAGTTCGACCATCGGCAGCAGGAGTTGGCCTTCCTGCTTCAGAAACTCCGCGATCGCTCGCTTGTCTGCCTGTCCCGTTACTTCGTACGTTCTCTTCATCGTGGTGGCTCCTCTTTGGGGTGTTTGAGTAGCCCGATCCTACTCGGATCGGGTCCCCCGGTGCCACCACGTTTTTCTTGCCCTTCTCAGGGACCTTCAACTACGGTCGGGACAGTCTCACTCTTCTCGGAGTGTCCGCACAGGGTCGACTCGTCCCGCACGAATCGCGGGAATGAAGAGTGCCGTGAAGGCGACGAGAACGAGGACCACGGGAGCCGCGAGCAGGGTCGTCGTGTCGCTCGCCTCGACGCCAAAGAGGAGCCCGTCGAGCATCTGGCCTCCCGCGAGGGCCAGCACGACGCCGACAGTGACACCCAACCCCACATGGATCATTCCGCGCAAGACGGTCGCAGACGCCACGCCAGAGGCGTTGGCGCCGAGCGCGAGTCGAATGCCGATCTCGCGACGCCGTTCAGCAACGGCCTGCGCGGTCACACCATAGACTCCCACGGCGCCAAGCCCGAAGCCGACCATCCCAAACAAGGCCAGAAGCCAGGCGACCAGACGTTGAGCTCCGATGGTACCGCCTACCACGTCAACCATAGGTCGGGGGCCAAGCATCGACACCTGGCGATCGACCGACCGCACCGCTGCCGCCGCCGCCCGCGCAGTCTCGGCGTCGTCCCCATCGGCACGCACCACCATGTGCATGCTCTGCCAAGGTTGACTCCCAAACGGAACATACATCTCTGCATGACTACCGGTTGTCAGATTGCTCTGCTGGACGTCTCCCACCACACCCACGATCCGGACGCGCGTATCGTCCATGAACACGTCGCGTCCCACCGCCGATCCGTCCGGGAACGCCTCGCTCTCGAAGGTCTCGTTTACGACGGCCGTGGGAAGCGCCTCCGCCTCTCCATCGGACGGGAGGAGCCCGCGGCCTCTGAGGAGCGGAATCCGCATCGCTTCGAAGTAGTCGCCAAAGACGACTCTCATCGCCGTGCTCGGTTCGTTATCCCCGTCACCAAGCGCCAGCCCCTCCGGTCGGTACTGGCTCCACCACCCCCCGGGGGTCATCGGCAAGAACTGGATGCCCCCGACTGCCATAGCACCTGGGATCCGGCCCAGCTCTTGGCTGACGCGAGTGTAGT
>JAQBXY010000042.1 GCA_027623325.1 Gemmatimonadota bacterium
AGTAGGTTGCTGGATTGGCAGCCTACTCACAGACGTTGATAGAGAGGCGGGCTGCATAATTAATAGTTATGGAGAGTCTCTTGGGGTCTTGGCCCCTCGTGCGTCGAATGGCAACCCGGAGCCGGGCGGCCTCCTGGACCGCGGCGTCAGTCCTCCGCAAGCGATGCCTCGATGAGTAGGGCGATCTCGGCAACCCACCCCAGACTCAACCTCAGGTGCTGTGAGGAGTCGTCGAGGGTGATGTTCTTCACAGCGATCCGGTTGACGAGTACCGGGTTCCAATAAGCCTCGTCCGGAACTGCAACACGGGCCACGTGCGGGTTGTTCGCGTATCCAGGAAAGACGGGCATGCCGGGGTTCATCCAGCGGACCTCGGAGTGTGGTCCATAGATGGCCGTGACGTTCAGCTCCTTGGCGAAGAAGTCGGTGACCGGGCCGGCCCATTGCTCGGCAGCCTTCTGCGAGAAGCCGTCAGCGGCCTCGTTGTTCGTATGGAACTCTGCGAGGGCCCGCCGCAACTGCTCGCTGCGTAGCAGTCCGAGTTCTCCGGAGGTCATGAGGTCCTCGTAGGACGGGATGGTGACCCCGACCTGGACGTCGGCGAAGGCCTTTCGGAGTAGGGCAGCGATGCTGTCGCCCGGCACGCTACCAACAGGCCCAGCCAGCGTCTCAAGGAGAGCCTCGTTGTGAGAGAGCTGCTCCCGAATGGCATCGAGGCGCACCGAGAGAGCGGAGTCGGCCGTCTCGAAGTCTACCTTGAGTGCGACGAGATGAGCTCGCTCGGTCGCCCGCTCCTGCGCACGATCTCTCCGTTGGTCGACGACGAGCGCAAGACCAATTCCGAGGAGCAGCAAGAGAACCTCGGCCAACGCCTGTCCCCAGTTGATGCGCGTCATTCTCACCCGAGCCGTATACGGCCGCTTTGCGAGTCCTATCCCTTTCTTGGATGGGGCAAGATCGGGTCATGCCGCGGCGCGGGCCACTGCTGTCTAGGCATAAGCCTGCGCAACGAGGGGTGAGGTCGGGTCTGGCGGGGACTCTCCATAACATGGAATTGCTGCTGTCGCGGTAGGCTTGAGGGGTTCGGAGTTGTTCGGCTTGCACCTCACAACTCCGGGTCCGCATCTTGGTCGCGCAGCAGAATTCCGAGCCGTTAGAAAGCGTCCCCCCAACAGGTAGGCATATTCTGAATCGTCAGATCCCGTGGCTTCGCGTCCTTGTGGAAGGCGTGGTAATCGTCGGCTCGATATTGCTGGCTCTCGCACTTGATGCGTGGTGGGACGGGGTGCAGGAGCGGGAGGAGGAACATCAGGCTTTGGAGGCGTTGGCCGGAGACTTCACGGCGGCGGCCGATGGCATAGGCCATACACTTCTGACCATCGACAGCATGTCGGTTGCCATAAACGTGGTCCTGGGGTGGACCGGACCAGCCGCAGACTCACGGAACGCTGATTCACTGGCCCTACTCCTTCCGACGATTACTCGGTTACCCGGTTTTCGGCCGCCGCTCGGCACTCTCGAAGCGTTACTCGGATCGGGGAATCTCCGTCTCATCCAAAACGAGACTCTGAGGGCCGCATTGGCGTCTTTCCCAAGCCGCCTTGCAGGGATGCAAAGGACTGAGGACTTCGGTGCACAGGGTCAATTCGGAGATTTTCTCCCTTACCTGAATCGCTCGATCCCAATGAGACGCTTCGGCAGGGCAGGAGACGACCTGACCCGCTTCGAGAGCGACGTTAGCGGCCTGCTACGGAGCTTGGAGTTCGAGAACCAGCTTCAGGGCAGGCTTACGAACGTGACTTACTTGGAGGAGGCGGCGAGGAACATGTGGGAGCTCATTTCCTCTATCCGTGAGATGTTGGAGGCAGAACTCAGGATGTGAACTGCGGGGCCCGCGGAAGGGACCGCTTTCTAACAAGCGATTGCTACAGTCGCGGTAAGCTTTTTGGGGTCCACAGCACTCGCCTATCAGCTCGCGCAGTGGCCAGGCGCCCAGGTCGCGCAGTAGAATCGCGAGACGTTAGACGGCGACGAGCGGAAAGCCTATGCGAATCAAAACGCGATCCCGAAGGCCGCACGGTACGGCGTGCTGCACGACCTCGCCCGTCATCGCTCATCCACAGCGATGGCAATGGCAATGAAGAAACCCATCAGCTAGTCCTCCTCTCGCAGGAACTCTTCCTGCTCTGGTGTCAGGTTCATCTTGGCCCTATCCCGATACCAGATGAAAGCATTCCGCAGAGCTTCGTCTGGGCCACTTATAGTGCCTTCGGCCAGATCAATCCTCGCCTCAGGTCTGCACTGCTCGTAGAAGCTGGCCTTCAGGAGCATCTCTCTCTGCTCCTTGGAATTCAGAGGCATCGTCCGTGCCGTCCGGCGACACCACTTTGCGAGGTCTTCGGAGGACGGAGGAGTCACCGACAGGTCGCCACTGTCGTTCACCCATATATCGGCGCCGGGTTGGCTGATGTGTCCATGCTCAATTCCCAATTTCATAGCTTCAGGAATCGGCAAACTCCTGATACCTCTATCGTCACTCACGGTGGGCACCCTCAGCGTTCTCACGGCGTTCTCACCCCTTTGAGCTACGTCCACGGCGGGCTTGCCACAACCGCTCCGACATCACCGCCTTGGCCCCCCGCATGAGGACAGGATTGTCCATCGCCAAGATCCCGATTTCGAGTGCTTGGTCCGCTAGCATCTCCGGCTTGATCTCGACCGTCCTCCGCCATTCGTCACGGTAGCCACGGGCATCGAGCCAAGCGTAGAAGTCTGACGCTCCCGGCTTACGACCCCCGTGTGTGGGTTCAAATATCAGTGCCATCAAATGCCGGACCCCATCGGCTTTCTCGAAGTAGATATCACAAATCTCATCAAGCCCCAACTCGTCCAAAAGTTTGAATCGTTTACGTCGAATCGGTCTACTTGGCATGATGTGCCTCCTCGAACTTCTTGATGGCCTCACGCCATCGCGCCAGCACTTCGTCACCCCAATGCCGAACCAGAGCTTCACTTTTGTCACTGGGTGAGTTCTCCCAAGCGAAGAGCGCGATCATGAACTCTGCGTCGGCGTCTGCGACGATATCCCAGGCTGGCTCCCATCGTCCGATTCCAGGCGGTGCGATCTGGTGCACCTCACGGGCCATGTTCTCGCAGACCTGGCGGGCTGCCTCAGCGGTGTTCATGCGTCACCTCCTGAAGCGGTCCGTATATGGGTGGTCCTGCCTCTGGCTCTAGGGGTCCTGAATCCAGTACCGCAGCGGTACTCGACCCCGGTACTGTGCCGGTACTACGCGGTTTTTCGGGAGTACCACCAGTGGTACTATTGCCGGTACTCCGGGTTGTTTCCACCACCCGAAACTTTGACCCGGCTTTGTTGCCTAAATCTTGGATTTTACCAGCAAGGACGAGGTCTGAGATTTCATCTCTCTTCGGCTTAGTGCCTCCCTCCACATGCTCAAGTATTGAGTTCTGCGAGCAGTTAGGATTGCTCTGGATGTAACGGAGGATTTTCCCAGACAGGGAAAGCTCACCTTCGGTGAGTCGAAAGTACTCATCATCCCCCTGCACGAACTCAATCGCGAACTCCCCGGCACCCCACCGGCCTTCAAATGTGAGAAGCCTCTTGGGGCGGTGATTCTTGTCGGGTGCCCGCATCACCAGGTTTACATCCATGCCAGCCGTTAGCGCGGTCGAGCCTCTCGGCTCACCCTCGCTTTTGTTTGAGTGCCCATTCAGCAAGAGGCCCACGTTCTTCTCACGGGTTAGCTGGGTGAGCTTGGGGATGAAGCTCGCGTTGATTTCTCCAGCTTGGTTCTCGTCCTTGATCCCGCTCTTAGAAAGCAGGAGGCCCATCGTGTCCACGATGACTCCATCGGCCTTTGTTTTGTCGATAGTGCGGCCTAGCGTCTCAAGCCAATTCCCTGCGAGTGAATCAACGATGGCGATCCGACTCCCATCGCCACCGAACTTCTCGAATCTGCGCACAGTCTCACTGATCATTTCCTCCAGAGCACACCAGACGAAGGTTGCTTGTTGGCACTGCTCATCAAGGAACGTGAGGCCGTTAGAAGCCTGTGCCACGGCATAGGTGAGCAGGGTACTCTTGCCACTTTTCTCTCGTCCAAAGAGGCACACACGCGCCCCGCGCCACATCAGGCGCGGGATGATGATCTCAGGTGGCTTGAGCATCTCAGGATCTTCCTTGAGATCCTTTAGCCAGTAGTAATCACTCGTCCCTTTCCGGGCGGTCATGAGAAACCTCCGGCCTCAGAGCCGGGGAACGTCCGGCCTTTGCCTCGCTCCTCCGCCAAAGAGGAAACCGTGCGCTCGTCACACCACTTCTGGAGCTTGTCAGAGGGGTATCGGACATCGGTGCCTTTCAGGCGTAGGAATGGCGGTCCGAATCCGGATTTGCGCCAACCGGCGAGGGTCCAGTCGCTGACCTTCAGGGCCTCGCAGACTTCAGGAATTTTCAGGAGCGCCACGGTTACTGCTTGTTGACCAGCCATAACAAAAAAAGTCCCTTCTGCGAAAACGCAGAGCTATGACCATCAGTCTCCCGGTGGTCGGTTGCTCTGGTCGCGTCGGGACTTGTCGGGGCCGGGCTGAGTACCCGGTGGCCTAACTGGCGCGTACCTCTCGGCGGTGCAACTTCCCCGCTCCTGGCTCCTCAGATGTCACCTGCAACTTCAAAATATTGGAATGGCCCTATGGCGGTCAACCATCAGCTTCCTAGACAACGGCCATCGGTTCAGACCCCGTTCGAGGCGAGCAATGAGGGGGTGAATCCCTCTGTCGAAAATGCCTCCTTCTCCTCGCCATCCTCACAGACTTTCATGATGGCCTGGAGTTCGTTTACTAGCACTTTCATGTCTTCGAGCTTGCGCCCTAGATCGCTGTGATAGTGCTGTGCGGTCACGCTCGCATTCATCGGGGAGTGGTTGAGCAGGACGCCGGTCTGTTGATCGGTGTACCCACGGAATTCGATCAACCATGTGCTGACGGTGGCTCGCAAATCCTTGACTTGGAATCCTGCGTTTGGTGCCCCCCAGTCACGGAGGTCTGCCATCTTTCTGATCTTCAGCCAGGTGGTTCGCCAATCCTTCAGGCCACTTCCATCCTGCTTGACGAAAATCTGTGTGCTCGGCATCGGGACGACCTGCGGATCGCGTAGCCCCTCAAGCAGTTCGATGGCACGGTCACACAGAGGCATCACAAGGCGCTTGCCGTTCTTCGTGGACCCTTCGCCTTCGCCGGGGATGTGAAGAACTCGCTGCTTCCAATCCACATCGGACCAACGCCGTAGGAGTAGCTCGTCCGTCCGCAGACCCGTCAGCAGCAGCAGACGCACGATTGTCCCGTCCCTTGGGTTGGTCGTGGCATCTGAAGCCCTCAGAAGTCTGCTGTACTCTTCCTCGTCCGGCATCAGTACACGTTGGCGCTGGTGCTCCCGATTCCGACCAGTGCCCCCGTTTCGCTTTGCCTTCTTCGAGCGTCGGCTCCTGCGCTGAAATGCGGGGTTGGGATGAGTCTCAGGCAGGTAGCCCCCTTCGCTTGCCCAGGCGAACAAGCTGTGGATGAACGTGCTCTGACGGTTCGCCTCAACCGGCGATCCCCGCTTCGTGATCTTCTGGTGCAGGGTCCGGATGTGCCTTGGGGTCAGGTCCTCTGGGAGCAGCGCCCCGAACTCCTTCTTCACGACCTCCCCACGCCGACAAGAATCTCGGAGATGGGATTCACTCCAGAGATGTGCGGGGTCGCTGACATAATTGTCTATGAGAGCGGCGACCGTGTCCTTGTCGATGATCTCCTGCCTAGCTCCCTTCTTGCTCTGCAAGAGGTCTATTCCACGGCGTTCCTGCTCACGCTGTTGCCGCCACCATTCTTTAGCTTCATCGACGGTGTGCTCGTAGATGCCCCCTAGAGTCACTAGACGCCGGTTGGTTCGGTCGCCCCACTGCATCACATAGGTCTTGGTTCCAGTAGCTCTGACTCGAACACCCAACCCCGTATGGGTCGAATCCCAGAGGATCTGCCGGTCGGCCCGTTTAGGATTCCACTGGAATTTCTCTATACGAGCGAGCGTTAGTGGTTTGTTCATCGGTACTCACTCCGGTACTCACGCAGGGTGCCATCAGCTTCCTAGTAATCTACTATGACCTTGTAGGAGGCGAAAGAGAAAAGCCTAGTATTTACAAGGATATAGAGACAAAATCCCTTTAGATACGGGCAGGAGGTGTATCGTAGAACTAACTGACTTTTAATCAGTAGGTCCTGGGTTCGATTCCCAGCCGGGTCATTAGGGGAGGCGTTGGTGCATGGCTCCGATTGTAGCTTTCCATTGAAGTGAAGCCCACGCCCGCGGAGCCGCCACCGTTGAAGTATCCGAAGCGAAGCCAGTACAAGCACGCGAAGTCTCGATATCGGGTTAGGAACTGGACTGAGTACGAGGCCGGTCTGCGGAAGCGAGGTGACCTCACAGTCTGGTTCTCTAATACTGCGCTCGATGCCTGGCGGGCTCCAGCCAGCGGGAGGCCCGGCGGTCAGCGCAGATATGCGGACATCGCGATCGAGGCAGCCCTGACGATCCGCATGGTCTTCCATCTTCCGCTACGTCAGACCGAGGGATTCCTCCGCTCGCTGGCCCAGCTACTCGACGTGGATCTCCCGATCCCCGACCACACGACGCTATCTCGGCGGCTGAAGGAGCTCGGTGACACTCAGTTTCGCAGGCTCGCCACAGATCAGCCGATCCACCTGCTCATCGACAGTACGGGGCTCAGGATCCACGTCGGTCCTATGCAGAAGCCACCTAGGAACAGGGCTTGGAGGAAGCTCCACCTCGCTGTCGATGCGGATACAGGTGAGATCGTCGCATCGAATCTTACTGCTCGCCGGACGCATGACTGTACCCAAGTTCCGGCCCTCCTTCAGCAAATCGCTGAACCCGTGGCATCGGTCTCCGCAGATGGTGCGTACGACACGAGGGTCGTCTACCAAGCAGCCCATGAGCAAGGCGAAGGGCGACCGGTGCGGGTGCTCATTCCACCTGGACGTAACGCCCAGTTCAGCCCGAAGCCCTCGACCGCGCTCCAGGAGAGAGATCGAAACATCCGCTCCATCCGAGAACTCGGACGACGCGAGTGGCACACGCACTCAGGGTACAGCAAGCGCAGCTTGGTCGAGAACACCATGTACCGATACAAGACGATCATCGGTCGAAGTATGCGAAGTCGAACCTTCGATGGGCAGCAAGCTGAAGTCCAGCTGGCGTGCGGGATCCTCAACACCATGACCCGGCTCGGGATGCCTGACAGCTACCGAGTGGCGTGATCCCCGCCGAGGGGGGGGGAATTCGTCCTCAGCTCGGAGCCATGCACCAACGCCACTCGGTGTCGTGCATGTACCAGTCCGTCTCGATGCGGACGACGAGCATCGGAGCGATCGGCCGGTCGACCATGTTGAGGACGGACGTGTACACCGTGTCCCCGTCGGGCGGAGTCCCGAAGTTGTAGGCACCTCGCAGGGTAATCGCACCCGGAGGTGTACCGAAGTCCTCGGGCACGACGAAAGCGCGCGCCATTCCGGGACAGTGTCGGGCGTGCTGAGGCAGGAGGGGACGCTGGCTCTCCTGCTTCGGCTTCAACCCCACGCCTGGGCGGCTGGGGTTGGAGAAGATCCGGACTTCCATGGGCAATCGTCGGGGCGACGTGTCGTCTGAAGATCGAGCCACAGAAGACCGCCGACCGCCGGGACACGCAAGAGCACGCCACGAAAGTCAGGACGCGACAGGCCCATCGGTCTAGAGTTTGAAGGAGGTGCTAAGCGACGGCGTCCTCGGTGCCGAATCGCTTGGCGATGCGGGCGCGAGCCTTGGCCGCTTCCCCGTCACGGTCCTTGGGCGCCGCGTTCGTCGTCAACGAGGCCAGTAGGTGCGTCGCGTCGCGAGCCACCGACTCCACCGCGAGGTCGAACGCCTCCTCATTCACCTTGGACGGCTTGTTGAATCCGCTCAACTTCCGGACGAACTGGAGGGACGCATCTCTGATCTCTTCCTCGGTCGCCGGAGGATCGAAGTTGAAGAGGTTCTTGATGTTTCTACACATGGCGATCAACTCCTGGTGTTGCAGTGTCTCGTTACCGATATCGGATGCGATACCTCACGACATACAGTTCGTCGAAGTCGCCGTGCTCGACAACCCAGGGGATACCGTCGGCGCCCGGCACGAACACGGGGCAGCGAATCGATGCTATGCTGCGGCTCGGGCCCCTGTACGAGGAAACTTGTTCATGTGGTGTCGCTTCTCGGACGGCACTCCGCTCTCCTTGCCCCGACCTCTCCCACACCAGACACTGGGCGCATGAATAGCCGACCCCTCGCCCGCACGGCCTCCCCCGCCACGGCCCTCCTGCTCGCAGCCATCCTCACCGCCTGCCAGCCACAGGACCCCGCCCTCACGCTCGACCAGGCGTTCGCCAGCCTCGACGTCGATGCCTTCCTCGAGCACATGAACACGCTTTCGAGCGATGCGATGGCGGGGCGCCGTCCGGGGACGGCCGGCTACGACGCAGCCGCGGCGTACGTGGCGCGAGAGGCGCAAGCGGCAGGCCTCGAGCCGGGAGGAGCGAACGGTACGTACTTGCAGCCGATCCGCTTCCGTCGCGCCGGGCTCGGGTCGCAGGGCGCGACCCTCACGGTCGGTAGCCAGGTGCTCGCGCACGGCACCGACTTCTCGGTGTCACCGCGTGTCACGGAAGCACGGACCCAGCTCCGCGCGCCACTCGTCTTCCTCGGCTACGGCATCAGTGCGGCCGATCTCGGCTACGACGACTACGACGGGGTCGAGGTCGCGGGCAAGCTCGCGGTCGTCTTGTCCGGGGCGCCGGACGGCTTCGGCTCACTGGAGCGCACGGTCCTGAGTCACGGGAAGACGGTCGAGGCGGAGTTGATCGCGCGCGGGGCGGCCGGAATCATCCGCGTGCAGCCCGACGGCGCCCGGCTCGTCTCCGGCGGTCGCACCGGCTACCTCGTGCCGGGCGAACCCGTGGCCGACGTGTTCAGCAGCGAGGAGCTGAGCGGCTCGGTCACCGTGCCCGAGCGCATCGCGGCGGCGTGGGTCGCGACGGCCGGACATGATCTGAACGAGCTCCGCGCCCGCATCGCGTCGGGTCGGCCGAGTTCGTTCGATCTCGACGTCGAGGGGCGATTCGAGGCGTGGTACGACCACGAGGAGTTCGAGAGCGCGAACGTGGCCGCGCGCCTGCCCGGGTCCGATCGGGAGCTGCGCGACGAGCACCTCGTCGTGACCGCCCATCTCGACCACCTCGGCACCGGTGCTCCCCTGAACGGCGACTCGATCTTCAACGGGACCCTCGACAACGCTTCCGGCTCTGCGGCGATCCTGACCCTGGCCGCGACCCTGGCCCGGATGGAGCGACCGCGACGATCCATCCTCTTCCTGTGGGTGACCGCGGAGGAGTCGGGCATGCTCGGCTCCG
This sequence comes from Gemmatimonadota bacterium, assembly GCA_027623325.1. GTDB lineage: Bacteria > Gemmatimonadota > Gemmatimonadetes > Longimicrobiales > Gaopeijiaceae > UBA2589. The sequence goes on from JAQBXY010000042.1 coordinate 9,502, forward strand.
AGTACTTCGCCCGCTTTCCCACCCTCGAGTCAGGGCGGATCGTCGCCAATCAGAACATGGACGGCGTCATGGGGATGATCGCGGCGGCGACCGACGTCCTCGCCTTCGGCTACGAGCACTCGAATCTCTCGGAGGCGGTGGACTTCGCCGTGGCGCGGACCGGCAACCCGGTAAGCCCCGACCCGACTCCGGAAGAGAACCTCTTCGTGCGCAGCGATCAGTACGCCTTCGTCCGGCAAGGCATCCCGGCAATCTGGGTGCAGGCGGGGCGCACCAGCGTGGATCCCGCCATCGACGCCCAAGGAGAACTCGACCGCTGGATCGTCGAGCGATACCACAAGCCGACGGACGACACCGCGCAACCGGTCGATCTGCGCGGGGTGCGCTCCGAGCTGGAGAACAACCTGCTGGTGACGGTGCACATCGCCAACGAGATGGGGGATGTGCGGTGGGACCCGGGGAGCTTTCTGGGGAGGCGCTGGGGGGGCGGGTAGCCCCCGCCGTCGCTCCTGCCCTATCGGCCCGGACTCCGGGAGACTGGAACCACGCGGACCCTCCGCCCCCCTCAGCCTCTCCCCAGCAGCCGCTCCATCCGCGCGGCCATATCGTCCACCACCCCAGCCGGCGCCCGGTCGGGCAGCAAGTTGTCCAGCTCGAACGGATCGGCTTCGATGTCGTACAACTCGTCCATGCCCACCAGCTCCTCGTAGCGGATGTACTTGTACCGGTCCGTGCGCACGGCCTTGTAGCCCATGCCCTGCAGGCGGGGAAACACGGTGTCGGAGTAGTACTCCACGAGGAAGTCGTCGCGGACGGTGGAGGCGTCGTCATCGAGCACGGCCACCAGTGACCTCCCGTCCATGTTCGCCGGAACGGCCGCGCCGCCGAGCTCCAGCATGGTGGGTGCGATGTCGACGTTGCTCGCCAACGCGTCCGGTGTCGACCCGGCCCGTATGCGGGCCGGATAGCGAACGATCAACGGGATGTGGGTGCTCGGTTCGTAGGCCAGGCGGCGCTCCTGGGCCAACCCGAACTCGCCGTAGAAGAAGCCCTGGTCACTGGTGACCACGAAGATGGTCTCGTCGAGCACGCCCTTCGTCTCGAGGGCCGCGATCAGGCTGCCGAGGCTCCGATCGACGGCGCTCAGCATGCGGATGCGGTCGAGGATGACGGCGTCCGGCAGACCACCCTCCGGACTCCGGGGATCGTTGGCGTCCACCGGGCGGGCGAGGGCCGGCTTGCCGTCGGTAGGGGCCCGCCAGTTCGGGGCGTGATGAGGCTGAGCACCGGCGTACAGCTCCTCGTCACCCGGTGCTGGCGGAAACGTGCGCACGAAGTTCGGGAATGTCTCCGGGTGCACCGCCTTCTGGGCGACGAATACCAGAAAGGGATCGGCGCTCGGCGCATCCTCGATGAAGGAGATGGCGTGGTCGGTGAGGATGTCCGTCATGTATCCTTCGGATGCGACGACCTCACCGTCGATGTTCAGGTCGGGGTCGAAGTAGACACCCTGTCCAAGGAAGCTCACCCAGCGGTCGAAGCCGGGGCGAGGTGAATCGTCTTCGTGCGACATGTGCCACTTCCCGAAGAAGCCGGTGTGGTAGCCCGCGTCGCGGAGCAGCTTCGGGAACGTGACGATCCGGTGGCTCAGCTCGGCCCTTTCCGCATTGTCGGTGATGCCGTTGCGGTAGGGGTACTGCCCGGTCATGAAGACCGCGCGGCTCGGGGAGCAGAGCGGCGCGGAGGTGAAGAAGCGCTGAAACGAGGCACCCTCATGGGCCAGGCGGGTCAGGTTCGGCAGGTCGGCGAACGGGTGATCGATGACGTCGTCGTAGCGCACGTCATCGAGGAGGACGAAGACGATGTTCGGGCGCGGGGCCTCGGGCTCGTCGTTGGCGCGTGGGGCGGGTCCGCAGGCCGCCAGGACCAGGACGCTCGCCGTGAGCGAGAGGGTGGCGATGTGTCTCGGGGTCATGAACCCCCCAGGGCGGTGATCCGGGCTCGTGCCCGCCCCACCTGCGGCTGGAGTTCCGGATCACCGGCGCCCCAAGCATCGACGAGCGCCTGATAAGCCGCGATCGCGGACGCCGTGTCGCCCGAGGCTTCATGGAGCGGGCCCAGCCGTTTCGCCGCGACGACTCGGCTCCACCCAGCGGTCTCCACACTCGTCGGGCGCGTGCGATCCCGTTCCCAGATCTCGATGGCACCACGCGGGTCACCCGTCCGCTCGAGGATCAGGGCCTGATACGGCTCGAGACACCGCAGACATCCGAGGATCCCTTCGGATTGACGCATGGCCTCGGACGCGCCCGCAGCGTCGCCCTCGGCCAGGCGCACCATGGACAACGCAAGCTGGAATCGCCCCTGCTCCACGTCGGAGGCGGCGACTTCGGCCTCCCAGCGCGTCAGGAGCGCACGGGCGCCCGTCTCGTCGCCAGCCGCCGCCAGCGTGAGGATGGGCTCCACCCAGCGGCGCTCACGCGCGGGAGGTTCCGTGAACTCGGGCGCCCCGACGATGGCCTGAACGGCCGGTATCGCCCGAGCGCTGTCGTCGAGAACCCAGAGCAGGATGTCGGCCCGCTCCAACGCGGGGAACGGGGCACCAGGGTTGTTCAACGCGCCTCCCACTACGCGCCTCCCCTCCACCGCGGCCAGAGCCTCGCCCACGGCTCCAACGCCGACCGCAGCAGCCATCCGGAACGTGGGCAACCTGGGACCGAAAAGGCCCAACGTTCGGTTATCCACCTCCATGACGTCCACCGCGCGATCAACACGCTCCTTGTCTCCGTCGAACGACGCCAGGAGCAGTTCGAGGAATGGAGCATAAATGTGCCCGGGAAAGCGCTCCTCGTATTGAAGTTGCGCCTCGATCGCTGACGGTCGGTCCCCGACCAGGAGATACATCCGGGCAAGATTGAACCACGCGACGGACGATGCACCGCGCCCCCCGGTTGCGCGCTCCAGAAGCTCCAGGGCCTCGTCGTAGCGGTTCAGGTCACGGAAGTTGTTCGCGAGGTTGTTCAGTGCCGCACTCTCATCGGGATTGAGTGCGAGAGCGCTGCGGTAGGCCCGAATCGTGGCCTGAACGTCGCCCGTCACATTGGAGTGGTAGTTGGCCTCGGTGAGGTATCGCTCGCGTTCGGTGAGCCGATCGCGATGTCGATACGCCAGCGTCGATGCCTCCCTGAGCGCCGCGTCGTCCGCCCCCGTGTTGAACAGCAGGACGCCAATCTTGCGATACCCCATCGCGAAAGCGGTGTCGATTGCGACCGCCTCGCGCAGCAGGCGGAGCGCCGACTCGTAGTCACCCGCTTCTTCCAGTTCCTCGGCCTGCGTCAGCTTTCGAAGCGCGTCGAGTGACCATGTCGTGGCCTGCTCGAGCGGCGCGCCGACCCGAATCATGCGCAGCGACTCGCCCAGCTTCTCGCGCAGACGCGTGGACAGTCGATCGATGGCGGGCAGCAGGTCGTCGTCACCGACGGCCTCTTCGCGAAAGCTCACGAGATCCGCGTCGGTCACGGGGCTGACGATCCTCGCCACAATGAGGTAGCGCGTGCCGACGCGGGAGATCTCACCCGCGACGTAGGCCTTCACGTTCTCCCGGATGGCGATCTCGCGCGCTACTTCGGCATTGATCGCCTGGCTCGGGTCGCGGCCCATCATCCCGAGGTTGGTGCGCACGACGTCCCTGCCCAGCAGCGCGACCGTCTCCGACGAGCCGAGATCGACGCCGAGCGCGCCCGTGACCACCGGGCCCAGCGTCTCGTCGTCGGTGCGGTTCTCGAAATCCGCCAGAAGGATGGGATCCTGTGCGTCGAGCACGCCCTGCGCGACGAGGGACCCGACCGAGCCGATCCCGAAGGCCCACATGAGGAGGTAGCCTCCTGCGGCCAGGGCCAGCAGCGCGCCCGCGAGCACGCCGCCGCCGATCGCGTTCCTCCAGGTGAAGAGGCGATTCGACGCTGCGGTCGGATCGGACACCTGGTCGCCCGCTTCATCCGCTTCCGCCTGTCGACCTGGAAGCCCGCCCTGGAGGAAGGCCGTCGCGACCATGATCGGCAACCCGATCATGAGCAGCACGAGGGCCATGGTGGGCGTCCAGTCCGGCAGTCCGGCGAATCCGGTCAGGACATCGACTGCGTTCAGCACACCCCACGACGTCGCGAGGTACAGGCCCAACACCTGCCAGACCGAGCGATCATGGATCTCTCGGAGGAATTTCTTGGGACTGATGGTCCACCTCTCGGCGAATGGGAGCACTACAGCATGCACGGGGGCCATCCCTTTCTCAAGAGACGGCCCCGTATCTCGACCCGGATGCCCCGAGCCGCTACCGCCTTTCGTCGACCTGCCACGTCGCCAGGAGCCGCGTCCCAGGGTCTATGACCACGCCTACCACCTCGTCGGTGACGCTCATGGACCCATCTGTCGTGCGCGGCGAGCCGTTGTTCCCCCGGGATTGCAGTTGCAGGACCTCACTCAAACTTCCATCCGAATAACGAAACGCGATGTCGACTTCGATGTCGAAGGAATACGACTCCTGTACCTGCCGCAGCGACACGTGGCCCTCGCCGTTCTCGGTCCACCACTCAATCTCCAGCCGCGGGATCCCGCCTTGAAACAGCCACTGGGCGAAGAAGGCTTCGAGGTCCTGTCCGGAGGCCTCCTCGAGGTGACGTCGAAGGTCGGCCGTTGCTGCGTTCTCGTTGATGAACTCGGCGTAATAGGCGCGGATGCCCTCGTCGTAGGCCTCGGCGCCCAGCCGATCGCGCAGCATGTGGAGCACCCAAGCTCCTTTGTGATACATCATGCTACCCGAGACGCTATTCAGGTCCTCGATGTAGGCCCGGACGATCTGGAAATCGAAGTCGTTCTCATAGAAGTCCGTGACGGTCCGGCGGGACCCGTTCAGTCCTTCGATGAAGTCGTCGTGGCCATAGAGGTGCTCACGGAAAAGCAGGGTGTAGTACGTGGCGAATCCCTCACTGAGCCACACGTCGTTCCAGGTACTTCCTGTGACCGCGTTGCCGAACCACTGATGGGCGATCTCGTGGATGATGACGTGTTGCCAACCTCGGTCCCGGGTGCCGGATACCGAGCGATCTGAATAGGCAGGGGTCGAGGCCGCTTCCATCCCCCCGCCCGGGGTCGCGTTCGACACGATGTTTGCGAGCCGGTCGTTTACGTACGGCCCGATTAGATCCGAGTAGAACGCCAACACCTTCTTGGAAGGCTCCGCGAAATCGTAGAAGCCCGCGTCGCGGTCCTGCCGATAGACCCACGTCTCGATCGGGATGCCGTCGTAGGTGTCCACCTGCTGGACGGCGAACTGAGCGACGCCCACGAAGTAGAGCCAGGTGGCCGTGCGGACCGGGTTCGAGTAGTGGGTTCGCCGGGTGCCGTCGCCGAGGTCCGTCGTCTCGATCACCGAGCCGTTCGAGGCCACTTGATACTGACTCGGAGCCACTACGACCATCTCGGTCGTGGCCTTGTCGGACGGGTGATCTACGACCGGGAGCCAGTTTCGGACGCGAGACGACCAATTGTCACTGAAGAAGGTGCGGTCGCCGTATTTGTTGGGGCCGATCACCAATCCGGCTGCGGGTTCTCCCGAGTAGCTCACGGTGACCTCGACGAGCTCTCCGGGTTCGATCGCTCGCCCAAGGTCGATGAAGATCTGGTCGTCTTCGTGGCGGAAGGCCAGGTCCTGACCTTCGCTCTCGACCCGTGAGACCGTCATGCCTTTTCCGTCGAACTCTTCCGATCTCTGGATCAGGTCCAGGCGGAGTTCGCGTTGACCGGATTCGAGGTAGCGCGCGGTCGTGGTTGCGACTCCGGAAACGGAATCCGAGTCGTCCGACACCGCGAGCCGGAAGACATAGCCGAGGATGTCGATCCCTGGGTTCTTGGGATAGGAGTCGCCGTACTCCTGGGCCGACGCGGAGGCCAGGGCACCTGAGAGTGCTAGGACTCCAGAAAGAGTCAGAGAGTAAAGAAGGCGAGTGGTCATTTCGGCTCCGTCCGCGGGTTGGGGTGAGTCGCGGCTTGGCGGTCGTTCTAGAGAGGATGCGCGCTCATTATAGCAGTTGGTCCTCGAGAGTACCTCGTGCCGCTCAAGCCTAGGCGTCTACAGCGCTACTATGGAAAAGCGCGGCAGCCTGACCGGAGATGTGGGCGTGGCGCGTGATGCTGCCGAGCGGCGTCTCGCCGAAGTCGTCGCTGCGCTGGAGAGCATCCGCCTGCAACTGCTGCGCCTGCACGCCGGCGTGGGCAGCGTCGCGGGCGTGACCGCCGACCTCAGCTCGGCGCGCGAACTGTCACGCGATGTGGAGCATCTGCTCGAGGCGAATCGCCAGGTCGGCGAGGTACTCGGTATCCCCAGAGCACGTTCGCTCGGTGACACGCCGGTGCCCGTGTGAGTTAGAACTGCGGTGCGGCCCACCGGCCGAACCTCATCGGCCGCACACTATGCGGTCTCGAACCCCCTGAAGATGTCGTCCAGGTCCCAGGTGATCACGCGCCTCCCGCTCGCTTCCGCCATCTGGCGGAAGGAGTCCGTGAACCCGCTGGCGGACGCGAACAGGAAGGGCCCATCGCCGTCGAGGGCGTGACGGGCCCAGACGCCGGCCTTCCCGCCGGCCGCGGCCCGCTCCAGGTCCCGCAGATGTTGCGTGAACACGTCGGTGCCCATCGGCTTGGCCCGGTGCTTGATGGCTCCCGAGAGGATCCGCCCGTCGAGCAGCTCGGTGGCGACATCCACCTCCACACCCTCACGGTTGCGGTCCGTTCCCTCCCAGCGTCCCCACTCACGCACCAAGGGCAGATCCAGGCTTTCCATGTGACGGTAGTAGGCCTGCTCGACCACGCGCTCGAAGACGAAGCCCATGTGGGTGTCGAACAGCAGCTTCAGCCGCGCCTTCCAGAGCTCCCTGGAACTCGTGACCTCCAGGGCCGTCTCGTAGGGCGCGACGAGGGCGTAGTAGCTCGCCATCGCCGGATCCGCGATGCGGTACAGGTAGGGGCTCGTCCTGCCCGCGCCCAGGTTCTGCGCCTTGCGGACGTATCCCAGGTCGATCAAGCGGTCCAGTCGCTGCCGGAACGCCTTGTCCAAGGTGAGGCCCGTTTTGTTCGCGACGTCACTGAGCTTCGTCTGACCTGAGCCGATGGCCGTGAGAATGGCCTGGTACTTCCAGATCTCCTGAAGCCCCTCCTCCTGGTGGATGGCGGTCTCGAGTTGGAGACGGACTTCCCCGCGGGGGTCGAGGAGCAGATGCTGGATGTTCAGCTCCACGCTCCGGTCGGGATCGACGGGCGCGAGGTGGCGGGGCACGCCCCCGAAGGCGCCGTAGACCCGGAGGTGGTCGGCATGTCCGTAGCCGGGGAGCATCCGGGCGGCGTTCCAGTAGTCGAAGGGCTCCAGGCGCGCCTGCCAGTCGAACCGTCCGTACAGCGGCGACCCGCCCTGCGCCAGAGCCGACACGGTGTGAACGGAGGATCCAGAGACCACGACGAGGATCGGTCGGCGGCTCTCCGGGGCCTCCCACACGGCGTTGAACTCGGACGCCACTTCCCGCAGGCCGGCTTCCCCTTCGGCCAGGTACTGGAACTCGTCCAGCACCACGACGATGGGCCTGTCCCGCTTCAGCGAGAGCAGCATCCGGAAGACCGTCCGCCACGTGGGGTAGTCCTCGGCGCGGAGCTCGGTTCCGGCCCAGCGGCCCGCCTCCTCCACCAGATGGCGTCGGTTCTGTTCCGGGGTGGTGGCCGACGCCGTGAAGTAGAGGGCCCTGTCCGCCGGCCAGATGTTCGTGAGGAGGAACGTCTTACCCACCCGCCGCCGCCCGTAGAGGAGTGCCAGCTTGGGCCGCCCGGCGTCGGCCAAGGCGCTGAGTTCCCGAACCTCGTCGTGTCGGTCGACGAGTTGTGTCATGAGGCGGTGATGGCTGGAGGGCGAAGCACATTTTATGGTACTTACAAACTATAGTAATGTCATACTATAGATGTGCAACAGTATAATCTTCGCGTGGATCGAGAAGGGGCGTTGGTGCATGGCTCATGGTCTAGGTTTCGTTGAAAGGAGAAGCCCCTGACCCGGAGCCGCCAGCGATGAAGTATCCG
>JAQBXY010000043.1 GCA_027623325.1 Gemmatimonadota bacterium
GGCACGACGGCGCCACTCTTCGCTCGACCCAACCTCGATGGTGCGACGGTGCATCTCCGCTCACTCGTGAAGCGGGGGCCTGTCGTGGTCAGCTTCTTTCGGGGCAGATGGTGACCCTACTGCCGCCTTGAGCAGTCTGCTCTCCAGTCCGCATTGCCCGAGATCACCCAAAAGGGCGCGACCCTCGTCACGCTGTCGCCTCAGCTCCCCGAGTTCGCCCGCGCCTGGGTCGAGGAAGACGGCATCGGCTTCGACGTCCTCCAGGACCTGGGGCTCGGCGTCGCCAGGGACTACGGGCTGACGTTCCGACTCCCCGACGAGCTACGTCAGCTCTATGCCGAGGGGCTGAACATCGATCTCGCCCGATTCAACGGCGACGAGTCCTGGGAGCTTCCGATTCCGGCCACCTTCGTGATCGACCGCGACGGGACGATCGTGTTCGCGTCCGCGGACGCGGACTACACGGTCCGGCCCGAGCCCGCCGATGTCGTGGCCGCGATCCCGACCTCGGCCTAAGCGAAGGCCCCGGATGGGCTGCCCATAGGCCCGCGAAGTCCGTGGTCGGGCGCGGAGGGGGGCGCTTGCGTGACGTACCTCAGGGATAGGAAGTTGCCCTCGCTATAAGCATCCCCCCGGCTGAGCGCCTGATATGCCCGACCCGATGGTACGCCTGACCGCCGCTCTCGAGGGCCGGTACCGCGTTGAACGCGAGCTCGGAGAGGGCGGGATGGCCATGGTCTACCTGGCCGACGACCTGCGTCACGAACGCAAGGTCGCGCTAAAGGTGCTGAAACCAGAGCTGGCTGCTGTCGTGGGGGCGGAGCGTTTCCTCGCCGAGATCAAAACGACGGCGAACCTGCAGCATCCGCACATCCTGCCCCTCTTCGACTCGGGCGAAGCCGATGGCTTCCTCTTCTACGTCATGCCCTTCGTGGAAGGCGAGACGCTCGCGGATCGGATCGATCGGGAGAAGCAGCTCCCGGTCGACGAGGCGCTCGGGATCGCGACCGCAATCGCCAACGCGCTTCAGACCGCGCATGACGCAGGGGTCGTGCACCGCGACATCAAACCCGCCAACATCCTCCTGAGTCGGGGCGAGCCGCTCGTTGCCGACTTCGGCATCGCGCTCGCGGTGGGTGCGGCGGGGGGTAGCCGCCTGACGGAGACCGGACTGAGCGTCGGGACTCCCTACTACATGTCGCCGGAGCAGGCCACGGGGGACCAGAGCGTCGGCCCGGCGAGCGACGCCTATGCGCTCGCGTGTGTGTTGTACGAGATGCTCGTGGGTGAGCCCCCGTACCTCGGCAACACCGCGCAGGCCGTTCTCGGCAAGATCATTCAGGGGCAGCCCGTCTCGGCGACCTCGATTCGGAAGTCGATCCCACCGAATGTGGACGCCGCGATCCGAAAGGGCCTGGAGAAGCTCCCGGCGGACCGATTCACCGGAGCGCATGAATTCGCCAAGGCACTCGCGGACCCGACGTTCCGGCACGGGATCATGCCGGATGGGGCCGCGGGCGGTCCGGCGAGGATGTGGAACCGCCTCTCCGTTGCCTCGACGGGCGTCGCTGTCGCGGCGCTCCTTGCTCTCGGATGGGTCACCCTCGGGCCTCGCGCCCCGGAGGTTCCGCTCGGTGTGGAACGATTCGCGTCCCCGTTTCGGGTGGGTCAGGAGCCCGCCTTCTTCGGGGCGGGCGCGTTCGCATTCGCTCCGAACGGGTCGTTTCTGATCTACCGCGGTCCGCCGAGCGAAGGGATGACCTCACCGCTGTGGCTTCGGCGCTGGGACGACCTGAACGCATCCACGATCCGCGACACACAGGTCGGGTTGGAGCCGTCCGTGTCTCCGGGGGGGGACGAGGTCGCGTTCACGCAGGGTGGGGAGGTCAAGATCATCAACCTGCAGGGGGGGCCAATTCGAACGCTCGCCAACGGAAATTGGCCCTACTGGGCGGATGACGGATACATCTATCTGAGTGCGGATTCGGGGTTGGTGCGAATCCTCGCCACCGGAGGGCAACCCGAGGTCGTGAGTAGGCGGAGGGAGAACGAGGTGAACCACTTCATGGGGGACGTCCTCCCGGATGGTCGTGGGGCGCTGATCATGGTGTCGCCGAGTGCCGGGACGGTACCGGAAATGTTCGCGTTGGACTTCGAGGATGGGGAGTTGCACTCCCTCGGCTTCGGTGTCTGGCCACGGTACGCGCCGACCGGGCACATGACCTACGTCGTCGGCGGAACGCTCATGGCCGCCCCGTTCGATGCACGCTCGCGCGAGGTGACGGGTCCGGCCGTGGCGCTCCTCGGCGAGGTCGGAGCCTTCAAGATGTCACGTACCGGAAAGCTCCTGTACTCGCCGGGAGGCGCCGGTGGGGATCGGTACGAGATGGTGTGGGTGACGCGTGCGGGGCAGGCGACCCCCGTCGAGCAGGGCTGGGTGTTCGATCCCGGAGGGTCGAACGCCGGGTGGAGCCTTTCGCCCGACGGCCAGAACATCGCACTCCGCGAGCTGACCGACGCGGGGCTCGACATCTGGATCAAATCCCTCGACGGTCCGCGATCACGCCTGACGTTCGCTGAGACGGAAGACCGCAAACCAACGTGGGCACCCGACGGAGAGAGCGTGACCTTCCTGTCGGCACGCTCCGGGCAGCTCGAGGTGTGGTCGAAACGAGCGGATGGAACGGGGGAGGCGGTGCCCGTCTTCGCCCAGAGCGGGGCTCTCGCGGAGATCTCCTGGACCCCCGATGGCACAGGGCTCCTCATCCGTAGCGGCGCCATCGGCGGACAACTCGGCGGGCGGGACATCTCCGTGGTGCGGCCCGCAACGGATAGCGTCGCGACGCCCCTCCTCTCTCAGACACACGACGAGATTTCGCCGAGGGTTTCGCCCGATGGCCGGTGGCTCGCGTACGCTTCGAACGAGACCGGCCAGCACGAGATCTTCATCCGGCCCTTTCCGAACGTCGAGAGCGGCCGTTGGCAGGTTTCCACGGGCGGCGGCCACTCACCGGTCTGGTCACACGACGGTAGGGAGCTCTCCTATATGGACTCGGAGCGCCGGCTCGTGGCGAGTCAGATCCAGGCGACGGCGTCCGCCGTCCGCGTGACCAGCCGCGAGATCTTGTTCGACGTGCCGGGGACGTTCCTGGTTTCCGACATCTTTGTTCCCTACGACGTGGGCGCGGACGGTCGCTTCCTGATGGCCCGCACGTATCGAGGTGAGGGAGCCGATGTCGAGGATGATCAGGTCATCCTCGTGGACAACTGGTTCGAGGAGCTGAAGCGGCGGGTTCCGAACTAGGGGCCTGCGAACAGCCGCCTGCCAGCGGTACCACAGGGTCGTTCGCTTACGAAGCGACCTCGCCGCAGGCGGGGTACGTGATCTGAGCCTCACCCTCGATCCACATCCCGCACGGGGTGCCCTCGGCGAAGAGTCCCTGGAGCTCGAGCCCTCCCTCGGCGTCGTAGCGCTCGTAGGGCCCGTCGATCACGCCATCCCGGTACGTGACGAGCTCGATGAGCTTGCCGTCGAGGTACCACTTCCGGGGGCCATCGAATTCACCGTGGTTGTACCGGCCCTCCTCGTACAGGTCGCCGGAGTCCCAGTAGGCGCGGTAGGGTCCGTCGAGGTGTCCTTCATGGTAGGTGCCCTCCTCGAAGAGCCGCCCGTTCTTGAAGTACCACTCGTACGGACCGTGCTTGATGCCTTCCTGGTAGATCTCCTTCGAACTGAGCTGCCGATTGTCGAAGTATGCTTCGTACGGCCCGTCATAGGCTCCGTCGCGGAGGCTCAGGCGCTGAGCGATGACCAGAGGCTGGTCGGCGAAGGTCGCGAACACCGGTCCGGAGTACGGCTTGAGGGACTCTGGATCGAGGAAGACGCTACCCTGGCGAACGAGCTCGGCTACCGGCCGGGGGGCCGGCTCGTTGCAAGCAGAGATCCCGACAAGAAACACAGCCGCAGAGAAGCAGCGTAGCTTCCAATGGGAGAGAACGGCGCGGACGGCGCGATCGACTTCGGCTGGTACGGGCATGGCACGGGCTCCAGAGAAATGTTTGTCCAAATAGGGTGCCCGCCTCCCGTAAACAAATGTTTTTTTCGGCCATTGTGGCCGAAAGGATCCCGAGCTTGGTCTGTCTGAAGCGCTCGGATAGATTTTCGAGACCACGCCGACCCACGGCGTGCACCGGGTTTTGGTGACGGCGAGGCGCGTTTGATCCCGATACAACGAAGGCGGACCCTGGCGGTTGACGTCGGTGGCGTCATGATCGGCGGCTCAGCCCCGGTCGTGGTGCAGTCCATGACCAACACCGACACCGCCGACGTCCAGTCCACCTTCGATCAGGTGAAGCTCCTGGCCGACGCCGGCAGCCAGCTCGTGCGCGTTACGGTAAACAATGATGCGGCCGCAGAGGCGGTGCCCGAGATCGTCTCGAGGCTCCGGGCGGACGGCTACGACACCCCGATCGTCGGCGACTTTCACTACAACGGGCACCTTCTGCTGACCAAATACCCGGAGACGGCGCGTGCGCTCGCGAAGCTCCGCATCAATCCCGGGAACGTCGGGACCAAACACCGCGATGCGAACTTCACGAAGATCGTAGAGGTCGCGATCGAGCACGGGAAGCCGGTTCGCATCGGCGTGAATTGGGGATCGCTCGATCAGCGTCTGCTGACCGAACTCATGGACGACAATGCGGCCCTCGCGGAGCCGCGGGATGGCCAGGAAGTCCTGCTCGAGGCGCTCGTGGAGAGCGCGCTCCGGTCCGCTGCGCTTGCGGAAGAGATCGGACTCGGGCGGGATCGGATCGTGCTTTCGACCAAGGTCTCGTCGGTGCGCGAGCTCATTCAGGTGTACCGGATGCTCGCCGATCGAAGCGACTATCCGCTCCATCTGGGCCTGACCGAGGCCGGACTCGGGAACAAGGGCATCGTCGCTACGACCGCAGCGCTTTCGCCGCTACTCCTCGACGGGATCGGCGATACCATCCGCGTGTCCTTGACGCCCAGCCCGGGGGGCGATCGGTCGGAAGAGGTTCGCGTGGCCCAGCAGGTGCTTCAGTCGCTCGGCATTCGCCACTTCGAACCCCAGGTGACGTCGTGTCCCGGGTGCGGCCGCACCACGAGTACGTATTTCCAGGAGATGGCCCAGGACATCACGACATACATTCGCGAAATGATGCCGAAGTGGAGCCTGGAATATCCGGGAGTGGAGGAGATGGACGTCGCCGTGATGGGCTGCGTGGTCAACGGCCCCGGCGAGTCCAAACACGCCAACATCGGGATTTCACTGCCCGGGACGTTCGAGGAGCCGAAGGCACCGGTGTACGTCGATGGCGAGCACACGGTGACGCTCAAGGGTGACCGGCTGGTCGACGAATTCAAGGATATCCTGCGCGAATACGTGGAACGCACGTACGGAGCGGGCGGCTAGGCGACCGAAGAGGTACCGTACGGTGTGCGCAAATTCGCCCTGAAGCCGTGCCAACCAACGATCTTCTACAGTTGTCGGCGGCAACGCTCCGCGTGCGAATCGACGTCTCATGGTCGTTCGTGAAGATGGACCGCCGCCGGATGTCACCCCAACCGTCCTCGGACGAGGCCGTGCCATGAGTCACTCCAGACGCACTCTGAGTCTGGTCACCGTCGTCCTCATTCTCGGCGGTCTGGGCGCGGGGGTCGCGTGGCGACTCCTCGCGAGCCGCCCTGCCACCGAGGGGACGGTCACAGAGGATCAGCCGCAGCTCCCGGGCGTCGCAGAAGAGGGCCCGTCGCAGTTTTCCGCGACGGTCGCACAGCCGGTCGGTGGAGCCGAGGTCGTACGCGACACGCTGTGGATTCGTGTGGGAGCAGCGGGGCAGGCCGAGGCGATCCGACGCACCACCCTCCTCGCCCAGGTCGAAGGTGTCGTCCGCTCTGTTCCCGTGCGGGAAAACCTCACGGTCGGCTCGGGAACTCCTCTCGTGCAGATCGACACAACGGAGCTCGCGCTCGGACTGGCGCAGGCGCGAGCCGACTTGCTTGCGGCGGAAACCGATTATCGCCAACGCACCCTCTTCGACGACGAGATCACCGACCTGGCGCTGCGAGCAGATCGAGAGCGGATCGCTCGATCCATGAGCGGACTGGATCAGGCGGAGGTCCGGCTTCGGCAAGCCGACCTCCAACTACAGCGCTCGCGGGTTCTGGCCCCGTTCCGGGGGCGCATCGCTGACATCCGCGTGGTGGAAGGGCAACACGTCTCGGTCGGTAGCGACCTTTTGACGGTCGTAGATCTCGATCTCATCAAGGTCGAGGTGCGGGTCCTGGAAGCCGAGCTCGGTTTCCTTTCGGAGGGTCGACGCGCCGAAGTCACCTTTGCCGCCTTTCCGGGGGAGGTCTTTGGTGGAGCGATCGAAACGATCAACCCGGTCGTGGATCCCGAGAGCCGCACCGGGCGGGTGACGGTTCTGCTGCCGAACGCAGACGGCCGGATCAAGCCGGGCATGTATGCGGAGGTATCGCTCGACGCGGAGGCCCTGCCGGATCGAGTCCTGGTCCCCCGCAGCGCGATCCTGGAGCGGGGCGAGGGGCGTCGACGAACGATGCTCTTCGTGTACGAGGAATCCGAGCGCGGTGCGCTCGCGAAGTGGCGATACGTGAATACGGGTCGGGAGAACGACACGCACGTCGAGATCGTCGTCGAGGGAGCGGAGCAGGGCACGGTGGAACCTGGCGAGGTGGTTCTCATCGATGGCCACCATTATCTGGCCCACGACACACCCATCCGGCTCGTGGACGACGTGGTCGCTGAGGGCGGGAGGCCGGGCCGATGAGCGTCGCGAGGGAGCGCCTGATCGTGGCTGCGGTCGCTGTGGTGATCTTCGGGATTCCTGTCGGTGTCGGCGGCCAACAGTCTGAGCCCGTTCGCCTTAGTCTCGCTGAAGCGCTCGACCTGGCCGCCGGGAGCAACCCGGCGCTCCGACAGGCGACGAACTCGACGTTGCTCAACGGCGTTGAGATGAGATCGGCGTGGCTCGACCAGGTCCTTCCACGGGCGAGTCTCACGCTCTTCGACACGGGTTTCACGGGCAACCTCCAGCGCCAGGCGCTCGACGATTTCGGAAACCCCATCGCGCGGCCCACGGCCAACTGGAACTACTTCTCGCGGACGACGCACAACCTCGCGCTGCGATGGAGCTTTCAAGGGCCGTCCCTCTTCCAAGCTCACAACCGCCAGCAGCTTCTCAACGAGGATCGTGAACTCGGACTCGTGCGTGCGTTGACCGACGTTCAGATCGGGGTCCAGCGGCTCTACATCGACGCCCTCGAGCAACGAGAGCTTCAGCGGGCGGAGGAAGAACTCATCGAGGCGCGGGCTATCGACCTCGATGTGGCGGAGCGGATGTTCTCCCTCGCGTTGAAGACCAGGGTCGACGTCTTGAACGCCGAACTCGCGGTGGAGCAACAGACGCTGGCTCTGCGTCGCCAGGAGGCAGCTTTTCAGCGGGCGTTGCTTGCGCTCGAGACGGCGATGGGAGTGAGCGACATCGGCGCCATCGAGTTGGTCGACGAGGAGCTGCCGATCTTCGATCCAGCCACCTTCCAGGTCGAAGAGTTGGTGGCCCGAGCGTTGGGATTGAACCCGGCGCTCATGCAGTCCGAGGTCGCGGTCAACACGGCGAGGGCGGGCGTCGCCGAGCAGAACGCCTCGTGGTGGCCCGAGATTTCGATGGGCGTCGATCTCTTTCGAAGATCCTTCTCGCAGGCGGGCCAGGCGCTCTTCGATCCACCCGGGAGCCGGGACCTCGAGAGTCAGTTCTTCATGAACTTCTCGTTCCCCCTTCTGGACGGATATTTTCAGCAAAGCGTCGCGCGGCAGCGCGCGTCCGTCGAGTTGTCGAACCAGAGGGAGGGCGCGCGCCAAGCTCGACTCGAACTCGAGGCGACGGTCCGCGGTGCGCTGCTCGATCTCGAGAACCAGTGGGAGTCGTACCGACTCTCCGAGCGTTCGAACGTCATCGCCGACGAGGCCCTCCGACTCGCCCGCGAGGAATACCGGCTAGGCACGCGCTCCTTCGAGGAACTCCGATCGAGCTTCCAGCAGGAGGCCGACACTCGGCGACAGATCATCACATCGCGCCACACCTTCGTCGAGGCGCTCCTGGTGCTGGAGGAGGCCGTGGGCGGGTCGGTACGCGAAATGATCCCGGGCTCTGGCGGCGAGGCGGGAGACTAGGGCATGTCCATCCCCTCGGGGTCCACCCGAAGGCCCGTCGCCGTGTGGATGCTGTTCCTGGCGATCATCCTGCTCGGGGTCATCTCGTACGTGCGTCTGCCGATCGACCTGCTGCCTGATGTGAGCTACCCACGCCTCGTCATCTACACGGTGTACGAGGAGGTCGCGCCGGCCGAGGTCGAACGCCGCATCACCCAGCCTATCGAAGGGGCTGCAGCGGCCGTGCCCGGAGTGGAGCGAGTCACGTCCACGTCACGTTATGGAGTGAGTCTGGTCACCCTCCGGTTCGCGTGGGGCACGGACATGGACTTCGCCATGCTCAACGTGCGCGAGCGCATGGACAACGTTCGCGAGTCGTTACCGGAGACGGTCGGCAGGCCCACCATCCTTCGTGTCGATCCGGAGTCCGAGCCGGTGATGACCCTCTCGGTGTCAGGGGGAGAGGACCTTTGGCAGACCAAGGAACTGTCGGAAACCGTCTTTCGCCGGCGGTTGGAGCAGCTCGACGGAATCGCACAGGCGGCCGTGACCGGTGGTCTCGATCGCGAAATCCGTGTCGAGGTGGAGCCACGACTCTTGGACTCGTACGGGCTCACCCTCGAAGAGATCTCCAACGCCCTCGACCAGGCCAATGTCAGCGCGCCGGGCGGCACGATCCTGCAGGGACGGTACCGCTATCCCCTGCGGACGCTCGGCGAATTCCAGACGGTCGAGGAGATCGCGGACGTCGTGGTCGCCCGGCGCTCGCAGGGCGAAGGCTACCGGGTGATTCGACTCCGGGACGTGGGTCGAGTCGTCGACGGATTTGCCGAGCGTGAGGAGATCGCGCGCTACGGGGGGCAGGAGTCGGTGGGCATCCTGATCTTCAAGGAATCGGGGGCCAACACGGTGACGGTAGCCGAAACCGTGGGCGAGGTGATCGCGCAACTCGCCATCGAATATCCCTCCATGCGGATCGACGTCGCCGACGATCAGGCGGGGTTCATCGCCGACTCCATCTCGAACGTGGTTCAGGCGCTGGTTTTCGGGGGGCTCCTGGCGTTTCTGGTGCTCTTCCTCTTCCTGCGGGACCCACGCTACCCGGTCGCCATCGCACTCGCGATTCCGATCTCGGTGGTCGGCACCTTCGCGCTCATGGAGGCGGCGGGGGTGAGCCTGAACATCATGAGCCTCGGTGGGCTGGCCTTGGGCGTGGGTATGCTCGTAGACAACTCCATCGTCGTCCTCGAGAACATCTTCCGACACCGCGAGGAGTTGGGGGAAGGCGCAGCCCAGGCCGCTGCCGCCGGGGCCGAAGAGGTCCAGTCGGCGATCACGGCCTCGACGCTTACGACGATCTCCGTTTTTGGACCGATCATCTACGTCGAGGGTGTGGCCGGAGAGTTGTTCAAGGACCTTTCGCTCGCGGTCGCCTTTTCGCTGCTGGTTTCGCTGCTCGTGGCCCTGACGCTGCTTCCCTCGCTCGCAGCCCGCTTTGCGGGGGGCGCTTCAGGAGCTGGGGGGAACGTCCGGACCGGGCGCGGCCCACGTCCTTTGGGATTGTTCGCGGCCGCTCGCTGGCTCGTGGCTCTGATCGTCACCGCGCCCTTCCGACTCCTCCGGGCGATGTACCGGCTCCTCCTGGACCTTCTGAAGTTTTGGGGGCACGGCGTCGGCAGGCTGGTTGGGGGTGCGTTCGCGCCCCTGTTGCGAGGCTTCGATGTCGCCTTCGGACGCTTCGCATCCGCGTACCATGACGCCCTTTCGTGGGCGCTCGATCGCCCGGTGCGGGTCCTTGCCTCCTCGCTCGCAGCGATGGTCGTCACGGTCGCTCTCGGTTTTGGCCTTCCCCGAGACCTTCTGCCACACGTGGATCAGGGCGCGTTCACCATTCGCCTCGAACTGGCGGAGGGTACCGCGCTCGAGGCGACCGACGAAGCCGCGGTCGAGATCGAGGACTTCGTCCTGGCCGACCCCGACGTCGACGCGGTCTTCGCGACGGTGGGGCGCAACGTACGAGCCTACGCGGAAGGGGAAGAGGCGTCCGGCCTCCACACGGCGACGTTCCAGGTGCGTGTGCGGCCGGGCGGCGACACCGAGGCCACCGCCGAGCGGGTCCGGGCACTGACCTCGCGCTTTCCCGTCGGGGCCCTTTCCGTGGAGACGGGGCAAGCGACCGCATTGGGCTCGATGCTGGGTGGATCCGAGGCGGACGTTTCGGTTCGAGTCCGTGGCGAGGATCTCGACCAGGTGTTCACGATGGCAGGCGTGATCGCCGAGCGTGTCGCCACGGTCGAGGCGATGGCCAATGTCCGGATCGGCACCGAGCGCGGACAGCCTCAGATTCAGATCGAAATCGACCGGGCAGCCTGCGCGAGCTACGGTATCGACCCGCAGCTTGTGGCATCGACCATCGACCGTGCGATGCGGGGGAATCGAGCGACCGAGTTCGTGGACTTCGACCGCAAGATCGACGTCATGGTCCGGTATCCCGACGAACGACGCTATTCGCGTCAGACGCTAGACGGCATCCGCGTGAGCGGCGTGCCCATCCGGGAACTCGTTCGCATTCGAGAAGCCGAGGGTCAGGCGGAGGTTCACCGCGAAGATCAGGCGCGAGTCATTCCGGTCTACGCCGACGTCGTCAGCGGAGGGCTGGATCAGGCCATACTCGAAATCGAAGAGGCCCTGTCGACGCTGACGCCCACACCCGAGATCCGGTGGGACGTCGGCGGGGAGAACGAGGAGATGAGGCGCTCCTTTCGTGATCTGGCCTTCGCTTTCGCGCTCGCGCTCGTCTTGGTCTACATGATTCTCGCGGCTCAGTTCGAATCGTTCGTGCATCCGTTCACGATTCTGATGTCGGTGCCGCTCGCACTGGTCGGTGTCGTGCTCGCGTTGATCGCGTCGGGCCAGGGGCTGAACACCATGAGTCTGATCGGAGTCGTGATTCTCGTCGGGATCGTCGTGAACGACGCCATCGTTAAGGTCGACTTCGTCAACCAGTCCAGGCGTCTCGGGCTCGGGCTCCGCGAGGCGATCCTAGAAGCCGGGCGGGTGCGCCTCCGGCCCATCGTCATGACGACCGTGACGACCATGCTCGGCCTCGCACCTATGGCGCTCGGGATCGGACGGGGCTCCGACCTAAGGGCGCCGCTCGCGATCGCGGTGATTGGCGGGCTTCTGGTCGCGACGGCGCTCACATTAATCGTCGTGCCGGTCGTGTATCAGTCGGCCGAGCGGCTCCGCAGCGGCGTGGCGGGCGACGCCTCCCCATGATCCGGCTGTCCCTTGCACGGCCTGTTGCGGTGGCGATGACGTATTCGGCCGTCGCTCTCCTCGGCATCGCGGCCTGGCGAAACGTCCCGATCGAGCTGTTGCCGGACACACAGTTGCCACGCCTGAACGTGACCGGAAGCTGGCGTGGAGCGTCGCCCGAGACGGTAGAGGCGTTCCTGACCGCGCCTCTCGAGTCGACCATCCAACAGGTACGTGGGGTCGAGCGCATCATCTCTCAGTCGTTCGAGAGTCAGGGGATCGGCACCGCCCAGGTCGACATCGAGTTCCAGCGCGACACCGACATGGACTTCGCTCGGCTGGACCTTTCGGAGCGGATCGCGACGCTCGAGGAGACTCTGCCTCCGGGCGTCGGGCAGGTCTCGGTGAGCCAATACGTGCCGGAGGAGTTTCAGGAGCAAAACAGCCCGTTCCTCCTCTATACCTTCACCGGTCCCTACACACTCGAGGCGTTACGGCGACACCTCGATGAAGTCATCGCACCCGAGGTGAGCCAGATCGAGGGTGTCTCGCTCGTCCGCGTGTTCGGGGGGCGCGATCGCCGCCTGGAGATCGAGTTGGTCGAGGAGGAGATGGGAGCGCTCGGCCTCGATCCGGTGACCGTGCAGCGTGCGATCTCGGATCTGGATCTCGTCGGTGAGGCGGGGATCATCCGCGAGGGGGATTCCGAGCGGACGATCACCATCATGAATCGCCCCGGGAACGCGGACGACGTCAGGAACGCCGTAATCACCGCGGTCGGGGGCACTCCGGTGCGCATAAGGGACATCGCCACCGTCTACGATACCTACGAGGAGCCGCGCCAGCTGTCGCGGATCAACCGGCAGGCCTCCGTCGGCTTCGAGGTCCTGAAAGGCATCGGGGTCAACACGGTGCGCACGGCCGACGCCGTCAAAGTCCGCCTCGCCGAACTCGAACGCCTCAGCCCGTTCGGCTCGGAACTCACGCTGGAGGATGACCAGAGCGAAGAGATCGAGCGCCAGCTCTCCGATCTGCGCACGCGAGCGCTGATCAGCGCCGTGGTCATCTTCTTCGTGCTGCTCGGCTTCCTGCGGTCGTTCCGCTCGGCCGCGCTGATCTTCACCACGATCGGCTTCAGTGTGCTGATTGCCCTGAACCTCATCTATTTCGGTGGGCTCACGCTCAACTTGTTGACGCTGATGGGGTTGGCCCTGGGCTTCGGGCTCATCGTCGACAACTCGATCGTGGTGCTCGAGAACATCTATCGACGATGGCAGGGCGGGGAGGAGGCGCTCGCGGCCGCAGAAGGCGGAGCCCGCGAGGTCGTGCTTCCCATCTTCGCCTCGACCGCGACCACCCTCATCGTCTTCGTGCCCTTCGTGTACCTGCAGGGTGAACTGCGGGTCTTCTACGTCCCCCTCGCGATCGTGGTGGCGCTGACGCTCGTGGCCTCGCTCTTCGTCGCGTTCACCTTCATCCCGGCACTTGCCGCCCGATCATTGGCCGCGCGGCCCAGTGGAGGGAAGCCGCCCGCGTCCACCATCCAAGAGGAGCCGTTCTACCTGCGGTTCTACGCCGATCTCGTAGGCTTCAACATCCGCTTCCCCGGGTTCGCCATGGTGGTGACCGTGCTGGTCTTCGGGGGTTCGTACTACCTCTTCGATCGGTACGTGAACACGTGGGCCATGTGGGGGGGAGGACGCGGGCAGGAAACCTATATCGCGGTCCAGATCGAGCTCCCTCGAGGTTCCAACCTCGAGCGCAGCGACCAGCTCATGCAGTACTTCGAGGAGCGGGTAGCGGCGATCCCCGAGGTGGAACGCTTTTCTGCGGATGTCAACCAGACCTTCGGCTCGATGCGGATCACCTTTCCGGACTCGCTCGAAAACACGCAGATCCCGGTCATCATCAAGGAGCAGATGGTCGCGTTCAGCCACACGTTCACCGGAGCGGAGGTGCGCGTGTTCGGATATGGGCCGTCGTTCTACGGCGGCGGTGGCAGCGCCCCCAACTACGGGATCAAGGTGCTCGGCTACAACTACGAGCGGGTGCGCGACATTGCCGAGGACCTCGGTCGGCGGCTCGAGCGATTGAGTCGTATCGTCGACGTGGATACCAACGCCTCCTCCGGCCGATTTCAACGCGACAAAGCGTGGGAGTTCATCGCGACGGTAGATCGCAATCGTCTTGCCCAGTACGAACTTACGGTCGATGACCTCATCGGACGCCTGAATGCTGCGGTCGCGGGTACGGCCGGGTTGGATTTCCTGAAGCTCGGCGGCGAGGAGGTTCAATATCAGGTTAAGCTGAAGGGCAATCTCGACATGGACGTGCTCGCGCTCACCGAGTCCTTGATCGACACGCCGGCCGGGAATCGAATTCGGCTCGGCGACGTGATCGCGATCGAGGAACGCGATGTGCTCGCCCGCATTCGTCGCGAGGATCAGCAGTACGAACGCACCGTGGCTTATGAATTCCGCGGACCGAGTCGACTCGGGGACCTGATCCACGAGACCGTGATCGCGAGTACCGAAGTGCCGCCGGGGTACACCGTCGAAGCCAGCGACCAAGGCTTCTTCATCGATGATGAGGAGCGAGGCCAGATCTGGATGGTATTGGCCGTGGCGCTCCTGCTCGTCTATATGGTCACAGCGGCACTGTTCGAGTCCCTGCTTCAGCCCCTGTGCGTCATCGTGACCGTTCCCATGGCACTGATCGGGGTGTATCTGATCTTCTTCCTGGCCGAAGCGTCGTTCACACGCGAGGCCTACGTCGGGGTCATCATGATGCTGGGCGTCGTCGTGAATAACGCGATTCTGCTGGTGGATCACGTCAATGGAGTCCGACGGCGCCATCCGAACCTGCCGCTCGACGAGGCCGTCGTCCGAGGAACCCTCGAGCGTGTGCGCCCGATCCTCATGACCACTGCCACCACGGTGCTCGGCCTGTTGCCTCTCGTCCTATTCGGCGACGGAGCAGGAACGAACATCTGGGACGCGTTGGCCCTGGTGCTCATTGGGGGCCTGCTCTCGTCGACCATCTTCGTCCTTACGCTCACGCCTGCTGTGTATCACGTCCTCGAACGAGGCGGACCCATGGCCCGGCGCCCTATTTTGACCCACGTACCTGTCCCCCAGAGGTGACGGGGCTGTCCTGACGAGGGGAGTAGCCACGGCCCCCGACCCTCGAAGGTCAGCAACCAGGTGGCTTTCCGCCTCGAATCACGGTGGCACATCGCTTGCCTTAGGTGTGTAGTAGACCATCGAATGGACGATCGGTCCGGAAGACCATAGGGGGGTGAATGAAAGGAATTGCCCGTCGACTGGTAGGGTGCGCACTACTGACCGCAAGCGGTCTCGTTCTTGGTGCGCCCGAGGCAGTACTCGCTCAGCAAGGCGGGGACGGCTTCCTGTTTCGGCAGCCGCGCGTCACGGTCAAGTTCGAGTCCGGGTACGGAATCCTGAACGCGCGGAGCGACGTCTTCGACTTCACGATCGAACAACTCACCGTCGGCCGACGCGACTTCGACAGCCCCTATGTGGGCGGTGAACTCGCGGTCCGGGTCACCGAACGGTGGGATGCGGCCCTGGGCGTAGGGTTCCAGTCGAGTTCCGTGAAGTCGGAGTTCCGGGATTGGGTCGATCTCGACAACCTGCCCATCGAGCAGGTCACGGATCTCCAACTGATCCCCCTGGTCGTGAGTGCCCGGTACTACTTGCGCGAACGAGGACGCCAAATCGGGCGTTTCGCCTGGATTCCGAACGGTTTTGCGCCATTCGTCGGGGCAGGCATCGGCGTCGTCTCCTACTCATTCGAGCAGAACGGTGACTTCGTGGACTTCCAGACGTTCGACGTGTTTACGGATCGCCTCCACACCGAAGGAGACGCGTTCCTGGCGCGAGCGTCGGGTGGCGTGAATCTTTCGCTGAACAAACAGTTCGTGCTCACGGCTGAGGCGCGCTACACGCTGGCCAGCGCCGAGCCCGCGAACGACTTCTCCGATTTCGACAAGATGGACCTCGGCGGCTTCCAGTTGGTCGGCGGGATTTCGATTCGTTTCTAGTGGCCACAGGGATAACGACAATGATCGATCGCATACGAGCCAGCCTCATCGCCGGCGCACTCCTCTCGACGGTCGCGGTAGCCCCGGCACACGGGCAGGAGGTCGCCGAAGCCCGTTGGTTGGCCTTCGTCGGCTGCTGGGAAGCCGTCAACTCCGACGTGGAATCGGGTCTTCTGTGCTTCATGCCCGCGAGCGACGGTGTCGAGATGTTCAATGTCGTAGACGGCAACATCGCATCGACAGAGATCCTCGTGGCCGATGGCGAACAGCGTGCGGTGAGCGCCGAAGGATGCGAGGGTTGGGAGAGTATAGACTTCTCTGCGGACGGTAGGCGCGCGTTCACGCGCTCGGAATTCGTTTGTGGTGAGGCCGCTCGCTCCGGCACGGGCATCATGGCGGTGACGGCGCCGAATCAGTGGGTCGACGTGCGGTCGCTGGATGTCGACGGGGAGGCCGTCGCCTGGGTCCAGGAGTATCGCCTCGCCGGACCGGACCGACTCGCCCTGGAGGGAATGAGCGATCCGGTCGCTGGGATCGGCATGGCGGTGAGCACGAGCCGACGTGTTGCTTCTGCGGCCATCGACATCGCGGACGTGGAAGAGGCCGCCAGACACGTCGACTCTAAGGTCCTCGAGACTTGGCTGGCCGCACAACAGGACCACTTCGAGCTGAACGGGTCCGAGATCGCGCGTCTCGCAGACAGCGGCGTGCCCGCGAGCGTCATCGACGTGATGGTCGCCGTTACCTACCCCGAGAAGTTCATGGTC
>JAQBXY010000017.1 GCA_027623325.1 Gemmatimonadota bacterium
CCCCCGCCGAGTGTTACTTCACCAAAACCGCCCGTTAACTGCTGTTGCACTTCAAACTTGATGTCACAGGGGCCGCCGCGGGCAGTCCTTGATGCCTGGGTTGAGGGACGACTTGAGGCGATCCTCACACCCTCGATTTTCGACGAGTACCTGAGGGTCTGCGACCGCCTCAGGAGGTCGTACCCCGAGGCCGATTATCAGGCGATGCTCACTGACCTCTTGGCTCACGGAACGCTTGTGCCCGACGTAGACCACGACGAGTCCATCACGGCGGACCCGGACGACGACAAGTTCATGCTTTGCGCACTCGAAGCCGGCGCAGTCGTCGTTTAAGGAGATCGGCATCTTATCGATGTCGACGGCTGGAAGGCCGTACGCGTCCTGACTCCGAGCGCGCTCTTGGCAGGCCTCTCCGGGTAAGGAAGTTGGGCAACCTAACGAATAAGGATTGTTTCCACACTCTAGGCGCCCAAGGCCTCGGGAGCGAGGGTCAAGAGAGTGTGGAAACGATCAGTTGAGCTGAGCCGCTACGCGGTGGGGGGAGTGGGCCTGCGTGGCGGATTGCGGGACGGAGAGCCTCTATGGGTATTTCTTCAAGTCGCAGGTCGTCTCCGGGCAGGCCCCGGCCCGGCGTCGCGGGGAGTGGCGACGCTCGGGCGAGCCGACATCGTTATGCACGACATCGGGTTGGGACTTCCACCACTGGCCTGAGCGACCTGACCTGCGTCAACGCCGTTATCCCGACTGCCACGGGACCGGTGGGTTAGCCCGCGATGCGTCCACGGGGGCAGCAAGACCGACAGTATCGCTGGGCCCCGTCAGGAGGCAAGCCACGGGCGGCATGCGGGGCAGAACGTGCTCGAACCGACGACACTCAACTCCATCGGGCGGAGTCTGCCGGACATTGGACTGCGTCGATGCGGCACCCACCGCGTAGCGGTTTAGTTCAACTCCCTTTATTTCACCGCATCGGTCCGCATTCGCAACCGCCAATCGCGCGTGGAGGGTGCCGTCTACCGACGACGAAGGCCACCTGACCGCGGCCATCCATCACCCTCTGGGCGAGCAGTGGCGCGATTGGTGTGGAGCGAGAGCGCCTCGCAAGGGCCTGAGTTTAGGCGGAATCACTGCGTTTGGCTTTAGGCGAAATTGCAGCGCGCATCCTAACCGGACCGGTTGAGCGCGAGCGGCGGTCGGGCCGCGCTAGAACTCTCGCCAATCTCCGTCCAGCACTTTCCGGTAGACCTCGCTGGCCGCGAACAGGTCGACGATGTCCTGGTCGAGCATGCCGTCTTTGGCCTCCCACTGGAGGATCTGGATCGCCTTCTCGACCGGCATGGCCTTCTTGTACGGGCGATCCGAGGCGGTGAGGGCGTCGAAGATGTCGCACACGGTCATGATCCGGGTTTCGAGCGACAGGGTGTCGCCCGTTACGCCGTCCGGATATCCGGATCCATCGAGCTTCTCGTGATGCCCGCGCACGATCTCCGCGATTCGGGATAGTTCCTCGGTCCAGGGAATATTGAGGAGGAAGTCATACGAGTGGACGACGTGCGACTGAATTTGGAGTCGCTCGCTTTCATCGAGTGAGCCCCGCCGGATCTCGAGGAAGTGGAGCTCGTGGGGCGTAAGGAAGGTCTGTTGGTTGCCGTCGGGATCTACGAAGACGGTGCGCGATATCTCCTGGAGGATCTCGGCGGCGTCCTCGTCGAGCACACGGGGGACGTTTGCCTCCTGAACGGCGGCCCAGTAGCGATCGGCCTTCTCCAGTTCGACTTGGAGTTGGGCGTCGATGGCCGCGATGTCCTCGGCGGCGCCTTCCGGACCCTTTTCGGCGATGGCGGCCGCGCGGGCTTCGGCCGCCTGAAGGCGGAGCGTGATACGAATCAGGACGAAGCGTGCTTCGACCTGGGCGCCCAGCACGGGCGACAGCTTGTTTTGCTTGACGAGCGTCTCCTCGCGTACCCCGACCTTGCCGAAGTCGTGGAGGAGGCCGGCATAGCGTAGCTGCTTCATCTCGGCATCTGTGAAGAACGAGTCGGCGAACGGGCCTTCGGTCTGCTCATTGATCAGGTTGGCGACGTCGCAGGTCAGTTCGGTCACGCGAACGGAGTGACCGGAGGTGGTCGGATCCCGTCGGTCGATCGCGGTGACGGCCGCCTTGATGAAGCCGGCGAACAGGTTTTCGATGTCCTGGTAGAGTCTGCCGTTCTCGATCGCAACGGCGGCTTGGCCGGCCAAGGACGAGACGATTTCGACTTCGCGATCGGTATACGGGAGCACCCAGCGGTCGGAGTCCTCATCCGTTCGGATCTTCGCGGATCGATCACTCTTTCGATTGATCAATTGGAGCACGCCGACGACGTTGTCCCGGTGATCGATCATGGGGACGACGAGCATTGATTTGGCCCGGTAGCCGTACTTCTCGTCGTACACGGCTCGATTGAACGAGAAGGGTACGTTGTCGGGGAGTTCGTACACGTCCTCCAGCACCAGCGGCCGGCCATTCGTGGCGGCGTACCCGGCGATGGAATGCTCGTTGAGTGGAAGTCGGAACGTCGGGGATGGGATTTCCGGCAGTGTATCCGTCTGAGACGCGATGAAGTGGAGCAGGGGAGAGCCGTCCTCCCCCTTCTCGACGAGGTAGAGACTGCCGGCGTCCGATCCCGTAAGCGATCGCGACTGAGACAGGATGAGGTCGAAGAGTGACAGAGGGTCACGCTCACCCATGAGCGCCATCCCCACCTTGCTCATCTCACGGAGTGACCACCGCGAGAATTCGAGCTCGGCTTTCAGCTCTTCGATGGTGCCCTCAACGGTCATCGCATCAACTCATCGGCCTTGTCAAACGCCGCTCGTGCGGCTTCTTCGTGCCCTAGCTCGGTGAGGATCTCACCCTTGAGCAAGTAGAGGTCTGCACTCAGGCTGGCCTGGCGTTCGACCGAGTCCAGGGCCTCTTGGGCGTCATAAAAGAGCCCGAGGTCCCGAAACGCAACTACGGTCAGGAAGAGCCCGTCCGTCATGGGGTCGAGTCCGAAGACGGAGATCTCTTCCATATAGTCCTCGAGGTCCACCGACTCCTCGAGGCTCATGACGCGGAACTCCTGTTGCGGAATGGGGCGGCCGCTGCGCCGGCCCCCGACGAATACGGTCCATGCGTAGGTGGCGCCTGCGTCGAGCTCCTCCTCGTCCGGCAGGATGAAGATCGTGTCCGCACCCAACTCATAGATCTGGGGCGGGCCCCCGCTCACTTTGCGGAGCATGAGGTCGTAGCTCTGGTTCGGAGTGGCGGTCCAAGTGAAGGTGGGGCGTTGGCTCGCGACGAGCAGTCGGTTTCGCGGAGCGACAAGGACCGAGCTGCCCGGAATCGGCCGAATCATTCCTTGCCGCCCACCGGCCGTCGCGTCGGTCGACGCGGCTTGGGCCAGGGTACTCATGGCGCGGGCGAAGATGTCCGGGTTCCCGGCCCCTCGCGGCTCGGCGACGGTGGTCGCCTCCGTGACGACTTGTTGGCCGCCGGTTCGAGTGATCAGGATGGCGCGCGCGCCTGCCGCGGGCAGGACGTCGTCCCCCACGAACATGCGTTCGCCGACGGTGGCCGGGGTCGGGGCTGCATCGCCCCGCTTCACCGCGACGTCGCCCTGGACCCGGATTACGAGCGCGACCGGGTCCTGGGCGGCGATAGGAACGGCCACAACAAGCGCCGCGAGCAGTGCCAAAGTTCCGTGTTTCCTCATGCCTCATCTCCACTCAGATCGGGGCCGGTTCGAATCGGGCCCACAATTCAATCTTCTACTTTTCGGTCCTGCGCACCACGAAATCCCAGTCCGCAGGAGGCGGGTCGGCCATGTTCTCGGTACACCGAGTGACATAAAGTCGGCTCGGACCATCCTCGGGACACGCGCTTACGGCGGTCGCGAAATGCTCCCTCGCAGTGGCCCAGTCGTGTTGCTTGTAAGCCGTCATACCGAGTTCGTAGTGCTTGAGTGCCGCCTCCTTCGAGGGTTCGAGTTCCACACCGGCCAACTCGAGCAACTCGAAGACCTTCACGGGGGCCTCCTTGCCCTTTACGGCAATGAGGTCGAGCTCCCGAACACGGTAGGATCCCTGACCGGCGGTCAACGTCACCTCGGACACCATGTTCAGTGTGTCGTACGTCTTGTTCGCGGGCTCGAGCCGAGCCGCGAGATTGACCGAGTCACCGATGGCCGAATAGTCGAAGCGATCTTCGCCGCCGACGTTGCCGACCACGACCTCTCCGCTGTGTACCCCGATTCGCACCTTGAGGGGTTCGTGAAGAGGGTTTTTCGCGGCCCAGCCCTCGTTCAGCGCGTTCATGCGACGCTGCATGAGGATCGCGGTGCGCATGGCACGATCGTGGTGATCCGGCTGTTCCTTCGGTGCGTTCCAGAACGCCATGATCGCGTCGCCGATGTATTTGTCGAGATACCCACCCTCATCGAACACGACATGGGTCATGTCGTTCAGGTACTCGTTCAGGAGCGCGATGAGGTCCTGCGCGTCCATCTCTTCCGACATCGTGGTGAAGCCGGAGAGATCGGAAAACAGAAGGCTCAAAGGGCGCTTCTCGCCGCCGAGTTGGAGCGCCGACGGGTCTTCGGAAATTTCCGCGACGACGTCCGGCGAGAGGTACTTGCCGAAGGCACCTTTGATGAAGCGTTTCTCCTTCCCTTCGATGATCGAGACGTACGCGACGGCTAGAACGTAGGAGGACAGGGCCGCGAGGATCGGCGTTCCGATCGGAACCCAGCTCGCCGGCGCGCCGATCGAAAACAACTCTGCGCCGGGCACGTAGACGACTCCCGCCCACGCCCAGAAAGCGATCGTCCATGTGCCGGCGATGGCGATCACTGCGGCCGCCGCTCCCCATGTGGCCCCGTACCAGAACGCTACTCCGCCGGTGAGCCCGGCCAGCAGAAAGAGGAGGACGGTCCGGCCCGCGGCACCCAGCGGGCGAACGTAGGCGCCGTCAATGAGGTTCTGGAGCGCATTCGCGTGGATCTCGACGCCGTACATCCACTCGTACTCATCCGTGGACGCATCGCCCGAGACTGCTGGCGCGGCGTAGCCGAAGAATGGTGTGCGGAAACGGTCCTCGGCGTGGAACCCTGTACCGAGCAGCACGATCTTGTCCTCGAACAGCTCGGGGCTGATCGCCGCCATGAAGGAGACGGACGACGAGGCCGACGACTGGAATGTGCCGGGCGGATCCGTCGCATCCGTGCTCGAGGGCGGACCGAGGTAGCGGATTCTGAACGGGACGATTGAACCGCCCGAGGGCTTACGCCCGTCGAACCATCCCGTGGGGATCACGCCCTGGCTTGCGGGCAGGCCCGGAAGATTGAAGCGCCCCCGTCGGCGTGCATCCTCGAGGAGGGAGTCGACATCCAGGCCTCGCGAGTGGGCATACATCGCCAATGCGAACGAGGGGACGAGGTCGTTGCCCGACCGCACGGCGAGTGAGCCGTCGCGGAAGGTCTCGAACGACGACGGCAGTTCTGCGGAACCCACGCCAGCCGCGACTTCGGCGAAGAAGGGGTGCGGGGCCGTAACGATGGGACCGGAGTCCGTCTGCTCGACGGGAGCCACGATGATGACGTTGCCGGCCCTCTCCATCGCATCGCGCAACAGATCGTTGCCACCGTCGATGAGGTTGAGCCCGGGGAAGAGTTCCCCGAGGAAGACGTCGACGCCGATTGTCTTGGCGCCGGCCATGGAGAGGGCGTCGATCAATTCCGCGAGCGGCGCTCGGGGAAACGGTGTGATCCACTTCCACCCGTCGATCGTGTCGAGTACCGAAAACTCGTCGAAGAGCACGAGGACGACTTCGCTTTCGCGATCCCCCAGCCCGGCCTGAAACGACTCGGGTGTCGTCTGCTGGCGAAGGTCGAGCGTCGAGTCCTCGAACTGACGGATTCCGGTGAGGTCTCCCAACGTGTCGCCTACCACGACAGCGAGCGCGACCGCGGCGAGCA
The DNA here is from genome assembly GCA_027623325.1 of Gemmatimonadota bacterium. Classification (GTDB taxonomy): domain Bacteria; phylum Gemmatimonadota; class Gemmatimonadetes; order Longimicrobiales; family Gaopeijiaceae; genus UBA2589. The sequence goes on from JAQBXY010000017.1 coordinate 5,997, forward strand.
CGATGAGCGAGAACGCGACGAGTCGTCGCGTCTTCTTCAGCCATTGGCGCTTGGGCGCCCGTGAACTGGCGCCGGAACGGGCAGCCTTATCTACCACGGGCTGGCTGGGATCAATTGGTGATTTCGTAGACGATCGAAGCCGTTCCCCAAGAATTCAGACGCACAGCGCCATTCTCCAGGCCCGCCGCTCGCTTGAGCGCTTCGGCGACGGCAGCCGCGAACCCCTCGCCACCGGACGCATAGAGTTCCCCCGCAGGGATCGTGATGTCGAGCGGCCGTTCCGTTAGGAAGGCGCGCACCATGCCACCGCCGACGGGCGGGAGCGCGGTGAAGGCCAGGTCGGCACCAGGATACTCGAGGCGTCGGCCCGCCCGAATCTGCATCGACGGGTCGTCCTGATTGGGCAACAGCATCGCCACGGTCCCGTCGGTCCCGATGTCTACAAGCGTGACGAAGCCGTCACGATCGGACTCGACGATGAACGCGATGTCCTCCCCGACCCCAAACTTTGTTTTGCCTCCCAGAAGCTGGAGCGTGAGCCCGAACGACTGCGCGGGGTTGTCCATGTCCCCGAGGCTCTTCGCGGCGGCTTCGGTACGGAGGATCGATCCAAGTGCTGCCATCGCCGACGGGGTGGTCCCAATCGCCTCGTGGCGCGCAAAACCGTCCGAACCGATCACTCGGAGCTCGTCGCCACGGCGCCTGACGATCAAATGGCTGAACAAGTTCTCGTCGTCGATGATCCGGATGGCGGGCGCGCCGGCGAGCGCAGTACGAAGGGCCTCGGTCAGACGCGTATCGATCGAGGCCATGTTCACGAGGAGTGGGATCTCCAAGTAGACGTGCGCCGTCAGTCGCGCTTGGTCACCGTCACGGACCGAGCCGGAAACCACGTCGACGGTCGTCGTCCGCTGTCCGACCGACGCGACGACGAGCCGTGCCCCCGAAGGCGTCTCGAAGGTCGATCCCGGCGTAATCCCGAGCGCGAGGCCAGCACCCAGTTGTGCGGTGCGACCAGACGTGGATACGACGGGAAGGGCCATCTCGCCACTGCCCGACGGACCACCATCGACGAAGAAGAGCGGGAAGTCCTTGAGCGAGACGTCTTCCGAGATGTAAGGGTCCTGCTGGAAGCGATTGCGCTTGAGTGCCTCGTAGGCGTCCTCGAACACGTTCTCGTAGGTCACGTTTTCCGGGGCGCGCCACAGCTGTTGGACCAGGAAGGTCGTGAACGCACCGCCGTGGAACGCTTCCTGGCCGTTTGCCGCCGGGAAATAGGCATCGACGGCCACCTGGAAGGGTTGGGCGGCCGCGAGTTCGAGGACCCGCGTTTCCTGCGGATCGAAACCGGTAACGTCACCGGCTTGGCCGGGCAGCGCGCGGCGCGTGACCCCCGCCGGACGATCGACGTCGTTGATGTCGCGGCCCAGTAGCCGGCCCCGGCTGAATGGCGTCACATCGCGCGTGCCGGTGCCGGAATTGCAGTTGTCGAGAACGACCAAGACGTTGTCGGTGGGTAGCAAGCCGAGCCAATCGTTGAACTCGTCATCGCTGATATCGAACTCGGTGCTGGTTGGATTGGCGTCGGCGGGCGCGAGCGTCTCGTCAAGCCCGTCGTCTTCGTCGCCGCTCTCGTCCCACATCTGCGAGCCGTGTCCGGCGAAGAAAATCACGACGTTGTCGCCGGGCCGCGCATTCTGCACGAGCCAGCCGGTGATCCCCTCGCGGATCGCGCTCTTCGTGGCGTCGTGGTTCAAGACCAGACGAACGTTCTCCTCCGGGAAACCACGGCGCATAACCAGTGCGTCTCGGATGCGGCGCGCATCGTGCTCGGCACCTGGAAGATCGCCGCCCTCGACGTCCTCGAAGTGAATGTAGTCACTCACACCCACGATGAAGGCCCAGCGGGTGAGGGCTGTCCGCTCCTGAGGCCCGAAGGCGAGGAGCGGGAGGATGGCCACCATGGTCGCGATGTATGCGACCCGTCGATTCAGCAACTGTTTCACTTCGATCTCTCCAGCGTGTAGTCGATCCCCTCCATCGCCGCGCCAACTTCGAGGCCGCTTCCGCTTCGCGCGGCAGCCTCTCGCATTTTGGCGACGAGGGCATCCACTTCGTAGTCGGTCCGAGTCGGGTCGTGGTGGGAGAAGAGCAATCGCTTCACGCCACCTTCCTTCGCGAGGCGGAGTGACTGCTCGAACGTCGAGTGTCCCCAGCCCAACCGTTTCGGGTACTCCACTTCTGTATACATCGAATCATGGATCAGAAGATCCGCGTCGCCCACGAAGTCTACGATCCTCTTGTCGAATCCCGGCTCCAAGTCATACACGGTCCCGTCGAGTTCGTTGTCGGGGATAAAGCAAATGACCCGGCCCGCCACCTTGATGCGGTATCCAATGACGAAGGACGGATGCCGGACCCGCATCACGTCGAGCTCGAATTCACCGACCTCGTAACTGCCCTCATTGAGGTGCTCGAATTCCATGACCGCAGCAACGACGCTGAAGGGGACCGGGAAGTAGATGGGGCCCATCTGTCCCGCGAAAAGATTCTGGACGTCGATGTCCTTCTGTTTCGGTCCGATGACCTTGATCGAGTCCTCGGGATCGTACAACGGCGAGAAGAAGGGGAAGCCCTGGATGTGATCCCAATGGAAGTGCGTCAGGAAGATGTGGATCGCGTTCGGCCCCTTCTCGACGATGTCCAAGCCGAGAGGCCGAATCCCCGACCCGGCGTCGAAGATAATCCGCTGGTCTGCGCCGCAGACTTCCAGGCACGTGGTATTACCGCCGTACCGCGTGGTGTCCGGGCCGGGCGACGGGATCGATCCCCGTGTTCCCCAACAGCGAACTGAGATGCCATCGGCGGCCTTCACCCGCGAGGCCGGCGTGTTCTCGTTGGATGTGGAATCCAAGCGTATGCTCCAGGGGACAGGGGGTGGCAGTCGCGACAGGTCCGCGCTTGTCCAATGTACAGGGGGCATTGCCGGGGTCGCGAGCATTTTTCGTTGCCGGGGGTGATTCTCGCGGTGTTCCGGCGCTGTAGATAGCTTTGTCCATCCGGAGTATGTCGCTCAGAACCCCGATTCCATGGATCATTCAACAGGCGCAGTGGCCCCCGGAGGGCCACCCGCAACCCTGACGCGAGAGCAGATCAGCGTCCGGTTGCGTGAGGTCGCCCTGTTTCAAGGTCTCGGCGAATCGGATCTGACCGAGATTCTCCGCATCTCGGAGGCGGTTCGCGTTGATGCGAGCGAGTGTGTCTTCGAAGAAGGTGAGCGTGGAGACCACTTCTACATCATCGTCCACGGAAGCATCGAACTCCGAAAGTCCTCGGGTGCCGATGCGAAACGATTGGCCGTGCTCCGAGCAGGGCAGGCGTTCGGTGAGATGGCTCTTCTCAACCAGACACCCCGCTCCGCCTCGGCTTATGCGATCGAAGACACGTACCTCCTCTCCGTGTCGCGCGCCGCCTTCAGTCGTATGCTCGGCGGTGACACCCTCTCGGTCCGGCTCTTGAAGAACCTGTCCAAGGCGCTGTGGGCGACCTCGGTCCGCCTCGCGGCCCAGCAGGCGAAGGCGCCCGCGGAGGCGGAGGCCGGCCAGGAGACACTCTCGGAGTTCAATCGCCTGTTGCGGGCACGCCTGCTGCCCCGCGTGACCCCGCGGGTGAGCGGATACGAGCTGTCCGCATCGACGCTGGCACCCCGGCAGGGCTCGGGATCGACGACGTGGGATTGGTTCGTTCTCACGGATGGCCGACCCGCGTTTGCGGTCCTGAGGGCCACGAGCAGTGACCTCTTTTCGGCGCAGCGCCTGGCGGCGGTCCGAATGCTGCTGCGGAGCGCCGCGGCGGAGCCGCACGCAACGCTTGGCGCCATGCTCACGAAGGTGGCACGGAATCTGAGGGCCGGCTGGATCGAAGGCCTGTCCGGGTCTGTGATCGTCGGCGTCGCCGCTCTCGCCGACGGGGCCGCCGAATGGGTCGAAGCGGGCCCCGTCACGGGTGTGATCGTCAGGGCGCGCGGTACCGCCGAAGATTTGAGTTCCCATTCCCCTCCTATCGGCGAGGAAGCGGACCGGGTGTACGAGTCGACGATGATCGTCCTCGGCACCGGCGATCGGATCGCGGCGATCACCGACACGCATTCGGAATCGGCGCGCACGGTGGCCACGACCCTCCTGAACGGACAGCTTTCGAACTCACGCGACGCGCTCACAACCGTGCTCGCTGCGCTCGAGCCGGTCGGAGCTGGCGATGAGCCTTCGGACGTGAGCGCCGTACTCATTACGCGCACCACGACATCACGCTGACCCTGGACATACCATGCAGGTAACGGAAAAGGACGTTCGAAACGCCTTGAAGAAGGTCAAGGACCCGGAGCTGGGCCTCGACCTCGTGGTTCTGGGCTTGATCTACGACATCGACATCGAAGGCGATGCGGTGAAGGCCACGATCTCGCTCACGTCGCCCTTCTGCCCGGTGGCCGGTCAGATCGTCGACGAGGTGAAGGCTGCCATCGAGGGGGTCGAAGGTGTCGCGAGCGCGCAGGTTGACCTGACGTTCAGCCCCCCCTGGACGGCCGACCGCATTGCCCCCCTCATTCGCGCTTCACTGGGGTTATGATTTTCTACACTCCTTCGTCCGTCGGGGCGAAGGCGTCATAAACACGAGAGGACGATGAGCCGATTCACCGACGATGAGCTCAAGCAGAAGGTCAATGAAGGCTTCATGGTCGAGAGTCTGGAGGACATGACCGAGGGCTACCGGAAGGCCCTGTGTGTCCAATTGACCGTACAAGCCGACACGGAGCTCATGAGCGCACCGTCCTATTGGATGGCCGCTCGCTACGCGCCTTCCACGAACACTCAGGTGAGCGCTCACGCGATCATCCAGGACGAGCTCGCGCATGCGAACATCGCCTATCGACTTCTTGAGGATATCGGGGAGTCGAAGGAGCATCTCGTCTACGGCCGTCAGCCGCACGAGTTCAAGCACCCGTATGGCTTCGACCAGCCGCTCGACAACTGGGCGGAGCTGGTTGTGGCGAACGGCTTCTTCGATCGCGCCGGGATCACGTTGCTGTCTGACGTCTACCAGAACACGTCCTACGCCCCGCTGAAGAGAGCGCTGGTGAAGGTCGACATGGAGGAGACCTTCCACCTGCGCCATGGCGAGGTCTGGATGCGCCGCTTGGCCAAGGCGGGCGGCGAGGCGAAGGAAATGGTCCAGCGCGCGGTGGATTGGATGTTCCCCATGACCATCGAGTGGTTCGGTCTACCCGACGACCGCAAGCGTCATTCGGGTCAGCTCGACTACAAGCTCAAGGGGCTCACGAACGATCAGCTCCGACAGGTCTGGATGGCGTCGACCGTTCCGCTTTGTGAACAGTTGGGTCTTTCGGCGCCCGCGCACTTCGACGAAGCCACGGGGCAGTACGTCTTGGATTACCCGTTCCCCTGCCAGTACGACGCCATCGCAAAACGGTGGGCCACGGACGAAGGCGAGATCTCCTGGGAGACGGTTTTCGAGCGCTGGAAGGGGCGTGGCCCCATGAACGAGATCTACGTCGAATCGGTGCAGCGCTCGCGAATGGACGTCTCTCGTTGGCTCAACGGGAAAGCGGCGGCCTGACGTGTCTTCGGCTCTCCCTGTTGTGGGTCGTCTCGACGTCGGCCTACCCGTGCACATCTCCGTTCACAAGAGCGGGGGACGCGACGTGTGGTCCGCTCCGCTCGAGTCGGCTCCTGAAGATGCGGTTCAGGCTACATGGGACGCACTCAACGAAGTCCTTGATCCGGAGATTCCGATCAGTTTGCCGGAGTTGGGACTGGTGTACGGCGTCGAGGTCGAGGGTGGCGTAGCTACGGTCAGTCTGACCTACACCGCGACCGCGTGTCCCTGCATGGAGTTCATCCGTGAGGACATCACGGATCGGCTCATCTCGGAGTCCTGGATCGATTCCGTGGAACTCGTTGAACTCTGGGATCCTCCGTGGACCAGTGAAAGAATCACACCTGAGGGTCGAGCGAAGCTGAAACTACTCGGCGTGAGCGCATGAGCGTCGACCCCCAGGCCGCCGAAATCCTGCCCGGACATGAGGCATAGGAAAGGAAACGATGCGAGAGATCGTGTACGACGTATTTGCTCGGAAGGACCGAGGTGATCAGTTGGTCCACATCGGCTATGTCGACGCCTTCGACGACGAGACCGCGAAGGTCTATGCGTGGAAGACCTACGACGAAGAAAAGTGGTTCGAAATGTGTATCGTGGAGCGCAGCGCGATCATTCCGGTCAATCACGATGATGGCGTCTTCGCGAAGGCCCGGAGGATCGCCGGATGAGTGACGCACTGGATCCGGCAAAGATGGGCACCGCGGACAAGGCCGCTCTCGAACGACTGATCCTCACGCTCGCGGACTCCAAGCGTCTGATGGGCATCCGTTATTCCGACTGGTTGCTCGGTGCCCCGTCGATCGAGACTGGTATCGCCGCGTCGTCGATGGCACAGGACGAGTGGGGTCACGCGCGCCTTCTCTACTCGATGCTCAAGGACATGGGGATCGATCCGGGGCCCGTGGAGCACGATCGGCAGGCCGAGGAGTACGCGTCGATCGGCTCGCTCGATGAAGAGATGCCGGATTGGGCAGCCCTCGTGGCGGCGATCGTACTCGTCGATGGTGCGATCTCGGTGGTCCTGTCGTCGTTTGCGACCGGGTCGTTCGAGTCCGCGAGGGGTCGGGTACCGAAGATGCTCTCCGAGGAGGAGTTCCATTCCAGTCTGGGTGCGGCCTGGTACCGTCGCTTGGCCGCGGCCGGTGGTGAAGCCAAGGAACTGCTGACGGCTGCGACCAAGTCGATCCTGCCTCCCACCCTTGCCTGGGTCGGAGCGGCCGACGACTCGACGGGACGGATGGTGGCGGCGGGAGTGATCGCCCCCGCCGAGGATCGGCTCGCCACCTTTCGCGGCGCCGCCCGGGAATTCACCGCGCTGGTCGGCATCGACATCGACGCCGTTGATGCGACGCCCGAGTGGGACGGGGCGCGAGGGCGAACCCCGGGTCACCCGAACGAGGAAGCCGTTCAGCGCGCCCGCGGCGACCTCAACCGGGCGCTCTTCGTCGAGTAGATGGCGATACCACCCCCCTTCCGGCGCGGAGCGCTCGGCGCCGACGGAAGGGGTCTCCCGTCTTCTGCCAGTCAGCGACGTGAGGAGACGCCCACCAGTCTCCCGACGGCGCCCGCGTGTCCATTCTGTGACGGGGTCGAAACCGAGATCATGAACTCGTTCGGGTCACACGCTTCGGTGAGCACCTACTGGTGCCGGGCGTGCGGAAGCCCCTTCGAGCTCATGAAGTGGAGAGGCAGCGGGGCCTAGGCCCCGCCGATCAGGCGTCGATCAGCTCGACGTCTTCCAGGAAGTCCCGGAGCGGATTCGCCACGGCGACAGCCCGTTCCCGAATTGCCTCGGAAGTAGCGGCACGGGCTGCTTCCCCCATCATATGCCGGGACACCGCTTCACCCAACTTGCCGTCGGACTCTGCCGCTGCCTGGTGGTATTCGGCGTAACGAGCGCTCACTCGTTGCTCGAAGAGCGGGAGCTGAGCCTTGGGCGTACCGTTCGCGACCATGTCCTCGAAGACAGCGCTGTGGAGAGCATCCAGGCCCTCACGGATGCGTTCGTCGGGGGCACGGCCCAGAAATGCCAACTGGGCCCCACGCGTATGCGCCCACATGAAGAAGATCAGTGCTTCCTCGGCTGTGCGATGCGCGCTACCATCGTCGTCATATAGAGTGTCGACGTCCGGAAGGGGTGTTTCGACGTCTTCCTGAGACAGGAAGTCGGAAAAGCTCTCCCAAACGAGCCTGGCGAGATTGTCGCCGAGCTCATCGGTCGTCATCGTCTGAGGTGCGCGAAATTCGCGAATGTCGTCGGTAATCGTGCTCTGCACGGCACTATCCTGTGTCACGTTTGTTTGATGTAACACCAATTCGGAACAAGGATCCTACTGTGTCAAGGTTGAAGATTTCGCGCGGAACGACCCCCTCGCGGCCTCGCGCTGCACGGTTGAGTCGCCGTGGGTCGAAAACCCTTGTGAGGCTTGGTGTCCTGGCGGTCGTGGCCGTCACCGGTGCCTGTGCTGCGTCCGCCCCCGACATCCCGCGACCGCGACCGATCATCATCCACTCCGGCGCTCGCATTCGGGCAGACCATGACAACATGCGGGAGGTCAACGAGTGGGTGCTGCGAGAGCAGCTCAACATTGAACAAGATCCATCGTTCTGGGTGATTGGGAGCAACACGGTGACGGAGACCTTCCCCTGGGAGGGGTTGGTCGTCAGTTCCGACAGCGTGACGGTCCGCATTCCACTGGGTGGTCAGGACGCCAGTCTCGTGTACCAGATCTATGGGCACCTCCACCTCATGACTACGATGGGTCGTCAGGAAGAATGGCTCCCGGAGGCGCCTGCGGCGGTGGGTTACGAACTCGAACGGGCCATTCTTACGAGGGTCGCGGATGCATGGATCCTCGGGCGAACCGTATTCGACACGCAGTCTTTCGCCCCGCTCGATGAGCTCGCGTATGCCAAGGATGCAGGCTTCCTCGACGCGTTCATCTTCACGGCTCGGCCCGGCGAGTTTGCTGCGAGTCGAACGACGTGGGCCAGAGCGAATCCTGGAGAGATCGATCGCTACCGGGATTGGTTCGTGGACACCTTCAACCGCGAGCCGCCGGGTATTCGGGCCAACTAGATCGACATTTCCCAGCGGAGCCCAATCGGGCCACCCCCGTCCAACTCCTCGACGTGAACGTCGAGTCGGCCCGTCCGGGCGAGGCGATCGTTGCTGGGTTTGCCGCCGAACACGGCGAATCCGATGATCCGTACGCGGCACTCGTCGCCGGTCGGTGACACCGCGACTGCCTCGGCGCCCTTGAGCGACTTGATGGAGGGCGCTTCACCTGCCTGCAGGCGAAGGCGTAGAATACGGCCGGAATGCGGAGCGTCCATCGCGTCGAGGACGCGAAACGTGACGCTTCTGCTCGTGGTGGTTTCTGCTGACATAAAAGGAAGAGTATCGGCATGACGTTGCCGAAGGAAGATATGCCCAGGAGCGAGCTGGAGTTGTCTCCGGAGCGGATGCTGGAGTTGGCTGCGCTCGCGTCCCAGCTCATCGTTGACCGCTTGGATGGCCTCGCGGACCAACCCGCGTGGCGGGGAGGCTCTCGGGCGGAACTCGAGCCGATCATGCGGGAGCCGCCGCCGGAGGAAGGGCGAAACCCGGAAGACGTGTTACGGCGAGCGGCTGCAGAAATCCTGCCGATCGCCGGGCGCGTCGATCACCCGAAGTTCTTCGCGTTCGTGCCGTCGTCGGCCACCTGGCCCGGCGTGCTCGCCGACTACATGGCGGCGGGCCACAACATCTTCCAAGGCACCTGGCTGGGGGCGAGTGGTCCGAGCCAGCTGGAGGTGGTCGTCATCGACTGGTTCCGGGAGTGGCTCGGATACCCCGAGACGGGTGGCGGACTCTTCACGAGTGGCGGCTCGGCGGCCAGCCTCGACGCTTTCGTCGCTGCTCGCGAAGCCGCAGGGGCGCCGGAACGCGCCACCGTCTATATGAGCGACCAGAGCCACACAGCGTTGAGCCGTGCCGCGACGATTGTAGGTGTGCGCCCCGAACGGGTTCGAAAGGTGCCCAGCGACGCGTACTTCCGCATGAAGATGGATGACCTGCAGCGGATGATCGATGAGGATCGCGCGGCCGGGCTGACCCCCATCGCGGTCTGCGGCAACGCAGGGACCACGAATACAGGAGCCGTCGACCCTCTCGAGAGCCTCGCCGATCTCTGCGAGCGAGAGGGCATCTGGCTCCACATCGACGCGTCCTACGGTGGGTTTGCGATCTTGACCGACACCGGCAAGGCGTTGTTCCGTGGCATCGAACGAGCCGACTCGATCGCGATGGATGCGCACAAGTGGCTCTTTCAGCCGTTCGAAGCGGGCTGCCTCATGGTTCGTGACGTGCGCAAGCTCGAAGAGGCGTTCTCGGTGCACCCCGAGTATCTCCAGGATACGCAGTGGGGTACGGACCATCCGAATTTCGGTGACCGGGGACTGCAGCTGAGCCGCTCGTTCCGAGCACTCAAGGTGTGGATGTCCATCCAGACGTTCGGGATGGCGGCGTTTCGACGCTCGGTCGGCAAGGGCATCGACCTGGCCTTGAAGGGCGAGGAATACGTTCGTGCCTCCCAGATTCTCCAGATTGCCAATCCGGCATCACTCGGTGTCGTGTGCTTCCGCGTGAATCCCAGGGACATGGATCTGGACGACGCGCTCCTCGAGAAAGTGAACGAGGCGGTTCAGGCCCGCGTCATCGAGACAGCGACGGCGATGATGTCGTCCACGCGGCTCCGCGGTTTGTATTCGCTCCGGATGTGCATCCTGAACCACACGACCACGTGGGAGGACGTCCGGAGCACACTCGAGGCCATCGAACGGTTCGGGATGGAAGCGCTCGAAGCGTGAGCCCATCGCACTCCCGACCGTTGGTCGTACGCCTCGTCACGTGGGGCGGGGTCGTGTCCTTCTGGGTCGTCCTCTTGGTACTGCGGTTCGTCGCGGGCCTCGAGGTCATCGACGCGATCCTGCTCTCCGTACTTCTCGCAGCGGTGCCGACCCTGTCCCTCGCGCAGGTTCCGCTCATCGAGGGCTCCACGATCGAACGGCTCCCCGCCTATTGGGGATCGATCATCACGCTCTGGCTGCTCGGCAGCGCGTGTTGGTTCGTGGGTGGTCGGGAGGGAGGGCCCGCGGCGATGGGCCTCGTCGGGCTGCCCGTCGGGTCTCTCCTGGCGTGGACCGTGGCGCTGCTCGCCGCGGGCATGCTGACGATTCTCGTCTTCCAGCGGCTCGCCGCGTGGACTGGAATTCAGGAGAGCCCCCTTCTGCGGCAACTCCTGCCGAAAACACGGGACGAACGTCGTGTATTCGCTCTGCTCTCCGTGGCCGCCGGGACCGGAGAGGAGTTGGCGTACCGTGGTTATGCCATTCCGGTCCTCACTCCGCTGCTGGGCATCCCCGGTGCTGCGGTGCTCACCACGGTCGTCTTCGGACTTCTGCACAGCTATCAGGGATGGCTCGGCATTGTGCGTACCGCGATCATGGGAGGAATCCTCGCGTGGGGCTTCCTGGCTTCGGGAAGCCTGCTGCCATCGATGATCGCGCACACCTTGATCGATCTTCTGGCGGGCATCGTGCTCGGCGAGCGTCTCCTGTCACCCGCAGGCGTGGCGGGTGTAGAGCAATACGAAGATCCCATGACTCAAGAGGGCTGACAGGGACGATATGGAAGTCGATCTCGCTCTACTCGCTGACGCCGCGACCATCGATGGTTCTGGCAAACTCAACATCCTCGGGATCTTCGATCGCCTGGGGACGACATCGTTTCCTACGCGACATCCCCGGCTGAGTCTGGTGCTCCGCTTCGCGGCGGGTGTCCAAGAGGTCGGCAAGCACGACGTGGGCATCACGTTGAAAGGGCCTGGAGGCAAGGAGGTCGTGCGCATCGACGGTGAGATGAACCTCCACGCGGGACCGCGCGGCATCGCGGAGGGCGTTCTGGTACCGCACATTCTCAACATGGACGGCCTCGTCTTTCCCGTGGCCGGACGGTATGCCTTCGATGTACGCGTCGACGGCGAGCACCACGTTTCGATTCCGCTCACCGTCGAAGGACCGGCGAACTCCGCTCAGGCGTGATCGGCGATGGCTGGGGGCCTCGGGCGATGGTGCTTGCAGAAACTCCGGGGCACCTTGAATAGTACTATAGGCAGCGACGGCCGAAGGAGCCTCGGTGATCCTACATTTCAATTACGAAGAACTCTCGGCCCTTCGGGCCGGTGCCCAGACTTTTCTCGACCGAGAGGAGTCTGAGGGCGGGGGTGTGCTCGCTCCGCCTCGGGACCGGGCCCGCGTAGAGGCGTTGCTGCCCAGGTTGGAGGGAGACATCTCGCTGTCGACTCTCGCCGAGTTGCAGGGGATCGCGGCTGCGGTGGCCGCGATCGTTGATTGTCTCCGAGTCGAGATGGAGTCTGCCGTCGTGGCAACACACGCTGCCGACGAGGATGCGGTTGCGGCGTACTTCGACTTCGCGCACGGCTTCACGGTCGAGCATCGTCTTTCCGAGATGGCGTCGGAAATGGAAGCACTGATCGAGCTCATGACGGGTTCTCAAGCGACCACTGAGGCGGCCCGCTCGTTCCGATTCCCGGACTGAGAGTCGGCAGCTCCTAGTGGCGTCCGTGGAGAGGCTCGCTGCGCTCGAGCGGATGCTCGGGAACCGACCCGACGACCTGAGGCTTCGGTTTGGGCTGGCGTTGGAATACCTGAACGCGGGCCGATCGGACGAAGGCGTTCGCGAACTCCGGATCTACCTCGAAGCTGCCGATGACGAGGGCAATGGTTGGGGGCGACTCGGTTCGGTGCTCCGAGAGCTGGGCCGTGAGGCGGAGGCGATCGAGGCGTTCCGGTTGGGGGTGGAAGCGGCCGAGCGGCACGGGCACCCGACGATGGCTGAGGAGTTCCTGCAGATCTTGAGAGACATGGGTTCGTGAGCGAAGCAAAGTCGAACAGCCGATCCGGATTCGAGGAGGAGGCCCTTCCTCACCTGGATGCCGTATACCGCTTCGCACTCCGGCTGTCGGGGGCACCCGATCAGGCCGAAGATCTGGTGCAGGAGACCTACCTGCGTGCCTTCAATGCCTGGGGGCAGTACACGCGGGGCACGGCGGCCAAGAGTTGGTTGTTCACGATTTGTCGAAACGTCTTTCTCAGAAGGCGAGAGCGAAGCAGCCGGCACGACCAACTCGTCGCGGAGAACGTCGCGAGGACCGGCCCGGGTCCGAGTCCGGTGAATCCGGTTTGGTCCGCGGTCCTCGGGGTAGATCCCGAAGGTGATTTCTTCGAGTCGATCGTGGACGAACGGATCCTAGAGGCGATCGAGGCCCTGCCGGAGGAGTACCGCACGGCGGTCATCCTCTCGGATCTGGAGGGGCTTCCCTACGCGGACATCGCGGAGTTGATGGAGGTGCCGGTCGGGACGGTGAAGAGTCGGCTTTTTCGCGGTCGCCGCCAGCTGCAGAAGGTGTTGTACGAATACGCGGTCGAAACGGGATACATCTCGGCGCGCACCGGGACGGACGAATCTTGATGGGCGGAACTCATGGCGATCTTCGATAGACTCAAGGGCCTCTTCGGGGGCGTTCCTCAGAACGGGAACGCTGATTCGAGCGATTCGGACGTTGACGCGTCGGGAATGATTTCCTGCGAGGACGCCCTTCGGCTCGTGAACGAGTACCTCGATGGTGAACTCGCGAGTGCGCCCGAGGACCAGGTGCGAAGCCACTTCGACGCGTGCGAGCGTTGCTACCCTCACCTCCAATTCGAGTCCGCCTTCAAAGAGGCGGTACGGCGGGCGGCGGGTGGCCAGGCCGCTCCGAAGGAGCTTCGGGCGAAGTTGGTGGCGTTGCTGGCGCAGGCCGACACCGAGGGCTGACGACCCCGGTCAGGGTACTCGGCTGGCGGCTTGCCAGCCCCCAAGAAATCTGAGAACCTAGGGCCGCGTAGCGGCCCTTCTTCAATTTTGCCGTTCGCGTCCACCCGCGGTGTTCGCCGCGTCCCATACGACAGAATTGCCCGGAGACGGAATGGCCACGGCCTCCAAACGGGAACGAATCCTCCCGCGTACCCTCGAGGAGGAGATGCGCGAGTCGTTCCTCGACTACTCGATGAGCGTGATCGTCCAGCGCGCCCTGCCCGACGTGCGCGATGGGCTGAAGCCGGTGCATCGGCGGATCCTCTACGCCATGCATGAGATGGGGTTGACGCCCGACCGCCCCTACAAGAAGAGTGCGGCGGTCGTAGGAGACGTGCTCGGCAAGTACCATCCCCATGGCGACTCGGCGGTCTACGAAGCACTCGTCCGGATGGTCCAGGACTTCTCTCTGCGAATGCCGCTCATCGACGGCCAAGGCAACTACGGCTCCATCGACGGGGATCCGGCTGCGGCCTACCGCTACACCGAGGCTCGACTGCAAGCGATCGCTGTGGAACTCCTCTCCGACATCGAGAAGGAGACGGTCGATCACCAACCGAACTTCGATAGTCAGCGGGAAGAGCCGAAGGTCCTGCCGGCGCGTTTCCCCAATCTTCTGGTCAACGGCTCGTCGGGCATCGCGGTGGGCATGAGTACCAACGTGCCGCCGCACAATCTCGCCGAGATCGCGGCGGGTGTGCGCCAGCTCGTGGTCGACCCGGACTGCACCGTCGACGACCTGATGCGGCACATACCGGGTCCGGACTTCCCGACCGGCGGCTTCGTCGTGGGACGAGAGGGTATCGAGTCGATGTACAGGGAAGGCCGAGGCCGGGTGATCATGAGGGCGCGCGTCGTGAAGGAGTCGTTGCGCGGAGGCAAGGAGCAACTGGTCGTGACCGAGCTTCCGTACGCGGTCAACAAGACCCGACTAATCGAGCAGATTGCTGGCTTGGCCAAGAACGGCAAGGTCGAAGATCTCGCGGACATTCGGGACGAGACCGATCGCGACGGGATCCGGCTCGTGGTGGAGCTCAAGCGCGGAGCGAATGCGGGCGCGGTACTGAAGATTCTGCTGCGCGGCACCAGCCTCCAGACGACATTCGGCGCTCACCTGCTGGCTCTCGATGGCGGCCAGCCGAAGGTGTTCGACCTCAAGCGAATGCTCGAGCGCTTTCGCGATCACCGGCTGGAGGTCATTCAGCGGAGGAGCCGCCACGATCTCGAGAAGGCGGAGGCCGAGAAGCACGTCGTCCAGGGCCTCCTCGCGGCACTGGATCATATCGACGAAGTCATCAAGATCATTCGTGCTTCGGCGCATCGGGCCGAGGCGTCCGAGCGCCTCCAGGATCGCCTGGGACTCAGTGCGGTTCAGGCCGACGCGATTCTCAACATGCGGCTCGCGAGGCTGACCGCTCTCGAGCGCACCCAGCTCGAGAATCGCCTCGCGGAGTTGGAGGCTCTCATCGCCGAGTTGAGGCAGATCCTGGCCTCCGAAGAAACGCAGCTTCAGATCATGCTGGAGGAGCTGGGTGAGGTCGTGAAGAAGTATGGAGACGCTCGCCGGACCGTGCTGCTCGACGACGAGGAGTCCGAGCTGGAAACACCAGTCATGGAGCGACAACTCGCCGACGAGGATGTCGTGGTGACGCTGTCCCACGAGGGGTTCGTAAAGCGAATACCGATGCATCTCTATCGACGTCGCGTGGGGTCCGGGAAGGCTCTCGCCGGAATGGAGAATTACGAGGACGACTATCTGGAGGGGATCTTCGTCGCTCGATCGCAGGGGTGGATTCTCACCTTCACGGAGAACGGACATTGTCACTTCCTCCCCGTGATGGATGTGCCGGAGAGTGCCCGGGCATCCCGGGGGCAATCCGTGTATGCCCTTCTCGAGGGTGCGGATCGGAAGGACCGAATCGTGTCGATGATCCCCATCGACGACCTGAACCAGGCCGACCGGGTTCTGGTGTTCCTTTCGCGGAAGGGCGTCATGAAGCGCACCGCCGTGTCGGACTTCTCGAACCCGCGCGTCGGGGGGGTTCGGGCGGCAGGTGTGAAGGAGGGAGACGGCATCAAGGACGTGGCGCTCTCGGACGGCACCGCAGAGATCATGCTCCTCTCGCGGGGGGGGCGAGCCATTCGATTCCCGGAGGACCAGGTCGGCATCGTAGGTCGGACGGCGCAGGGTGTGAAGGGGATGTCATTGAAGGGCGACGATGAGGTTGCAGGCATGCTGCTCATCCGGCGCGACGCGACCGTGCTCACCGTGAGCGAGGACGGGCTGGCGAAGCGGACACCGATTGCCGAATTCCCTCTTCAGAACCGAGGTGGCATGGGCAATCTCGCAGGACCGGGAGGCGCCAAGGATGCCGCGATCGTGTGCGCGCTGGAGGTTGTGGAGGCCGACGAGGTCATGATCGTGACGAGCCGTGGTGCCGTCACTCGAGCCGCTGCGGATTCCGTTCCGGTTCAGGGGCGCCGGACGCAGGGTAAGCGGATGGCGGTGGTTGAGGCCGGCGACCGGGTTGTCGAAGTTACCCGTGCCGAGGGCAGGGGTGGGGCCCCGGCGGGGGA
The DNA here is from genome assembly GCA_027623325.1 of Gemmatimonadota bacterium. Classification (GTDB taxonomy): domain Bacteria; phylum Gemmatimonadota; class Gemmatimonadetes; order Longimicrobiales; family Gaopeijiaceae; genus UBA2589. The sequence goes on from JAQBXY010000017.1 coordinate 22,168, forward strand.
TCCGTTGGCGAAGAAGGCACAGGACGATCCCGACGACGATCCGGGGCTAGATCAGTTGGACCTGCTGGACTGAGCGCCGCTCACGTCCAGTTCATCCTTTCAAAGCGATCGACGTAAGGGTTACGATACATGAAGTTCTTGGTTCTGGGTGGAGGGAAGCAGGGCTCGGCGTGTGCGCTTGAGCTGGCTCGACGCAACGATGTAGACCTCGTGATCGTGGCCGATCTCGATGTGAGCAACCCGCCGTCGTTCCTCGAGCCCTGGGTCGGCTCGAAAGTCGAGCTGCGGGCCGTCGACGCCAACGACGACGAACAGGTCCGAGCCGTCATGCAGACGGTCGACGGCGTCGCGTGCGCGCTTCCGTACTATTTCAACGTCCGGATGACCCGACTCGCCATCGAGTCGGGCTGCCATTTCTGCGATTTGGGCGGGAAGACCGAGTTGGTCGACGAGCAGAAGGAGTTGCACGAAGCGGCGGTCCAGGCCGGGGTGTCTATCGTGCCCGATTGCGGGCTCGCGCCCGGCATGGTCAACGTGCTCGCCCGGGGCGGGATCGACTCCTTGGATGAGGTGTCGTCCGTCCAACTCTTCGTGGGAGGGCTCCCGCAGAACCCGAAGCCACCCCTGAACTATCAAATCGTGTATTCGATGGAGGGCGTGCTCGACTACTACACGACACCGGTTCTTGTCCTCGAGGACGGTGAGGTCCGGGAAAAGGAGGCACTCACCGGTGTCGAGGAGGTCGACTTTCCGGCGCCGGTCGGTCGACTCGAGGCCTTCCTGACCGCCGGCGGAATCTCCCGGATGCCCTACCGGTACCAGGGCGAGATCCCGGAGATGACGTACAAGACTCTTCGGTACCCCGGGCACGCGACGCTCATGAAGGCCATGCGCGACCTCGGGCTCATGAGCCTCGACCCCATCGACGTGAAGGGAATCTCGGTGGTTCCGCGCGACGCGTTCATCGCGGCGGTTTCACCCATCCTTCGCAATCCCGAGGGCGATGACTTGGTCGCCATGCGTGTGGTCGTGACCGGGACGAAGGGCGGAGCGCCGAAGACGATCACCTACCAGATGGTCGACTACTTCGACGAGCCCACGGGAGTGACCGCGATGATGCGAACGACCGGCTATTCACTCGCCGCGACTGCGCGCTTGCAGGTGAGTCGCGTCATCGAAGTCGGGGTCTACACCCCCGCCGAGTGTATCCCGGTCGATGGCTACATCGCCGCGCTTGCGGAGTGCGGAGTCGTAATCGAGCGCACGGAGCGCTGACCGGAGGCGCCGCAGCTTGGCGCGCCCTGCTCGGGCAGCGTCTCCCTATCGGCGTTCAGCGAGCACAGCCCGCATCGTAACCCGCTCGCCGTCACGTTCCACGACGATCACCACCTCGTCGCCGGGTACCTTGTCGCGCAGCGCGTAGGTGTAGGCGTAGATGTCGGCGACGGCATGGCCGTCGAACTCGACGATCACGTCGCCCGACTGCAGGCCGGCGTCGTCAGCCGGACTCCCCTCACGCACCCCTGTGATCCGGAGCCCGAAATCCCGCGGGGTCATGTCGGGTATCGTTCCGAGGTACGGGCCGTACCCGCTGCTCGAAGACGATGACGTCGACGGCGCGGCCGGTGCCCGTTGCTCCTGCTGGATGGGTGTGAGTTGCACCACGTCGACTCCGCCCGCTGCGAGCCGGCGAGTTACTCCGACGGTCAGTTCAGCGACCCGCGCCAGACCGTCGGCATTGATCTTCGGCCAGTCGTCGGAGGGCCGATGGTAGTCGGCGTGGGTGTTCGAGAAGAAGTGGAGGACCGGAATGCCGGCGCCGTAAAACGATGAATGATCCGAAGGCCCGTATCCGTCCGGTGCCTTCGAGATCGAGAGAGGTTGGGAGATCCCGGCGTTGGCGGCGTCGACGATGTCGTTCCACTCGCCGGCCGTGCCGAAGCCGAAGACCGTGAGCGCGTCTTGGTTGACTCGCCCGACCATGTCGAGGTTGAGCATCGCGACCGCGGAGGCGAGGTCGATGGTGGGCTGGGCAACGTAGAACGCCGATCCCCAAAGGCCACGCTCCTCGCCGGTGAACGCTAGGAAGAGGACGCTGCGTGCGGGTCGGGGGCCGGCAGCCAGGGCGCGAGCGATTTCCACGACCGCGGCGGTTCCGCTGGCATTGTCGTCCGCGCCGTTGTGGATCTCGTTCGCGTCGGGTGCCAGCGAGCCGTCGCCTCCCATGCCGAGATGGTCGTAGTGTGCACCGACGATGACGTACTCGCCCCTCAGCGCGGGATCGGACCCAGGGAGTAGGGCCGCGACGTTACGGGCGTCCACACGCGTCTCACGGACATCGGTCTGGAGACGCGCTCGAGAGGCTTGTTGGGCTGCCACACGAAAAGCCTCGGCTCGGTCCGCATGGACGATCGCGACTGGAATGTCGAGGGCATTTCGGGTCTCGCCGTCCATCGCGGGGAGGCCCATGCCGCTCGGGGCCAGAATCAACACGCCCGCGGCATCGCGTCCCGCGGCGATCGTCGCCTTGAAGTGGGGGTCACCTCGGAGCGACGGACGGCCTGGCGCGTCGGGGTCACCCCATTCGAGCACCACGATCTTGCCGGAGATGTCCATGCGGGCGAAGCGATCTTCGGGATTCCCCGGGCTGCTCAGCCCCGAGCCACCAAAAATCAGGTCGCCCTGGAGGTCGGCGCTCGCAGAGAAGCCGAAGGGAGTCCAGTCCGTCCCCAAGGTGAAATCCGCGGTCGAAACGGCGAGTCGATTCGCGGAACCGAGCTCCGCACCTTTACGGATGGGGAACGGTTGGAAATAGTTACCTTCCGTACCTGCTGGCTCGAGGCCTAGGTCGCTGAACTGGCGGGCGATATAGTCTGCCGCACAGCGGGCACCGGGTGAGCCGACGGCACGGCCTTCGAGTCGATCGTCGGCCAGGTACTGAACGTGGGCCATGGCCCCGGTCAGGCCTGGGGTCGCCGCGGGACACGTCTGGGCCGAGGCCGACCCGAATGTGGCGAGAGTGAGAACGAGTACGGACGAAAACGACTTGAACGAGGACTGTGTTTCGTGACTCATCGATTGATTGCGGTAGTAGCGTTGTCGGGATTCTTCGCGTCGGGCTGTGCAGAGACCGAGGCACCGGCGGCGAATCTGGCGGCTGACGGAGTGATACTCGCGATGGATGGCGAAGGTCACCTCGCGAATGTACGGCAACTGACGGCCGGAGGAGAGAACGCCGAGGCATACTGGGCCTACGACGGTTCGAAGCTGATCTACCAGGCGCGCAAGCAGGGGATGGAGTGCGATCAGATCTTCGTCCTCGACCCGCATACCGCGGAGACGCATCGGGTCAGCAATGGCGAGGGCCGCACGACGTGCTCGTACTTCTATCCGTCCGGCGATCAGATTCTGTACTCGTCCACCCACCATCACGACGCCTCGTGTCCGGCCAACCCCGACTTTTCGCTCGGGTACGTGTGGCCGGTGTACAACACCTACGATGTGTTCGTCGCGAACGCGGACGGCACCAACCTGCGCCAGCTAACGATCGAAGACGGTTACGACGCCGAGGCGACGTTCTCGCCCGTGGGCGATCGGATCGTTTTCACCTCGGTCCGCAACGGGGATCTCGACCTGTTCGCCATGAATCCCGACGGTTCGGACGTGGTTCAGCTCACGGATCGCATAGGATACGATGGCGGCGCGTTCTATTCTCCCGACGGCTCGAAGATCATCTGGCGCGCGCACTACCCGGAAGCGGGAGCGGAGCTCGACGACTACCAGAGGCTTCTCGGTGAAGGGCTACTCCGTCCCGGAGAGCTGGAGATTTGGGTGATGGACGCGGACGGGTCCAACCCGCGGCAGGTCACCAACGTGGGGGGCGCCAACTTCGCCCCGTATTGGCACCCGTCTGGCGATCGGATTCTGTTCAGTTCGAATCACAAGGATGAGACCGGGCGCGATTTCGACATCTTCATGATCAACCTCGATGGGACCGGGCTGGAGCAGATCACCCACGCGGAGGGTTTCGACGGATTCCCGGTGTTCAGCCCCGACGGACGGTATCTCGTGTTCGGCTCGAACCGGAACAACGGTGACTCCAGCGACACCAACGTCTTCATCGCGGAGTGGGTCGACGGGGGTTCCTGACCCTGGCGGTACGAAGAGTTCTCGAACGAAAGAGGGTCGGGCGGAGCACCGCCCGACCCTCTTGTCAGTACAAGGAAACCCTTACGCCAGCTGGCTGAACTCCGATGGGCTAGCCGATCCGTTCGATTTCGATTGTTGCGACAGGGCTGTCCCAGCCGTGTATCCCAACCTGCAGATCGTCATCGCCCTCGATCCCGGTGTGGACACGCACAATCCCCCCTTCCGCGAGAGCGGGGTTGCTTGCGCCGGTCCCCGAGTCGGTGCTGGCGACGCCCGTGAGCGGCGCGCACGGCGGCACGAGATCCGCGAAGTCTTCGGTGTTCATTTCGGTGCCGGCGTCATAGGCGACGGCATCGATCGTCACCGTGTCACCGATTCGTTTGGGTAGTCGCTGCGCGTCGACCCCCGTGAAGCCGTCGTTCGTGCAGATGAGCATCGCGACGATCGAGAGGTACTTGGCTCCGGTGTCACCGGTGACGACGAAGGTGACGCTCTCGCTGGGAAGTACGGGAGGAAGGGTTGGACCCTGGGTCACCACAACCGCGTCTACGTGCTGGCTCTGTCCCAGTGCTTCGATCATCGGATCGAGATTCCCGTTCTCCGCGATCTGCTGAACCTCGAAGCTGGCGGGCTGTCCCATCTCGAACAGATGAACGGGACTGCGATGGATCGCGGCCAAGGGTGGAGTGAGTGGCTGACCCGCCGTGAGGTTGGACACGGTCACGCGATAACTTGCGGTACCGGCTTCGCCGGTGGCCGCCGAGCTGGCGAACTGCGGACCGACCGAGGTCTCCGATTCGTCCAGACATGCTCCTGAGCCGAGCACGAGGCCGAGCGCGATGACGGAAATACGACGCATGATGCTTCTCCGAGCCTGAGGGGCGTTGCGACCGCTTGCTGCGATCGGGTGATAGACTCGATGAACGCAATGCCGGTGCCCGAGCGAACACGGTGCCGCCGACGAGGGCATCTCGTTGATCGCTAGGGGGTTAGCCCCTAGGACACGGCGAGACCGCCGCCACCGGAAGCCGTTTCACGAAACGTCTAACTGTTTCACGAAACGTTCAGGCGGGGGTCCCCCCTTCGCTCAGAGTTTCCCGGGAGCCTCGATTTCGGGCTTCGGGTACTGCTCGAGAAAGTGCGAGAGAATCCGGTGCGTCAGGCCCCAAACGTGTCCACCCGCGAGTTGATAGCTCGGGTAGGCTTGCACCCCAATCGGGAAATCGACGTCGATCGAGCTCCGTGTTTCCGGCAAGCGGAGCGTATCGAGCGAGATCCAGAAGACGCCGTCGAGCTCATGACTCGCCACGATTGCTTCCGTCTCCGCCGGCACCGCGAAGACGAAGGGGGCGATACGGAGCTTCGGGAGTCGCGCGCTGACCGGCGCGACATCGTCGAGGCGCCCCAGCGGCATGCCGATGCGCTGGAGGTCCACGCCGGTCTCCTCCATCGTCTCACGCATGGCGGTATGGAGGAGGCCCGAATCCGTGCGGTCCCAACGGCCTCCCGGAAGGGCCATTTGGCCGGACCAGGGATCCCGTTCCGAAACCGCGCGCCTGATCAATAGGAAGTCGACCTCCTCGCGTGCCCGCAGGATGACGGAGACCGCGGCCTCCATTCTGTCGCCTCCCGTCACGGGCCCACTCAGCTTCCGGGTCGGGCGGGATGCCAACGCTTCGCGCAACGCGCGGAATCGGGGATCGGGCTCGAGAGGTTGAATCACACGCCCGTCGCCTCCGCTCCCCAAATGAGCTTGTGGACCTGGATTTGAAAGCGGACCGGTAACCCATCGGCCAGGATCCAGGCTGCGAGAGCCTCCAGATCGACCTCGCCCCACACCGGAGATATTAGCAAGGCGCGTAGCGAGCCCGACCGCACTCGGTCGTCCAGGCCGCGGGTCTGGATCGCCTCTCTCGCCCACTCATAATCCTCGCGGTCCTTCACCACGAACTTCACCTCGTCCCTCTCGGTCAGGTGTTCGAGGTTCGTCCAGAGGTTCCGGGCACTCTCCCCCGAGCCGGGACATTTGAGGTCCATGATCTTGTGCACACGAGGATCGAGCGGACCGACGTCGAAGGCTCCTGAGGTCTCGACCAGAACGGTATAGCCCTCGCCGAGGAGTCGATCGGCCAGATCGAATGCGCCGGCGTGGGCGAGGGGCTCGCCGCCCGTGATCTCGACGAGTTGTGTGGGGTGACGTTGGACTTCGGCGAGGATCTCGTCGAAGGTCATGCGCTTCCCACCCTGAAACGCATATGCCGTGTCGCACCAGGTGCAGCGGAGGGGGCAGCCTGTAAGGCGCACGAAGGTGCACGGCAGGCCCGCCCACGTCGACTCACCCTGAATCGAGTGGAAGATCTCGGTAATGCGCAGGAACGGCTCAGTCATCGGATTCGGCCTGTTGTCGCTGTATGGCCTCTTCGAGCAGGTGCTGCACTTCGAGCAGCGTCTTCAGGCCTAAGCGTTCCGTCGCCTGCTCCGGACTGTTGCACTCAACCAGCGTCGGAGTCTCGACGTGGCCAACGATCCCGACGCCGTTCTGGGCCCATCGCGGAAAGACGAGGTATCCGGCGACCGGGTTCCGAAGGTTCGCAGTCCTCTCGGTCTCGACCGAGACTGTGTACGGATGCCCGTCCGAGCCTTCGTAGGCGGGCGGACGGTCATGCACACGAAAGTAGCCCCCGAGCGTCGTGTCATCCTCGCCCGTGGGCACGAGCGCTTCGGATTCGGGATCTACGTGGGACATGCCAGCCTATTGGGTTCGGGAGCGGAGCGATCGTCGGCCGCCCATCGGGACGCGGAGTTCACAGACTATTCGGGAAGCTAGAATAACGTTTCCGGCCGAGCTACCGACCGGGTCGGTTGTGAGTCCCCTCTGCGGCGGCGTAGTTTCGGGCCCTGCGGAAATCCCTGTGCCAGGCGACCCGATGGCCAAAATGATGCGCGCTGCGGTGTTCGAGGACTTTGGCGGTCCCGGTGTGGTGGAAATCCGGAAGGTGCCCATACCCGAGCCGGGTCCGGGAGAGGTCCGGATCAAGGTCGAGGCGGCCGCCATGAATCACCTGGACCTCTGGGTACGCCGGGGCCTGCCGATCGAAACCCCCATGCCGCACATCGGTGGGTCCGACATTGCTGGCACGGTCCACGCGGTGGGGCTCGGCGCCGAAGACGTGCCGATCGGGACGCGGGTCGTTGTCGATCCTTCACTCGCCTACGGGTGGTATGACGGTCAGGACCGGGGGGAGTCGTTCGATGAACTGCCGTTCCGCATTATCGGCGAGCATACCCAGGGCGGATTCGCCGAGTACGCGGTCGTGCCCGCCGAGAACCTCCTCGAGATCCCGGACGGCTTTCCGGCCGCTCAGGCGGCGGCGGCCGGGTTGGTCTTTGTGACGGCCTGGAGGGCGCTCATCACGAGGGGGCGGCTTCGCGTGGGCGAGCGCGTTCTGATCACTGGGGCATCGGGCGGAGTCGGCACGGCAGCTGTTCAGGTCGCGGATCGTGCCGGAGCCAAGGTCTTTGCGGTCACCGGTGGTGCCGAGAAGGTCCGTTTGCTGTCCGAGCTCGGTGCAGACATCGTCTATGATCGCCACCAGGTCGACTTCTCTCGGGAGGTCTGGCGTGATACGTACAAAGAGGGGGTCGACGTCGTCTTCGACACGGTCGGAGAAGAGATTTGGCCCAAGTGTCTTCGGGCGTTGTCGAAGGGTGGCAGGCTCGTGACATCAGGTGCGACCACGGGCAGCCGCGGTGTGACCGAACTCCGGCTGGTGTTCTGGAAGCAGCTGGAGATTCTCGGCAGCACGATGGGCACCCCGACCGAGTTCCGGGAGGTCATGCGCCTCGTGTTCGACGGGACCTTTTCTCCGGTCATTCAGGAGATCCTCCCGCTCGACCAGGCGAGACGAGCGCACGAGATCCTCGAGGCGGGGAAAATTTTCGGAAAGCTTGTTCTGGTACCGTGAGGGGACGCGACTGATGGAGATCAAGGAAGCGCAGGCGAGGGTCGACGAATGGATCTCCCAGTTCGAAGAGGGCTATTGGCCCCCCCTTACGAATCTGGCGCGGCTCACCGAGGAGGTCGGCGAGCTCGCGCGCGAGATGAACCACCGCTTCGGTCACAAGACCAAGCGGCCGGACGAGGCGGAACAGGATCTGGCGATTGAGCTCGCCGACGTTCTGTTCGTCCTGCTGGTGATCGCAAACGAACAGGGGATCCAGCTGGACGAGGCGCTCGAGCGAGTGCTGGAAAAGTACCGCACCCGTGACTCGGATCGTTGGACGCCGGTGGTAGGGTAGCCGCTTGGGCGTTCCGGGTTACCCCTTGTAGCTCGCGAGGACCTCAACACACCGATCGACCTCGGCCTCGCTGTTGTAGAAGTGAGGACTCACGCGGACGAACCCCGGTCGGTAGTCCACGATGATGTCGTGGCTCGCGAGATGCTTGACGGCACCGGGTGGATCATCGTGGTGAATCATCACGATCGCGGTGCGGTGGTCCGCTTCGGCCGACCGGACCCGGAGCCCGGCGTCGCGGACACCGGCCATTAGGCGGTCGGTGAGCTCCCGGTTGCGGAGCGCGATGTGTTCGATGCCAACTTCGTCTACGATCTCCTGGCCACCGAGCGCCGTATGCACGGTCGGCAGAGCGGGCGTGCCCAACTCGAAGCGTCGAGCATCAGGCCGATACTCGAAGCCCTCGAGGTCGAACTCGAATTGCCGGTTCGTTGCGAACCATGATGTGATGCGGGGCTCGAGCGCCTCGACGAGCTCGTCGCGTACGTAGAGGTAGGCGAGGCCTGGTCCTCCACAAAGCCACTTGAGCGGACCGTTGGTATAGAAATCGACTCCGGTAGACGGAAGCGTAACCGGGATCTGGCCCGCCCCTTGGTATCCATCGATGAGCGACAACGCTCCGACACCACGTGCGATCTCCGCAAGCGCGCCGAGGTCCTGCGCGTAGCCGGTGGTGAAGAAGACGTGGCTCGTGGCCAGAAACAGTGTGCGCTCGTCTACAACCGCTTCGAACTGTTCGGGGTCGATACGGATGCCGTCGGGGCTGCGCAGCACGACGAGTTCGATCTCGGGCTTCACCGCCCACTGGTACGCGAGCGTCGGGAAGTCGAGCTCGGTGCAGACCACGCGGTTGCGACCGCGGGCCGGTACGGATTCTGTAATGACAGCGAGCGCCGCCGAGGTGGAAGGGAGCAGCGCCAGCTCTCGCGGCGTCGTGCCAAGGAACGTGGCCACACGCCCCCTCAGGTCCTCCACCCGACCGAGCCAGTGCCGATACCAGGCGGACGCGCCCATGTCGTGCCAGCGCTCAGTGAACTCACCGAGGTATGCCTCGGACCGATGAGAGAGCGCTCCGAGGGAGCACGAGTTGAGATACGTGCGGCGCTCGAGGATCGGGAATTCGGCACGCACGGCGTTCAGGTCGAACACTCGACCTCCTGGGACGGAAACGGTCGCAGACGATACCGCCAGGTGGTGCGCCCTCGCTACCTCCCTTTGCGCCTTCAGGGGCGTGTCCCGACCTTCGACCTCAACGCCCCCTCGCTACACTGCCCCGTGACACCGTCATGACGCCGTTCCTCTTCGCGCTCCCTTGGCTGGGGATCCTCGTCTTCCTGCTCTTTGTCGTGCGCGTGCCGCGCGAGCTCCCGAGTGGAGATCGGGCCGATGCAGACCGACCGTTCGTCAGCATCATCGTCCCCGCCAGGAACGAGTCCATCAACATCGAGAATTGCCTCACATCGCTCACCGCCTCGACCTACCCCGCGTTCGAGGTGATCGTGGTCGACGACCGGAGTGAGGACGGCACCGCCGATATCGCTCGGAGTGTGTCGCATGGTTACGCGCGTGACCTGCGCGTGGTGGCCGGAGCCGATCTGCCCGAGGGGTGGCTCGGCAAGCCGTGGGCGTGCCACCAGGGCGCGCTCGTCGCGAGGGGCGACCTTCTGTTGTTCACGGATGCCGACACCACACATGGCCCGCCCCTCCTGAGTCGGGCGGTCGCCGGCATGGATGAAGAGGGTGCAGACCTCCTCACCATCGTCGGCCGTCAGCTCATGGAGACCTTCTGGGAGCGGCTGGTCCAGCCTCAGATCTTCCTCGTCATGCTCTTCCGCTTCCCGAATTTCGAGAAGAGCGTCCGCAACAAGCGGTGGCGCGATGCGATCGCCAACGGCCAGTTCTTACTCTACCAACGTGAAGCATACGATGCGCTCGGTGGACACGAGGCGGTCCGCGACCAGGTCGTCGAAGATCTGGCGCTCGCACAGATTACGAAACGTGAGGGTCGGCGACTGCGCATGCGATCCGCGGAGGCTGACTTCGCGACGCGTATGTACCGGTCACTCGGAGAGCTCGTCGCGGGGTGGTCCAAGAACCTCGTGCTGGGTGGACTCCAGAGCGTTCCCGCTCCGCTCCGCCCGATCGTCGCCCCCGCTTCACTGGTGGCGGGCGTCGGCCTCTGGCTCGTTCCTCCGTTCGCGCTGCTTGTGGCGAGTCTCGGTTGGGCCGGCGGTCTCGCCGGACCGGTGTTCCTATGGTCGATCGCAGTTTGTGCAGTCAGCGCGCTGGCCTTCGCGCTCTTCACGAGCAAGATGGGAGCCCCGGCAGCATACGGCCTTCTTTACCCGCTCGGAGCCGCGGTCGGCACCTACATCTTCCTCCGCTCATGGATCCGCGGAAGGAACGTCGAATGGAAAGGGCGCCGGTACCGGGTCCGCCCTCTCTCGGACCGCGCGTGACGCTCACGGCCCGACTCCAAGAGCGCGCTAGAGAACTCGGCTTCACGCTGTGTGGTGTGGCCGACCCGAGCCCCAGTGAGCACGCCGTCTTCTACCAAGCTTGGTTGGACGCCGACCACCATGGAGCGATGTCCTACCTGGCGAGGCCTGATGCGGTCGCGAGGCGTGGCGACCTAAAGGGTACTCTGGACGGTGTGCGGTCCGTGGTCGTGGTGGCCCACGAGTACTACCGAGACGATAGCCCCGAGGCGGTCGCAGACCCTTCCCGCGGGGTGATCGCACGGTACGCCCGAGGCGACGACTATCACGATGTTGTCCACTCGAAACTCCGCGCGCTCCTCGGTTGGCTCGAAGCGTCGGAAGGGGGAGTGACCGGTCGCGTCTACGTCGACACAGGCCCGATTCTCGAACGAGAGCTGGCTCAGCGCGCCGGCCTGGGTTGGTTTGGTCGCAACACCATGCTCATCAATCCGCGGCGTGGCTCGTACTTCGTCCTCGGTGTGCTTCTGCTCGACAGCGAACTGCCGAGGAGCGAACCGTTCTCCGAGGACCGCTGTGGGTCCTGCCGTGCATGCCTGGACGCCTGCCCGACTGGAGCGCTCCTCGGACGTGATGCGGCCGGCGCCCCCACGATCGACGCTCGGCGGTGTATCTCCTATCTCACGATCGAACTCCGAGGCGTCATCGAACCCGAGCTGCGTCCGTTGATGGGAAATCGTGTCTTTGGTTGTGACATCTGCCAGGAGGTGTGCCCGTGGAACGAACGCTTCGCACAGCCCTTCACCGAGCCCGCTTACGAGGCGCGTGAGGGCCTCGACGGACCCTCCCTCGTGGAACTTGCCGCCCGCCTCTCAGCGATGTCGGGAAAGGCGTTCAGCAGAGCCTACGCAGGCTCGCCCCTCGTGCGCACAGGGCGGGAGGGACTTCTCCGGAACGTCTGCGTGGCGCTCGGGAATTGGGGCGCGATGGACGCGGTGCCTGCGCTCGTCACGGCTCTTTCGGATCCCGCCCCCATCGTGCGTGGGCATGCCGCGTGGGCTCTGGGGCGTGTGGGCTCCTCCGAAGCGCTGTTTGCTCTCGGGTCACGACACCCGGCTGAGACCGACCCTTTCGTGCTGGAAGAGATCGCTCGGGCGCTGTCGGCCTAGGGCTGACCCCGCTGTCTCCTCAGGCGCGACGTCAGGCGGCTCGGGCGCGGTTGACGGAGGTCATGACGGCGCGAAGATTCACCTTCTCAGACAAGAGAGCCTCTCGGATACTTGTAGACATGTCTACAAGAGTGATGGGAGCTCAGATTGTCGCACGCAAGGAAGCAGGATTGCGGTTCCGCGTGGGCGCAAAAATGGCGGATCGGGCGTGTCTCGACGATCGATGCCGGACGTGAGTGCCGAGGTGCTAGTCCGTTTTGAGCACCTTGATCGGGTCGACGCGTGTCGCACGAATCGCGGGGATCATACTTGCAAGCACGGCGGCAGAGGCCATCACAGCCGACACGATGCCGAACGTGACGGCGTCAGTCGTGCCGACCCCGAAGAGCAGCCCCTCCATCAGTCGATTCACGGCTACCGAGCCGACTCCACCGATCACGATGCCCGCCGCGGCGAGGGCCAACGCCCAACGCAACACGAGCGCGCGGATCTGGCGAGTCTCCGCACCGAGAGCAATGCGCACGCCCATCTCCCGGAGTCGAGTGCTTACGCTGTACGAAACGACGCCGTATAAGCCGACGATCGCGAGTAGTAACGCGACTGATGCGAATCCTCCGAGAAGGGAGGTCGTGAACCGATCGGTCGCGAGTGAGGCCGTGACCAGCTCCGCCATGGGTTGAACGTCCGCCAACGCGATATTCGCATCCAGCTTCGAAATCTCGCCACGAATGACGTTGACCAACGACGTCGGTTCCACGCTGGTCCGGACCACCGTGAACATGGAGGACGTCGGGGCCTGGGCGAAGGGCAGATACATCGCGTTCCGACTGTCTGCTCGGACACCGAAGTTCTTGATGTCGCGGACGACGCCGACGATCTCGCGCCACACTGGGTTCGCCGTGTTGTTTACGTTGAGGCGCTTCCCAACCGCGTGGCCGTCGAAGTAGTCTCGCTGCAGGGTCTCGTTGACGATGATCACGCGAGGGGCGTCCGGATCGTCAGAGTCGAGAAAGGCTCGACCGGTGACGAGTTGCAGGCCCATCGCGTCGAGATAGCCGGGCGTAATCCTCCGAAGCCAAACGGACGGTTCCAGCCCGGGGCGCGGCGGAGTCGCCCCTTCTACGAAGAAATTCGTGTCGCCGTCGGCGCCCGCGAGGGGGAGGTTCGTTATCGAGCCCGCGAACTCGATGCCCGGTACTGCCGAGAGTTGTGCCTCTAGCGAACGGACGAATGTGAGACGGGTCGCGGCGTCAGGATACCCGACGGGCGAGAGCTGAATCTGAGTGGCGAGGACGTTCTCTGGATTGAATCCCAGATCGACCCTGTTGAGGTTCTGGAAGCTCCTCACCAATAGTCCCGCTCCGACCAGCAGCATGAGCGCCAGCGCGACCTGCCCAACGACGAGCGTGTTGCGGAGTCGCGAAGATGGGCCCGCGCCACTCCCGCGGCCGCCCTCCCTTAGGGCGACGGCCGGCTGGGCGCGTGAGGCGTGTACCGCCGGCAAGACACCAAACAGAGCGCCCGTCACGATCGTGACCAGAGCGGCGAAGAAGAGGATGCGTCCGTCCACCGCGACCTGTTCGAGTAGAGGCGTCCCGTCCGGGGCCAGCCTGACCAGCACATTCGTGCCGATGAACGCCAACGTCAGTCCCAGGAGGCCTCCGGTGAGGGCCAGGAGCAGATTCTCGGTCACGAGCTGCGCAAGAATACGCCGACGGCCAGCGCCCATCGCGACCCGAACGGCCAGTTCTCCGTGCCGCGTGGCGCCCCTGGCGAGAAGTAGATTCGCCACGTTCACGCACGCGATCAGGAGCACGAAGCCGACCGCACCGAGGAGCACCCACAGAGCGGTTCGGGTCTGCCGCACCATGTCGAACTGAAGCGGATAGACGTTGAAGCCGGTATCGATATTCTCTAGCGGGTATTCCTCTTCCAGACGTGCGCCGAGCTGACGCGCCTGAGACTGGGCGAGTTCGAGCGCGCTGGGATCGGTGAGCCGGCCGACCGCCCGTAGGAACGCGCCCCCTCGGCCACCCCCGTTCGACAGATCGAACTGGAGCAGAGACCAGGCGTCAGTTCCCAGGAAGGGCGGTGGGGCGAAACTAGGCGGCATGATGCCGACGACCGTATACGGCTGGTCGTTCAAGCGGATAACCTGTCCTAGGATCTCCACATCTGCTGCGAAGGCCCGGCGCCAGAAGCCGTCGCTGAGGATCACCGCGACGGGTCCGCCCGGAAGATCCTCTTCCGGCAGGAAGCCTCTGCCGAGGGCCGGCTCGACGCCGAGAACGTCGGAGAACATGCCGTGGCTGAACACGCCGCCGCTCAGGCGCTGTGCGTCGCCAGTACCGGTCAGCGTGGGATTCCAGTCGGAGAACGCAGAGATCGACTCCACCGCAGAGACCTGGCCTCGAAAGTCGGAGAAGTTGGGCCAGGACAGCCACTCGCGGCGCTTATCGGGCAAGACGACGTCTCGGCGCGTGTAGTCGGCCCAGACCATGACCAGCTCGTCGGCATCGGCGAACGGCAGCGCGCGAAACATGATCCCGTCCACGACGCTGTAGATGGCCGTGGTGGCTCCGATGGCGATCGCGATCGTGAGAACGGCTACGCTGCTGAACCCTGGGTTGCTGAGAATCTGGCGGCCCGCAAATGCTACGTCTCGCCGCAGATCGTCGATCCTGTCCGATTGTTGCATGGCCTTCTGCCTCCTCGTCATCATCGCCTCCACGTCAGATCGTACGCGTTCGATGTCACCGAACCGTCGCTCCGCTTCCGCGCGGGCCTCGGCCGGCGACATGCCGGCTCGCTCGTACTTCGCAGCACACTCTTCCAGGTGGAAACGCAGCTCCTCGTCGACCTCGTCGCGGAGTCCCTCGCGGCGAGTCGGAAGGCGAAAGAGTCTCCGGGGCCTCTCCGTCACGGCTGCGGCGACTCCAACGCGAGTGCCCGGGCCACGACGTTGGTATACCGGACCCAGGAGTCGGCCTCCACCGCCAGGTGGCGGATGCCCTCCCGGGTGAGCCTGTAGTACTTGGCTCGGCGGTTGTTCTCGGAGAGGCCCCACTCCGACTCGATCCATCCCTTGCCCTGAAGACGGTGAAGTGCCGGGTAGAGCGTGCCCTCTTCCATGAGGAGTGATCCATCGGTCACCGATGAGATCCACTCACTCACGCCATATCCGTGCAGCGGCTTCCACGTGAGCGCCTTCAAGATCAGAAGGTCGAGGGTTCCGCGAAGCAGATTTGAATTCTGTGCCATGCCATCCCCTTGTGTGTCTAGGGGAGTATCGTATCCCTACCCCTTGCGACGCAAGGGGAAGGTCGAGGAGCTACGAGACGACTCAGGCGAGAAACCAGTCCAGCGCCTGCGACGCGACTTCGGGCGGGATCTCATGCAGTCCTTCGAACTCGACGTACGCCACAGCGTACCCGTCCATCTCGAACATGGGCACGAGTCCCGTCCGGCTGATGGCCACGGGGAGCACTCGGTCCGCGCTGCCGTGCGAGATGAAGACCTTAGGAGATCCGACGATCGGCTCCTCGGGGTCCGAGAATCCCGGTGACAAGGCAGCGATATGCGTGAAAAGGTCGCCGTTCGAGACGCCGAGGGAGAGCGCATACGATGCACCGTCTGAAAAACCGAACAAGCCGATCCTTTCGGGTTGTATCGCGCAACGCTCGAACGTGTACGTCAGGGCGGAGTCGATGAAACGTACGTCCGGGCCGAACGCCCCATGGACGCGGTCCCACGTGGAGGCTCGCGAGTCGGGCGCCATGAGAACGATCCCACGTTCCTCGCATGCATCGAACAGGCGGGACCACGACCCCGCGAAGCCTCCGGATCCGTGCAGCGCTACCAAGAGGGGAGCGGGCGAGTCTGGAGAATAGCTGGCTGGGACGTAGATAAGTCCACCGCGAACCAAGTCTTCTCCGATCCTCGTGAGGCCGTGAGCCGCCTCTCGTGTGGGCGGACTCGGGCGAGCTCTGAGGCGTGGGTCACGCGCTGTCGTGGCGCTTCGGCCTCTGTGCCCGATGGCGGCAGATCGGGTCGAACCGAGGAGCGCGGAAGCCCCTGTCAGGACGAACGCTCGGCGGGTCATGCGACCGCTGGATTTCATGCCTGCGAAGACGCTCATACGCTACACGCCGCCTCTACACGCCGCGACCGGCGGCACGCCCGGTCGCCCAGGCCCAGAGAAAGTTGTGTCCGCCGATCGGACCGAAGGCGTCGAGAATCTCACCGCACAGGAACAGGCCTGATGCACGTCGCGACTCCATGGTTCGGGAATCGATCTCGGAGAGGGCTACCCCGCCCCCGGTGACCTCGGCCTTCTTGTACCCCTCGTCGCCGGTCCACGGTAGCCGATACTCGGTCAGGACCTGTACGACCGCTCGGCGGTGTTCCTTTCGCAACTGCGACAGCGGAGTGGCTCCATCCACATCGATCTCCGCGAGCAGTCCGTCGACGAGCCGACGGGGAAGGTGTTCGGTGATCGAGGAGCGCACCGTGCCTTGAGGACTCTGTAGTATCTCGTGCCAGTCGTCGGGCGACGTGTCCGTCCAGGCAACGAGGAGCTCCTGGCGGGTGCCGGCGGGCCGGCCACGAATCGCGAGGTGAGATGCGTCGAGGACGGAGGGCCCGCTCCAGCCACGGTGGGTTATCAGGAAGCCGCCGGTCGTGAGAAACGGTGGTTTCGTTCCGGGTGCGAAAATCGTCACGGGCTTCGAGATGCCCGCCAGGTCCGCGTGTGGGTGTGGATCGGCCGTCAAAGGGGTGAGGGCAGGGTAGGTCGGGTTCAGTGTATGGCCGAGCGCCTCGACGATCTGGAGCCCTCGGCCGTCGCTCCCCGTCGCGGGCACGGAGAGGCCGCCCGTCGCCACGATGACCGCTCTCGCCTGGAGCGGAAGCGCCCCCGCGATGTCGATCGTCCAGCGCGGGCTCTCTGGCCCATGATCCGGCGCGGGGCTGACGTCGGTTACCTGAGCGCCGAACCAGATCTTGGCACCCGCGGCTCGAACCGCCGAGACGAGACCGTCTCGGACATCCCTCGCCTTTTGGCTGGCGGGAAAGAGTTTGCCCGACTCTTCCTCGAGGACGAGCGGGAGGGATAGCTCCTGCTCAAAGAACGCCCGCTGTTCCTCGAGGGGCCAAGAATGGAGGATGTTGCGCAGTGTGTTGGGCGAAGAGTCCGTGACGTACCGTTCGGGCTGAGCCACGGAGGGGAGGACATTGCAGCGCCCGCCACCGCTAATGAGGATTTTCCGACCCCCGTCCGCGGTGCTCTCCAGGAGGATCACCTCCGATCCCGCCCGAGCAGCGCACAGGGCCGCCATCAATCCGGCGGCTCCCGCGCCGATGACCGCCACGGGCAAAGACTCAGTGTCGGGCGTCATGAATCTGTGGCCTTCGACCTCTCGGATGGGCGGTTCCAGCGCTGGCGCGGTGCTCGGGGCCGTGCCAAGCTGCCGACATGACATCTTCGTTACAAGCGGCGCGAGCGAATTCGTATATCCTAGAGGTGTGCTGTGGCTCCGCGCATTTTGCGGCGACGGCCGCCGAGGCCGGGGCAGATCGACTCGAGCTGTGCGACAACCTGGTCGAAGGTGGTACTACACCGAGCGCCGGTTCGATTCAACTCGTCCTGGAGCGTGTCGCGGTCCCGCTCATGATCATGATTCGGCCTCGCGGCGGTGACTTCTTGTACTCGGAGATCGAGTTCGAGGTGATGCTACGCGACATCACCGTGGTCAAGGAACTCGGGGTCCACGGCGTCGTGTTCGGCGTCCTGACCGAGGACGGTCGGATCGATCGCGAACGCACGTCCCGACTCGTCGATGCCGCGCGCCCCATGGCCGTGACCTTTCATCGAGCGTTCGACGTGTCGCGAGATCCCTGGGAGAGCCTCGATGTTCTGGTGGGCCTCGGAGTAGATCGAATCCTCACGTCAGCGCAGCGGGCCTCCGTGTTCGAGGATTTGCCGCTCCTGTCCCGACTCGTAGATATGGCCGGCGGCGGCCTCACGATCCTGCCAGGAGGAGGCATTCGCGCCGATAACGTCGGACAGGTACTGGCAGTGCCCGGCGTGCGAGAGGTCCACATTGGCGCCTCGCGGAGGGTGCCTAGCGGCATGGTGTATCGTGCCCCGGGAGTCTCCATGGGGGAGCCGTACCAACCCGACGAGTACATGCGCGAAGAGGCCGATGCCGACCGAATCAAGAGTGTCTCTGCGGCCTTGGCTGCGCACGTGGGCGATCCCGACCGAGGCGATCCGCACCGAGGGGATCTCCAGCGAAGCCGTCGCCCATGAGGGGCCTCGAGGGCGATCAGGGCCGGAGGGCGTTTCTCAAACGGCTCGCGATACTCGGCGCGGGCGGATCAGCGATGTCGCTCGCCGCTTGTAGTGACCGAAACGAGGCAGAGCGGCTCGCAGCCGCACAACCGACGATCGCGCCGATGTCGCGGCCGCTCCTACTTCCGTGGTCCGCCGATGTGATCCGTATCGCTTCGGCCCCGGCGGAACTCCCCGGCGCGTACGTATCGATGGCGACCATGAAGGTGTTCGTCGACCGGGCGTTCCGCGATCGAGCGAGTTGGTTGCTCAATGCGCACATCTCCGTGAGCACCGCGCTCTGGCGGATCCCACTCCTGGGCGACCCGTTGAACCAGCCCGTCACTCCGGGCGACGAACTTCGCGAGTTCGAAGAGATCAGCATTCGGGAGTGGGACCCGAATGCTCCAACCGCGCTCCACGACATACGCATTCGGCGAGGGGCGCGCGCCACCCGCGGGGTCCATTTCGCTTGTGTGCCTCGAAGCACGTCGGGGACCGACGTCGAGAACGGCGCCTGGTATTCCGCGGGGCCCTGGACCATGGATGTGTGCGACGGGCGGCCGGGTGACTCCACGCGTGAAGATTTCCGACTGGTCGGCGCGGGCCTTCGGTATAGAACGCGCGAATGTGACGACGGAGGCGAGCGGGTTCAGTACGTCACGTGGGCGTGTAATCCCACCTGATTGATGGCCATGACGCTGTCGCTACACCACTCCACCCTACCAACGCCGGATGCCTCGCCCGAGCTGCCGGCCCCAGCGACTTCGACTCTCCAAAGCGAGCAACTTTCCTAGGATCTGGGTGGCGTCGAGATGCGTCGACCCGAGCAACGCCTCCGCTTCCTCGACGGACAACGGCGACTCGTCACCGACTACGGCGGATGATTCGTTCTCACCCTCGGCGGGCGGGTCCTCCGCGAACTCATCTTCAGCCGCATCCGGCACGTTTTGCGATCGGACCACGACGTCCGCCTGGACGGCTCCGTCCGCCATCTCTCTCCCACTGCGGCGCTGCGCTGCGGTAATCGAGTCGAGGAGGCGCAGTCCCATGGCCAGATTCCACCGGGCGTCCTGATCACCGGGCTGAAGGCGCAGGGCGTTTCGGTTCGCTGCGACGGAGACTTCGGCATGGATCCGGATCGAGTCACTCTCACTCGCCGCGAGGGCCCGGGTCAGCCGTGAAAAGCCCATGTTGTATTGCGCTCGCCCCCTCACTTCCGAAGCAGCGCTGCCCATGCCTTCGATCAACTCCGGCTCAGCGGATGGGCTGTCCTGCCGCAGCAGCGACGTCCCCAGGTTGTAGCGGGTAGCCGGAGCCGCGTCATCGCGGGCCGCCCTCTTCTGGTAGATGTCCGTAGCCTCTTCGACCCTACCCGCTCGAAAGAGGCGATTGGCTCGTGCGACGCCCTCGCGCTCATTCGTCCACGACAGTGCGAGCCCCGCCCCGGCCGCGACGACCAGGAGCGCACGGAGCCAGGGAAGCCGAGCCGCTCCGAGTCGGCCGCCGACCCGTTTCAAGTCGACCTTCATGCCGCTTTCCCGAAGGGCAGGCGGACCAGCCGACGCCCGGAGTCGGACACGGCATCCCAAAGGAGGAGCGGCAAAACCAGCAGGGGTAACCAGGGAAGCGGCGCCTCGTCTTGGTCGTCCGCTTCGACCGTACCCGAGACGTCTCCGAGAGCTCGCACCAACGCCCGGACACCTCCGTCGTCCGAGATGTCATGGAATTCGCCGCCACCCGCGGACGCCATGGCTGCGAGGAGTGATGGGTCGTACCCGGCGACCACCTGCTCGCCCGCCGGATCCAGTAATGGCGCACCGTCGCTTCCCGGTGTGTAGAGTGGGGCACCTCCGGCGGTGCCTACCCCGGCCGTCCAAAGCGTAGTGCCCAAGCTGACCAACGCCGAAACCGAGTCCATGACGACATCGGTCTGCCCGTGCGACTCTCCGTCCGTGACGAGCAGGACGATGCGCCGAACCTCCGGGCGCGGCCGAGCCTCGAGCGTTCGCTGTGCGTGGGTAATCGCCGAAGCCAGCGATGTCCCCTGATCTCGCAGCGCCATCAACTCAGGAGCGAGCGACGGCGTGAAAAAGGTGACGACTGCCGGATCGTCCGTGAGCGGGATAAGCCGGTAGGGCCAGTCCGCGAACAGAGAGACCGCGATACGATCGGCGGGCAGCGCCTCGGTGAGTCGATCGAGCAACTCCTTGGCTCTGCCGAGCCGTCCACCGGCGACGTCGTTGGCCGACATGGAGAGCGAGACGTCGATCGTCACCACCAGGTCTACCGGCGTTACCGGTTCCATCACCTGACCGGCTTCACGCTCCGGACCTGCCGCAGCGATCGTCAGGCCGCTCGCGGCGATGAGCAGGCAGGCGGCGCGGACCCACGGAAAGCGGTCGAGGGACCGACCCGTCAGACGCCGCGCAGCCTTCACGCCACCGTACGCGTCCACGAGACGCCGGGTCCGGCGCCACTGGGCGACGATGGCCGTCAACATGAGCAGTACGGCGGCGGGGCCGAAGATGAGCAGGTCGGGGCGCGAAAACGTCACGGAAGGACTCCCCATCGCGAGCCACGCAGCAGGGTCGCGAGCGTCATCATCCCGAGCGCGGCGAGAAGGAAGATCCAGCCGAGAGGGATGGACTCGACCCGTTGCACGATTTGCTCCGACGGCCGGACGAGGCGGTCGATCTCCGCGTAGATCGCCTCCAACGAAGCGACATCGGTCGCCTTGAAGTACCGTCCCCCCGTAATCCGAGCGGCTTGCGTCAGCACCGTCTGCATCGACTCGGAGTCTCTGCCTTCCTCACGACCGATCGCCACGGGAAAGACCCTGACGCCCACCGCCGCCGCGGCCCGAGCGGCGAGCGCGGGGATCACGCCGGCTTTGTTGTGCGCTCCGTCGGTCACCAGAATCAGAACCTTCGAAGCGTGCGGAGAATCTTTCAGGAGCCCCGCCCCAGCAGCGATCGCGCCGGCGATATCCGTGCCGTCGATGAGCAATCCGACCTGAAGGGCCTCCACCGCCTCACGGACGACATAGCCGTCGTGCGTGAGGGGGAGCCGGGTGAGCGCCTCTCCGGCAAACGACACGAGTCCGATATCGTCGGAGCGGTTGTCGATGAAGGTGAGCACGGTGGCTTTGGCAACGTCCAGTCGACTCTGTCGCGCGGCCATGTCTTCGGCCCACATGGACGTCGAGAGGTCCATCGCGATCGCGATCCCGACCCCTTCAACCACGGGCTCCTCGAACGTACGCAGGAGACGAGGCCCGGCCAGGGCGACGAGGAGAAGTGCGATCGAGGCCATCCGCAGCGCCAAAGGGACTGATTCGAGCAGAGAGGCGCGGAATCTCTGTGAAGTCGGCGCCACCGCTCGAGCCGCGATGAGCCCCTCGTCTGCCCTCGGCATCAGCCACCAAGCCAAGGGGGGCAGGAGTAGTGCCACGAACAGCCAAGCCGGAGTCGTGAGCCCGATGTTCATGAGCCTGGGCCCTCAGCTCCAGCGACCCAGTCGCGCAATACACGCCAGTGAGACTCCGCGACCTCTGAGGGCGGACGCCGCCGCCCGAACTTCACCGCTTCGGCTGCGCCCATCTCCGCTTCCAACAGGGCTTCCGACTGTTTGTCACGATGGGCACTCAACGCGCGCATCAGTTCGGTACTCGTGAGCGCCGATCCCCAGGCTTCGTCCAGGGACTCCACGTACCGACGGAGGATGTCGCTCGTCTCGTGATAGAACTCGTCCACTCGACCGTCGCTATGGAGCCCTCGTGCCAGGAGCCGATCGAATAGGTCGAGCGCTTGTTCACGAGGGGGGACCGGTGCGCGCGCTTCCGAACGGGTGCGCCCCTGATAGGCCAGCAGATCTCTCGCACTGACTGTCAGTACGCCGCCGAGGAGCAGGGTGGATGCCACGATCCAGAAGATGGACGGCCCGTGCCAATCGCCTCCCCATACATCTGCGGCCGGACGCGGTACGATACCCTGGGTGATGTCTTCCATGAGGAGCACGGAGGCCACGAAGAGACGTTGTTCCGGCACGGCGACTCGGAGCAGACCCCCTGTCGTTGCATCAGCCTCTCCCACGGCGTACACGGGGATCACCGCAGGCGCGTCGAGCGGCCCCCCGGAACCGACAAGGATCTCGAATCGCGGAACCGTCACGACGCCCACGTCGAGCGCGATCAGAGGGTACGTCACCTCCAAGGACCTGACGCCGTCGGAGACCCGTTCGGCCCACACGACGCGACCTGCTGGCGCGAGCGCGTCTGTGGAATCCAGCGAGTCGGGGAGAAAGAGTGTTTGACCCGACGGAAGGAGCACCGTGATCTGCAGATCGAAGGCGTCCCCGATCGCGATGGTGTCGGCCGAAAGTGTGGCGGTCACGGACGGACTCTGTGCCGCGGGCGACCCCCCGGCTGTCTGAGCCGCGGCGTGAGTGGGCGTGAGGAGCGCGAGGCCCAACAACCCTGCCTCCGCGATGCCTCTCAACGGAGAACCCTGGCGCGTCGACGGAAGAAGCCGATGAGCGGGGGCAGATATTCTTCCGTCGTCGTGATCTCGACGACGTCGAGGCGAAGGTCGCGGAAGGTGTCGTCTATGGCCTTCCGCCCGGCAGCCTCCTGAGCCTGGAATCGCTCACGGACCTTTCGGTCGCTCGTGTTCACGACGCGGCGTTGACCACTCTCGGGATCGGTCATCGCGAGCATGCCGACGTTCGGGAGTGTAGCTGCCGCGGGGTCGCTGAGTCTGATCGGCACGAGGTCGTGGTCCCACGCCAACTTGCGGGCCGCGTGCGTGAACCCGGGGTCCGTTGACTCACTCGTGAGGAAATCGCTGATCAGGAACACCGTCGACCGCTGTCGCAGCACTTTCTCCGCGTAGCCGAGACCCTTCGAGAGCGCCGTCCCCCGCCCGGCCGGGCTAAAGGCGAGCAGCTGCAGGACGAGCCGAAGGGCGTGGCGACGTCCGGTGTCGGGAGGGATGAAGTGCTCGACCCGGTCGGTCACGAGAAGAAGTCCGACCCGGTCGTTGTTCGTGGTGGCGGCCAGAGCGAGAATCGCCGCGATCTCTGCTGCTATGAGTGCGTTGTGCTTGGTGCCGGTCCCGAAGGCCTTGGACCCCGACAGGTCGACCATGACCAGGGCGCTCAACTGCCGCTCTTCGACGAACTCCTTGATGAACGGACGTCCCCGTCGCGCGGTGACGTTCCAGTCGATGGCGCGCACGTCGTCGCCGGGCTGATACTCGCGTACGTCGGAGAATTCGAGACCCCAGCCCTTGAAGACCGAGTGGTACTCTCCACTGAACAGGGACTCGACCAACCCGCGGGTCGACAACTCGATCCGTCTGAGTTGAGCCGTGACCTCGGGGGTGAAGACGTGGTGGGGCCCGGACATCAGGGCGCTGGCACCGCCTCGAGCACACGCTGGACGATCTGGCCGGAGTCGATGCCACGAGCGTCGGCTTCGTACGTGGTTCGGAGCCGATGGCACATGACCTTGGGCGCCATCGCCTTCACGTCGTCCGGCATCACGAAGTCGCGCCCAAGAAGAAACGCGCGCGCTCGGGCGGTCCGAGTCAGGAAGATCGACGCGCGCGGGGAAGCTCCGAACTCGAGGAGGCCCTCGAGATCCGCAAGCCCATAGTCCGCAGGTTCTCGAGTCGCGAAAATCAGCTCCACGATGTAGTCGAGGACATCGTCCTCTAAGTGAACCGACTCGACTTCGAGGCGCGCGCCCGCGATCTGGTCGACCGACATCACCGGCTCGACGGGGACGCGATCACCGTGTGCCACGCGTCGAACGATCGTCTTCTCCTCACTCCGTGTCGGATAACCGATCTCGAGTTTCATGGCGAAACGATCGAGCTGTGCTTCAGCGAGCGGATAGGTGCCGTGGAGTTCGACAGGGTTCTGTGTGGCCAGCACCATGAACGGCTGATCGAGGGTGTGCGTGTCACCTGCGATCGTTACCTGACGCTCCTCCATCGCCTCGAGGAGTGCCGCCTGAACTTTCGGCGGAGCGCGATTGATTTCGTCGGCGAGGACGATGTTCGAGAAGATCGGACCCTTCTGGACTCGGAACTGGCCGGTGGACTGGTCGAAGACCGGCGTCCCGACGATGTCCGTTGGCAAGAGATCCGGAGTGAACTGGATGCGCCGAAAGTCCGTATGCAGCGCTTCGGCCAGGGTGCGGACCATGAGCGTCTTGGCGAGTCCTGGTAGACCCTCCAGCAGAATGTGCCCTCCCGTCAGAAGGGCGACGAGTAGGCCCTCGACGGCCTCCTCCTGCCCCACGACCCGTTCGTGCACAGCCCCCGCCACCGACGCAAGAAGCTCCGACCCCGCACCCACAGTTGCCTGTTCCAAGCGAACTCCTATCGCTGGCGGGCGTGCCAGGCGGCCAGTACTTCCGCCTCACGCTCCGCTGAAATGCCAGCGCTCAACGCAGCCTGGCGCTCGAGCGGACGTGAATAATGGAAGTCGAGCGTGTCTCGGGCGGTCACCGCCAGAGGTCGGAAGGTCAGGCCGGATTCGACCTCCGGTGTGAGATCGAAGCGCGCGAATCCTTCGTTCCCGGGGGTTGGCGGGCGCCACACGGGCATGTGTGAGTAGGGCCGGACGCCGACCTCGGAGAGGAAGTCTCCGTTCACCCAGGTGAAGGTGGTCTCGGCGGTAGTTACGGCGCGGATGCCGTACAGAAGCTCGGAAATGGGGCGGGGGGTGTGGGGACCGACGCCGTTGAACTTCCCCATGGTCCCATCCTCGCCGAGACGGATCATCCATTCGGTGAGGTCCCTGACGTCGATGATCTGAATCGGATCGGACGGATCACCCGGAGCCAGAACTTCGCCGCCCCGGTCGATGCGCACGGGCCAATAGGTGAAACGGTCCGTGTCGTCCTCTGGGCCGATGATCAAGCCGGGCCGGACAATGGTCGTACGGCCGGGCATGATCCGCATGGCGATCCTCTCGGACTCGGCCTTGGCGAGACCGTACGGGAGGTTGTCACCCGGGGTGAGCCCGGCCGTTTCATACGTCCAGGTCGGAGCGTCCGCGGTCATGGGCACGGTGCTCAAGTCCGCGTAGGCGGAACGCGATGAGACGTACAGGAACTGAGCGACGGAATCCTTCAGGAAGTTTGCCGCGATCTCGACCCAGTCCGGATTCGAGCGCGAATTGTCGATGACCAGGTCCCACCGGCGCCCTCGCAGTGATTCCAAGTCCCCGTTTCGATCGCCGATCAGCGTCTCGACGTTCGGGAACATCTCCCTCCCGGATCCCCGGTTGAACAGCGTCACATTGTGACCCCGCGCAAGCGCGTAGTTCACTTGGAACGGTCCGATGAAACCGGTGCCGCCGAGAATCAGAACGTCGATCTTCCGGGGAGCTACTTGAGATCGGCCTGCGAGCGCTCCAGGCCGAAACGCAGCGCTGACCTGATCGGGAGTGAGGCCGAGTCCCAGCGCGCCGCTCGCGGCGGCCGAGAGCTTCAAGAAGTCTTTGCGAGTGGTACTCATGATCCGTTGCCCCGAGTATGCGTTGCTCCAGCGGTAGGTCGGAGGCCGAATCTGCCGCGTGATGGGCAGTCCCGCAAAGGGGTCCCGTCGGCCGGCGATGATTGCCGATTGATTGGGCTCGACCGATGTTGCGCCAGTCTGCACCACCTATCCGAGGGGTATTTCATTGAGCATCGATCGCAGGGTCCTTCTAGCCGCGTGCACCGCCGCACTCCTCACAGCGAGCCCCCTCTTGGGCCAAGCGGTCGCTCCGGAGAGCACGAAGAAGAGAATGACGATGGAAGAGTCACTCATGCTTCCGGCGTGGGGCGGATACCAGATCTCCCCGGACAACACCAAGCTCTTGTTCACCAAGCGCGAAATGGACCGGGAAGAGTGGGAGAGCGTGACGCACGTGTGGGTCCACGACCTCGTCACCGAGGAGTCGATCCAGCTCACCAATTCGGTGAAAGGCGAGAGCGACGCCCGCTGGCTCCCCGACGGCCGTGTGCTGTTCACGTCACGCCGAGGGGAGGACAGCGATGCGGAGAACCGACTGTGGGTGATTTCGCTCCGGGGGGGCGAGGCGGTGCCCTTCTTCGAGGACGAGGAGGCGCCTGCCACCGGATCGTTCACCGAGGACTATTCCAGGGTGGCCTATACCGAGGAGTCTGATCGCGTAGACAAGGAAGAATGGGAGGAGCGTCGGAAGACCAAGGACGACGGATACTACGCTGAGGCCAAGCTCACCTGGACGCACGTCTGGGTCTACGATGTGGAGAGCGGGGAGAAGACACAGGTGACTCAGGGTGAGTTCGACCACCAGGGTCCGCAGTGGTCCCCCGATGGACAGTGGATCGCCTTCACCTCCAATCGCACCCAGTCACAGATGGGGGATCCCGATCGTAGCGACAACACCGATGTGCTGGTCGTCTCCGCCGACGGTGGCGAGCCCCGAAATCTCTCGGCGAATAATTCGGGAGCGGATCGTGGCCCGGTGTGGTCACCCGACGGTACACGGATCGCGTACACCGGGAGTCTGCAGGAGAACAGCGGTGCCGCCCAGAGCGATGTGTTCGTCGTCGATGTGGCTGGAGGCTCGCCGCGGAATCTGACCGCGGACATGGATTTCTCCGCGTCGGGAGTCGAGTGGTCCGCGGATGGGCGCACGGTCCTCTTTACCGTGGCGAACGGCCTCACTTCCCACCTCTATCGGGTCCCGGCGAGTGGCGGTCGGGCGGAGACCGTGCTGCCCGACGACGAGTACATCTACGGCGGCACATCAATCTCGGAAGATGGAACGAAGCTCGTCTTCACCGGGAGTTCGCCGCGCACAACGGGCGAGGTGTTCGTTTCCGATGTCGATGGTTCGAACATCAGGCACGTGTTGAGTCCGACGAACCAGATGGAGGACTTCGACCTCGGTCGCGCGGAGCTCCTGACCTGGCAGGGTGCGGACGGGTGGGACATCGACGGCGTCCTCACGTACCCCGTCGGCTATGTGGAAGGGCAGCGTTACCCGATGATTCTGCAGGTGCACGGCGGTCCACACGGTCGCTTCTCCAAGGGGTTCAACTCGGGCTCACAAATCTGGGCGGCACGCGGATACGCCGTGCTCCAGGGGAACCCCCGGGGCAGCTCAGGCCGCACGCTCGAGTTCTCCAACGCCAACTACATGGATTGGGGTGGCAAGGACTTCGAGGATCTCATGGCTGGCGTCGACCTCATCGTGGAGCGCGGGATCGCCGATCCCGAAATGCTGGCCATCATGGGAGGCAGCTACGGCGGCTTCATGACGTTCTGGGGTGTCACGCAGACCGATCGTTTCAAGGCTGCGATCGGGCACGCCGCGATTTCGGACTGGTATTCGTTCTACGGTCAGACCGACATCCCCTTCCTGCTCGAATTCGGTTTCGGCGGATTGCCCTGGGAGACCAAAGAAACCTTCGAGCGGTTCTCTCCCATCGAGTTCGCCGAAAACGTGACCACACCCTTGCTCATTACACACGGTGAGGAGGACCGACGGGTCCCGATCGCTCAGGGCGAGCAGTACTTCCGGACGCTCAAGAAGATGGGTAACGACGTCGAGTTCCTGAGATTTCCACGAGAGGGGCATGGAATTCAGGAGCCCCGCCACCGGATCTTCCTGGATCAGGAACAGGCCAAGTGGTTCGAGCGCTGGGTACGGTCACCCCGAGCCGTCACGGACGGCGAGAGGTAGTCCGACGACTCGAGACTAGCCGCGGCTTCCGCTCATCGCCCGTGTCTTGGTGATATCCTCGAACGCGGTCATGAATCGGCTCATCTCGTCTTCGGTCCCGATCGAGACGCGGAGATGGTTGAGCAGAGGCGGGAAGTCCCGGCCGACAGCGACGCCTCGTTCCCTGAACGCCTGACGGATCGGGGCGACCGGGGTCCGGCAGTCCAGCATGAAGAAGTTCGTCTCCGGAGGAATGCACTCGTAGCCGAGCCCGGCCAGGTCCGCTACGGTCTGGTCGCGGAGGCGGAGCGTGGTGTTCCGCACGAAGTCGTACGCCGCCGTGTCCTCCATCGAGGCGACCGCGCCCCACTTGGCGAGGACGTTCACGCTGCCGGTGCTATAGGTCGCCATTTCCTGGATCATTTCGGGTGGCGCAATCGCGAAGCCGATACGAATCGCGGCCATGCCGTAAATCTTCGAGAACGTCCGTGCGACGATGACCTTGCGTCCGTCGATGACATGCTTGATCGACTCTTCGTAGGCGGGGTCGCGGACGAAGTGATGGTAGGCCTCGTCGATGAGAACGGGCACGTCCTCCGGGATGTTCTCGAGAAGGTATTGGATTTCCGCGGCGCTTACGGTACGGCCGGTCGGGTTGTTCGGGTTGCAAAGGTAGACGAAGCCGACGTCGCGGTAGTTCCGGTTCGTGGCGTCGACCATCCTCTGAATGTTCTGGCTGTGGTCGGCCTCGAGCGGAAGCAGGACCGAATCTGCGTCGATCCCGCTGGCGTGCGAGTAGACCTGCCCATACGACGGCTCCACACCGATCACCTTCTTGCCCTGACCGAGGTACGTCAGGCCCACGACTTCGAGGATTTCACCCGAACCCGCGCCGATCAATAGCTGGTTTCGGTGGACGCCGTGGAAGTCCGCGACCGCCTGAGTCACGCCAGCATCGGGGTAGCCATAGCGCATCGAGTACTTGAACGCGTAGGTCATCGCCTCGAGCGCCTTCTCGGACGGACCGTACGGGTTCTCGTTGAACGAAATCTTCGCGAGGGCATCGTACGCGTCGTCCTCGGCCCAGAAGCGAGGGCCGCCGGGACGCAGCGGAATGCCTCTGGCCAGGGCGGCCTGTGGATTGAGGGCTACGGTGCCGAGCGCTGCGGCTGCACCTCCAACGAAACCTCGACGGGAGACGTGCTGCTTGATCATGATCGCAACCTCCGTAGCATGCGTGGCCAACTCCAAGCAATCAGAATCCGCTCTCGGGCGCCGATACGCAACCAGGGAGCCTTGTGCGGAGGTTCCCTAGGAGGGGGTTATTCGCGCCGCCACCTACCAGGGGTTTACCCGATACCCACGCTCCTGAAGCATCAGGAAGGCGGTCATCGCAGACAGCGCTACCTGGACTCCGGGAATCAGGTCCTCCTTCACGATGCCCCGCGACGCCGCACTTTGGCCGCACAAGATGACGGGCTGGCCCGCGTCCAGGAGTTCTCGAATGAGCTGCGCGTTCGGATTGTCCACGCCATGACGAGCCCGATACGCCGCATCGTTGAGCAGTTCAAATGAGGCCCCGCCGTGGGCGACGATCGCCCCACTGAGATGGTCTTCGGCGACACCGGCCTGCGCGTGCATGTTCAGGAATCGGGCTACGGTATTGATGGTCTGGTTCATAGCCTCAGGCGAGGAGGCAGGCGTCGCGATCTCGAACGCGACCTTGTAGTACTGATTCTTGTCGACCGCGATATCGGGGTCGACCGAGAATACGGCGCCTGCCGACTCGATCATGGGTCCCGCGGATGGGCGTTGCTGGGCGGAGGCGGAAGATGCGAGCGCGAGGAGCGCGAACACTGGCAGACGAAGACGCATGAGAGAGCCTCGATGAGTGGCCGAAACGGGCCTGTTAGTGCGCGTGATGGTGGGGATGGTCGTGGTCGTGCTGGTGATCGTGCCTGCCCTGATGGAAGACCACGTGCACGAGTGAACCGCTGACGAAGGCTTGATAGAGCTCGACGGTGGGGCCGTGCACTGTACCAAGAAACTCCACGCCCAGCCCGTAGCCCGCCAGGGTCCCGACCACGATCGACCCAACGCCCGCAGCGGCGGCGATCGATCCGAAGCGCGGGCAGATCAACCACCAGATGACCAGGCTCACCGGAATTCTGTGCAGGATGACGGCCATCGCGAATGGCGTAGCGACGGCGCCTTCGAGGGGCACGAATGCAGCTCCCTCGAGCACTGCGTGCATCACGAGTCCGGAGAGGCCTCCCACCAACGCCATGTTGTCGGCGCGGTGCTCCAATGCGTGCGACAGCCGCTCGAGCACGGCCGGCACCAGGAAGCCGATTCCCAGGGCCGCGACGGTGACGAAGCTCCGCTCCGCCCAGGCGTGGGGGAGCACCTGCCAGGCGACGAGCAGTGGGACGGCCAGATACACGAAGCCGTCTACGAAACGGACCGCAGTCGGGTGCTCGTGGAGGGACCGATACAGCACCGGTCCAAAGACCGGTGCCACGAGCGCTGCAATCAGGTATCCCACGATACTCGGGTCTGGGTTGGGCTCAGCGGATTCCCACCACGCCCCGGATGGACTCGATGAGCTTCTTCGAGTCCCAGCCGACGCCATGGCGGAAGACGATGCTGGTAGCGTGCAGATTTCCGACGGCCTCGAGATCCGCTTCGATGACGACGAGGTCCGCGACCTTGCCGACGGTCACGCTACCCACGTCCTGGTCGATATCCAGAACTCGCGCCCCGTTCAGGCTCATGATCTGAACGACCTCCGGAGCCGTGAACCCTGCTTCGAGCAGGAGCTCGTAGTTGCGTTGGTCCCCGTACCCGGGCGGTGCGGCGCCGTATCCTGTCGGATCGACGCCGGCACCCAACAGCCCGCCCGCGGCGACGAATGCCCGCTCGTACTCCATGGCCTTCGCGAAGACCGCCGGGTCGATGGACCCGCGGCCCGCGCGACGGTCGATCGCGATCGCTCGTACTTCGGCCGCGATCTCCGGCGCGAGGACATCGTAGACCCGCTCGTCGATCGGCGGCCGCCCCGAGACGGAAATTTCGTAGACCACCAGCGTCGACGTCATCGCGACGCCGGCCTCGATCATGTCACGAAACGTCGCCTGGACCTCGGGGCCGTTCACGTCCAGATCGGCGTAACCTCCGCGGAAGCCGGGTGGGCACTCGTCCGGTCGCTTGTTCGGGTCGTACTCGCTGTTGGCGAACAGGCCGTGTTCGAGATTGTCGATGCCGAGTGCCACAGCCTCTCGATAGCCGACCGAACACAAGTGCGCGGTCACCTTCACTCCGTTCGCATGTGCTTCGTCGATCGCAGCCCCCAACTCGGCGCGCGAAATCCACGTGTAGGCCTTGAACCAGGTCACGCCTTCTTCGGCCCAGTACCGAACGACGCGTCGGGCCTGGTCGGGCCCCTCGAGGCGCGTCATGGTCTCGGCCCCCTGTTCGCCGGTCAGATAAGGGCCCGTCGGGAACATCGTGGGCCCGACCACCCGCCCGGCGTCGATCTCCCGCTTGAGGTTCAGTTCGGCATAGGGTTGTTGGGCGCCCGTCGTGCGGATTGTCGTGACTCCGGACGCGAGGTACAGACGCGATCCTGAGAACGACAGCTGCGCCGCTCGTCCGTTCCCCCCCGTGTAGTAGCTGTGATCGTGGAGGCCCACGAGTCCCGGGATCACCGTCTGACCTGACAAGTCGACGATCGTGGCGTTCTGGGGCACACGGACCGTCCCGGACGCACCGATGGCGGTGATCCGATCCCCCTCGATCAGAATCGTCTGGTCCAGCTTCGCCGGGGCTCCCGTCCCGTCGATGACCTTCGCGTGTGTGAGCGCGATCGTCGGGCCGCGCACGGCGACGAACTCGCTGAAATTCTGCGTGGATGCGGGGTGAGGCAGGAGCAGGGCCAGGGCGATACAGACGACCGCAGAAGATCTCATGTCAGTTTCCTTCGACGTCGAAGACGAATTTCATGCCGGACTCCAGATGCTCCGCGATGTGGCAGTGCACCATCCAGCGTCCTGGATTGGACAGCTCGAGGAGGATGTCTGTCGTGGAGCCTGTCGGCAACAGAACGGTGTCCTTCCACACCATGTTCTCGTTGCGAACGCCGTTCTGTTCGAGCACGAGAAACCGCTGGCCGTGGATGTGAAGGGGATGCTGCATGGCGTGAAACGCCTCGCGGTCGTTGACCACTCGGACCTTGACCACATCACCGACCCGGAAGCGCCAGTCGATGTCTTCATTCTCGGCGCCGGTGCGAGGATCTCGAATGAGCCACGCGATCTCGGGACTGCTCGTCGCCCAATTCATGATCGGCATCGTGCCGGTCCACTCCACCGGATTGAAGTACACCCAGTCGAGACTCATCGACTGCGCGAT
Source organism: Gemmatimonadota bacterium (assembly GCA_027623325.1). Classification (GTDB taxonomy): domain Bacteria; phylum Gemmatimonadota; class Gemmatimonadetes; order Longimicrobiales; family Gaopeijiaceae; genus UBA2589. The sequence goes on from JAQBXY010000017.1 coordinate 54,669, forward strand.
GACCATCGGTAGGCTGTCGACTTCCAGCGTGAGCACGAGTTCGTGGTCCGGCTCGGAGTCGAATCGATCGCGGTACCGGTCGATGTCCGCGATCACCTCCGGATATGCCCGCAGCGTGGCGAACGGGTGACTGTGAGTCTCGGCGAGCGGGTCTGCTGCGCCTTGGGGCGAGACACCTGATACGGCCACCGTGCCGAGGTGGGACACCTCCTCCAGAAAGATGCCCTGTCGGTGGTTAATGCCCTGGACGTGGTTGGTCAGCGTGTAGGCGCCGGCTTCGGGGAAGTGCACTTCGATGACGTAGCGCTCGGCTGGCGCGAGCACGGCGCTCCCGGCCATCGTCTCTCGCTCGAATCTGCCGACGTCCGATGCGACGACTTTCAGAGGCAGGGGTGGTGCGTCCGGATTCGCGGTTGAGCGGAACGACAGATTGAACGTGCGCGTATTCGACGCATTGGTGAGGTGAAAGCGCACGACCTCCCCAGCATCGACGTCGAGCCCGTACTCTGGCTCTCCGTTGGTCAGGAAGATGTTTCCGAAGCGCCCCATCAGCATGTAGTTCGCAGCCGCTGCCCCGAAGGCGACGACGTCATCGTCCGACAAGAGAAGGTCGTCGAGCATCAGGACTTCCTCCTTGTCGACGGAGTTGTAGTAAGACTCCGAGATGGGCTCGACGAGCATGTTGCCGGCGAGTCCGAGTTCTTGCTGTACGTCTTCCCGGTGATGAGGGTGGTACCAGTAGATCCCCGGGTCCTTGAAGTGGATCTGGTATCGGAACGTCTGACCGGGTTGGACGGCTTCCTGCGTGACGCCGGGCACTCCGTCGAAGCGATTGTCGAGGCGAATGCCGTGCCAATGAACGGCGGTGGGCATCGGAGTCTCGTTCGTGAAGTTCACGAAGATCGTGGACGCTTCGCCGACCCGGACCAACGGGCCTGGGATCTGCCCATTGAAGGCCATCATCACGATGTCACGCCCGTCGATTCGTTTCTTCACGAAGCCCGACGTCAGGTCCAGCGTCCCGCCATCAGGGAGGTCGACAACCGTCCGGGGCAGCGCAGAGGGTAGGAGTGCGGGGTCGACGGGCGTTGGTCGGAACGGTGTCCCCCTGGGGCGCGATTCCATGACTCCCGGGAGCATGGGGACACCTTCATACGAGGGGGGCAGCGGCCAGGGGTCGTCGTCGGCGGAGCCCATCGCGCCCATGTCATGGCCGGGGGCCATGGGCCCGGTCACGACGCCTTCCTCTGCTGCGGGTGCAAGCGCCATCAGGTCGTGTGCCTCCATCCGACTCGAGGGCGAGCGTCCCCGAATGATGATGGGCCCGGTGCGCTCGGTGACATCCGTCGAGACCTCGGCCGTCACGAGAATGAGGTACTTATTGAACGCTACTTCGCCCAGCGCGTTTCGCCCGTTCCCTACCACTCCCAGCTTCACGACGGGATCAAGCGCCAGGGGCGTCGCCCACGCGATGTAGGTGGTGTATGGCCCGAGCGTCGTCGGGTCCGGGAGGCGTTCGATCCATGCTGTGAGTGCGTGGCGATGCCTCCCTTCGGGCGTCACCGTCACTCCGAAGGGTGACCACGGTCGTCCAAGGGCGACCACTCCGGCTGCATCGCCCCCTCGGACCGTCGAGAACAGTTCGATGCAATAGAGGTCCGTCGCCGCCTGGCCCTGACGGGAGTCGGCGGCCACAGGCACGGCCGCATCCTCTGTGAAGAGCGAGGCCCCCGTCGCCTGGGGAGTGGCCGCACACAGGGGAGACACATCGGAGATCTGACCCGAAAGCGGCCCGGCACTGGCTCCCACGGCGAGTACGGCTGCCACGACTTCGGCGAGCCCAGCCGCCTTCCGTTTGTTCGACATGACCACAGCTTCGCCGGAGCCCCGGCGAGGGGCAACGGGGCGCCTGCTTGACATTGCCGTGCCTGGGTAGAAATTTAGGCTAGCCTAAATTACTTGAAACCGTCGAACCCATGGTCGATCCCGTACTCGCACTCTCGGTCTTCGCAACACTGGTCCTCGTGGCCGTATTGCTGTTCTGGCCTCGGCTCGGACTCGTCATGCGACTGCTCCGCATGTCCGACCACAGCGAACAGGTGCTCCTCGAAGACGCTCTCAAACACGTCTACACGTGCGAGAGCATGGGGCGTGAGTGCACGTTGGAGAGTCTCGCGGGGCAGCTCGAAGTATCGACCGGGCGGGCGGCGGCACTGCACAGGCGCCTTGCGGAGGCCGAGTTGATCCGGAGCGAGGAAGCCGGTCCCCGCCTCACCGCCGCAGGACGTGACTCCGCGTTGCGCTTGGTCCGCTCCCATCGTCTGTGGGAGCGTTACCTCGCGGACCGTACAGGCGTCCCTCCGGGCGAGTGGCACGCCGAGGCGGAGCGAATGGAGCATGCTCTTTCGGTCGAGGAGACCGAGGTCCTAGCGGCTCGGCTCGGCCACCCGGCATGGGACCCTCATGGAGACCCGATCCCGACCGCGGGCGGCCATATTCCGAGGACCGAGCGGCTGTCACTCGCGGGGGCAGAGGCAGGTCGGACGGTCGAGATCGTTCATCTCGAGGACGAGCCGAGTGAGATCTACGACGCCCTTCTCGAGGATGGTCTGGACCTCGGCGCGCGCCTCGCGGTCATCGAACGGTCGGATCGGGACGTGAAGGTGCGGGCGCGAGGCCGTGAGTGGTCGATCGACGTTGTGATTGCTCGAAATGTCACGGTGAGGATGCTCCCGAAAGGGGAGAGTGCAGACACGGCCGTCGCCACGCTCCACGACGTTCGGCCGGGGTCAGAGGCCCGCGTGGTTGGAATCTCACCGGCATGCCAAGGCTCTCAGCGCCGCCGCCTCCTCGACCTGGGCGTCGTCCGTGGCACCGTCATCGGTGCCGCCTTTGGCAGCGCGGCAGGAGATCCCGTCGCCTATCGTATTCGCGGAGCGCTCATTGCTCTGCGGCGAGAACAAGCAGAGTGGATTCGAGTCGACGATCAGCAACTGAGCAGTGAGGAGGTGGCCTGATGGCGTCGCTCGCCCTGGACTCGTGTGGGTCGTGCGCGCAGCATCGCACCCAAAGCCTCGTCCGGCTCGGTCTTAGCCCGGACAAGTGGGATTACCTGGTCGCCTTGGCTGGAAATCCCAACGTGGGCAAAAGCACTGTCTTTAATGAATTGACAGGCCTGCGACAGCACACGGGTAATTGGCCCGGCAAGACGGTCGTCCGCGCCGAGGGTGCGTTTGGGCACGAAGGGCAACGAGTAAAGGTCGTCGATCTCCCCGGGACCTATTCACTACAAGCCGGTAGTGAGGACGAAGAGGTGGCGCGTGATTTCGTGCTCTTCGGCCGGCCGGATGTGACCGTCGTCGTCGTCGACGCGACCCGTCTCGAGAGAAACCTGAACCTGGTCCTTCAGATTCTTGAGATCACCGATCGAGTGGTCGTTTACCTCAACCTCATGGACGAAGCCCGCCGGCATGGGATCGCCGTCGATCCGGGGAAATTGGAGAAGGAACTCGGGGTGCCCGTGGTACCCGGAACGGCCAGGGAGGGCATCGGCATTCCCGAGCTACTCGCCGCGGCGCACGACGTAGCGTTGGGTAAGCGAGACACAAAACCGTTCCGCCTCGCGCAACACGCTCCAGACGTCGAGCACGCGATCGAGCGACTCGTGCCCGTGGTCGAGGAGGTTTTCCCTGAGGTGCCGAACAGCCGATGGGTGGCGCTTCGGCTGCTCAACGCGGACGAAGCCGTACAGGAAGCGGTCACCTCGGGAGAACTCGGGCAGCTCGGGAGACACGACTCGGTGACCGAGATGGATCCGCCACCGGAGTATGCGCGCCAAAAGGTTCTCGATGCCGCCACGCGGTTGCGCTGGGAGCTTCCCCCGGACTTCCACGATCTGGTTACGGAGCACGTCTACAGTGCCGCCGAGACGATCGCGAACGCAGCGCAGAAGCGCGGCCTCGCCAAGGCTGGCTTCGCGTTCGACAGAAAGCTCGATGACCTCCTAACGAGCCGCATATTCGGTTTTCCCCTCATGCTGATGATTCTCGCAGTCGTCTTCTGGCTGACGATCGAGGGGGCCAACGTACCGTCTGCGATGCTCGCGACGCTGCTCATCGACAACGGTCACACCTGGCTCAAGGGTATCGCGGCGGCGATGTCGATACCGTGGTGGCTCGATGGCTTCCTGCTGGATGGCGTGTATCTCGCGACCGCTTGGGTGATCAGCGTGATGCTGCCACCCATGGCCATTTTCTTTCCGCTGTTCACGCTACTCGAAGACTTCGGCTACTTGCCGCGCGTCGCGTTCAATCTCGACTCGATGTTCAAGAAGGCGGGCGCGCACGGAAAGCAGGCGCTCACGATGTGCATGGGCTTCGGCTGCAACGCTGCAGGTGTGGTCGCGACACGTGTCATTGACAGTCCACGAGAGCGCCTGATCGCGATCATCACGAACAACTTCTCGCTGTGTAACGGGCGGTGGCCGACTCAGATCCTGATCGCGACGATCTTCATCGGGGCCCTGGCGCCCTCGCAACTCGGGGGCCTCGTGAGCGCGGCGGCCGTCGTGGGCATCGCACTGCTCGGGATCGTCATGATGTTCGTTTCGTCCTGGCTGCTGTCGCGGACGGTCCTTCGTGGTGAGGCCACGAGCTTCAGCCTCGAGCTTCCGCCGTATCGTCCTCCCCGCATCCTTCAGACCCTCTACACCTCCCTCATCGACCGGACCATGATCGTCCTGTGGCGGGCGGTCGTCTTTGCGATCCCAGCCGGCGCCGTGATCTGGCTGGTCTCGAATATCACAGTCGGCGGGGTGAGTCTCGCACAGCACGCGGTTAGTTGGCTCGATCCCTTTGGGCTCCTGCTGGGCATGAACGGCGTGATCTTGCTGGCCTACGTCGTCGCGATTCCGGCCAACGAGATCGTCATCCCGACCGTGCTCATGTTGACGGTGCTGACGAGCGGTGGAGACGGTGGCGCGGGTGCCGGCGTCATGTTCGAGCTGGATTCGGTCGCCGCGACGGGTGACCTGCTTCGGGCCGGGGGATGGACTCTACTGACCGCGGTGAGCCTCATGCTCTTCAGCCTCCTCCACAATCCGTGCTCGACGACGATCTATACGATCTACAAGGAAACTCGGAGCGCGCGATGGACCACGGTGGCGACGATGTTGCCCGTGGTGCTCGGAGTCGTCGTCTGCTTTCTCGTCGCCCAGGTCTGGAGACTACTCGCCGCCTGAGTCAGTTTCGGGCCGACACTGTCCGGGATGATCCACCTATCGATTATGGCGGGGCGAGATTCGTTCAACTGGTGCGGGCCGGGAGCGTGGTGTACCTTAGTTGAGAGTCAATTTCATTCTCATCTTCGACTCGATCTGAAGGTGAGTTCATAGGAACCTCCGTGGATTCAATGGCGCGAGCACTGCCAGTCGTGAAGAGCGCCCCTACGGGCGGCTTGGGCTCGTTGCGCCTCGGCGACATTCCCCTTCGGCAAGAAGTGGAACTGGTGTCTATTGATCTGCCGTTGGAGCTTGCCGAACCACTCCTGGAGCGCGGTTTGCTGCCGGGGTGCCGCATCTGCCCGGTTCGCATCTCGCCTTCGGGCGACCCGATCGTTTCGATCGATGGTTCGTTGCTCGCCCTACGCCGAGAGACCGCCGATTGCCTGTGCGTCCGGATCCTATCCCATTTGCAGGACGCGGACTGAGGCGCTTCCCCAGTCTTGGATCAATTTGAGTCTGTCGGTATCACCCCCGGCGACCGTGCTGGTGGCACCGCCCTCGAAGATCCGGATCGTGCCCCGGTCGTAGCCCTCGTCGGGCCGCCCAACTCGGGCAAGACCACGCTTTTCAACCAGCTGACAGGGCTTCGCCAGAAGGTCGCGAACTATCCAGGGGTCACCGTCGAGAAGCACGTTGGCCGGGTCCGCCTTCTGGACGGCAAGGAGGTCGATGTCGTCGACTTGCCCGGCGTACATGGCTTCTCCGCGCGCACGCTGGATGAGAAAGTCACGCGAGATGTTCTCGAAGGCAGGGTAGCCGGCGTTCGACCACCCGACGCGCTGATCCTCATCGTCGATGCGACTCGGTTGGAGAACCAGCTCATGCTGGTGGAGCCAGTCCTCGAGCTCGATGTGCCGACGCTCCTCGTCCTGAACATGTCGGACGAGTTGGAGAGCCGCGGCGGTCGTATCGTCGACGCAGCGCTGGCCGAACACCTTGGGGTCGAGATCGCTCGCACGAGTGCGCGCACAGGCCAGGGCCTCGATTCGGTACGGGCCTTCCTGTCCCGGGCTCGACCCCTCGACCCCTCGGAACCCGGAAGTCCGCGGACGCTGTCGAACGTGCCCCGAGGCCAGTCCTTGCCGATGCTCGACGCCTTTGCCGCCCGACGGAACATGGTGCGCGAGGCCGTACGTGTGGCTGGTTTCGTTCCACCGGGACCTTCCCGGTTCAGCGAACGGCTGGACTCGCTCTTCCTGCATCGCTGGGGGGGTCCGCTCGTCTTCCTCGCGGTAATCATCCTCGTCTTCGAGTCGATCTTCACATGGGCCGTTCCGCTAATGGACGGAGTCGAATTCCTCGTGTCTTCGTCGGGGAACTGGGTCGCCGGAGCGATGCCCGATACCTGGCTTCGCTCCCTGCTTGTCGACGGTGTGTGGGCGGGCGTTGGCTCGGTCGTCGTATTTCTTCCCCAGATTCTGATCTTGTTTCTCTTCCTCGGAATCCTCGAGGACTCGGGCTACATGGCGCGAGCAGCCGTGATCGCCGATCGCATGATGTATCGGGCTGGCCTACAGGGTCGAGCGTTCCTTCCGCTCCTTTCCGGATATGCGTGTGCCGTGCCTGCGATTCTGGCGGCTCGCACCATCGAGGACGATCGGGACCGACTCGCTACGATCTTCGTGACCCCATTCATGACGTGCTCGGCTCGACTTCCGGTGTACGCGTTGCTGATCGCGGCGTTTATTCCCGACGAGCAGCTCCTCGGGCCGTTCATGAGCAAGCGCGCGGCGGTACTGCTTGGTCTCTATGCGCTCGGGATCATCGCGGCGGTGGGGACCGCCTTCCTCCTGAAGCGGACATTGCTGAAGGCGCAACCGTCCTCTTTTCTGATGGAGTTGCCACCCTATCGGCTTCCCTCACCGAAGACGCTTGCACTCCGCCTACTTGATCGGAGCAAGGTGTTCCTGCGCCGTGCGGGGCGAATCATTTTTGCGGTGGCCATCGTGCTCTGGGTGCTCATGCAGTTCCCCAGGACCGAGTTGGGCGCGCCCGACATCGAAGAGAGTGCGCTCGGCATGATCGGGCACGCTATCGAGCCTGCGATCGCTCCTCTTGGCTTCGACTGGCGCATAGGTATCGGACTCGTGACCTCGCTGGCTGCCCGTGAAGTCATCGTCGGAACGTTGGGGACGATCTATGGAGTCGAGACCGCGGACGAAGAGTCGGTGGCTCTCCAAGAGGTGTTGCGCAGGGATCTTAGTCCCGGTGCCGCGATCGGACTGCTGGTCTTCTTCGCCTTTGCCTTGCAGTGCATGTCCACGGTCGCGGTCATGAGGCGCGAGACAGGGGGCTGGAAGTGGCCCGCCGCGCAGTTCGGATACATGCTGATGCTGGGGTACCTCGGCGCCTTCGTGGCTGTTCGGATCTTCTGAGCCATGCCGCCCATTTCCGAACACCGTTTTGTCGCGACCGATTCGTCGGGAGAGGTATCAGGACTCCTGATGCGACCGACAGGTGCGAAGTGTCTCTACGTGTTCGGCCACGGAGCCGGGGCCGGCATGAGCCACTCCTTCATGGAGGGGTGTAGCGTTCGGCTCGCCGAGCGGGGCGTGGCCACCTTCCGGTATCAGTTCCCGTACACGGAGTCGGGGCGGAAGCTGCCCAATCCGGCTCCGATACTCGTGAAAACGGTGCGGTCTGCGGCGGCCGAGGCGGCTCGACTCGCGCCGGATCTGCCCCTGGTCGCCGGGGGCAAGTCCATGGGTGGCCGGATGACGTCCACGGCGGCGTCGACACAGGCGCTGCCCGGCGTTCTGGGTCTCGCATTTTTCGGCTTTCCGCTCCACGCACCCGGGAGAGACTCCGCCGACCGAGGTGCTCATCTCGCTACCGTCGGGCTCCCCATGCTCTTCCTGCAGGGGACGCGCGACAAGCTGGCGAACCTCGAGCTCCTGGCGCCGCTACTGGAGGGAGTGACGCCACGGCCGACGCTCCACATTGTGGAAGACGCCGACCATGGCTTTCACGTTCCGAAACGATCGGGTCGCACCGATGACCAGGTTCTGGACGCGTTGTGCGACACGTTCGCGCTCTGGGCGTTGAGCCTGCTCTAGCATTGCAGCGAAAGCGTTGAGGCCAGGCGATCGCCGCGCGCTCCGTCCGACATTATTCGGCCGCCAGCGCGCGGACGGGATCTATCTGAGACGCTTTCTTCGCCGGGACGTACAGGCCGAAGAAGGAAATGCCCGACAGAAGGACTAGGACCACGCCGAAGGTCATGGGGTCTCGCGGGCTCACCCCGATGAGGATTCTGGACATCGCTCCGCCCATCAAGGCCGCGAGTCCCATCCCGACCGTGAGTCCGAGGACGGTCCGCCGAGCTCCCTGGCCGACCACCATGCGGACGACGTCGGCACGCTCCGCGCCCATGGCCAACCGAACCCCGATCTCATTCGTCCGCTGACCGGCCGTGAACGCCGTGACGCCGTAGATGCCGACGGCGCCGAGCAGCAGGGATATCACAGCGAAGACGCCCATCAGATTGCCGATCACGGCGAATCCACCGACTCGATCGTCGATAACGGTGCGCATGGTCTGCACCTGGTAGATCGGCAGGTCCGCGTCCACGGCCCAGACCGCTTCCTGTACGGCCGAGACCATGGCCGTTGGATCTGCGGCGGTGCGCAGCACGAGCGACCGCGTCCGAATATCTGATTGCGCGATGGGCAGGTAGAGTGCCGGCTCCGAGGGGTCATCGACCCCTCGTTCAATGACATTGTGCACGACACCAATCACCGACGCCTCGAACATCTCTCCGGACAGCAACGTCTGCGCCAACGGATCGTCGTTGGGACCGAGATAGCGTTCGACGAACGCTTCATTCACGATCGCTACCTGGGGTGCATCGGGGCCGTCGTCGTCGGAGAAGACTCGACCCTGAACCATGCCGAACCTGAGCGCCTCGAAAAGGCCCGGGGAAGCGAGCGTGAGGCGGACGGTGCGGGCCTGGTCTTCCGCCAGGTCTTGTCCGGCGATCGTAACGGTCCGGCCCCAGTTGGATCCCATCAGCGGATGGCTCTGAGTGGTTCCGGCCGACAGTACGCCGGGGATGTCTCGGATCCGCTCGGTCACATCCCGCCAATAGTTTTCGGAGACCTCCTTCGAGGCGTATTGCGCCTGGGGAAGCGAGAGGCGGGCGGTGAGCACATTCTCTGGCTCGAAGCCAAAGTCCTGTGATCGCATCCCGGCTACGCTCTTCATGAGCAGGCCGCCGCCTACGAGGAGCACAACAGCCATCGCGGTCTGCATCACCACCAACGCCCCCGCGAATCTGCTCGACCTTCGACTGGACCCCGATCGTGCACCGTCCTTGAGGGCGCCGCCCTGATCGCCGCTGGCCCGGAGCGCGGGGAGAGTTCCGAAGAGGAGCGCTGCGCCTACCGTGATCGCGGCGGTAAATGCGAGCACCGTCCCGTCCATTTCGAACTGGAAGACCGGTGGGAGGTTGGGCGGAAGCGCCGACACGATGGCTCGATAACCCCAGTTCGCCATGAGGAGTCCCAGGACTCCCCCCGACATCGCCAGGACGAGACTCTCGGTGAGCAGCTGTCGCACGACGCGACCCCGTCCGGCCCCGAGTGCGACTCTCACCGCGATCTCTCGCGTGCGCGTGCCAGCGCGTGCCAGCAGGAGGTTGGCCACGTTCACGCAGGCCATCAGGAGGATGAATCCGACTGCACCCATGAGGACGACGGATGCCTGCGCAGCCACTTCTCCAATGACCTCGACCTGGAGCGTGGTTACCGACAGGGTCCAGCCCTCGTTCTCCGGGTATTCGTTCGCGAGCTGGCCAGCGATGTCGAGCAACTCTGCACGAGTGGCGTCGATTCCGGCGGCGGACGTCATACGAGCGATCGCGTTCGCGGAGTGGTTGGCCCGAGGGGCCCCGGCCATCTCGAAATGCCACGGCCGAATCAGATCGGGCCGGCCACGGTGGTAGAGGAAATCGGGGGGCATGATGCCGACGACCACGACCTGCTCCCCGTCGAGCATCAGCGTGGAGCCCAGCACGTCCATGTCTCGCGCGAAGCGACGCTCCCAGAATCCGTCCATCAGAATCACGACCCCGTCGCGGCCCGGGCCGATCTCCGTAGGCTCGAAGTCGCGGCCGAGGGCCGGAGCTCGACCCACGAGCGACAGGAAGTTCGGCGTGACACGAACGCCGGAGACCAATTCCGGAGCATCACCACCCGTGAGGTTGAAGCCGGCGTTGTTGAACACGGCGAGATCATCCAACGTGGCCGCTCGCTCCCTCCAGTCCCATGCGTCCGCGTGGTTGACGTCGGTGCCCGACCAGCCCAGGCTCGGCTGAGCCGCCCAGATCGCGATGAGTTCGTCGGGCTCCTCGTAGGGGAGGGGGGTGAACATGAATCCGTTCACCACCGTGAAGACCGCTGCGTTCACCCCGATCCCGATCGCGATCGTGGCGATCGCCGTACACGCGAAGACCGGACGCCGAACGAGAGATCGAACGGCGTAGTTGATGTCCGAAAAGAGCGTTCCCATCACATCCCCCCTTCCTTGTTCAGATTTCCGAGTGAGCCGGGCGGCCGTGCCGCCCCGAATGGAGTCCGCCGCGGCCCCGGCCCAGCACCGGGCCGCTCCGAGCGCGCCGCTCCGAGACTCGTCGAGGTGTAAAAGGGCCAGGAACGCTTCCTCCATTTCGGCCCCATAGCGGTCGCGAAAGTCTTCGGGGTACGCTCGAAGCATGAACCGATAGGCGGTTCGTGCCCGGCGGCGGTTCTGCGTCACGCGACGTCTCCGCCTGCGCCCTTGGAGCGTGCGATTCGGACCAGGACCGCGAGGCGCTCGACTTCTTCGTGCAGCGTGAGTCGACCCGTCCGGGTAATGGAGTAGAAGCGGCGCTTGCCCCCTTCCGTCGGTGCGTCGTCGGGCGCGTCGACTTCCGTAATCAACTCGGCGTCAGCCAGTTCCTTGAGTGCCCCGTAGAGCTTTCCCGGCCACAAGCGCATGTGGCTTTCGGTCCGCTCCAGGACTTCCTCCATGATCGCGGTACCGTGCAGGTCGCGATCGGCCAGCGAGAGGAGAATGTGGAACCAGTGTGGTTTGAGTTTGGTGTGGCGTGTCATGGGTCTCGGCGTTATGTGTACGAACATGTATCTATACGAATATCTATAGATAGAGTTTCGAACAAGGGATGGCCAACGACTTCGGGGCCCCGGGTGTCGTTTAGGTTGACCCTCGGGAGTGCGACGAGCATTCTCAGCGTCCCTAATAGACGAACGCCGGAGCAGGAACATGAGTCGCACTTCGTGGTGTCCCCGTGCGAGGGCATTGGCCCTTTGCGCAACCGTTTCTTTCGCCCTGATCGGGGCGTCCACCCTCCTCCCAGCGGCCGTGGCGGCCCAAGAGGAAGTCTCGGGTGTGGAGCGCACGTTCTCCGACCTCAGCTACCGGAACGTGGGTCCGTCCCGTGGCGGGCGTGTCACAGCGGTCGCGGGGCACCGAGCCCATCCCCTCACCTTCTACATGGGTGCGACGGGCGGTGGCCTTTGGAAGACCGAGGACTACGGCACCACGTGGAGGCCCATCTCGGACGGCTTCTTCGAGACGGGTTCGATCGGGTCGATTCGTGTCGCCCCCTCCGATCCTGATGTCGTCTACGTAGGTACGGGCTCCGACGGGATTCGCTCGAACGTAATCATCGGGCGCGGTATCTACCGGTCGGACGATGCGGGGGAGACTTGGGAACGCCGGGGGCTCGTCGAGATGGGTCAGTTGGGCGCCGTCGAGGTGCACCCCACAAACGCCGATGTGGCGTACGTTGCCGCTTTGGGGAATCCGTGGGCCAAGTCCATCGAGCGTGGGGTGTTCCGGACTCGGGACGGTGGCCGCTCGTGGGACCAGGTGTTGTTCACATCGGACTCGGTGGGGGCGATCGATCTCGAGATCAATCCCGCCAACCCGAATGAGCTCTACGCGGCGATGTGGCGCGGACAGCGTCAGCCCTGGACGATCATCTCGGGGATGGAAGCGTCTGGCCGTGAAAACGGGATCTGGAAGTCAACCGACGCGGGGAACACGTGGCGTATCGTCACTCAGGGGCTACCAACGGGGCTGATCGGCAAGATCGACCTCTCCGTATCTCCGGACGCGCCGAACCGCGTGTATGCCCTCGTCGAGACGACCGATCCGAACGAGGGACTCTACCGCTCCGAGGACTTCGGTGAGACGTGGGCGATGGTGAGTAACCAGCGCGGCATCATGAATCGACCCTTCTACTACACGGGCGTGACGGCGGATCCGACGAACGCCGACCACGTCTACATCAACAACGAAGGGTACTACGAGTCGACCGACGGAGGCCGCACGTTCGCTCGTGTGTCGACGCCCCACGGAGACAACCACGACCTCTGGATCAATCCGGACAACCCGCTGATCCAGGTCCAGTCCAACGACGGCGGCGCCAACGTCACGATGGACGGGGGGCGCACGTGGTCGACACAGTTCAATCAACCGACTGCTGAGTTGTACTCCGTCGACATCGACGACCAGTTCCCGTACTGGCTCTACTCGGGCCAGCAGGACAACACGACCATCCGCGTCCCGAGCAATCTCCCCGGCACTCCGTCCGAGGGGGGACACCAGGGGAACTGGGAAGCCGTGGGCGGCTGTGAAACCGGTCCTGCGGTTCCGAAGCCCGGTGACCCGACGATCGTCTATTCGAACTGCAAGGGGCGTTTCGGCCGATACAACCAGGTCACGGGGCAGGAAAAGCAATACTACGTCGGCTTCGTGAATCTGTATGGCGTGAATCCCTCCGCTCTGCCGTACCGCTTCCAGCGCGTGGTACCGATCGAGGTGTCTCCGCACGATGCGAGCACCGTCTATCACGGGTCGCAGTACGTGCACAAGACCACCGACGAAGGCGTGACGTGGGAACAGATCAGTCCGGATCTGACGGCCTATCGGCCCGAGCGGCAGGTCGTTTCGGGAACTCCCATCACGCGCGACATCACAGGTGAAGAGCACTACTCGGTTCTCTACGCGGTCGAAGAATCGCCGGTGACGCCAGGGGTCATCTGGAGCGGTGCGAATGACGGGCCCGTTCAAGTAACACGAGACGGTGGGCGCACGTGGAAGAACGTGACTCCGCGAGGCATGCCACCCGAAGGACGTATCCAGACGATCGATGCTTCACCGCACAACGCCGCAAAGGCCTATTTCGCGGGATACCGTACGCTGCTTGGCGATCTGACACCGTTCATCTACAAGACCGAAGACTACGGCGAGAGCTGGACCTTGCTCACGCCGGGCGACAACGGGATTCCCATGCACCATGCCACGCGTGTGGTGCGTGAAGACCCGGTGCGGGAGGGTCTGCTCTATGCCGGGACGGAGTTCGGAATGTTCGTCTCCTTCAACGACGGAGAGAGCTGGGAGCAGTTTCAGTTCAATCTGCCGCGGACGCCCATCACCGACATGAAGATCCACCAGGGTGACCTGGTGATCTCCACCATGGGCCGGTCGTTCTGGATCATGGACAACATCACGCCCCTGCGGCAGATGGACGAGGCGATGGCCGCAGCCGGACCGTTCTTCTTCCAGCCGATCGACGCCTACCGCATGCGCGGAGGCGGTTTCGGGGGTTTCGGAGGAGGAACGCCGGATCAACCGCAGTACTCGCGGCTCGGCGCTGAACTCGACTACATGCTCACGACCGAGGCACGCGCAGTGTCCATCGAGATCCTCGATGGCGCGGGTGCGTCCGTGCGGACGTTTGAGAGCTCAGGGCCCGGCATGACCACCGAGCGGGCTCAGGAGATGCGGGGGCCCTTCCAGCGTCAGGGAGGCGCCGCTGCGCCGACTCGAAAAGCCGGTCTCAATCGCTTCGTGTGGGATCTGACTGTCCCCGGTCCTAACGGATCTGGACGCGGCCCCATGGTAGTTCCCGGGAGGTACACGGCTCGACTCACCGTCGACGGGCAGTCGCACACGCGCTCGTTCGAGGTGCTGATGGACCCGCGAGTCGCGGCCGATGGGGTGACGATCGCGGATCTCCAGGCGCAGTTCGCGCTGGGTATCGAGATTCGTACCGCGATCGAGGACGCCGATGCGACGATCGAGAGTCTCCGCGGGGCGCAGGGCCGTGTCGTGGCGGGCACGGACGTCGAGACGCAGCTCAAGGAGATCGAAGCCGCACTCCTCACAGATCAGACGATCACGAGCTATCCGCAGCCTATGCTGCGGGATCAGCTCAACTACCTCAACGGCAACACACAGTCTGCCGACCAGAAGCCTGGTGAGGACATGTACGAGCGTCTCGAGGTGCTCGTCTTGGAGCTAGAGCAGCACAAGGAGCGACTGCAGCGGCTCATCCGGATGGTCACGGATCGCTGACCGTAGCGGCTGTCTGAGATGGAGGGACCGCGGGCCATCCGGCCTGCGGTCCCTCTTCTGTTCTACGGGGGGTGTCAGGATTTCTGTGTAAATGGCCTCTTCATCAAACGGGTATCCGCCCCTCGAAAACGATG
>JAQBXY010000018.1 GCA_027623325.1 Gemmatimonadota bacterium
CCTCGAGCGGACCGTGAGGATTCGAGGCGTGGATCTGACCGTGACCGAGGCGCTGCACCGATCGCTCGCCGTTCGAACTCACGGATGTCGAGATGTCGAGGAAGGGGGTGGGGTGGGGGACGTCGTCGTGAAGAACCAAGATCCGACCCGCCTTTTCGACCACGAACAGGCGATCGTCTCCCGCTGCCGTGAGGAAGACCGGGGAGCGCAGTCCTTCGACCACGAGCTCGAGGGCTTTGCCCGTGGGATCCGGGGCGACCGCCTCCGTGCAACCGCTCGCAATGACGGTCACCAGCGTGGCGAGGGCCACCCGTCTGGGATCCATGTTCATTCCCCGGTTCGCGCCCTATCGTGTTGTAGCTTCAGGCTCAGCATGCCTTCAACATCCCTCCCGAACGAGTTCTCGCCAAGATGGCCTCCATGTGGGAATACAAGCTTCTGACGTCGAAGGACGCCGAATCCGGTGGACTCCTGAGGGGAAGGGGACGCGAAGAGGTCGAGGCTTACTTGAATCGACTCGGCGAAGAGGGATGGGAGATCATCGATATCGATTTCGTGTCGATGGAAGGTAGCATCGGGCTGACGTCCTTTTCTGGCCTGGCGAAGCGCGCCCGGGAATAGCCGTTGGGCGCACTATGAAGTGAGTGGGATTCACTCTTCGGATTGATGCTCGCTCGGCTATCGGACCGCCCGGCTCGTGCCCCTTGTTGGCGAGTCGCCCGGGCAGCAGACTCGTGAGACATTGGCCGCCCTGCAACGCGAGGGATTCGATCATGCCTGAACCGTGGTTGCGAGGACCGCTTCCGGGAATTCCAGCCCTCTTGCAGCCCGCAGGACACGCGTTGGTGATGGCCCAGGAGGAGGTGGAGCTCGCGCTCTCCGAGCTCACCGAGGAACAACTCTGGCTTCGACCTCAGGGAGTCACGTCCGTCGGTTTCCACGTGGCGCATCTCGCAGGGAGCACGGATCGACTCTTCACCTATGCTCGCGGAGAGGTCCTCTCGGAGGCTCAGCGGACCATATTGGAGCGCGAAGCGACTGTGGACGAGAGGCGCCCCTCGAAGGATGAGTTGTTGGGCGTCTGGCGGGAGACGGTTAGGGAGGCGCTCCGGCTACTCGGAGCCACCCCCGAGTCGACACTGACCGAGCCGAGACTCGTCGGTCGGGCGGGGCTCCCGTCCACCGTCCTCGGCCTGCTGTTCCACGGAGCCGAGCACGCCTCGAGGCATACCGGTCAGATTGTGACAACGGCCAAGCTCGTACGGGGTCTGCGCTGAGGGTGGGTTCTAACGAGCGACTACTTTTGACACGGATCGTTCCGCAGGGTGGGCGGGCCTCGCCTCCAGATCGCGCCCCTTATTAGCAGTAGGGCCGTGCAGCAGAGCCGCGTGACGTCGGCGGCGCCGATCGATCACTGACCTGAGACCCGGTCTAGATAGACCTTCTCGGCACGATCTACGAAGGATCGATAGCCCTCCGGATCGACGAAGGGGTCGGCAACGTGCTCTGACTCGGCCTGAGCTCGGCGCTTCCGGTGAAGGTCGAACCAGCCCGTGTGGGAGGCCAGGAAGATGTCGGCTGGGAGGCTTCGCAGCGTCTTGAAGCTCCGTTCGTAGTCGGCCCGGATCTCGGGGTAGCGCGCGGAGTTGAGAGGCACGAACGGAAAGAGAGTGAGACTGCAAATGCTCACAGCCAAGAGGGTGTCCTGCTGGACAGCAACGGGGAAGGACCAGGACGTGCAACCGCGCGTATGGCCCGCAGTGACGTGGGCGGTGAGCTCGATGGGACCAAGCCGGATGGTGTCGCCGTCCACGAACGTGTGATCGACGCGGGGGGGTGAAAACCTCAATGCGCCCAGGAACCATAGGAACCGAGCGGGTCCGAGCGCGAGGTCTGCCCGACCACCCGCAGACATGACATCAGCGTCCCCGCGACTCACCCATAGTTCGGCGCCGGACGCTTCCTGCAGTGCGCGGAGACTGCCCGCGTGATCTGAGTGCGGGTGAGAGTTGAGGAGGATCCGAACATCCGCAACGTCGAACCCAAGGCGGGATATACTCTCAACGATGAGCGGTCCGTGCTCGGGGTAGCCACCGTCTATGAGGACATGTCCCTCGGGGCCGGTGAGCAGAAATGCCGCTACACCCGTGTGGCCTACATAGTAGAGGTTGCCCGCGATCTGAAACGGTTCGTCAGGGATCGATCGGTTCCGCGTGATGGCAGCGCGCCATTGGGTGAACGCTACGGTGAACAGGACGAGGATCACGCCTAGAATGACAGGCCTGCGATGTGTGGTGAGCTTCTTGAGACGTTGAATCATGGCTTCGCGGGAGAAGTACTTTGTGCCGCAAAGTGACCGGTCGCCCTGTCATACGTCAAGCCGACCTCCAATCGCATGCGCGGCACGCGGTCGCGCCCCTTGTTTGCCGGTAGCCCGTGCAGCAGAATCGCGAGATGTTGGGTATCGGGGTAACGATTCAGATTGCTTCCAAAGGGAATACGAATGGCGGGACGGCCCTATGTACTTTGCGAAGTCCCGCTCAAGGCCAGTCGGAGTGTCCAGTACGAGGTAGCCGTGCTTCCCTGGGGAGCGACAGAGCCTCACAATCTGCATCTGCCGTTCGGTACGGACTCCTTGCAGGTAGAAGCGGTTGCGATCGAGGCGTCGCGACTGGCGTGGGAGTCGAACACCAAGGTGGTGGTCCTACCCACGATCGCGCTGGGTGCGAACGCACAGCAACTCGACACGTCAATGACGCTCAACCTCCGTCCGAGTACCCAGGCCGCGATTCTCAGAGACGTGGTCGAGAGTCTGGAATATCACGGGGTCCCGAAGCTCTTGGTCCTCAACGGGCACGGCGGGAACGACTTTCGGCAGATGATCCGAGAGCTACAGGCGGAAGCCGCCGTCTTCCTGTGCTCGTCCAACTGGTACGGAATCGCCGATTCCAGGGCGTTCTTCGAGGCCCCTGGAGACCATGCAGGGGAACTCGAAACCAGCGTGATGCTGCACCTTGTTCCCGAGCTCGTCCTTCCGTTGGACGAAGCCGGCTCGGGCGACGCGAACGTCTTCAGAGTGCGAGGCCTACGTGATGGCACCGCGTGGGCGCCGAGACAGTGGAGGCACGTAACGAAGGACACGGGAGTCGGAGATCCCCGCGCGGCGTCCGCAGAGAAGGGGCGCCGCTTCTTTGAAGCAGTGACTAGGACGCTGGGGGATTTTTTGGTGGACTTAGCTTCGGCCGACCTGAACGACATGTACGAGTCCGGGGCCACCGGGCCCGACATCTAGCGAGCGGGTGCTTCGGTCACGGCTTATCCGCAACGAGGGAGGGGCACGTATTGGGAGGGGGACGTGACGTCCGTCGGCTTTGAGAACTGTTCACTCGTCCAACGCGACGAGCGGAGCGTGGCCGCCGCCCCGGAGCTGGCAGCGATCGCATATTGCCTGGGCACGCCTCTACGTAATGAGATCTTGGCTCGTGATCCGGTGGGACTCGAACGGGCCACCGCGGCAGCGACAGAGGCGCTTCGTTCTCACTTCGGGACGGGCCCTATTGACGGCGGGATTAGCGGAGTGGTCGTCGTCGCTTCCTAAGAGACCCTTGCCCCCCGGTACGCCTGCGGTCTTCCCGAGCGATTGCTGCGGGCACAGGGTTGTCACGCAGTACGATTCGCTGGTCTGCATGGTGACAGTGCCACGCATCGGTTGGGCTGCCGAGCTTTTTTGATCCGGGCGCGGCGGACGGGTCCTTGGCCGTTGTTGTAGCTTTACCGAGGGTCTTGAAGAGAGGCTCTTGATTCGTCCGCGTGGAAATCGCCCGGCGGGTCTCGCAAAGAGCCGAATGCAGGCTCGCAACCCCTTGGAACAACTGTGCAGAACAACAGCAGCGCGAGGGTCAAGGTCGAAACCCTTAAGGTCTCCTCGATCGAATTAGACGGATGGGTCGCCTCGCCGGACCGCACGCCATCTGTTGGCGACTTCGTCCACTGTGTCGATGGCAGGGCAGAGGTCGTAGGCGTGCACGGCCGAACGAGTTCAGGCAGCCGCCTGCTTGAACTGAAGGTGGACGGTTCCGAAGGGAAGGCCTATTTCGCGGCGGCCTCGAACGTCCTTCAGAAGGCCTTGGACGAGTAGACATCTGGCGAGAACCGGACGTCAGAATCTTCGGAAGCACTTGATTCTTCACCCGAGCGACTCCGGCCTCGACTACCCGCGAAGGGATAGCTAGGATGACATCTCGTTCGTTTCCGTCCTCCGTCGAGTATCTCGAGGTCCATCGATGCAGCGTCGTTCTCTGCTCTCTGTCTTCACCCTTCTTGCGTTCACTCAGCAGGGCCTGATCGCCCAAACCACCGAACAGGTCGCGGCCGTCGCGAACGCGCTGGAGTGGCGCGAGGTGGGTCCGACGATCATGGGTGGTCGGGTGTCCGATTTGGCGGTCGTGGAATCCGACCCCTCCGTCTACTACGTGGGCACAGCCACAGCAGGCATCTGGAGAACCGCGAACGCGGGCATCACGTTCACGGCCCTGTTTCAGGACGAGGTCACATCCTCGATCGGCGATGTAACGGTGGCGCCCTCGAATCCGAACGTGCTGTGGGTGGGCACCGGTGAGCCGCAGAATCGACAGAGTTCCCCCTGGGGCAACGGGGTCTATCGGTCCACAGATGCGGGGCAGACGTTCACCCACCTGGGGCTCGCGAACACCCACCACATTTCGCGAATAGCAGTGCACCCCCGCGATCCTGACGTGGCCTATGTGGCCGCGATGGGTCACCTGTGGGGTCCCAACCCCGAGCGGGGCGTCTACAAGACCACGGACGGGGGACAAACGTGGCAACACGTTCTCTTCGTCGACGTCAACACCGGCGCCATCGATCTCGCGATGGACGCCAACGATCCGCAGACCTTGTTCGTGGCGATGTATCAGCGCCAGCGTCGGGCCTGGGGCTACAACGGCGGTGGCCCGGGCAGCGGCATCCACCGGACCACGGACGGCGGGCGTACGTGGGTCGAGCTTTCTGAGGGACTCCCGGCGGGAGACAAGGGCCGCATCGGGCTCGATATCTATCGCCGTGACGGCAACCTCTTGTGTGCACTGGTGGAGGCGGACCCGCGCGATCCGAACGCGAGTGGGGGCGGTGGCGGCGGGGGGAATCAAAACAGGTTGAACGGCGTGTACTGTTCTGCGGACCGTGGAGATACCTGGGAGCAGCGATCGACGACCAACAATCGCCCCATGTACTACTCCCAGATCCGCATCGATCCCAATGACCCTGAACGGATCTACCTAGGCGGATCGGACCTCTTCCGGAGCTCGGATGGTGGAAGGACGTTCACCAACGATGCGGCGGACGGGGTCCATCTCGATCACCATGCCCTCTGGATCGATCCGGCCAATTCGGATCACCTGATTCTCGGAAGTGACGGCGGCGTGTCCTTCAGTCGTGATCGCTCGGACAACTGGTACCAGCTCCTCAACCTTCCGCTGGCACAGCTCTATGAAGTCGCCTTCGACATGCGGGATCCCTACCACGTGTGCGGCGGACTTCAGGACAACGGGTCGTGGTGCGCTCCGTCCGACACCTGGTCGAACCAGGGCATTCGGACGCGCGACTGGTACAATGTCGGCAGTGGGGATGGCTTCTTCGTTGTCACCCATCCGTCGAACACCCGGCTCATGTTCGCAGAGTCGCAGGGCGGGAACCTGACGAGGGTTGATGTTGAGACGGGCGAACGGGCTAGACTACGTCCGATCGGTCGGCCGGGGGAAGACGGTGAGCTGCCGGATCTGAGATGGAACTGGAATAGCCCGGTTCTTCTGTCAGCGCACGATGAGAACACGATCTACATCGGCGCGAACATGCTCTTCAAGTCGACGGACCTCGGTCAGTCGTTCGCTCCGATCAGTCCCGATCTGTCTCACGCGATCGATCGTGGGACACTCGAGATCATGGGGGTCCTCGGGTCGGTCCCGCAGCTTTCCGTGAACGATGGTCAGAGCTCGTACGGCAATCTCACGGCGCTCGCGGAATCACCGAGCGATGCGGCTGTGCTGTACGCCGGCTCTGACGACGGTCGGCTCCATGTCACGAGAGATGGCGGCGCCATATGGACCGATGTCACGGGCAACATCCGAGACCTGCCCGCGACCACCTATGTGACCCGGATCGTCGCTTCCCACGGAGCGGCCGGGACCGTGTTTGCCGCGTTTGACGCCCACCGTTCGGACGATTTCGCTCCGTACGTCTATGTGAGCGAGAACTTCGGTCAGGACTGGCGTCCGATCGTCGGCGGGCTGCCGATGACCTCGGTCAACGCACTGGCTCAGCACCCGGACAATGCGCGGCTTCTTTTTCTCGGCAACGAAGTCGGCGTATATGTGTCGACCAACGCTGGCCAAGACTGGGTTCGCATGAAATCCAATCTGCCGACGGTGCCGGTGGACGACATCAAGATCCACCCGCGGGACAACGATCTCATTCTCGGAACCCATGGACGCGGGATCTGGATTCTCGAGGATGTGATGCCGCTCCAGCGGCTGACCGACGATGTCGTCGCGGCACCCGCATTCGTATTCCCAATTCGCCGCGCGACCTCGTACAATCCCTACAATCCTCAGGGATGGACGCCGGGTATCTACGAGGCTCCAAACCCCGCCGCAGGCGCTCGGATTCGGTATCACCTCGCCGCGGCTGCGGACGATGTCGAACTGAAGATCACCGATGCGACGGGCGGATACATCCGGGACCTCTCGGCAACCGGGAGCGCTGGACTCAATGAAGTCATCTGGGATCTGCGTCTGGTCGAGAAGAACACGGACGGAGAGCCTATGTCGCCCGGACCCCGGGTCATGCCAGGCACCTATCTCGTGGAACTCACGACCGGTGACCATGTGGTCCAGTCCGAGGTGACCGTTCGCCTCGACCCCCGCGTGGGCCTGAGCACGCGTGAAGCCATGGCCAGGCACCTGCCCATGCTCGAGTCCTACCGACTCTCTGGGCCGGTCGCCGACGCGCGAAGGGCACTCACCGACATGGGAACAACGTTGGACGACGTGGAGGACCTGGTCGATTCCGCGGCCGAGTCCTCGGAATCGATTACGATGGAAATCGCGGATCTGCGCACGCAACTCGATGAACTCGGGGAAGCGCTCGGTGAGGCCTCCGGCGGCGCGAACGTGTGGGGACGCATTCAGGGAGCCAGCGTGCCGCCAACTGCGGACGACTTGTGGCAGATCGAGCGGTCGTGGGAAGCTGTGCCGACGATCATCGACCAGGTAAATCAACTCGTGAGGGTCCGACTGCCCGCGCTGCTGTCGCAGGTCTACACGGATGCCGGGAAGCCAGCCCCGGGGGACGCTGTCGCGACGCCGAGCAGGGGAGGGTGACGAAGCGCGATGCCGAAGAGCCGGTTCGTGGCCGCCAGCACGTTGAAGCCGTTGCTGATCTACACCGCTGCTGCGTTTCTCGTTGTGCTCATCGTGGGGACGCTCGTCCCTTCGGGGCGGGTGCGAGAAGTAGGCGTTCTGTTCTGGCTGGTCTGTTTCCCCCTAGGCGGTTGGCTGGTCTTTCGGCGGGCTGACCGGTGATCGGCATCCTGACTGGGCGATCCGCGGAACGACTCTTGGCGGAAATCGAAGGCGCTCCAGCCCTGAGTTCGGGGGTCGTCGGCTCAGGTTGACCTCGATCTCGGGTCGCGCCATCCTTTCCTACGATCACTCAGCAGCGAGACGACTCCGTGCGAGCCTCCACGACGACCGCGACGACTACGAACGGCCCGACTACGGGTCGGGGGGCTGCGTGCGTCGGGTAGACTAGATATAGACCGGACGTCAGGCGCGGCCCCCGAGACACGGGCGCCGCGCTTCTTTTTTTGGTGGGCCGGCTGATTCTTGCTTCAACGAGACGGATACACAGGGACCGACATGCCAAACGACACGATCAAGATCACGCTCCCGAACGGGAACATCCTGGAGCTCGGGGCCGGCTCGAGCGCACGGGATGTGGCCGTCGCCATCGGGCCCGGCCTCGCGAAAGCCGCTGTCGCAGCGGTGGTCAACGGCGTGACCGTAGGCCTGATGGAGCCGATCGAGGAGGACGCCGCAGTCCAGATCCTGACCGAGAAGGATCCGGCCTCGCTCGCGGTCCTGCGCCACTCGGCCGCGCACATCCTCGCGACGGCCGTGCGGGCTCTGCGGCCAGGAGCGGGCATCGGCTTCGGCCCCTCGATCGCGGACGGCTTCTACTACGACTTCGAGGTGGATGCGCCGTTTTCGCCCGAGGACCTCGATGCCTTCGAGAGCGAGATGGCCAAGGTCGTGGGGGCCGATCAGCCTTTCGTTCGACGTCAGGTATCGAAGGACGAGGCGCGTGGGCTCTTTGGCGACGACCCGCTCAAGCTTGAACGGCTGGAGGAGTTCGACGACGAGGAAGTGATCACGGTCTACGAGAACGGTCCGTTCCTCGACCTCTGCAAGGGCCCCCACGTCCCGACGACAGGCCACTTGAAGCATTTCAAGCTGCTTTCGGGAGCCGGGGCGTATTGGAGAGGAGACGAGAAGCGCCAAATGCTTCAGCGCATCTACGGAACGGCGTTCCACAAGCAAGCGGACCTGGACCAGCATTTGGAGCGCCTCGAAGAAGCGAAGCGGCGGGACCATCGAGTGCTCGGGAAAGAACTCGACCTCTTCAGCATCCAGGAGGAAGTCGGCTCCGGCTTCATTCTTTGGCATCCGCGGGGCGGCATCATCCGTCATACGGTGGAGGAGTTTCTCAAGGGAACGCTCCTCTCGAACGGCTACGAACTGGTGTACACGCCCCAGGTCGCCTCGGAAGAACTCTATCGCATCAGTGGGCACCTCGAAGTCTTCGAGGAGAACATGTTCCCGGCGATGGTGGACGAAGGAACGCGCTTCCGCATGAAGCCGATGAATTGCCCCCATCACTTCATGATCTACAAGACGCAGAC
Organism: Gemmatimonadota bacterium; assembly: GCA_027623325.1. GTDB lineage: Bacteria > Gemmatimonadota > Gemmatimonadetes > Longimicrobiales > Gaopeijiaceae > UBA2589. The sequence goes on from JAQBXY010000018.1 coordinate 8,975, forward strand.
GCGTTCGTACCGCGACTTACCGCTCCGGTTCGCCGAACTCGGAACGTGCTACCGATACGAGCGCTCGGGCACGCTGCATGGGATGCTGCGCGTGCGCGCCTTCACTCAGGACGACGCGCACATTTTCGTCCGGCCGGACCAGATCGGGGCGGAGTATGATCGCCTGCTGGACTTGGCAGATCACCTGCTCGAGGTCTTCGGTTACGAGTACAACGTCTCGCTCGGCACTCGGCCCGAGAAAGCGATCGGAGATCCCGAGGTGTACGATCGGGCTACGGATGAACTCCGGAGTGTGCTCGAGCGCCGAGGTATGGCCTACGAGGAAGAAGAGGGCGGGGGAGCCTTCTATGGTCCGAAGATCGACGTGAACGTCGTCGATGCCATCGGGCGGCAGTGGCAAGGAGGTACGTTCCAACTCGATTTCCAGATGCCGGAACGCTTCGGGCTGGAATACATCGGGTCCGACAATCAGCCCCACAAGGCCGTTGTGATCCATCGTACTCTGCTCGGCTCCATGGAACGCTTCGTCGGGGGCTTGATCGAGCACTACGGCGGCGCCTTCCCCACGTGGTTGGCCCCTGAACAGGTTCGAGTCATGTCCGTGGGCGAACAGTGGAACGCGAGCGCTCAGGAGGTCGTGGACGCCCTCGTCACAGCGGGGATCCGTGCCACGCTGGAGTCCCGCGAGACCCTAGGGTACCGGATCCGTGAGGCGGAGACGCTGAAGATCCCATATATGGCCGTCGTCGGAGAGCGCGAAGCTGCCGATGGGACGGTGGCGGTCCGCAAGCGCGGGGCCGGCAAGAAGCAGGAAGTGATGGGCCGGGACGTCTTCATCGAAACGGTTGCCGAGGAGATCCGCACCCGGGCCCTATCGTAGAGCGTCGGTGGGGCCAGAGCCGTTGACCTGCCACGGTTCTTGGAACATCTTTCGCCTCCACTCAACTAGGTGGACCGACAATTTGGAAGCGGACCGCACTGACCGGCGGTCTCACCTTCAGGGCTCTTCGGAGCTGGCGTGAGGGTCGCACGGGTCGATGCTCGGAGCGTTAGCTCCGTTCGTCTATATCCCCGGTCGCGGCCCGAGACTCATCTCGGGCTTTTTTTGTGTACTGGATGAGAACCGACTGGTTCTCACAAATGACTCCATCGGAGGTAGAGGACATCAGCGACAAACGAGCCCGCGTCAATGACCAGATCAGGATCAGTCCGGTTCGACTCATTCAGGACGACGGTGAGCAGATCGGCATCGTATCCATCGACGAGGCCCGCGAGAGGGCCGAAGCGCGAGGGATGGATCTGGTGGAGGTAGCGGCAGAAGCCCGGCCCCCTGTGGTCAAGATGATGGACTACGGCAAGTACAGGTACGAGGAGGCGAGGGCGACCCGCGAGGCGCGGAAAAAGCAGCACACGATCAAGGTCAAAGAGGTGAAGTTCCGGCCCGGGATCGAGGAGCATGACTACCAGTTCAAGGTGAATCATGCCAAACGGTTCCTGGACGAAGGGAACAAGGTGAAGCTGACGATGATGTTCCGAGGACGTCAGATTACCCACCCGGAGATCGGGCTCGAGGTGTTGACCAGGGTCACGGCGGACCTGGAGGAGTTCGGGAAGGTGGAGTCGCAACCGAATATGGAGGGCCGGATCATGTCGATGGTCGTCGGCCCTTTGAAGACCTGACAAACAGCGGCCCCAGTGCGGGACGGGGACCAACGGAGCAGTAGATTCGATGCCGAAAATGAAAACGCACCGCGGTGCAGCCAAGCGGGTCAGAAAGACCGGTACCGGCAAGCTCAAGCGGATGCGTGCCAATAAGAGCCACATCCTGACGAAGAAGACGCAGAAGCGTAAGCGGCGTCTCCGGAAACCCGATCTCGTCTCTGGCGGCGACGCCAAGCGGCTCCACAAACTTCTACCCTACGGGTAACAAGGAGGCAGAGTCATGCCACGTTCAACCTCCGCCCCAGCGCGGAATCAGCGGAAGAGAAAGCTGTTCAAGGTTGCCAAAGGGTATTTCGGCGGCAGAAAGAAGCTGTATCGCACCGCGAAGGACGCGGTCGAAAAGGGGTGGGAGCACGCGTACCGCGACCGAAAGAAGAAGAAGCGGAATTTCCGGAGGCTGTGGATCGCCAGGATCAACGCTGCCGTGCGCATGCACGACCTGTCGTACTCTCGGTTTATCAACGGTCTCAAGGAGGCCGGCATCGAGTTGGATCGCAAGGCGCTCGCCGACCTCGCGGTCCACAACCCGGACGCCTTTGGTGCCGTCGTGGTCAGGGCCAAAGAGGGACTGGCAGGGAAGGCTGCGTAGCTCGCGAGCTCGCTCCTTCTCGCCAGCTCCGAAGGGCTCTGCGGCTGCAGCCGTGGGGCCCTTCTGCGTCAACGAACCCACCAGACTCTAGACTTTCCGCGATGACTGACTCGAATCCGATCGATGCGCTCCGAGCCCTCGAGGCCGAGGCCCTTGATGCGATCTCCGGTGCTCCCGACGAGGATGCCCTCGAAGACGCGCGCGTCGCGTTCCTGGGGCGAAGCGAGGGGCGGATTTCGGCCGTACTACGAGGCCTGGGGCAGCTGTCCGCCGACGAACGGCCGGCCGTGGGACAGGAGGCGAACCGGGTGAAAGCGGTCGTCACCGCGGCGCTGGAGACACGATCGGCGGCCCTGGGGCGACCCGCCGGAGCCTCTGGGTTGGACCTCACCCTTCCGAGTCGGAAGCCCTGGAAAGGGGGACTCCACCCCATCACGCAAGCCGTCGATGAGATCTGGCACATTTTCCGCGACTTGGGCTTTTCGCGAGCGAGGGGGCCCGAGGCCGATACCGAGTGGTACAACTTCGAGGCGTTGAACACACCCCTCGATCACCCAGCCGCGGACGAACAGGACACTCTGTACCTGGTCGATTCCGTGCTGCTTCGCAGCCACACGTCTCCCGTTCAGATGCGGACGATGGAGCGACACGAGCCTCCGATTCGTATCATCGCCCCCGGCTGGGTCTACCGGCGTGACACGTACGACGCCACCCACACGCCGGCGTTCATGCAGATCGAGGGCCTCGTTATCGATGAAGGTGTGACGTTTGTCGACTTCAAAGCGACGTTGGCCGAATTCGCGCGTCGTTACTGGGGCCCCGACACGGTGATCCGGCTGCGCCCGTCGTTCTTTCCCTTCACGGAGCCCAGTGCCGAAGTCGATGTGAAGAGGGTCATTACGAGGCCCGATGGTACGCGTGAGGAGACGGATTGGCTCGAGATCATGGGGGCGGGTATGGTGGACCCCGCCGTGATCGAGAACGCAGGCTACGACTCCGAGCGATACACGGGTTGGGCGTTCGGTATGGGTCCGGCACGCATCGCGCTTCTGAAACATGGTGTGGACGACCTTCGCACCTTCTTCGAGAACGACGTCCGCTTCCTGGGGCAGTTCGCGAGATGAACGTATCCAAGCGTTGGCTCCACGATTTAGTCCCGGGGCTGCAGGCTACATCCGCAGAGCTCGCCGAGCACCTCGCGCTGCGCGGCGCGCCCGTCGACACGATTTCTTCCCCTGGGGAGGACATCGCCGACGTGGTCGTCGCCAAGGTCCTCTCGGCCCGTCAGCACCCGAACGCTGATCGGCTCTCCCTCTGTGAGGTCGACGGCGGAGACGGAGTCGTGCAAGTCGTCTGCGGGGCGCCCAACGTACGGGGAGGGACGTACTACCCCTTCGCCCCCGTCGGCGCAGTTCTGCCTGGGGACTTCCGGATCAAGAAGGCCAAGATTCGAGGCGAGCTATCGCAGGGTATGTTGTGCTCCTCCAAGGAATTAGGTCTTGGACGAGAGCATGACGGAATCATGGAGTTGACCGGTGAGTTCACGCCGGGCGAGTCGTTCGTCACGGCGATGGGGCTCGACGACGCGACGCTCGACGTGGAGATCACGGCGAACCGAGGTGACCTACTTTCTCACGCCGGCGTCGCCCGCGAATTGGCCTCGATCGGTGCCGGGTCGGTGGTCCTTCCCGAACTACCGGGGGATCCTGGCGTATCGCTCGCATACGTCGAAGGGACCGGCGAAGTCGCCGCGGGTGGGGTCACGATCCGGATCGCTGATCCCGACCTCTGCTCACGATACATGGGGGCGATCATCCGGGGCGTGAAGGTCGGGCCGTCCCCCGAGTGGCTACAGAAGCGCCTCCGTGGGGCCGGCGCGCGCCCCATCAGCAACGTGGTCGACGCCACAAATTATGTGATGCTCGAGTTGGGTCAGCCACTTCACGCGTTCGACCTCGCCCGACTCGCGGGGCCAGGGATCGTGGTGCGCCGGTCGAGCCCGTCGGAGCCTCGCTTCACGACGCTCGACGGGGAGAGCCGAGCCCTGAACACCAACATGCTCATGATCTGCGATGCGGAGCGGCCCGTCGCCATTGGGGGTGTCATGGGTGGACTCGACTCGGAGGTCGAGGACGATACCACCGACGTCTTGCTCGAGTGTGCGCTCTTCGACCCGAAGTCCATCCGGGCGACGCGAAAGGCGCTCAACATGTCGACGGATGCCTCGTATCGATTCGAGCGTGGCGTCGATCCGGATGGGCTCCGCACCGCGCTCGAGCGCTGCGTAGCTCTCATCGTTGCTACGGCGGGGGGCACAGTCGACGCCCAGGCGTTGGACTGCTGTCCGGTGCGTTTCGCTCCGTCGCTTGTCGACCTCCGGCTCGCTCGAATCGAGAAACTTCTCGGGGTTGCCTTCGAGGCGGACTATGTCAACGAGCTCCTGCACCCGCTCGGTTTCGTGGTCGAAGGATCGACCGACGGCACGCTGCACGTCCGGGTACCGGGGTATCGTAGCTACGATGTGAAGAGGGAGGTCGACCTCATCGAGGAGATCGCGAGGACGCACGGTTACGACGCGTTTCCGTCGGACCTCGGACCGTCGCGTCCCGGCTCGGTGCCTGATCATCCGATGTTCCTGCTCGAGGACGAGCTGCGCGCGGCCATGGTCGGCCGTGGCCTGTTCGAGGCGCACACGCCCGCGTTCGCCCCTCCGGGTGAGGGGGACGTCGAGGTCGCCAATCCTCTAGCCTCGACCGAGCCGTTCATGCGGCGAAGTCTGGTTCCGGCGCTGCTTCGTCGTCTCGCGTACAATCTCGCGCGGGGCAATCGGGACGTGCGTCTCTTCGAAATCGGCACATCGTTCGCCAAAGCCGGTCCGGGATCGCCTCCTCACGAGGAGACGCGCCTCGCTGCGGTCCTGGTGGGCCGCCGGGAACCACCGCACTGGTCGGTCGCCGAAGAGGCGCTCGGTGTGTGGGACCTCAAGGCGTTGCTCGAGGACGTGGTCGGTCGCGCCTACCGAGGGTCGGCTGCGGTGGCTCCTGGGTCGGTTGCGGGTGACACCTTCGATGCGCAGACGACGTTCGTGGTGCACGACGCATCTGGAAACGCGGTCGGGCACGGCGGCCGGGTCCTGGGAACAGCGGTGGACACACCGGTCTGGGCCAGTCAGGTGTGGGCGCTCGAGGTCACGCTGCCCTCGAACGTGCTCGCTGCCCCGGTCGCCAGCTACTCGGCGCTGCCGACCGTGCCGGCGGTGGAGCGAGACCTCGCGCTAATCATTCCGGACGCAGTGGCTGCGGCCGTCGCGGCTGACCTGATCCGGGGCTCCGCGGGTGAGGAGTTGGAGGCTCTCGAGCTCTTCGACCTGTACCGAGGCCCTGCGGTGCCCGAGGGCACGCGGTCCGTCGCATTCCGCTTGCGCTTCCGCTCGCCAGAGCGGACCCTGAAGGACAAGGAGGTCGACCGCAATGTGACGGTCGTGCTCAAACGGCTCGAGGAGGAGCTCGGTGTCAAAGTCCGCGGTTAACGACGACGCCCCAGAACAGGCTGCTTTCGCGGCGTTGGAGGGGGTCGTCGGACAGGCGTTGGAGAGTCTGGCTGGCCTTTCCAAACGGGCTCAGTCGGCCGAAGCGAAGAACGCTGAGCTTTCGGAACTCGTGAAGCGATTCACCGGTGATGACGCCGAGGCCGGACGGATGCTCAGTCGGCTCAAGCGCCTTGAGGAGGAGAATGCGGATCTCCGGCACCGCCTCCAGTTGGGGCGCGCCGGGGTCGAGCGCATGATCGCGAGAATCCGCTTTCTGGAGAACCAGGCATGACCGCGGGGAAGACCTCTGTTACCGTCCGCATCGCGGGCGAGGAACACACGATTCGGGCGAGCGCGGAGCCTGCGTACACGCGAAAGTGTGCTCAGCTCGTCGACGATCGTATCCATCAGATCCGTGTCCAAGCGGGGCTCATCGAGGGGCACAAGGCGGCGATCTTGGCGGCCCTCTCCATCGCGGACGAGTTCTTCCAAGCGAAGCAGGAAGTCGAACAGCTTCGTGCCGACCTGAGCGCCAGGGCCGTCAAGCTCACGGATCGGATCGAGCGGGCGCTTCCCAGGGCCGCCAACAGCGGCTGAGCCGGACAAGCGGCAGCCACCCCGCTGACAACTTGCGTGGGGCTTTGCCCGTAGCCTATTCTGACCCCGCTACATAGCGGTCTCGTTTCGATGTGTGCCTGTCATCCGTCGATCGTGGTCCGATAACGCTCACCATCGTCCGGCTCCGCCGGTCGATTAGGAGTTTGATACATGATCACCCCGCCTTATGTACTGGCGGCGGCGGTCGGTCTCGTCTTGGGTGCATTGATCGGTTTCATCGTTGCACGAAATCGTGAGAGAGCACGGCAGGAGTTGGAGAAGAACAAAGGACTCGACGAGGCCTCCCGCATCCTCAAGCGGGCAGAGAGTGAAGCAGAGAATGCCCGAAAAGCCGGTGAACTTGCGGGGCGAGAGGAGGGATTCCGTCTCCGTGAAGCGTGGGAGAAAGAGGAGAACCGCCGCAGGGAAGAAGTAGAACGGTCTGAGCGACGCGCAGAGGAACGATCGGATGCCTTGGACAGGCAGTTCGATCGTCTCAACACGCGTGAAGAGGAACTCGACGGGCGTGCCGAAGAGCTTGGGACTGCTCGGCAAGAATCGGAACGTGCGGCTGAAGACGTCGCGAAGCGCGGGGCGGAGGCTCGCCAGCGCCTCGAGCAGCTCGCGGGCATGACCGCCGACGAGGCCAAGCGCGAGATGATGGACGCCCTTCGCGATACGGCTCAGGCGGAGGCCGCCAACTCCCTCCGTGAGATCAAGGACCAGGCTCAGCGCGAGGCAGAGCGCGAGGGCAAGAAGATCGTGGCGCTCGCCATCCAACGTATGGCCGCCGATCTGACGGCAGAGACGACAGTCTCCGTCGTACAGCTGCCCTCGGATGAGATGAAGGGTCGCATCATCGGTCGCGAGGGGCGGAACATCCGCGCCTTCGAGCAGGCGACGGGCGTCGACGTCATCATCGACGACACCCCGGAGGCTGTCGTCCTATCGGCCTTCGATCCGGTGAGGAGGGAAACGGCCCGGATCGCGCTGGAGCGTCTGGTGGAGGACGGTCGAATCCATCCCGGACGGATCGAGGAAATCGTCGAGAAGGCGGCGGAAGAGGTAGATCGTTCGATGGTGGTAGCTGCCGAGGAGGTCCTGTACGAGCTCGGGCTGCACAACGTTCACGCCGAGATCGTGAAGACCCTGGGCCGACTGCGGTTCCGGACGTCGTACGGCCAGAATCAGCTTCAGCACGCACGCGAGGTCGCGCTTCTGGCGGGCTCCATGGCGGCAGAGATGGGGCTCGACGTCCAGGGTACCAAGCGTGCGGCGATTCTCCACGACGTGGGCAAGGGAATGACCCACGAGCACGAAGGGACCCACGTAGAGTTGGGCTACCGGCTGTGCAAGAAGCACAATGAGACTGAACTCGTGCTTAATGCGATTCGTGCGCACCACGACGAGGAGCCCCATTTCTTCGCGGAGACCTTCCTCGTGACGGCGGCCGATGCGATCAGCGGGTCGCGGCCGGGCGCACGGCGTGAAATGATCGAAGGGTACGTCAAGCGCCTGGAGAAGCTCGAGGAACTCGCCATGGAACACCCTGGTGTCGCTCGCTGCTTCGCCATCCAGGCGGGACGGGAGCTTCGCGTCATGGTCGAGCCGGAAAAGGTTGGGGATGGAGAGATGGCTCAGATCTCGGAGGCCGTCGCGCGCAGAATCGAGAGCGAGCTGCAGTATCCGGGTCAGATCAAGGTGGTGGTCGTGCGCGAGACTCGAGCGATCGACTTCGCCCGCTAGTCGGAGAGTTCAGGTAACGTCGGGCGGTCGTCAGAAGGAGCGATCGGGTTAGATTCGTGGCCCCCAAACGATTCACGCAAGAAGACCGACATTCGATGAGCACTCAGATCATTTCCGGCCGCGACATTGCTGAAGAAATCCGCGGCGAACTCACGGAACGGGTTGCAGCGCTCAAAGCGGAATCCGGGATCGTGCCCGGGCTGGCCACGGTCCTCGTGGGTAGCGACCCGGCCTCGGAGATGTACGTCGGCATGAAGAACAAGGCCGCGGCCGCCATGGGCATCCACTCCCGGCAGATCACGCTTCCGGCCGCGACCACCGAGTCGGAACTCCTTGGCGTGGTCGATGGGCTGAACGCTGACCCAGCGGTGCATGGCATCCTCGTCCAACTGCCGCTGCCTAACCATATCGACGAGGGCAAGATCATCGAGGCGATCGATCCCTCGAAGGACGTGGATGGCTTCCACCCGGTAAGCGTTGGGCGTCTGGCGACGGATTCCGGCGAGTTCTTCGCGCCGTGCACGCCGGCGGGAGTCGTCGAAATGCTTGTACGCAGCGGGAACGATCCGAACGGAAAGCACGTTGTCGTGGTGGGACGTTCCAACATCGTGGGGCGCCCGCTCGCATCTCTGCTTCTGCGAAAAGGGGCGGGGGGAAACGCGACGGTGACCGTGGCGCACTCACGAACGCCCGATCTGGGCGCGGTCACTCGCACGGCCGATATTCTGGTCGTTGCCATGGGGCGACCCGAGATGATTACCGCCGACATGGTCCGCCCCGGGACGGTCGTCATCGACGTGGGGACCAACCGAGTCGACGATCCGACCCGCGAGAAGGGCTACCGCGTATGCGGGGACGTGCTCTTCGACGAGGTGAAGGAGGTCGCATCCGCCATTTCGCCGGTGCCCGGCGGAGTCGGGCCCATGACGATCACGATGTTGCTCGCCAACACCGTGAAGTCGGCAGCCCTCGCGTCCGGCTCCAAAGTCTGATTCGTTGACGGACGACGCGAGTCTCGACCTGTTCGCGGAGCACGACGAGCCGCACGGAGCCGAAGCTCCAGCCCCTGAGGTGATCGGTCCGGAACCCAAGGTCTGGTCGGTGTCACAGGTCAACCGGGCCGTACGCGGATTGCTGGAGGACAGCGTCGAGCCGCTCTGGGTCGGAGGTGAGGTTGGAAGCTGGACGCGGTCCAGGGCCGGCCACTGCTACTTCACGCTAAAGGATGACAAGGCCCAACTACGGGCGGTCATGTTTGGACGGGATGCCCAGCTTCTCCCCACGGATCCCGACGAGGGCATGAAGGTGCGTGCCTTCGGTGACCTCACGCTCTACGAAGCACGCGGGGAGTACCAGATGGTGGTACGCCGCCTGGAGGCCGAGGGCGCCGAAGGACTGTGGCGCCTCGCGTTCGAGAAGCTCCGGGTCCAGTTGGAAGCCGAGGGGCTCCTGGCGCCCGAGCGGAAACAGCCGCTGCCGCAGTACCCGGCGTGCGTAGGCGTGGTGACGTCCCCAACCGGTGCGGCACTCGAAGACATCACGGCCGTCTTGGGTCGGCGTGCACCGTGGGTTCGAATCGTTCTGGCGGGGACCCGCGTACAGGGGGAGGGCGCCGCAGTCGAAATCGCGTCAGCGATCGATCGCCTTGCTGCGTCCGGCCTTCCCGACGTGATCATCGTCGGGCGCGGAGGCGGATCCGTCGAAGACCTTTGGGCGTTCAATGAGGAGCCGGTCGCCCGCGCCATCGCGCGATGCCAAATCCCGGTCGTTTCGGCGGTCGGCCATGAGATCGACGTAACGATCGCCGACTTGGTGGCTGACGTCCGAGCCCCAACGCCTTCGGCCGCCGCAGAGACCGTGGTACCCGACGGCGCCGCGCTTCTCCACCAGCTTCGCCGCACGCCGGAGCGACTGGGCCGTAGCCTGCGGAACGTGTCCACTCGGCGCCGAACGAGAGTGGAGGAACGCCTGAACCGCCTCGTGCGAGCGGTCGATCGGAAGTTGGCGCCGGTGCGGCAGGCGCTCGATCGTGGGGAGGGACGCCTCGAACGCCGCGTCGGTGCATTGGCGGAGCTGCGTCGCGCTCAACTGTCTGGCTTGGCCGGGCGCCTCGAAGCCCTCTCGCCGCTGGCGACGCTGGGGCGCGGCTATTCGGTCGCACGGACTCAGGACGGTCGGGTCCTCCGCACGGTCGGGGACTTCGACGTCGGTCTCCGGTTCTTGCTGAGGGTCAACGACGGCACCGTTGCGGCCGAGTCACTGGGAGCAGAAGAATCGCCTACCGCGGGGACGAAATGAGCAAGCACGAAGAGAGCGAACCGACACTCGAACGACGGCTCACGCGTCTCGAGGAGATTCTCTCCCGCATGGAGTCGGACGATGTGGCTCTGGAAGAGGCACTACGACTTTTTGAGGAGGGCGTGGGACACGTACGTGCCGCCGAACAGGTGCTATCGGCGACCGAGCTCAGGGTTGAGGAGCTACTTGCCGGCGGTGGCACGCGCCCGATCGACCCCGACGGCGCGTGACCGAACTCGGGGAGCCTGGCCAATTTTCGGCCTATATGGTCGAGGAGGCCGCACGGGTCGAGTTGGCGCTCGAGAGGGCCGTGGAACGTCTCGACTCGAGTCTGAAGGCGGATGTGGCGGCCGCGGTGAGGCACGGGGTCATGGGAGGTGGCAAGCGGCTGCGCCCGATCCTTTGTGTATCCGCATATGGCGCGTGCGGAGGCAGCCGCACCGAGGGGGCGTACGATCTGGGCGCGTCGTTGGAAATGATCCACGCCTACTCGCTCATGCACGACGATTTGCCGTGCATGGACGACGCTGAACTCCGCCGAGGCCGCCCGACCACACATCGAACGCACGGGGAGGCGATCACCATTCGGGCGGGCGCCGTTCTCATTCCGGCTGCGGCGCTACAGGCCCTGTACGCCTGCCGCCATCTCGGCTGCGGCCCGGAGCAAACCCGGGCGGTCGTGCAGGAGCTCATGAGCGCCGCGGGGGCGGGTGGGATGGTAGGAGGACAATGGCTCGACCTCTTGGGCGAGGGACGATCGCTAGGCGCGGCGGAGCTGGACGGACTCCACCGCCGAAAGACGGGAGCTCTCCTCGCCGCCTCGCTGACGATGGGCGCTCTGGCGGCAGGTGCGGAGGACAGGGTCGCGGAGGCGCTCCAGTCGTATGGCCGTGCGGTTGGCCTCGCGTTTCAGATCGCTGACGACATTCTCGACGCCACGGAGTCGGCCGCCACGCTGGGGAAGAACCCCAGTGACGCCGACTTGGGCAAATCTACGTACGTATCGCTGTATGGACTGGATGAGGCGAAGCGGAGGGCCGCGGAGCAGGTGGCTCGGGCGCTCGACGAACTCGGGAGATCGGGGGTGGACGCGCCCCACTTGGAAGCGCTGGCCCGCTATGTGGTAGCACGCGAGAAGTAGAGACGTCGCACTGTTCGGCACGGTCCATGCCAGTATCTTTCTTCGGCAGTCCCAGAATCAAGCAAGGAGTGGGTCCGGGTGTCCCTACTGGATCAGATCAAGTATCCGGCAGATCTCCGCCGATTGAAGCCGCAAGAGCTGCGACAATTGGCCGATGAGGTCCGTGAGCGTCATATCGACGTCGTTTCGGAGAAGGGAGGACACTTCGGCGCGAGTCTGGGTGTCACCGAACTGACCGTAGCCCTGCACTATGCGTTCGATACCCCGCGCGACCAACTCGTGTGGGACACGGGCCATCAAGCCTACATCCACAAGATCCTGACGGGCCGCAACGACGACCTCCCGTCCATTCGGACGCGCCATGGGCTAGCACCGTTCTTGAGGCGGGACGAATCGGAGTACGACGCCTTCGGTGCGGGTCATGCAGCGACGTCGATCTCGGCGGCGTGGGGTATGGCGGTGGGTCGCGATCTCAACGGCCATGACTTCGACGTCGTCGCGATCATCGGTGACGGTGCAATGGGCTGCGGCTTGGCGTACGAAGCCCTCAACAACGCGGGTCACACCGGCCGCGACTTCATCGTGGTGTTGAACGACAACGACATGTCGATCGCGCCCGCCGTCGGTGCGATGAACAAGTACCTCACCGGCATGATTACCAACCCGGCCTACAACAAGATGCGGGGCCTGGTCAAAGAAGTACTCCACCGGACGCCGACCGGGGTGGGCGACGTGATGGAGGAACTCGCTGGCCGGATGGAAGAGAGCCTGAAGCACCTCCTGACCCCCGGCCTCATCTTCGAAGAACTCGGGTTCAAGTACGTGGGTCCGATCGACGGACACGACGTGAGCACCCTCGTCGACACGTTCAAGAGGGTCCAAAAGATGAAGGGCCCGATTCTGGTTCATGCGTTGACTCAGAAGGGACGCGGCTTCGTGCCTGCCGAAGACGACCCCTGGACGTGGCACGCAGCCAGTCCGTTCGACAAGGTGACCGGAAAGGGCACGAAGAAGCCTGCTGTTGGGCTGCCACGCTACCAGAACGTGTTCGGTAAGGGCCTGATCGAACTCGCCGACGCCGACCCGCGTGTGGTCGCGATCACGGCTGCCATGCCGGACGGGACGTCGACCGACCTCTTCCAGAAGGCACACCCCGATCGGTACTTCGACGTCGGCATCGCCGAGGGGCACGGCGTCACGTTCGCCGCCGGCCTCGCCACGCAGGGCGTCAAGCCGATCGTGGCGATCTACTCGACGTTTCTCCAACGGGCGTTCGACAACATCGTCCACGACGTTGCCCTCCAGGGGCTGCCCGTCGTGTTCGGGATGGACCGGGCCGGCATTGCCGGTGAAGATGGCCCCACCCACCATGGCACGCTGGACATTTCGTATATGCTGTCGGTTCCCGGCATGACGGTCACCGCTCCGAAGGATGGCAGCGAGATGCTGGCACTCCTGCGGCTCGCCACGGAGTCGAAGGATGGGCCGTGGAGTGTACGTTGGCCTCGTGCGGCGGTCCCCGCCGAGGTCCCTCACCTGAGTGAGATCGCACCGATTGAGCCGTTCACCTGGGAGATCCTGCGAAACGGCGCAGATGCGGTGATCCTCGCGACGGGCACGATGGTTCTGGCGGCCGTGGACGCCGCTGAGAAGCTGGCTGCAGGCGGGATCCGCTGTACGGTGGTCAATTGTCGGTTCCTCAAGCCCTACGATCGTGCGGTCTTCGGCGAGATGGTGCGGAGTCATCCGCTCGTCGTGACGGTAGAGGAAGGGCAGGTATCGAACGGCTTCGGAGCGTTCATGGCGCGAGAGATCGACGACCTAGATCTGACGCCGCGGCCGCGGGTGGCGGCCCTCGGCATCCCCGATTCGTTCATCGAGCACGGCGCGCGTGACGGCCTCCTACGTGAACTCGGTCTCGATCCCGAAGGCATCGCGGCTCGGGTCGAGGCACTCGTCGCCCGAAAGGCGGAACTGGAGACAGTTTGACCGACGCTAGCACGTCCCGCCTCGAGGGTCCGATCCGAAGCATCGGGGTCGTATACCGCGAGCATACGCCCGAGGCGCTCGCCGTTATCGAACGACTGCGAGTGTGGGGTGTCGAGCACGAGGTGGCCGTCACGGTGGAAGAAGACGCGGGGAGAGGGCCGGGTCCCTCCCTCGACCTGAGTGAGAATCCGGTGGATCTGGTCGTGGCGTTGGGCGGAGACGGCACCTTCCTTCGAGCCAGTCGCATCGTCGTCGGCACGGACGTCCCGGTCCTGGGGGTGAATCTCGGACGGCTCGGTTTCCTCACCGCGATTCCGGACTCATATCTGGAGGGCGGGCTCCATCAGGTGCTTTCCGGGACCGCCGTGGTCGACCACAGGTTCTGGCTTCGCGCGGTGATCGAGACGAAGGATGGTGTTCGGGGGCAGAGCTTCTTCGCGCTCAACGATGTCGTGGTTCACACGCTGGGCGCCGCGCGCGTCACTCCGCTCACGCTCTCGGTGGGTGGTGATGGGGACATGGAAGAGGTCGGCAGTTTCGCTGCCGACGGCGTGATCCTCTCGACTCCCACCGGTTCGACCGCGTATTCAATGTCCGCCGGGGGGCCGATCATTGCGCCCGAAGTCGAAGCGGTGGTGATCACCCCGATCTGCCCTCACTCGCTCGCTGTGCGTCCTCTTGTCGTATCGGCGCAGCGGGTAATCTGCGTGGCGTCTCTCGATCCTGACGCGGACCATCAGGTGACGATCGACGGACAGGTGGTCCACCACTTGGAGCCCGGTGAAAAGGTCATCGTGGCCCGCGAGGAGCGTCCGCTCGCCCTGGTTCGCCTGCCCGGCCAGTCGTTCTTCATGACACTGCGCCGCAAGCTGAACTGGGCTGCTCGACCGCCCGAGCGGACGTAGGGACCCGAGCGGCCATTGTAGCGCCCGGACCCTTCGGCCTACTTTCCCGCCATGCTCGTCGAACTCCGCATTCGTGACTACGCAGTCGTTGAGGACCTGACGCTCGAACTAGGCCCGGGTCTGAACGCCCTGACCGGCGAAACCGGAGCAGGGAAGTCCATCATCGTGGGAGCCCTTTCACTGCTGCTCGGGGAACGGGCGTCGGCCGGCGTGGTTCGGACGGGTGCGAAGCGAGCAACGGTCGAGGCGGTGTTCGACGTCGAGGGAATCGCGAATGTGCGCCGACTGCTGGACGAACACGGATTTCGACTTGAGGACGGGCTGCTGATCCTGCGCCGTGAGGTTGCGGCGGCCGGCCGGAACCGAGCTTGGGTCGGTGGTTCTCCCGCCACGGCAGGGATCGTCGGCGAGCTGGGGACCGCCCTCGTAGATCTCCATGGGCAGCATGAACACCAGACTCTGCTTCGCCAGCGCGACCAGCGGAGCATTCTGGATGCGTATGGTGGAGCCCACGATATCGCGCTTGAAGTCTCAGAGCGCTACACGACGCTCCAGGCGCTCCGGGTCTCACTCGAGGAACGGGAGGAGCGGATCCGAGAGGTCGAGAGTCGCGCAGACTTCTTGCGCTTTCAGCTATCCGAAATCGACGACGCCGACCTATCACCCGGTGAGGATGATGCGTTGGAGTCTGAGGTCGGCAGGCACGAGCACGGAGAGGAGCTGACCCGCGGTGCGAGTGAAGTTCATGCGCACCTCTACGACGGTGACGACTCGGTTGCAGATCGCCTGGCCGCAGTACGTCACACACTCGAGCGCCTTGCCGAATTCGATCCCGAACTCCGAGGAGATCTGGATCGGCTCACGGAAGCATTCCACCTGGTGAGCGATGTCGGCCGGCGGGTCGGTGACTACGCGAGCGGTATCGACCATGATCCGGAGCGACTCGAAGAGATTCGGGATCGCCTCGATCGTATCTTCCGCCTGAAGAGGAAGTACGGGCCAGAATTGGCCGATGTCCTATCCGCTGCGCAGCGGGTGCGGACGGAGCTCGGGGCCTTGGACGACGCGGACCAGGACCTCGGTCGTCTCCGGGCCGAGATCACGGAAGCCGAATCGTCACTTCGGGCGTGTGCCTCCCGGCTCAGCGACCTTCGGCGCTCCGCCGCGTCCCGGCTCGGCTCTGCGGTTGGCGACATTCTGCCGGACTTGGGTTTAGCCGGCGCAACGTTCGAGATCCGCATCATTTCGCACGAGGCCATCTCCGCGGGCGGCGCCGAGAGCGTTGAGTTTCTGGTCGCGACCAATCGGGGATTCGAACCCATGCCCCTCGCGCGGATCGCGAGCGGAGGAGAGCTGTCCCGTGTCATGCTGGCGTTGAAGTCGATCCTCGCAGAGGTCGACCAAGTACCCGTTCTGGTATTCGACGAGATCGACGCTGGGGTAGGGGGTGTGGTTGCCACGGCGGTGGCTCAGAAGCTGGCCCAGGTCGCGAGCCGGCATCAAGTGTTCGTTGTCACTCATCTGCCCCAGGTGGCTTCGCGGGCGGCCAGTCACCTCCTCGTCGAGAAGGGGGATGAGGGTGACGTGACGACGACGTCGGTATTCCGACTCGAGGGCGAGGCCCGTGTCGCCGAGGTGGCGAGAATGCTGGGCGGTGATCCGGAGTCCTCGACCTCGCGTGAGCACGCGCGGGAGTTGTTGGGGGCCGCGCGGGCGGGCTAGGGAACTACTGCGTACGGTTCTCCCGGGCGGAGGCCGGAGCACCGGTGGGTCAGTAGCGGGGTCCCCAGACCCTCTTGAACAGCCGGATCCCGGCCTCGACCCGAGTTGTGGCGGGTGTAGCGCCCCCACTCCCGTGCACCGTCCGCAGCACGCGCAGGTGAAACTCGAGGGGTCGGGTCGTCTCTCCGGCGAGCCATCGGTCGACCGTTTGGTATCGAATCCCTCCACCGATCTGATGCGCTTTCAGTCTCGAGGCCATATCGAGTAGAGTCGGGTCGAGACCGGACGATGCATCCACGAGCCCGAAGGCGTCGCTTCCCTTGCGGAAGAATCGGTATTCCCCCGTTAGAGCGAGTTCGTCGCTGAGCCGAAGCGCAGGCCTGATATCGATCGCCAGGTACGACCCCGGCTTCCACGTCACTTCCTGAAGGGTTTCGATCGGGGCCAGGACGAGGGCGACCGGGGCGACGCGCTTCACGACTACGGTCGCGTCCTGGATCCCGTAGCGAATCCCGGCATCGAGACCGAGCCGCTCGCCGAGGGTCAACGACCCGATCAGTCGGCCTTCTTTGTCCGTCTGGCCGTCTCCGATTCCGATGTCGAAGAGCACGTTCGGGTCCTCGGGCAGACCCGTGGGCAATCGGACGATCAAGCCCCCGATGAATCGATAACCGAAGTGTGGGCGCTTCTTTTCAGGATCGGGCGTAAGGTTGTCGATGAGGCGGACGAGGGCCGACACCTCAACGTCGCCCACGCTCCAAAGCCCTTTGCGTGACTGGAGTGGGGTCGCCTCGATGCCGGCGCCGGCCACCCCTGGCAGCAGAGGGAAATCCGCTGGCATCAGCCACTCTGTGGCGAGCAGCATCGGCAGCGGGAGACCCACGAGGCCCGCTGCGAGCAGATCTGCGTGCAGGGCCGCAGCGGTCAGCAGAATCGCATCAGCGGTCGACGAGCCCGACCTCGGGAAGAAGGGGGAAGCCTCATAGGCTCCAGTCGAGAATGCCTCGAAGCCGCGTGCCCGATCGGCAAGGCCTTGAGCCGAGGTGCATGCACCACCAGGACCCGCCCCGCAGATCGTAGCTGCGTACCCCTGGGCGGCGGCCGACGCCGTACCGGTCGACGCGATGAAGGCGTCGACGCCAGTCCTGTTTGCCAGGCGGGGGTTCAACCCGAGGTCGCCGTTCACGGTGTCCGGCGAGAAGAGCGCGTCGACAGTGGTCCGGC
Source organism: Gemmatimonadota bacterium (assembly GCA_027623325.1). Taxonomy (GTDB): domain Bacteria; phylum Gemmatimonadota; class Gemmatimonadetes; order Longimicrobiales; family Gaopeijiaceae; genus UBA2589. Next base: position 26,437 of record JAQBXY010000018.1, read on the forward strand.
CCCGTGCCCATGGCACGATGACCCCGATCGTGAGCCAGTCCTGGACACCGAAATGGCCGCCGAGGTCGACCTGAGTCACTTCCTGCCGGATCCTCCCTTCCGATGAACCCAGAACCGGGGTGTAGCCTGGCGCGCCGAGCAGGTCCCCGACAAGGCTCGAAAGAGTGCTGATGCCCGGGAACAGCGTTAGGGCGGTTGGATCTGTCAGATCTAGGCCAAGCGGCTGCTCCCCGATCGTCCCGTCCGCGAGGCGTGCGTAACGGCTGTCCCACGACGTCGAGTGAGGGTGTGCCTGGAGCCGGAGGTACCCTCGGGGGGCGAGGGTCTGATCAATGAACTGGGCATCGATCGATTGACCGGCAACCAGAGTCGCGATGAGCGCGGAGATCAGACTACGACGCATGCATTACCCGAAGGAAAACGGTCCGATCCGAGGCAGATAAACTCATGTTTCCGTGAAGCGCCGACCGAGCGATCGGCCGCACAACATAAGGGCTTACGGGAATCCGAGGAACTCGGTTCCCGCCTCAGAAAAGCCATTGACCGTCTCGGAGCATTGGTCTAGCTTCGTAACCGCATCACCCATGCGGGAATAGCTCAGTTGGTAGAGCACAACCTTGCCAAGGTTGGGGTCGCCGGTTCGAGTCCGGTTTCCCGCTCTGGTGCAGGTAGAAGCCCTCCAGGTCTCACGACCCGGGGGGCTTCTTTTTTGTTCGAGGCTACTCCACCCGCCGAAGCGTCGTGACCCTCGTTTCTGCCTCCGCCAAGGAGGTGCGCGTGACCACGAGCCTGCACGCTGTAGTGTTGTTCCGTGAACACGTAGAGTCCCGGCTCGGGCGTTCCGTTCACCCACGAGGAGTCTCCACGTTCATACGACCGCTCCACGACCTCCCACACCGTGCCCGCCATTTGGCGTGTCCTTGTCAGGAGGCGCTCCGAAGCAGGACAAGTGGCCCGAGAAGGCCAGGGCGCACAAGAGTTCGCGCCTTCCAGTTCATCGGCCTCCGGTATTGTGGCATCATCCGCAGAAGTTAGGTTTCAGCCCTGTTGAGAGGGGGCGTCAGCCTGCGAGCCTACGCCCCCTCGATACGTTCGGCGCCGTGGCCAAGTGGTAAGGCGGAGGACTGCAAATCCTCTATCCCCGGTTCGAATCCGGGCGGCGCCTCTGGGTTTGTGAAGGTTCGGACCCTCAGATTGTGCCGCCATTGTGCCGTAACCGTCCCGTGCTTCTAATTAGGACATGAGCAAGACACGGGAGGACGCGATGCGGCAGGCGCTAGATTTGGCTCCGCTTTCCGTGCTCGCGCTGGCCACCGAGGCCGGCGTCTCGGCATGATCCAGAGCGGCGAGCGCTCGGCGACTGTCGCCACCACGAAGGCGGTGGCCGACGCGCTCGAGCGGCTCTCTGGCCGGCATGACGAGGCCGCCCGCGTTCTCCGCGACGCACTCGAGGCGACGGAGGGCGACGATGCCTAGGACGGGAACCGGCAGGATCTACAGGCGCAGCATCTTCGTGGACGTGGACGGGAGCCCCTGCAAGAAGTCCGACCCGGGCGCCGTTGCGCGAGAGCTTCCGACGTGGTGGATCGACTACAGCTTCCGCGGCAAGCGCTACCGGGAGTCGAGCGAGTCGGAGAAGAAGAAGGACGCGACCGACCTCCTCCGGAAGCGCATGGCCGAGGTGGGCAGCGGTACGCTCATCGGCCCCACGGAGGAGAAGGTCACCTTCGAGGATCTCGCCGACATGATCGAGACCGATTACACGGTCAACGGCCGGCGCTCGGGTGGCCGGCTCAAGACGTCGCTGACCCACCTCCGCGGCGTGTTCGGCACCTCACGCGCTATCGACATCACGAGCGACCGCGTGAACCGCTACATCGCGGCCCGCCAGAAAGAGGGCGCGGCGAACGCGTCCATCCAGAAGGAGCTGGCCGCGCTCAAGCGCGCCTTCAACCTCGCGGTCCAGGCGCGGCGCCTGAGCACGAGGCCGTACATCCCGGGCGTGAAGGTCGACAACGCGCGCCAGGGCTTCTTCGAGTGGGCCGAGTTGGAGAAGGTGGTCGCCGAGCTGCCCGAGGCGCTCCGGCCCGTCGTGCGCTTCGCGGCGCTCACCGGCTGGAGGAAGGCGGAGTGTCTATCCCTCCAGTGGTCCCAGGTCGACTTCAAGGCGGGCGAGGTGCGGCTCTGGACGTCCAAGAATGACGAGGGCCGCTCGTTCCCCTTCCGCTCGCTACCGCCGCTCGAGGCGCTCCTCGAAGAGCAGCGCGAGCGCACCCGCGCACTGGAGCGCGACGCGGGCGAGATCATCACGCACGTCTTCCACCGGCACCACCGGACCAAGGAAGGGCGCGTCGCCTGGGTGCGGCCCATCCGGACGTTTCAGAAGGCTTGGGACGAAGCGTGCGACCGCGCCGGGCTCACTGGCTGGCTCTTCCATGACCTGCGACGGACCGCCGTTCGCGGTCTTGAGCGCGCCGGCGTACCCCGCTCTGTCGCCATGAAGCTGACGGGCCACAAGACTGAGGCAGTCTATCGCCGCTATGCGATCGCGGACGCGAAGTCACTCGAGGAGGGCGTCGAGAAGCTCGCCCGGCTGCACGCATCCGACGCGACGAAGCGCAGCAAGGTGGTGCGGATGCGCAAGTCCGCACGGCAGGGGCTTCTCGCGCCCGGTCATTGAAGAGTGCCCAGCCTTGGACGTGCGTTGGCTCGCACGGCGGCTCGGCCTGGATGTGACACTCGAGCCGTTGAAGCGCCCCTTCAGGACGGCGGACGCGGCACGAGCACCGGGGTCGAGGCCTTGTAGGCCTCGTAGCCCGGGTCCCCACCCCACTTCTCATCGGCCCTCTGCTCCAGCAGGGGAATGCCGCTCACCTTCGTGAGCAGCAGGGTCACGAAGACGGGTGAGATCAGCGTGACGTACTGCCAGCCCTGGAGTGCGGGCGCGGCGATGACGGCGACCCCTATCCAGAGAAGGATCTCCCCGAAGTAGTTCGGGTGCCGGGACCAGGCCCACAGGCCGGAGTCGATGAACCTGCCCTTGTTCTCGGGCTGGGCGCGGAAGCTGCCCTTCTGACGATCCGCAACGACCTCGATGCCGAACCCCGCGATCCAGAGGGCCAGGCCCGCCCACGCGAAGAAGCCGAGCGGGACCGAACGTTGGGACGCGATAGCTGCGAGGGCGGCACCCATCGTGAAGCAGACCCATACGCCCTGAATGGTCCACACGCCGAAGAAACGTATGGGGGAGGTCTTGATCTCGTCGAAGCGGCGGTCGGAACCGGCCTTCTGGATCCGTCCGAAGAGGAAGACGCCGAGCCGCGCGGCCCAGACGGCGACGAGTACGGCGAGTAGGCCGGAACGGGCGTCGGCCGGGGGGCCGACCCCAATGGCGACCCCGATGACCGTCAGATAAGTCAGGCTGCCCGTCAGGTCGAAGAAGTGCTCCGTGCGCATGAGGTAGGCGGGCACGAAAGCGACCCACTGAATCGCGACGGCCAAAGCCACGCACAGCGAGAAGAGGGGAATCGTCCCGACGACGGCTCCGCCCTGGCTCCCGGCGTAGGCGAGGCCCGCTACGAGCGCGAGTGCGATGGGCAGCGCAATGAAGCGCTTCGTTTCGGCTTCTGTCATATGCCCGCCTCGGCGGAATCGGTTGTCGGCACGTTAGGAGTCGTCCGCCTACCAGCGCCAGACGACGGACGCCACTGCGTAGTGCAGCCAGGCGAAAGAATAGACGGGATCTACGTCGGCGCCGCCTTCGAGGGTGCGGTACCCGGCTCGGATCGACCAACGATGATCCAGGTCGTAACCCAACTTCAACGACGCGTCGACCGCTCGCCCCGGGCCACCGGCGAGCGCGTCCGCGTCGAAGGAGACGCTCCACCGAGAGCCAGGCCGCCAATCACCGGCCAGGTGGAGCAGGGGGACGAACCCCAGGTCGTCCTTGCGACTGGTGGTGGAGCCCTGAACCAATCGGATGGACGCATCGCGCACCTTGGCCGTGAGCCCCAACCAGGCCGTCGTCCGATCACCGGAGTGAAAGCGCCACCGGTACGACAGGCGGTAGGAGTTGAAGGTGTAGGTCGCGTCGAGAGGCGCGCCGCCGGTGTAGGACGCTCCAGCAAAGCTCAGTGGTCCGGCGGCCGCACCCGTTTCCGTGAGGGAAAAGGGGGCGAGCAGCAGGCGCACCCCGTGGCGTTCGGAGAGATGCCACGTGACGTACACTCTGCCGGCGGCCCAGGGGCCTGCGCCGGCGAGATCGGAGAGGGAGAAGCGCGTGGCGGTGCCGTCGTTCGGAATCTCGACATCGTTGTAGCTCTGCCAGGCGGCTCCGCCCTCCAGCTCGACTTCCAGTGGAGAGTTCTGTGCAGTGACGGCACCCGAGAAGCCCGCCGCTGCCGCCCAAGTGAGGGCGAGGGCGCTCCCGCGACGCACCCGCGACGCCCGTCCCCTCCTCGCCGAACCCATCATGCCTCCTCCACGATCATCTGATTCTCGTGATGGAATGTGGATCCGACGAAGCGGACGAAGATGAAGCCGGCCTGACAGATGTTTGCGATCAACGCGGTCACGTAGAGAGCGGCGGCGTTGCCGAAGGAGAACCCGAGCACCACCGCGAGGAGGCTGATCTGCTCCAGTGCCTCGAGCACCGAGAACAGGCTCACCGCGAGACGATCCGGCTCGAAAGCCCCCTTCACAGGGGCATAGGCACGGACGAACGAGACGATGATCCCGTTGTCGAAGATCAGAAAGGCGAAGGCGGCCAGCCGCCAAGCGAGCTCAGTCTCCATGCCAAAGCCCGCGATGCCGATCGGAATCAGCGCCGCGGCTACACCCGAGACGCTGCTCGAGATCACGAGCCGGAGGCGGAGAAGATCGTGCAACGCATCCGTGGGTCGGCCGCTCTTCCTGCGAAGGGCGCTGACCAGCGCGGCGAAGCCCGCGAACGCCGCACAGATCTCGGCGAGCGATAGGAGCGTCTCAGTGTTCGGCATCTTCGTTCCTGGGTCCGGGCCTTTGTAAGTGTTGGACAAAAGTACTACAAAGGCTGTACGCGAACAAGTGCTACGTATACAATTACGGCATCTACTTGAACACCTCCTATACAAGCTGGGATCATGACCGCTGAAGCCTCCGATCGCGCGCCCCATGCATCGCCTCTGATTCTCGTGACCGGCGCGACCGGGTACGTTGGAGGCCGTCTGGTGGAGCGTTGTATACGATGAAGCCCGTGTCGACCGCCTGAGGGTGTCCGGCGTCGTCGACGAGATCGATGGTGTTGGCGTGCCCTCCGATCCTGTCGCGGGCCTCGAACACCGTGACCTAGTGCGTGCGGTGCAGGAGGTGAGCGGCGACGAGCCCGGATACGCCACTACCTATGATCGCGATGCGCATGACCTGGCCTCGGTGTCGGGGAGCGAAGTGGGTGGCGGGGGCGGACAGGTGCGGCGGCCGACCGTGGTCGACCGCCGCGTCTCATTACAGCGCAGCATCGATAGCTCGCTTACATCCCCGGCGGGAGCATGACCGTATCGATGATGTGGATGACGCCGTTCGATGCGGCGACGTCCGCGGTGGTGACCTTGGATCCGCCGACGTAGACGCTCCCCATCCTCACCTCGATCGGCGCATCGATTCCGGCCAAGGTCATGGCCCTCGAGAGGTCTACCACTGCGTCGGCCATCACCCGGCCCGAAACCACGTGGTAGGTCAGGACGCGGGTCAGTGCTTCCTTATCCGCCAGAAGCGCCTCGACCGTGCCCGCGGGGAGCTTGGCGAACGCCTCGTCCGTGGGCGCAAACACCGTGAACGGCCCGGCGCCCTGGAGCACGCCGATGAGGTCGGCCGCTTCGAGCGCCGCGGCAAGGGTGGTGAAAGCGCCCGCTTCGACGGCGGTGGCCACGATGTCCATATCGGTACTCTGGGCGTCCGCAGCGCTAGGGGCCAACGCGAGCGCGGTTACCGCCGCTGCAACTGTGATTTTCCGGATCATGTCTAGAACCGCCTGTCTCTTGAGTCGTGTGTAGAACGATTGTCCAGTAATCCTACGTCGTGTGACTGTGTTGTCAAGGTAATGACGCGCAAAGATTTGACACAGGCTGTACATCGCTGCATTCTCGAGCTCATGAACGCATCTAATTCAGCACCCCGCCATCCGATCCGGGTCGTCGCCCAGCGCACCGGGCTCACCCCAGCCACCATCCGCGCGTGGGAACGACGCTACGCCGCCGTGTCACCGAGTCGCTCGGATGGCGGGCGGCGCCTCTACTCCGACCGCGAGGTCGAGCGACTCGGGATGCTCCGCCAACTGACGGAGGCCGGTCGCCCCATCAGCATGGTGGCGCCCCTGTCCGACGACGCGGCGCGCGAGCTGCTCTTGGAGGACCGAACTTCGGCTCCAGCGCCAGCCACGCCGGAGAACGGAGCTCGGCCCTCGAGTGTCGTCGATCGTGCCTACGCCCAGATGCTCGAGCGCGATGCGGGGGGCCTGGAGCGGACGCTCTGGCTCGCCGCCGTTTCGTCTGGCAGCAAGGTCTTCTTGGACGAGATCGTCCGTCCGTTGCTGGTTCGCATGGGTGAGGCCTGGGCTTCCGGCAACGTGGACCCCGGTCGCGAACACCTCGCGAGCGATGTCATCGACGGGGTCCTGGCTCGTATTGCCGGGCCCTCCCGGGCAAGCGAAGGTCCGGGCCTCGTGGTGGCCACGCTTCCCGGGGAGCGGCATGGTCTCGGCGCCCGCCTGCTGTCGGCGGCCGCGACCGTGGAGGGATGGAGAGTCTCCTACTTGGGTACGGATCTTCCCGCGACTGATATCGCCACGATGGCCGTCGGCGTCGGAGCGAGGGCGGTCGCGATCAGTGTCGTGGGAGATGAGCGTCTCGCGGAGACCCTCCACTCCTTGGCCGCGCTTCGCGAACTTCTTGCTCCCAACGTGGAGATCTGGGTCGGGGGCCGGAGCGCAGATCTCCTCGACGTCGAACGGCTTCCGCGCGGTGTGAGGGTCCTGAACGGGCTCGAGCACCTCCGTCTCGCCTAGGCACTTCTCGCCCAATCGGCTCATCGCGGAGGGAGCGTGACGTTCCGCTCGTGGGGGATCAAACCACCGACCGCTGCTCGCAAAGCGTCGTGGCCAGGCGAACGAAGGACTTGGAATGACTTACTCATTCGTACCCTACTGACCGCCTTCGTGGGGTGCGGCCCTCCAACCCGGTACGCTTGGCGGCTTACGAGTTCCGGTTACCCCTTGGGGTTGGGTACCCAGGGCCCGGAATCGCACCCCACGGCGTAGAGGCAGGGGAATGGGGCCCCCTGGAGGCGTCCCCCCGGGAAACCAAGCGGACCTGGTCACAAATTGTAAACACGGCCCTGCAGAAGTCTGCAAATCCATGCAGTTCCGCGGAGGTGGGGCAGGGGGTGAAGCCGCGTCAGGGGTGAGGCTTTCGAACAGTTAGCAAGACTCTCCAGATTCTCCGACACGACTGCAAATCCTCTATCCCCGGTTCGAATCCGGGCGGCGCCTCTGGGTTTTCGGAGTTAGGGGGGTTGGTGCATGGCTCCTGATCTAGGTTTCGTTGTGATGCGAAGCCCCCGACCTGGAGTCAGCCCGTGAAGTATCCGAAGCGAAGCCAATACAAGCACGCGAAGTCCCAGGATCGGGTACGGAATTGGCAAGCGTACGAGGTCGGCCTCCAGAAGCGTGGCGACGTGACCGTCTGGCTTTCGGATACTGCGCTCGATGCCTGGCGCGCTCCGGCCAGTGGCAAGCCCGGCGACGCGGACCTAGCCATGACGCTTGCCGGTGCCTGCCGGTCGCGGGATGTTGACCGCTCCTCCGACCCTCGCCGGGCCCCATCTGATGTCCGATACCGTCAAACGGCTCGATGCCTGAACCCGACGGACGTCACGCGGGCGTGGCCCGCTATTACGACCGCAACACCCGACGCTTCCTCCTGGTCGGGGGCGGGCGAGGCTCGCATTCGATCCACCGAGAACTCTGGGGCCCGGGCGTCTCCTCCGCGCGAGACGCTGTCCGCCACATCGATCGCCTCATCGCGGACGAGATCGGTGCACTGGCCGCGCAGCCACCGCCGGCCCTCGTCGACTTCGGGTGTGGTGTGGGCGGGACCCTCCTTCAACTGGCGGAACGATTTCCGGACGCCCGCCTCCACGGTGTGACGATCAGCGCCGTGCAAGTCGAAAGCGCGAAGCAACTCGCGCGTCGGGCCGGGGTCGCCGACCGATGCACGTTCACACATGGCGACTACTGTGCGGTCGATCTCGGAGTCCGTGCGACAGCGGTGGTGGCGATCGAGTCGATGGCGCACGGCGCCGACATCGACGCCTTCCTGGGGAACGCAGCGCGACATCTCGGACCGAGAGGCGCCCTGATCGTCGTCGATGACTTTCTCGCAGCCCCTCTCAGTTCACTCGGCGAGGCCGGGCGAAGGCGAGTCGATCAGTTGCGGGCAGGCTGGCAGCTGCACGGACTCTGTACGGCGGAGCATGTCGTGGCGGAGGCCGCCCGCCATCGACTCTCCCTCCGGAAGGACCTCGATCTCTCAGGATACACGCGCCCGGGCAGCCGTGTGCGGGATCACCTGGTGGCGCTCGCGAGCCCCGTGCTCGACCGTCTTGGGCTGTCCCGCGTGCCTTTCTTCGGCAACATGATCGGGGGAAACGCCCTGCAGATCGGCCTCGAAAACGGCTACATCCGCTACAAGATGCTGGTGTTCGAAGCGGCGGCCGGCTCCGAGGCGGAGGCCGCCCCAGGCTGACCCGCGGCCGCGGCGACGGCCCAGCGCACGTCGACGCCGAACGAGTAGACGAGGGCCGCGAGGCTCGCACCGACTACGGCCACGGCCATCCTGTCTGGGAGCCCGAGCGCGACGAGCAGCGCGACGCCCTGGACGACGCAGACGGTCTGTCGGCGTGTGCTCGGAGGCAGCTCAGCGCGGAGGGCAGACCAGATCCAGCTCGCCGCCACGAAGAGGTAGCGCATGCCGCCGATGAGCAGAACCCAGGCGCCGACCTTGTCGCTCTGCCAGACGATCGCGGACAGCGTCAGAATCACGGCGGCGTCGACCTCCATGTCGAAGCGTGCGCCGAATCGGGTCTGGGTCCCGGTGCGTCGGGCGACCTTTCCGTCGAAGATGTCGAGCACGAGCACCACGGTCGAAAGCCCGATGACCCACCAGAGCGCGCCGGTCCCGAGCGGTTCGGGGCGAAGGGCCAGCGCGAGGACCGGCACCGCGAGCGCCGCACGACCGAGCGTGATCCGGTTCGCGGGCCCTAGACCCGGTCCGGGCGCGCCCTTCGGAATCCGGATCCAGATGAACGTTGCCAGGGTCGCGTACAGCCCGGCCGTCAGCAGCAGGTAGCTGGTTGCCTGGCCGGTGACCCACCACGTTATACCGCCCGAGAGGAGGGCGACCGCGAACCCGGCCGTCAGGTCCGCCGCTCGCGAATCAGGCATGTAGCGGGTTGCTGCCATCGTCATCGTTGAGCCACGAGGGAAAGGAACGCCTTTGGACACCCGAACCGCCCGTCAGTTCTGGATTCGTGAGCCGGGTCTCGGAGAGATCGTGAGCAGGGAGCTCGGTCCGAGGCAAGGGCACGAGGTACTGGTGCGTGCTCACTATTCCGGGATCAGCCGGGGCACCGAGTCACTGGTCTTTCGGGGTGAGGTGCCCGTGTCCCAGTACGCCACGATGCGCGCTCCCTTCCAGGAAGGCGACTTCCCGGGCCCGGTGAAGTACGGGTATGCGAGCGTGGGCGAGGTGCTCCAGGGCCCGGCAGGGCTGCAGGGGCGGACCGTCTTCTGCCTCCATCCGCATCAGGATCTCTACCACGTTCCCGCCGCTGCCGTGGTGCCGCTGCCTGACGGAGTGCCCCCGGCGAGGGCCGTGTTGGCGGCGAACGTCGAGACCGCGCTGAACGCCGTCTGGGACGCCGAGCCCGTGAGTGCCGAGCAGGTCGTTGTCATCGGAGCTGGTGTGGTCGGGCTGCTCACGGCGTGGCTGCTCCAAGAACAGACCAACATGGCGGTGACCGCATTCGACGTCGATTCAAGACGGGCGCCGGTGGCCGAGGCGTTGGGTGTGCCGTTCACGACGGACTCTCCCGAGGGCAGATACGCAGGACTGGTCGTCCACGCGAGCGGCAGTGAGCAGGGGCTCAGGACCGCACTCGCGACCGCCGGCATCGAGGCGACCATCCTGGAGTTGAGCTGGTACGGCGACCGGAACGTGTCTCTTCCTCTTGGCGAGGCGTTTCACTCCCGCCGCCTGACCCTCCGGAGCAGCCAGGTGGGCCGCATCCCCCCCCACCGGGCGGAGAGTTGGGACCACCGGCGGCGGTTGGAGGCCGCGGTCCGCCTCCTCGAGGACGACCGACTCGACGCCCTCATCAGCGGGGAGAGCGCGTTCGACGAGCTGCCCGAGACGATGAGGCGTCTCAGCCAGGAAGCCTCGGGTGCGCTATGTCACCGAATCCGTTATCTGAACGAACTCCCCTGACGCGAAGACCAGCCCATGTACAGCCTGAACGTGAGAAGCCATTTCATGATCGCCCACAGCTTCGAGGGCGAGGTCTTCGGTCCGGCCCAGCGCCTGCACGGCGCGACCTATGTGGTCGATGCCACCTTCCGCCGCTCCGAGTTGGACGCCAACGGCCTGGTGGTCGACATCGGCCTCGCCAGCGAGGTGCTGGGCGAGATTCTCGGCGCGATGAACTACCGCAATCTGGACGACGATCCGTCGTTCACCGGCAAGAACACCACGACGGAGTTCCTCGCCCGCGAGATCTGGGACAGGCTCGTCGCCGCGGTGCGAGCCGGGAAGCTCGGCGACGGGGCGGGTGACCTGTCGGCGATCGGCGTGACGCTCAACGAGTCCCACGTCGCATGGGGCGGCTACGAAGCGGCGCTGTGACTTCGCGGGATCTCCATCTGATCATCCCGGGGCCGCTGGAGCAGCGGACCGGAGGGTACGTCTACGATCGACGGATCGTCGAGGGGCTGCGCAGGCTCGGGTGGACCGTCCATGTCCATGGCCTGGAGGGCGCATTTCCCGATCCCGACCCGACGGCAGTGGCGGCCATGCGTGCCGCTCTGGAATCCATCCCCGCCGGAGCCATCGTCGTCATCGACGGACTCGCGATGGGCGGTCTGCCCGAGCCCGTACGGGACCACGCCCAGAGGCTGCGCGTGATCGCGCTGATCCACCATCCGCTCGCGGATGAGACCGGCCTCTCTGTGGAGGACCAGAACCGGCTCCGTTGCTCCGAACGAGCCGCGCTCGGCCCGTGCAGCGGTGTGATCGTGACGAGCGCGTTCACCGCCGGTGTGGTGGCCGCTTACGACGTGCCGCCGGACCGCATCGTGGTCGTACCGCCGGGAACGGAGCCCGCCCCGGCTGCGGCGGGTCCTGGCGAGGGTCGGCCGCCGGCGCTGCTCTGTGTCGCTACCGTGACGCCTCGGAAGGGACACGACGTGCTCGTGGATGCGCTCGAGCGGCTGCGCGACCTGCCGTGGAGCTGCACCTACGTCGGAAGTCTCGATCGTACACCGGACTTCGCGCGCGCCGTGCAGGAGAAGATCTCCCGCGCGGATCTGGATGACCGCGTCCACCTGGTGGGTGAGCGGACGGACATCGAACTGGCTGAACTCTACCACGGGGCGTCCCTGTTCGTGCTGGCAAGTCACTACGAGGGGTACGGCATGGTCCTCATGGAGGCGATCGCGCGTGGGCTCCCCGTGGTGTCCACCACGGGAGGCGCGATCCCGTTCACGGTGCCATCCGAGGCGGCGATCCTGGTGCCGCCTGGGGACGGGAAGGCGCTGGCCGACGCGCTGCGCCACCTTTTGACCGACGACGCGCATCGCGCCGGCATCGCCGCCGCCGCGCGGCGCCACGCGGACGAGATCGCGGACTGGGACGTGACCGCTCGCTCGTTCGCTGCAGCTGTCGACGTTCTGACCTCGTGAGCCTCGAGACTTTCGACGCGGACTGGCTCGCGCTCCGCGAGAGCGCCGACCACCGGTCGCGGGCCGGAGGGATGCTCACGCCACTCCGGGACTGGTGGAGCGAGCCCGGGCGCACACGTGTGCTCGATCTCGGAGCCGGCGCGGGCTCCAATCTCCGCTATCTCGCTCCGGAGCTTTCGGGCCCGCAGGAGTGGACGCTCGTCGATCACGACCAGGGGCTCATGTCCCGCGCCAGGCCACCGGTCCCGGAGCTGGCCGTATCGACCCATTGCCAGGACCTGCGCGAGGGGGTCGGCGCGCTCGTCGGGAGGGCCGATCTCGTGACCGCCTCGGCGCTTCTGGACCTGGTCTCCGAAGCGTGGCTCTCTGCATTGGCCGACGTGTGCTCGGAGGCGCGCGCAGGGGCGCTCTTCGCCCTGAGCTACGACGGCCGCGTTGAATGGTCGGGCGAAGCGGACCCGGCAGACGCCGCGGTGCTGACTGCCGTCAACCGCCACCAACGAGGCGACAAGGGCTTCGGAGCGGCGCTCGGCCCCTCCGCGGGACCCGCCGCCGACGAGGCGTTTCGAGCGCATGGCTACCGGACGTGGCTACTGCCGAGCCCGTGGGTGCTCGAGTCGGCCGATACGGAACTGGTCCGCGCCCTGGTGGACGGCTGGGCCGACGTGGCGATGGAGCGCCTTCCGGGCGAGCGGGCGCGTGTGCGTGAATGGGCCGACGCCCGCTCGGAGGACATCGCGGAAGGGCGCGTGCGCCTCACCGTAGGCCATTGGGATCTGCTCGCGTTGCCGCCGGACGAGGGTGGGCCTTGATCAGGACCGTGGCCCGTCTCGCCGTCAGCATCGTGCTGCTCCTCGTCGTCTCCCGCTTCGTCGACGTCGGCGACGTGTTCGCGCGCCTGGCCGGGCTGCACAAGGGGTGGGTTGCGCTCGGACTGGCACTCTCGGTGCTGCAGCTGCTGGGCCTCGCCTGGCGGTGGGTCTACACGGCTCGGCAGCTGGGCATCGAGCTGCCGTGGAGGAAGGCCGTGGCGGAGTACTACCTGGGCGTACTCCTCAACCAGCTTCTCCCGGGGGGCGTCACAGGCGATGTCTCTCGGGCATGGCGCCATGCCCGGTCCTCTGCGCCGGGTGGCCCGGTCGTGACGGCCGTGGTCCTTGAACGCGCGTCCGGACAGGTCATGATGACGACCATGGCCATCGTCTCGCTGCTCTCGCTGCCCTGGGCGCCAGTGGCAACGCGTCGGATGCTGGCCGTCGTTCTGGCCGCCCTCGCGGTGCTGTCGGTGCGGAGCCTGAGTCGAGAGCCGCAGGACCCGCACGCGGGTGGCGTCCGGCAGGACGCGCGTAAAGTGCTGCTCGCGAAGGACGCCGCTGCCGTGCAGTGGCTGACCGCGGGGTTGGCGGCGGCCTCCTACGTCGTGGTCTTTCTCGTCGCGGCGCGCGCGGTGGGTGTGGAGACACCCATGCTGCGACTGCTCCCTCTCGTCGCTCCGGTCCTCATGACCATGTTGATTCCGGTATCCGTGGCGGGTTGGGGAATCCGCGAGGCCGCCGCGGCCGGCCTCTGGGGGCTCGTCGGGCTCACCCCCGCAGACGGCGCCGCGATTTCCGTGGCCTACGGTCTGCTCGTTCTCGTGTCGAGCCTGCCGGGTGTCCTCACGCTCATGCTCCCGCCCGCAGATCGAGATCGAAGAGGACGTCCCTCCCAAGCTTGAAGGTCCGACAGGCGGGCCGGATGGCCTCGTCGAGAGTCTGGATCGGCTCGAGGATCACCGACGGGCGGCCCGAGCCGATGAGGAGTGGCGCGACCGTCATGTGCAGCCGGTCGAGGAGGGATGCCTCGAGGAAGCGCGAAACGGTCACGCCACCCCCCTCGACCAGTACGCGTGTGAGACCCTGTGCCCGGAGCACGCGCAGGAGGGCGGTCAGGTCCAGCTGTCCACCGTCGGTCGCAGGCACATGGATCTCGTCCCCGCGGACTTCCGGGTCGACCACTCCCCGGCCCGCTCGCCGCACGAACAGCGTCCGCGAAGCGCCGTCTGACCGAACCCCGGCTCCGGCATCGACACGGCCGGAGGGGTCGATGATGACGCGCACGGGGTTCTCGCCGTCCACGTGCCGCACGGTCAACTGGGGATCATCGGATACGACCGTCGTCGCTCCGACGATGACCACGTCGACGAGTGCCCGCAGACGGTGGAGCCGCTGGATGTCCTCGGGGCCCGTGACGAAGTGAGACGCGCCGCTCTCGGTGGCGATGCGCCCGTCGAGGCTTTGCCCCATCTGGCCGACGACCAGCTCCGCGGGTGTCCGGAGCGGCAGATAAAGGTCGAGCAGGTCGCGGGCGTCGTCGTCTGCCGGCGCGGAGGTGCTCCACCGACCGGCAGAGTCGACGTCGATCGTGACACCCTTGGCCTCGACCTGCACCCGTCCGGGCCCCTTGGTCGAACCCGGACGCACGGCACGTACGAGAGCCCAAGCGGCGTTCGAGTCGATCCGTTTCGTCACGAGCTCGCCAACTCGGTTCGGAGCCGCTGGAGCGGGAAGCGCTTCGCGTCGGCGATCACTTCGGCGAGCACGCGAGCGTAGTGCTGCACCAGGCGGGCACCCACCTCGGGGCTCGCCAGCCGGGCGTCGCCCACGACGCCCGATGGGTTCAGGTCTTCGGCGAGCCAGGCGAAAGAGGCCTGCCCTTCGGGACCGACGCGGCGGAGTGTGGCCTCGAGCTCGGCACCGAACGAGGGGAAGTCGGCCACCGCGTCGGCCTTCACCCGGTCGGGTCGGAGGTGCATCATCAGGGCGGTCTCGACGGCCCCGCCATGGAGCCCGTGGCGCCACTCCGCCCCGGGCAACCCGACCTCTGGCCGCGCGAAGCGAAAGTAGCTCGCCTTCACGACGAGCATCGCATGCTCCCGTCGGAGTTTGATTCCCGCCACCTCCATCGCGTGACGGTTGCCGCCGTGGCTGTTGCTGAGTACGAGGCGTCGGACCCCCGCTTCCGCCAGCCGGCCTCCCGTCTCACAGATCAGGCGTGTAAGCTCCTCGCTGGACACGCTCTTCGTGCCGCTGAAGCTCAGGTGCTCGTCGCTCGCCCCTGTGGTCACAGGTGGAAGCGCCCAGGCCTCGCCGTCGCTCGAGAGGTTGCGGAAGGCTGCGTCGAGGAGCCCCTGACCGATGTCGATGTCGGTCGTGACCGGCAGGTGGGGCCCGTGTTGCTCCGTCGCTGCGAGCGGGAGTACGACCACGGGGTCCCGCGCAATCGCCGCGGCGGTCTCCTCCTCGTTGAGCGACGTCCACAGGCGGCTGCGGAGCTCAAGCATGGGGCGCCTCCACCCGTCGGGCGTAGAGGTCGCCGGAGGAGGCGCCCCCGGCGCCGCCCTCCAGCCACTCGAGCGTCGCTTCCGCGGTGAGCCACTCGTCGAAGAGAAAGCTGCGCTTCTCGCCGAGGATCACGTTGAAGTCGTACTGACCCAGAAGCTGGATCCGACGGAGGCAGGCTCGGGCCGTGTCCAGCTGGCCCGCCACGAACTCCACGGAGAGCCCGGCCAGGGGCTGGCTCAGCCCGGCGAGAACCTCGGCCTCGTAGCCCTCGACGTCGATCTTGCAAAAGCTCGGCACACCGTAGGACTCGATGAGGCCGTCCAGCGTCACCACGGGAACCTCGACCTCGACCCCCCAGCGCACCGATCGGAAGCCGGGGTTCCCTAGCACGACGCCCACCCGCCAGGACTCGGACATCGTGGATACCGTCGGAGTCAGATTGCTGACCGCGAGCCGGCCCACCCCGGGGCGTGCACCCACGGCTTCGGCCCGGACCACGACGCGGGCGTTTCGGCCCACGGTACGACGAAGCCACCCCGCCAGACGCGGGTGGGGTTCGAGCGCCACGACGCGCGCACCGAGGGCGGCGAAAGCCATCGAGCGATCTCCGACATGGGCGCCGACATCGAATACGAGGTCGCCTTCGAGCACGAATTGACCGTAGAGGCGCCGCAGGCCGCGCTGGCGGCCGGGGCGCCAGTACACGACGACGGAGCGCATGAGCCCGATCAACTCGGAGACTCCGGGGAGTGGAAGTCGCATGCCGGAGTGCCGTGCCGCCTTCAGCGCGGCCGCACCCAGAGTGTCGCCAGAACTGGGTAGTGGTCGGAGGGATAGCGGCCAGCCACGCTGTGCACGATGGTCGAGGCAGCGGGCACAACGATCGGGCCGCCCACCAGGATCCAGTCGATTCTCTGCTCCCACCCCAGTGGGGGAGGCCCGAATCCATTGGACGTCACCGCGGGCCCGGTCCGCTCGGTGGCGATGGTCCAGGCGTCCCGAAGCCCCCGACTCGTCGCGACCCGCCACGTCTCACTCGTTCCCGCCGCTGCGTTGAAGTCGCCCATGGCAATGACTGCAGTGCCCTCGGGCAGCGTCGCGATGTGCTCGTTGATCCGGTCGGCGGAGTCGATCTGTCGCTGGCCTTCCCGAATGGTGAAATGCGTGTTGTAGACGTAGACCTGTCGTGACGTCTCGAGGTGATGGAATCGGGCCCAGGTCACGATGCGGGAGCCACCGCGGCGCATGGAGCGACCGTTCGGCGGCTCTCCCAGCCAGAACGTGCCGGACTCGATCGGGATCAGCTCCTCGTACCGGTAGAAGATGGGCGTCGCTTCGCTCAACCCCCTGCCACCATTGAGGCCGCGATCGACGCCGAGCCAACGGTACTGTGGGAGCGCGCCTGCGAGATACTCGATCTGTTCGGCCAGGGCCTCCTGGAGCCCTACCAGGTCGGGATTCGAGCGGCCGATCGTCTCGGCCACGAGCTCCTTCCGAAACGACCAGTTTTTGTCTCCATCGCGTCCCGCGGACGTCCGGATATTGAACGTCATCACGTCGAGCCGCAGCGCGTCCGGCTCCGGCTCCCGATCCTGCGCTTCCGCGGCGCCCGACCCGGAGCCGACGGCTGTGAGCACGAGGAGGAGGCGTGGAAGAGTCACGTGGGGCGCCTGCGAAGGGGAGTGTCTGCGCATCGTAAGGTCCGGGGCACGGCCGCGTCTACCACGGTCAGCAATACCCGACCGGTGCGTCGATGAGGACGCGTCGCTTTCGCAGCTCCGGGTAGTCGGCACCGAACATGGGCCTCGTGATCGGGCCCGTGAGATCCGCGTTGATGGTGACCCGGTCCGGCAGATACCGCCTGCAATCGCCGAATTCCTCCTCGTACTCGGGCGTGGGGAAGGCGAGTGACAGGACGGACGCATCGCCCTCGAGCTGGACCCGGTACAACGGGTTCACGGTCAGCACGTCCGTGACCTCGGTGGTGTCCGGGACCTCGTAGCGTCGAAACAAGTCGGCGCGCGTGCTGGCGACGAGCGTGACCGCAGCTTCGTCGCCGAGTTCCTCCGGCGACATGTCGCGGGTCAGGTCGACGACCCTGTGCTCGAGCACGTCGTCGAACATGCGAGCGTCACTGAACAGGCGCGGCTGAACCTGGCCGAAGAGCTCACGGTAGGCTGCGGGAGTGAGCGTGTTGCCGGCCGAGAAGTTGTCGCCCAATGCACTGTGGAGGTGAGGCATCACGACCACTCCGTCTTCGCCCGTGAGCCGCATCATCTCTTCGGCGAGCAGCCGCTTGTGCCAGATGTAGGGAAACGCGTCAGCGAGAAGGACCGTCGAAAACGCGTCTCGCGCGAAGGGGAGAGGGTGGTTCGCGTCGCAGCAGACGGGTGCCGAGGCCGGCTCTGTGAACCGGCTGGCGAGCCACAGTTTCCAGAAGTAGACGTCGGCGAGGACCGTGGCCGACGCGGGCTCGTTCTCCGCCGGGCGGAGCGCCGAGAGGATCCTCGTCAGGTGCCCCGACCCGCCGCACAGATCCAGAGTGCGCCGCTGGAAGGGCCACTCCGCCTGGGCGATTGCCCCGAGGAGGGCCTCCATGGTCAGGTACGTGGGGTCCGTGAACCGGTACAGGAAGCAAACGCCCTCCGCGTCCTCACAAAGCAGCTCCAGCGCCTCCCGATACGTGGCGTCGGGCCGTCGCATGAGTCGGAGGAAGTCCTCCCGGCGCGCTCCCGGGTCGGAGACACCCAGCAGCTGAAGCAGCGCCTCGTCGCTCTGCCCCGCCTCGAGCGTGTGGAGGGCACGCCGAGTATCGTCCGATGCGATGAGCACCGGGATGCCGGCTACCACAGGGTAGGCGCAGCACTGGCAACCCAGCACGCCTTCCAGGAGGTGAGGTCCGTCGACGACGAGTGCCTGGTTCTCGACGATCGTGAGCTCCGTACCGCAGTACGGGCAGCGTAGTATTCCCAGCAGATCAGTGTGCATGTCGGGCTCAGGTCTGGCGGCGGCTGGCCGCAACGGGGGTGGCGAGGCAGTCCGAGAAGGCTGTGCCGGTGGCGCCGACCTTGGCGCGTCGGTAGTGCTCGGTTCCGAGGAGGCGTGCCGCGAGCGACTCGTCGAGGCAGTCGAGCGCGGTTCCTGCGACCTGGCTTCGGTGGCTTCTGAGCGCGGTCACTTTTCGCGCAGCGCAGGAGCCGGCCTCTACGATCAGATCCGGCGCGGGCGCACCAGATCCAAAGGCGTC
The DNA here is from genome assembly GCA_027623325.1 of Gemmatimonadota bacterium. Classification (GTDB taxonomy): domain Bacteria; phylum Gemmatimonadota; class Gemmatimonadetes; order Longimicrobiales; family Gaopeijiaceae; genus UBA2589. The sequence goes on from JAQBXY010000018.1 coordinate 44,993, forward strand.
TGCGTCCTCGATCCCGAGGATCGGAGCTGAGCGAGAACCGTGGCATCCGGCGTCGTGGGCCGCGGCCTCCACCACGTCGCGCATGACGCCTTCCGGCACGCTGACGTAACGAAGGGCCGGCGCGGCGGCGCCGAGCCCGGCCACGACGGATGTGACTCGGTCGTGCAGGGTGACGTGGTCGGGGTGCCAGTACAGGCCGTCCTCATCGAAGGTGACGACGACGTCGGGTTCGAACCGCTGGATCGCGTCGCGGATGTCCCTCTCGAGGGTCGCGGGATCGATCCACGGGAGCATACCGTCCTCGTGCTCGAGCAGTACGACGTCCTGAATGCCAAGCACACGGGCGGCCTCCTGCAGCTCGCGTGGGCGCGCATCGATCAGCCGCTCGCGGTCGGGCCCGGGACCGTGCTCGCCTCGGGTGAAGCAGAGCAGCGCGACCCTGGCGCCCTGTTCGGAGCAGCGGGCGAGCAGGCCTCCGCACGCCAGCGACTCGTCGTCGGGGTGCGCGAAGACCGCCAGCAGCGAGTGTCCGCTCAGGTCGGGGGTGAACTCCGCGTGCACTTCACGCGATCCGTTCGAAGTCGTCGTGCTGCTCGATCGCGTGCGCGTACACGTCCAGGTGCGCCTGGACCATCCGGTCCGGCCCGAAGCGCTCGAGCGCGCGCGCCCGCACCGCCGACCGGTCGAGCCCCATCACTGTCGGGAGACCCTCGACGAGGTCGTCCAGCGATTCGAAGACGCTCCCGGTGACGCCGTCCTCCACGATCTCGTCCACGGCACCGCGCCGCAGCGCGGCGACCGGTGTCCCGCACGCCATGGCCTCCGCCATGACCAGGCCGAACGGCTCGCTGGCCTGCACCGGGTACAGCAACGCCCGCGCTCCCCCCAGGAGCGAGGCCCGGTCGGCAGGGCCCACCTCGCCGGCGTAGACGATGCGTGAGCCGTCGACCAACGGTGCAACCACGTCGCGGTAGTACTCGTTCTCTGCCGCGGCGAGCACCAGGCGCAGACCGGTTCGCCGGGCGACATCGATCGCTTCCAGTACCCCTTTCCCTTCGGTGAAACGGCCCAGGAAAGCGAGGTAGTCGTCAGGGTCGCGACGCAGGGGAAACGCAGCCGAGTCGATGGCGTGATGGACGGTGCCTACGACGTTGAGGCCCGCGAGGAGCCGCTCCTGTGCCAGCGAGACCGCGACGAAAGGTGCCCGAGCCCAGCGCGACCACAACGCGACCTCCGTTGCCGTCGGTGCATGGTGCACGGTGACGAGCACGGGTGTGGGTGTCAGGCGCGTGAACGCCAGCGATATGGGCGTATACTCCGCCTGGTAGTGGATGACGTCGAAGTCCGCGGCCCGCTCCACGGCGGCCGCGAGGTTCAGCAGCTCACAGAGCTCCCAGGGCCACATCTCGGAATCCTCGTGGTACCCCCGCGGGAAGGTAGCGTGGAGCCGCGCCGTGGTCTGGGACGATTCGGTGGCGAACAGAGTGACCGCATGGCCCCTCGCCACGAGGCCTGACGCAAGCAGTGCCGTGACACTCTCGACCGACCCGGATCGCTTCGGCGGAATCGACTGAGCGACGGGTCCGACAATGGCGATCCTCATCGTCCGAACGCCTCGCCCAGCAGCTGGGTCAGGACCAGAGGCGCGTCGAAGAACTCCCTGGCGATCTCCGACGCACGACGGGCGTGGAGGGCATAGTCGCAGTCGATGCGCCGGAGACCGTCGACCGCCTCTTCGAGGGTTGAGAATGCCAGGAGGCCGGTACCCGACGGGAGGTGCTCGCTCCATCCTGTGTCCTGCACGAGCGCCGGACGACCGGCGGCGAGGTAGCACTCCGTCCGGTCGCTGAACCAACCCGATCGCCGAGATACGTAGGCGTGCTTCGCCACTCCGAACTCGGCCTTCGACTCTTGGATGAAATCGCGGTAGTCCCACAGCGATCGGGAGACGCCCATCGCCTCGATCGGCGACCAGCCGTGTGCCGCGAGCAGCTCCATAGGGCCGTTCACGGCGAGTGCAAAGCGCGCCGGCGTGCGAGACGGTAGATCGATGAATCGGAAGAACTCACGGTCCTTGTTCCCGTCGACGTCCTGGAAGCTCTCGGTCTTCCATGTCATCACGGTCGTGAAGCGATCACGCAAAGGGGACTCTGACGTCTGCCAGAGTTCGGTCGTGACGGGCTGGCGCGTCGGGTGCCAATCTAGACCGCTGGTCGGCACGTCGCACCGATCCGTCCCGATGTTGGTCCCGAACGTGAAAAGGCGGTCGAAGCCGTGGAAGAAGTCCACGTACCATGGCTCACCCTTCGCGATCGCGAGCTGCGTGAACACCGGATCCGAGTCGATGAACACGCGCATCGGAATCGCGGCGTACTCATCGCGCCAGAACCACGAGCCACCCGAGAGGTTGATAAAGAGGTCTGCGTCGGCGCAAAAAGCACGCACGGACTCCTTCGAGAGACCGTGATACGAACCGTCGTAGTTGACGAAGGACCATCGATCTCCGAGACCGAACGGCTCGAGAGCGGCATGGATGTAGCGCGTGCCGTACGCGGGATCGATGGTGATCTCGTCGCGCTCCGGGTCGTACACGCACTCGCCGGTGTCCTCGATGTACAGCACCTCGTGGCCGAGTCCGCGAAGGCCGAGCAGATACATGAGCGAACACCATGTGACGCCGCCGAACGGATAACGAGCGACGATGCCGGCGACGACGATCCTCACGGTGTGGCCCGCAGCAGCTCATCGACCGGTGATTCGTCTTCGAGCGACCGGCCGACCGAGAGCCGTGCGCTCATCTGACGGTACAGATCGGACGTCCGGATCAATTCGTCGTGCGATCCCTGAGCGACGATGCGGCCACCGTCCAGCACGAGGATACGGGTGGCGTCGCGCACGGTGGACAGTCGATGCGCGATGACGAGCATCGTGTGGCTGGGACGGAGCGCGCGCAGGATGTCGAAAATCGCGCCCTCGGAGACCGGGTCGATTGCCGACGTCGGCTCGTCGAGAATCAGGATCGGAGCTGCCTTGAGCAACGCCCTGGCGATGCCGATGCGTTGGCGCTCACCGCCCGAGAGCGTGGCGCCGCCTTCGTGGACCGGGGTCCCGTACCCCTTTGGCAGCTTGGCCACGAAGTCGTGGATGCCGGCGCTCCGCGCGGCCGCCTCTACGGACGCGTCCGATGCGTCGAGCCGTCCGTAGCGGATGTTGTCGGCGATCGTCCCGGTGAAGATCACGGGGTGCTGCGGCACGAGCGCGATCTGTTCGCGGAGGGACTTCAGCCCGTACCGGGCGACGGCAACATCATCGATGAGCACCCGCCCCGCGAGCGGCTCGTAGAACCTCGGGATCAGATCCGCGATGGTCGTCTTGCCGGCCCCCGTGAGGCCGACCAGGGCGACGAGCTCTCCAGGGTGAGCCTCGAAGCTGACCGAATCCAGAACTGTTCGTCCATCCCTGTACGCGAAGCGCACCTCTTCGAACCGGATCCGCCCCGTGATGCCGGAGGCGTCGATCCCGGCGGGGTCGTCCAGGATCTCCGGCGTAATCGCAAAGATGTCGCGGACCCGGCGAGCACTCGCGACCGCCTGCTGTAGCGACCCGGTCGAGTAGGCGATCGCGGAGAGCGGGTCGTAGACGGCCGCGAGGTACGCAATGACAACCAGCAGACTGCCGAGCGTGAGGGTGCCGTCGAGCACGTGCAGTCCGCCCACGATGAGGACGAGGGCGGTTCCGGCGAGCGTGATGGCGGTGACGGCGACCGAGAAGAGCGACTCCTGCCACGTCAGACTCAGGCGGGCGCGCATCGTGTCGTCACCGGAGCGAGAGAAACGCGCGAGCTCGTGGCGTTCGCGCGTGAAGCTCTTCACGGCGGCAACGGACGACAGGATTTCGAACGCGCGCTCGATGAGCGTCGCTTCCAGCGCCTTCATCTGCTCGGCGCGCTCGAGCATCGTGTGCGAATAGAAGCGGAGGCATAGGAAGAGGAACGGCGCCACGGCGAGCGAGAGCAGGGCGAGCGTCGGGTCGACGTAGAGGAGAACGACGAACATCACGCTGAGGTTCAGCGCGGCCATGGCCAGTGGAAAAACCCCACCGATGATCAGGTCGTCGACGCAATGCGCGTCGGCGTCGAGCCGGTACACGGAATCGGCCGTGGGCGTCAGGACGTGGTGTTGCAGGGGGAGCGCCTGGAGGTGCTCCAGGAGTTCCGCGCGCAGCGTGTAGACCACGCGCTGGGCGATGCTCACCTGCACCTGTGTGTGAACCGCCCTTGCGACCTCCGATGCGACCTGAATGACAAGGCCGATCACCACAACGGTGACCAGGAGCGCGACCGCGCTACCCGCGACCGCCGACGGGGTGATACGGGCGAGGGCCTCCGGGAGCGCGAGCCCGCTCAGTACATAGTCCACGATCACTTTGAGCGGCCAGGGGGCGAGTGCCGAGAGGCCGATCTCGGCGACCGACAGCGCGACGATCGCGATCGTCTGTCGCCGATACGGTCGCAGGAATCCGAGTGTCCAGCGGACGACGCTCATCGCCGTGCCTCGACGTGCTCGAGGCTCGGTACCGGCCTCGGTTCCGTCGACCCGGCCTTGCTCGCGACCGGAAGCGTGAACATTCCGGAGCTGGCGGTCACCCGCGCCAGGGCGCGGTCCAGGATGGTCGCGCTGCGTATCGCCTGCCAGGCCGCACGGGCTCCGATACCCACGATGGCGAGCGTGGAGACGAACAGTGTGACCGAGAGGTCGTAGATGAACACGGACGCGCTCGCGCCGCCGGCGACCACGACGGCGAGCGTCGCGCCTCGCAGGGTACCCATGAAGCTCGGGCGCAGGCGGGTTCGCGTCCGCAGGAGGCACGCCCCGTTCTCGTGCTCCTCCACGACACTCCGCAGGTGCAGCCATCCCCACTTCCCGACTGCCACGCTCAGGTCTCGGTCGGGGTGCCATCCCTCGTCGACCTCCACGACCTGAGCGGGCCGTGCTGCTCGCAGCGACCCGACCAGCTCCGTCAGGAGGGAGGCCGGCGAAACCCACCGCTCACTCCAGAACGAGCGCTCCATGCCCTTCAGCGTCACCAGCCGCGCGGAAGCCACGAAGTCGCGGAGTGTCGGCCTCGGGGGCTTCCACGGGTGCCCCGTCATGTGCCGAGCCGCGACCGCGTGCCGTGCGGATTGGCCGCGCAGCCAGCCCCTCAGCCGAGCCAGAGGTTGGAGCAGGTGAAGCCAGGCGATCAGCATCCGATACCGGAAGCGGCTCCGGCGCACCGAGAGGCTGCCGATCCGGGGAAGGCCATCCAGGTTGGAGCGCCAGGCGCACTGGAGGCATCGAGCGAGCGTGGCAGCTCCGCCGAGCGACCCGGCGATCAGAGGAAGCCACGCCGCGTCCATGCCCGCCAGGGGACCCCAGAAGCCGATGTTGAACAGGACGAAGGACAGTGCCATCCACGCGGGCGAGTGCGGCAGGTAACGCCACCCGTGCCCAATCGCGCTGTAGATCGACGGAAACGCCGCGGTGCCCCAGACCCCGGTATTGACCCGCCGCTCGGCGGAGGAGCGCAGGAAGGGGAGGGGGCTGTATACGCTGCCACGCCAGCTCAGTCGACCGCCGAGGAACTTCTCCGGGTGATGCGCGTCGAGCCACGCCTCCCCCTCGCCGTACCCGACCTGCTGTCGCCAGTACGCGCGGACGCTCGAGCGATGATGGTGCCAGACCAGCCCCGCTGGTGCGAAGCCGATCTTCAGCTTCCTGGCGTGGAGGCGCCAACAGATGTCGACGTCGTCGCCGGCACGCGTGTACACGGGATTGAAGCCGTCGATCTCGATGAGCGCGTCCTTCCTGAACGCCATGTTGCAGCCCGGGACATGCTCGGCGATGCGGTCGTCGAGCATGACGTGGGTCGGCGCACCGGGAGCGCGAGCTACACACTGGGCCACCCACGGGTCGTCGTTCGGGACGACGTTCGGACCACCGACACCGACGACATCGGAAGTGAGCAGCGGTTGGACGAGGTACGTCAGCCAGTCCGGATCGACGCGCACGTCGGCGTCCGTGTACGCGACGATCTCCCCCGTCGCCGCGGCGAGGCCGGTGTTTCGCGCTGCGCTCAAGCCGCCGTTCTCCACGTTGATGACGCGGACGCCCGGGTATCGACTCGCGATGTCGCCGGTGCCGTCGCGCGAACCGTCGTTGACGACGATCACTTCGACGTCAGGGTACCTGAGCCGCTCGAGCGACGTCAGGCAATCGGCGATGGTGTCGGCCGCGTCGTATGCGCAGACCACCACGGAGACCCTGGGCCACCGGGCCGCCTCGCTCGCCGGGAAGGGGGCGTCCCGCAGGACTCGCTCGACCGCGGCGAGTGCGGGCTTCGGCTGCCGGTTGCTGTCCACCAGGCCGAAGGCCCAGTCGTCGACCGCCGTGCCACCCCGCCACCACTCGTCTGTCCAGGAGAACACGACCGCACCGCACGCGCCCTCGTCGAACGCGGCGCGCACGTGCGTGGCGGTGATGAGCGCCTGGTCCTCCGGGCCTTCTCTGATGCTGTCGGCGCCGGCTTCGGCGAGGAGCAGCGGGCGCGGACCCGCGAGGTGTTGCAGGCGGGCGAGGTACCCGCGGAGATCACGCTCTTCGTGGAGGTAGACGTTGTAGGCGAAGACGTCGAATACGTCGAGATCCAGGTGCTCGGTCGGCGGGAAATTCGCGTACGTCAACAAGCTGTGTGTGGCGCTCGACTTCACCTCGTGGTAGAGGTCCGCAAGGAACCGGTCGATCCGTTTATGACCGTGCCACCGCACGATACCCGCGGGAATCTCGTTTCCCAGCACGAAGAGGAGCGCAGCGGGGTGCGTCGCGATCCTGCACACCGTCTCGACTGCGTCGCGTCGTATGCGGCGTGTGAGCGCCCGATCGTCGAGGAACGGGATGTGCTGCGGCCACGCGAGTCCGACCATGAGGCGCAGATCGTGCCGCAGCGCCGCGTCGAGGACGGCGGGAGGCGGAGGCGTATACGTACGCACCGTATTGAATCCCACGGCTGCCATGCCCGCGAAGTCCTGCTCGACGCGTTCTGCGGAAGGGAAGTGTGCGCCCGACGCGTCCGGTGCGAAGGTGCCGTACGTGACCCCTTTGACGAGGAAGCGCCGCCCCTCGACCTCCAGGAACTTTCCCTCGACTCGCGGTCCACGCTCCCCGCGTCCGCCCGGCTCATTGCGCGCGTTCATGGGGTGCCCGCCCTCAATCGGCCGGGACGCCCTGCGAGATCATGTCCATCAGCCAGTGGCCAGAGCGGTCCACCTTGGCTCGGACGTATCGGATGTTGTGTCGGTTGACCCCACCGTAGATCGGCATCCGCCCCACGACCTCGATGCCGCCAGCCTCCACGGCCCCCACCTTCTGGGGGTTGTTCGTGAGGAGCTCGACCCGAGCGATGCCGAGGTTACGGAGGATCTCCACGGCCGTGTCATAGCTTCGCTCGTCGGCGCCGAACCCAAGCACTCCGTCGGCGTCCACGGTATCGAGCCCGGCCTCCTGCAGCCGGTAGGCGCGCATCTTGTTGCCCAGGCCGATCCCACGCCCCTCCTGAGCCAGGTACACGAGTACCCCGCCGCCCACTTCCTTGAAGTATTCGAGGCTCCCTCGAAGTTGCTCCCCGCAGTCGCAGCGCATGCTGCCGAAGAGGTCTCCCGTGAGGCATGCCGAGTGGATCCGAACCGGAACCGGGTCGGGCCAGCTTTCGCGCGGGTCGATCAGAACGGCTACGTGCTCGAGGAAGCCACCTCCCTCCCGGAAGAACACGAAGCGCGCGTGCTCCGCGCCCGCGAGCGGCACTGCCGCCTCGGTCACGCTCGTGATCTCGATCCCGGACCGCGCCACCGTGTGCTCGACTTCTTCGCTGGAGACGTCCAGAACCCTTCCGTCGTCGATCCACTGTTTGAGTACGGGCTGTTCCCGGTCCACTTCCACGGCCACGAGAGCCGGGAGGAGGTGTCCGAGTCGTGTGAGGGCGATGCCCGCCGACGCTGAGCGGGTGGCCGGACGCGCGCCCGAGAGGAGGGCGGGTCTCGACCTGGCCGTCCGCGGGTCGGTGGCCAGTTCCAGGACCGTGTCGGGGGTCTCGTCCGCGTCGAGCGTGAGGCAGAGATCCACCCCGTCTTCGTGCGGATCGAGCCCCATCACGCGCCCCCGATGCGCCGTCACCACGAGCCGGATCGGCCCACCGAGAGAGCGGAGCTGATCCAGGCTCTCCGCGTCGAGCGCCTCGACCGCCGCAGCGAGCGTCCAGGTGTCACCGCTCACGTCGGTGACGCAGAGGATGCGACCCTGCTTGAGCTCGAAGACTCCTCGTTCCGTTTTGCGCGACATTCCGGTCGGTAGTATCGTCGGCCCGGTAGCCTCACGACCGGGCGTCACGGGACGGCCAGCCACTTCGGCTCGTCGTCCCCGACCGGTTCACGGACTGGCGCTAAACGAGCGCCCGCGGGCCTCTGGCCAATGAGGTACTTAGAGGATGCTCAGGCTCGTGGCCGCATGGGTGGTTGTCAATGGGCTGCTCATGACGCCCCGATGGGTGTCTGCGGCCGTTATCGAAGGCCCTACCGTGCCGTGGCTTTCCCTCGAAGCAGCGCTCATCGTCGGCGGAATGGCTCTTCTTCCGCCGAGGCGTTGGAGCCGGATCCTGGCCCGGGGCGTGGCTGTGAGCGTGGTCCTGTTGGCCACAGCCGCTCTCGCCGACCTCGTATTCCGGGTCAGCCTCGGTCGCTCGCTCAACCTCTCCGTGGACCTCTACCTGCTCGAGTCCGTCTACCGCCTCGCGGTCGGGAACGTCGGCTTCCTGCGGGCGGTGCTGGGAATCGGAGCCATTGCGGTCCTCATGACGGGCTCGGTCCTGGCGACCGCCTGGCTACTCGAGCCGCGGGAGGCCGCAGACGAGCGACGACGGCGGGACGTCCCGAGACTCGCGGTGGCGATGATCGCGTGCGCATCGCTGCTCGGGCTCATCGGAATGCTCGTGGACGCCGTCGGACACCGATTCGTGACCCCATCGGCCTCGCTGTTGTCCGAACAGGCGGCGCTGTGGGGGGCAACGCGTGGCGAGCGGGCGTCTTTCGCGGCCGATCTGCGGGCGCAGCCCAGCGGCTTCGCGGATCTCCCCGGACTGTTCTCTGCGCTCAAGGGGCGAAACGTCGTCGTGGCGTACATCGAATCCTATGGGATGGCGGCGCTGGAGGACCCCGACTTCGCGGCTGTCGTCGGTCCGCGCCTGCGGGCGGCTCGAGCCCGCCTCGATACCGTCGGCTTCCATCTCGCGACCGGCAGGTTCACGTCTCCCACCGTGGGTGGGCAGTCCTGGTACGCGCACGGGACGGTCCTCAGCGGACTCTGGCTCGAGAATCAGATCCGTTACGAGCTCCTGCTCGCGAGCGAGCATGAGACTCTGGTGGACGACTTCCGTCACGCGGGATACCGCACCGCGACCGTCATGCCCGCCATCACGACGACCTGGCCCGCGGCGATCCGCCTCGGCTACGACGACGTCTTCACGGCACAGAACATCCCCTACGCCGGGCCGCCGATGTACTGGGTGACGATGCCCGATCAGTTCACGTGGTCGTTCGTGGAGGGCGTGTTGAACGAGGCGACCGGACCGCATTTCGTCGAGGTGGGGATGGTCAGCAGTCACGCCCCATGGACGCCTGTCTTACCGATCCTCGATTGGGAGGCTCTTGGGGACGGAACGGTCTTCGAGCCTTACCGCCGGGTCGGAACCCCTCCCGAGGAGATCTGGTGGGACGTCGATGTCCTGCGGGATGCGTACGCGATGTCGCTCGACTACTCCATTCAGGCGATGGCTGAATTCGCCGAGAAGTTACTGGGCGACGGGACGCTTCTGATCGTGATCGGGGACCACCAGGCGGCTCCCTGGGTGACCGGGGCGAGCGGCTCCGATGTTCCGGTGCACGTCATTGCCCGCGACCCCGTTCTGCTGGAGCCCTTCCTGGATTGGGGCTTTGGCGAGGGGGCGTTCCCGGACCCGCAGAGCGCTGTTCGGCGCCTGTCTGAATTCCGGCGGTGGTTCGTCGAGGCGTTCAGCGGGACGGGGTGAGATGGTAGGGATAGGAAATCCAAACGCCCTCCTAGAACGGAAAGGCAAGGGTAGGGCGGGGGTTGCAGGCTGTGCAAGCAACCGGGGATGGGGTGAGGGAGAGGAGACCGGGGAGCTGGGGGTGCCGTCGTTGACCGAACGGACGGGGCGTGGAAATCGCCACTCGCCGATTTCCCAAAAGGGCCTCTGTTTTACCTATCCCCTGCAACGCGGGCGTTTTTTTTGCGCTGCATTTGAGATAGGCACAACATCGTCCCCGTGCGATGGAGAGTCCCATGACCACGCCTTCACAAAAAACATGGACCCATCCCGTCCTTGCATTTTTTGCCATCGCCTATGCGTCGTCGCGGGGGATGCTTCTGCCTTTTGTGCTGCTCGGCGGCGATTGGGGCTCAGCGGCGTCGTTGCCTGTTGGCGTGCGGTTTACTGGCATGGTGGCGTCAACGAGAACGCGGCCCAGCAACAAATTTGTGAGTCGTCGAGGGCGTGGTGGCGATTTCAAATGCTCACCAAATCCGGGTTACCGACGAGCCCCAGCCACGTGCAGAAACGTTGCACATGCAGAAACCAGGCGCGTCCAGCAACTAGCCGCTTGGGTTCAACCGCCCTGCGAGAGCCCGCTCAATGCTGAGCAACGAGACCTCACCCGTCCGCACCAAGTGGGGCAGCTCGTCGCTCACATCTACCACCGTCGACCACACCTGGCCACCCATCGGGCAGCCTACTTGGACTGAGGGACGCTGGGGGAGCCCCATGTAGTGTCGCGTCAACGTCCAAGAGCGATTGTCGGTTCGCCAGCAGCGGTCTTTCGTTGCCCCTGATCCTTTCGGCGGATTGCCAAGGTGTGGTCTCAACGGGCGCTCGGCGTGCCACCCGCCTGGGCGCATGGTGAAGCTCCTTGCGGGTGCGTGGGGCGGGTACACCGGCCAGCACGCAGGTCGGCCGGGTGCATCGAACCGTGGAAAATACCCCGTGAGTCGTTCCTGCGTAGCTCCCGGGTGGAGTTGCGACCCTCGGACAGTGAACCTATGAATTCGTCCACCGCAGACCTTCGCGAAGACCACCCAATCGAGCCAACAAATGCGACGATACATGGCCACCCTCTGCTTCCTCCTGCTGGGCACTGCGACCGCGCCGGTGGCCGGCCAGTCCGGGAACGCTCCGCTGCGGAACGGGGAGGTTCGTCTCACCTACCTGGGGAACGCCGGCTGGGAGATCACCGACGGAAGGACCGTGGTCCTGGTCGATCCATTCCTGACCCAGTTCGCCCGCTGGCCCGCGGCCGGCGCGCCGCCGGCGCGCGTGGTGGGGCCCGATTCACTCTACCATCCCGATACGACCCGGATCGACCGCCATATCCAGCGCGCCGACTACATCCTGGTCACCCACGGCCACTCCGACCACGCCCTCGACGCGCCGTACATCGCCCGCCGCACCGGTGCGGCGATCATCGGCACCGAGACGATCGCCAACCTGGCGCGCGCCTCCAATGTGCCGGAGGCATCCCTGATCACCGCGATCGGCGGCGAGGACTACGACTTCGAGACCTTCTCGGTGCGCGTCATCCCGAGCATCCACAGCGCGCTGGATGACAAGCGCTACTTCAGCAACGGCCGCGGTATCGCGGGAACCGCGCCGAGGGGCCTCCGGGCCCCCCTGCGGCGGGTGGACTACCAGGAGGGCGGCAGTCTGGCCTACCTGGTGCGGATCGGCGGGCACGAGATCCTGGTCATGGGGTCGATGAACTTCCTTGAGCGGGAGATGGAGGGACTGCGGCCGGACATTGCCCTGGTGGGATCCAACAGCCAGCGGCTCGAGATCTTCGACTTCACCGGCCGGCTCATGCGGGCCCTGGGACACCCGGCGCTGGTGATGCCCACGCATGGGGATTCGTATGGCGACCCGAATCCGTCACCGGCGGTGGTTGCGGACCGGGAGCTGTTTCGCCGGGAGGTTCTGGCCGCCTCGCCGGGGAGTCGCTTCCACCAGCCGGTCTGGTTCGAGCCGATCGTGGTGCCGGCTCGAGTGAACGGGGGCGCTGGGGCCGGGGCAGACCGGCGGGTCATCAATCCACCGGGGATCTCGCCACTCGTCCCCGCGTACTCGGTGGCCATCCGCGACGGCGACATGGTGTTCGTGTCCGGCATGACCGGGTTTGTCCCGGGCTCGCAGGAAATCATCGGGGGCGGGATCACTGCGCAGACGCGGCAGACCCTCCAGAACATCAGGACCTCCGTGGAGGCGGCCGGCGCCCGAATGACGGACGTAGGGGAGTGCACGGTCTACCTCAGGGACATGGCCGATTACGCCGCCATGAACGCCGTCTACCTTGAGTTCTTCCCGGTCGATCCCCCCGCGCGGGCCACCTTGGCCGTCACCGCCTTCCCGCGGCCGGCAGCGCTGGTGGAGATCAAGTGCAGCGCGCGGGTTCGGGTGGGACGGTAGTGGGGAAGGGAAGCGGGCCGGGTGGCTGCCTCATGAGGAGGCGCCTGGGGATGGTACTCTCCCTCTTCGCGACGGTCCCGCTGACCGCGGGTGCCAGGCGGTGAGCGAGCGGCAGGTCGAGGTGACGCGCGTCGAAGGCATCGTGTTCGAGGATCGCAACGGGGACGGACAGCGCCAGTCAGGGGTGGCTCTCCGCTGTCCGTTGAGGGCCGTGATGAGCCGAATCCGGAGAAGCTGCCCACCGCATACTCTGAGGTCGTGTCGAATGCGTACTTCGACCTGCTCGGGATCCCGACTATCCAGGGACGGGTCTTCGACACCCGTGACGCGGCGGACGCGAGCGCTGTGGCGGTTTCTCCCCGGCTCTGCCTCGTCACCTCGTACCCCATCCCACCTCGCTTCCAGCCACGAAAGGCCCTTTGAAGTTCCTATCCGTCCCGAAGGTCCTCGTCGTAGTGCGAATCATCGGGTTGGCGCTGCTGGGCTACGCGGCGCTCATTTTCGGGGTGCAGCGATGGTTGGCGTTCCCGGGAACCTTCCGCGACTCGCCTCGCTCGACGCCTGGGGCGCCGAACGGCGTCGAACAGCTCTGGCTCGAGACCTCCTTCGGCCGCGTCGAGGCCTGGTACTTCCGATCCGAAGGAAGTGAGTCGGCGCCGACGGTGATCTTCGCTCACGGCAACGGCGAACTGATCGACGACTGGCAGGTCGAGATGGAGCAGCTCGGTGGGGCAGGGGTCAACGCATTGATCGTCGAGTATCCGGGCTACGGGCACTCGGAAGGAAAGCCGACCCGCGCGACGCTGCGCGAGGCCTACGGCGTGGCCTTCGATTGGTTGGTCGAGCCTGCAGATGTGGACGCGGCCAGGATCGTCGCGTGGGGCCGGTCGATGGGCGGTGGCGCTGCCGGCGACTTGGCCATGGACCGGCCCGTCCGCGCGCTCATTCTGCAGTCCACGTTCAGCTCGGCGATGGCGATGGCGAGAGAAAGCCTCGTTCCCGGATTTCTCGTTCGGGACCGCTTCGACAATCACCGCGTCGTCCAGGACTTCGCGGGCCCGATCCTGCTCATGCACGGACTCGACGATGACGTCATTGGCTACGGCCACGCGACCGCCCTGGCCGGAGCACGGCCGGGTCTGGTGGTTACCCCGATTGACTGCGCCCACAACGACTGTGGGCGAGTCTGGCCACAGATCGCGGGCGAGGTGACGACCTTCCTTCGAGAGGTGGGCCTACTCGAGGGCTGAACGGACGAGGAGGCTCCCGGTCATCCGCCCGCGCACTGCAGCCCCCCGCTGAGCGGCAACCCATCGGTCGACGCACCCCAAAGGGCGTTGAAGAGCAGTTTGAATGTGTTCCGTGGCTGGCCACGGAAGTGCGGAGTGAAACCGAAGAGCACCACCTGGCCCGAACCGTACGAGACTTGAGCCGCTGCGGTCTGACCGGCCAGATAGCGGTCACCACCCAGGGTCCATCCACTCACGAGGTAGTCATTCGCCGGAAAGCAGACCGGAGTCGAAACCCCTTGGCGCCGGATGACCGGCTCCAGGACCTGGCTGCCAGCGAAGAGCGTCACGGCATCCGAGGCCATCCCGTATCCCAGCGGATGATTCGGATCGACATCGAGTCGGACGATCGATCCCGGAAGGAAGAAGTCCTGAGAGGAGACGCCCCGGGTCCGGTTCCTGATGGGTAGTGAGAACGTACTGATCGCGTAGTCGACAGAGGCATCGAAGGCCACGAGCCAGCCACCTTCTCGCACGAAGGAGCGCAGTGCCGTTGCACCTTCGGATCCGAGCCCCCCTGTGTACTGCACGGGCATGGATCCGACCGCGTTTCCGTTGCGAATACCATTCTCACTCTGGTCCGGCAGGATCACCACATCGAAGTCGGCGAGTCGGCCGGCGCGTACATCCGCGTCCCACACGTTTTCCCATGCGATCCCGTACTGATCGAGGACCCAGCGCGTCCACCCCTCGGGCATGGGCGCGCCCCACGACCGGTAGATCGCGACACGCGGGGGTCGCGTAGCGCCCATCGCCGCGGCAGGCGGAGCGCTCGTCAGGCCGGTGAGAGTGAGCCCGAAGTCATCGGCGAGCCCTCGTGCCTGGCCCGGACTGAGCCCCGGAAGCCAGAAGGCGCCGGCGGCTACGGGTCCATCGCCTGTCGTGACCGCGGTCCGCGTGCGGAAGAGCGAACCTCCACCCTCGAGGTAGCCCCCCAACGCCCTATAGAGCCAGTTGGAATTGCCGTGCACCAGGTACCCGGCGGTTCCCTCTCCGCTAACGGTGCCCGCTGCGGAGCCGACGGCTCCCCAGACACCGGCGGGCATGGCGAACGGCTCATCGATGTTGACCGCCTCGAGCCCCATTTGGAACCGAAGTTCGTATCCCGTCATGTCGTACGGTGGAATGGGCGGGCCACCGGGGAACTGGCGACGATCGGGGAATTGTTTCGCTTCCATGAGGTCGACGACGTAGGGACGAAACGCCTGCGGTGGAATCACGTACGAGCCCGCCGCGAAGGTTTGGCCACCGGCCGAAAAGTCCGCACTCGCACGGATGAACTCGATCCCCGACTGGGCCATCAAATCCATGAACTCGAACACCGTACTCGGATCGTGCGACGCCCGCGGATCGAGGACGTAGGCGAAGGGTCCGCCCTGGGCCGCCATGCCCCGCTCGATCTGGCGTCTCCCCATCCAATAGTGGTTGAACAGGTACTCTGCCTTGAGGGTCGCACCCGTTGCGGCCACCGCCTTCGCGGCCGTCATCATGTAGTCCATGGCGTCGCGGAGGTGCCAACAGCCACCCAGCCAAGGGTTGTTGTAGCTGGTCGAGGGCGTGAGCGCCGGGAGGTTCAGACCGCGCGCTCCGAAGGTCTCGGGGATGTCGTCGTAGCACGCCGGCGTCGCGTACCCGGCGCCCGCGGTCTCCGTCAGGAAGCCGAGCATGTTGTGGTAGTCGGGGCCGCCGCGCATCGAGCCGTTCCACCACAGGTCGAACACGATCCCGCTGTTCACGCCGGGTTTGTTCTCGACGTCGAAGCGTTTGCGCATCGAGTGACCCATCTGGTTCAACGAACTCACCAGGAGTGGGTCGAGATTCGGATTGACCGGATCCGCGAACGGGGGCATCCAGATGCGTCCGGGGAAGGGACTGCTCTGATGCTGATTGTAGACGATTTGGGGGAACCAGTTGTGGTACAGTTGCCGTGTGACGGCCTGAGTCTCGACCTGGGTCAGCATGTACCAGTCGCGATTGTTGTCATGGCCCACGTAATGGTGGTACAACTCCGGAACCCGGGCCATTTCGAACTCGGTGCCGACGTTCGACATGTACCAGTCCGCCACGATGTTTAGACCATCTGGATTCATGTTGACCATCAGCAGCAGAATCGTGTTCTCGCGGATGGCGCGGGTCTCCGCCGACTCGTCGGTCACGAAGTGATAGGCCATCTCGGGCATGACCTGTCCATGTGCGACCTCGGTCGCATGGAGGCCGCCATCGATCCAGACGATCGCCTTGCCCTCCTGTGCCAAGGCACGAGCCTCCTCCTCGCCGAGGATCGTCCCGTACCCGCCCTCCGGGTCCCGCGCATAAGCCAACGTGCGGGTGATCTCTTTGTAGCGCTCGAGGCGGGCCAGGTTGGCCGGGGTGGAGATGGCGGCGAGGTAGAGCGGCTCGCCCCGCGTGCTCTCACCGATTTGCTCCAGCACCATGCGGTCGGTCGACGCCGCGAGCATCTCGAAATACTCGGCGATGGGTCCGTATCCGGAGAGCTTGAAATCCTCTCCCGGGGTGAAGCCGATGACCTCTGAGGGGAGGGGCGGCCGGGACTCGCCGAACGCACAGGCCTGCACGATGAGGAGGACCGCCAGCAGGGCCGGTCGTGGGAGTCTGGACAGCACCGGGGAGTGCACGAGCATGCGAACGTCTCCTGACACGAGCGGGCAGAAGGTGCAGAGTAGACGCCCCGGTGGAGACCGGCAAGGCATCACGGGTGACGTCCTGAGCCGCTAGCCGCGTTTCGGGACCAGGTCTACATTGACCGCCCTCGTCGACGGGAGCTGCAGCTCCCCGCACGGTAGAGCGACATCATGACCAACCTTCGGGCCGTCTCGATTCCAACCCTTTTCGCGGCTGGACTCCTGCTGGTCGCTGCCCCGACTCTGAGGGCACAGAACGTCACGACTCCGATGTCCCAGTTCGGTCACAACATCGGGGACGACTATTGGCTGGCGACGTACACGCAGTTGACGGAGCACTGGAAAAAGCTCGCGACGGAGTCGCCCCGGATGCTGCTCGACACGATCGGGTACACGGCGGAGGGTCGCCCACACCTCATGGCGATCATTTCCTCCCCCGCGAATCTGGCGAACCTCGAGGTGCACAAGAGGAATGCCCGACGGCTGGCGCTGGCCAACGACCTGAGTGAGGCCGAGGCGAGGGAGCTGTCGCGCACGGCGAAGTCCGTGGTCTGGATCGACGGTGGGCTCCACGCAACCGAGGTGCTGGGAGCCGCGCAGCTCATGGAAATGGCGTACCAGATGGTGAGCCTCAACGACACCGAAACCCTGCGGTTTCTCGACGAAGCGATCACCCTACTCGTGCACGCCAACCCCGATGGAATGGAGTTGGTATCGAGCTGGTATATGCGTGAAGCGGATCCCCTGCAGAGAAGCACCGGGGGCATCCCGCGCCTGTACCAAAAGTACGTCGGGCACGACAACAATCGTGACTCGTACATGGTGACCCAGCCGGAAACCGAGAACATCTCCCGGATCATGTTCCGCGAGTGGTATCCGCAGATCATGTACAACCACCACCAGACGGGTCCGTCGGGAACCGTACTCTTCGCGCCTCCCTTCCGGGATCCCCCGAACCACAACGTGCACCCGCTGGTCACCTTGGGCATTCAGGCGGTCGGCACCGCCATGCACCAGCGCCTCGTGGGTGAGGGAAAACCTGGGTCGACCATGCGGCAGGGCGCCAACTACTCCGCGTGGTTCAACGGAAACCTTCGCACCACGAGCTACTTCCACAACATGATCGGGATTCTGACCGAGACGCAGGGCAACCCGACGCCGATGCGAATCCAGTTCGAGCCCGATCGCCTGCTGGCGGTCAATGACCTTCCCGCGCCGATCGAACCACAGGAATGGCGCTTCCGGCAGTCGGTTGATTACTCGATTACGAACAACCGGGCGATTCTGGACTACGCCACGCGTTACCGCGAAGTCGTGCTGTACAATCGGTACAAGATGGGCCGCGATGCGATCGAGCGGGGTGGCATGGACTCGTGGACGATCAGGCCCAAGTTCGTCGCAGCGGTCTCTGCCGAGCTTCGCGCTGCTGCTCCTGCGGGGCGGGGCGGGCGCGGGGGTGGTTTCGGCCGCGGTGGACTCCCGCCCGAGGGTTTCGAGCGCTTCCGTGAGCCCGACATGCGCGACCCGCGCGCGTACATCCTGCCCGCGGATCAACCGGACTTTCCGACGGCTGTGAAGTTCGTGAACACGCTCGAAAAGAACGGCGTTACGATTCACCGGGCGACCTCGGCGTTCGCCGTGGGCGGCACCCGTTACCCGGCCAATTCACTCGTCATCCGAACCGATCAGGCGTACGCTCCCCATGTGTACGACATGTTCGAGCCCCAGGACCACCCGAACGACTTCGAGTACGAGGGCGGCCCACCCGTGCCTCCCTACGACAACGCCGGCTACACACTCGCGCTTCAGATGGGTGTGTCGTTCGATCGAGTCCTCGATGCGTTCGATGCCCCCCTCGAAGTTGTTCAGGGATTCTCTTCCCCGCCGGCTGGCCGAGTCACGAACGCTGCGGGCGCCGCGGGGTTCCTCGTGAGCCATGCGGTCAACGACGCGGCCATCGCGACGAACCGTCTCCTGGCGGCCAATCAGGAGGTCTTCTGGCTCTCGGCTCCGGTGACGGCGGCCGAACAGAGTTGGCCCGCCGGCACGCTCTGGATTCCCGCGACGGCAGAGAGTCGAAGGATGGCCACGGCGATGGCGACGGACCTCGGACTCGACTTCGTGGGTGCCGCATCGACTCCCTCGGTGGATGCGCTCAAACTGAGTCCTGTGACCCTAGGGCTTTGGGATGAATACGGCGGATCCATGTCATCAGGTTGGACTCGGTGGATGTTCGAGCAGTACGAGTTTCCCTATGAGGTCGTCTACCCACAGACGCTCGATGCGGCCGGCCTCGAGAACAACTTCGATGTGCTCGTCTTCGAGGACGGGGGGATTCCCGGCGAAGGCGGAGGTTTCGGGGGTTTCGGGGGAGGCGCCCCGGGGAACGTTCCAGCGGAGTACCAAGCGACGCTCGGGCAGGTCACGGCCGAACGGACCATCCCGAATCTCCTCAACTTCGTCGAAAGGGGAGGAACGCTTCTGGCCATCGGGTCATCCACGAGCATCGCCCAACACGCCGGGCTGCCGATGACGAATCACCTGACGGACGGAAACGGCAACCCGTTGGCGCGGGCCGACTATTACGTACCGAGTTCCGTGCTGGAGATGGCCGTCGACAACACGCATCCGCTGGCGTTCGGATTCTCCGATCACTCGAACATCATGTTCAACAACAGCCCCGTGTTCCGGCTCCTGCCTCAAGCGATCTCACAGGGTGTCACCCCGGTCGCGTGGTTCGATTCCCAGACGCCGCTCCGCAGCGGATGGGCATGGGGCGAACACCGTCTGTATGGCGGGACGACGGTGGCTGAAGCGAAGCGTGGCGAAGGGCGGATCTTTCTCTTCGGGCCGCTCATCAAGAAACGCGCGCAGCCACACGCAACGTTCAAGTTCTTGTTCAATGGGATTCACTTGGGTGGAGCGACCCCTGTACGGCTCGGCGGGGTGGCGAGCCCCTAGCCGACTCAACATTCCCACCCCTCCGGATGTCCTTGCCCCGAAGTCGAAACACGGCCTACTATAAACCGTCCGTTCCTTCTGGGGGTCGACCCCGATGAAGTCACTCGTTGTTGTCGCTGCCGCACTCGGTACGTCGCTGATGCTCGTCGGTGAGTTGGCGAACACCGAAACGAGGCGATCGGCCCCGTCATCCTGGGCCGATCACACGGGGACGCCAGCCGCGGCGGTGGACCCCAACGCGGTCGTGAGTGAGACCTGTGTGAGGTGTCACAGCGACTCCCGGTTGCGGGGCAACCTCTCGCTCGAGGGGTTCGATCTTGCCGAGGCGGACGACAACGGCGAGGTCATCGAACGGATGATCCGTAAGGTCCGTGCGGGCATGATGCCCCCACCCGGCGTGCGAGCCCCGGAGGGAGACACACTCGAACAGTTCGTCAACACCCTCGAAGAGGTGATGGATCGGGCCGCTCGCCGTCGGCCAAACCCCGGCAGACGGACGTTCCAGCGGCTCAACCGGCCGGAATACGAGCGGGCCATCCGAGATCTGCTCGCACTCGACGTACGGGCCGAGAACTGGCTGCCCCTCGACCAGATGAGCGCCAACTTCGATAACATCGCGGACGTCCAGTCCCTTTCGCCGACTCTACTCGAGGCCTACCTGAACGCGGCCTCCGACATCAGCCGCATGGCCGTGGGGGATCGCGCGGCCACGTCCATCGACGTCGCCTATCGGAATTCGCAGTATCAATCGCAGCATCCCTGGGATCAGGTCGAGGGCACGCCGTGGGGAACCCGGGGCGGGATGCTGGTCGACCACGTCTTCCCGGTCGACGGCATGTATTCCTTCGGGCTCGGATTCGGAGCCGGCAGCAATACCCGGTTCGAAGATGTCGATCTGTCGATCAACGGCGATCGCGTCGGGCTGGTCGCGTTCACGAGCGTGGGCGCCGGAGCGGACGGGAGAGGTGGCGATGCCGTCTGGAGCGAGCTCATCTTCGTTCGCGCGGGCCAGCAAAACGTATCTGCTGCCTTTATCCGCCGTTCCGAAGGGCCCTACGAAGACCTCATCCGTCCGCACGATTGGTCCATGGCCGGTGGCGGGTCGGGCGGGGCTGGCATCACGACCCTTCCTCACCTCCAAGAACTCGTCATAAGCGGTCCGCACGCGACGACCGGCATGTCCGACACGCCGAGCCGTCAAAAGATCTTCATATGCCGACCGACCGGAGCAAGCGAGGAAGAGGCGTGCGCCCGTCGGATTATCGAGGACCTCGCGTCCCGAGCCTACCGCCGACCGGTCGAGCGTACCGAAGTGGACGGACTCATGGGTTTCTATCGGGATGGACTGGATCGTAACGGCTTCGAGCGGGGTGTTCGCGGAGCCCTCGAGGCGGTACTCGCGAGCCCGTTCTTCGTGTTGCGACTCGAGAGCGAGCCTCGGGGGGTCGCACCGGGACAGAGCTACGATCTAGCGGATGGCGATCTCGCTTCGCGGCTCTCTTTCTTCCTTTGGGGTACACCGCCGGACGCCGAGTTGCTTCGCCTGGCGAGCGCGGGCGACCTCAACGACGATCGCGAACTCGAGCGCCAGACACGCCGAATGCTCGCTGATCCGAGAGCGGAAGCGCTCGGGACCCGATTCGCCGCGCAGTGGCTACGTCTTCAGGACCTCTACAAGGTCCGCCCCGATCCAAATTTCTACCCGAACTTCGATGAGACGCTCGCGGATCTGATGCACCGAGAGACGGAGATGTTCTTCAATCATCTCGTTCGGGAGGATCGCGATGCCCTCGAAATGTTCAACGCAAACTACACCTTCGTGAACGAACGGCTCGCGGTGCACTACGGCATTCCCGACGTCGCGGGACGGGCCTTTCGGAAGGTGGAGTACACGGACGGCGTGCGCAGCGGCCTTCTCGGACAGGGGAGTGTCCTGGTGCTGACCTCTCTGGCCAACCGCACTTCTCCGGTTCTTCGCGGGAAGTGGGTCATGGAAGTGCTGATGGGCACTCCTCCTCCTCCTCCTCCTCCCGGTGTGCCCGATCTCGAGGAGACCGAGGGAACACAGTCAGGCAAACGCTTGACGACACGCGAGCGCATGGAGATCCATCGAGCGAACCCCACGTGTAACGCGTGCCATCGCTTCATGGACCCGATCGGCCTCGCGTTGGACAACTTCGACGTGACGGGGCAGTGGCGTCTGCGAGAGAACGGAGCAGGTCTCGATACTCGGGGTGAGTTCTATGACGGCACTCCGATCACGACCCCGAAAGAGGTCGCAGACGCGCTCCTGAAGCGCCCGATTCCGCTCATGCGTTCGCTGACGGAGAACTTGATGGCTTACGCGCTCGCGCGGCGCGTGGAGTATTACGATCAGCCGACAGTCCGGCGGATCGTTGCTGACGCAGAAGACGGGGGGCAATATCGCATGGCGTCCCTCATTCTGGGCGTTGTGCAGAGTGATGCCTTCCGTATGAAACGGGCTGCGGATTCCGTTGCGGAACCGACCGGAAACTAGAAGAGTTCACGATCTCCCCCTCGGATGAGGAATCGGCACGATGGAGTTCATTACTGGGAAGCACCTCGACCGCAGGACCTTCCTTCGTGGCATGGGCACGGTAGTCGCGCTTCCGTACCTGGATGCGATGGTGCCGGCCGGCCGCATGCGTGACGCTGCTGCCCGGGCAGCGGCAGAGCGAACTCCGCTTCTATGCATCGAGGAGGTCCACGGACTGGCGGGGTGCAACGAGTGGGGAGCGTCCCAGCATCTGTACGCTCCGGAGATCATCGGCAAAGACTTCGAGCTACTTCCGAGTAACGCGCTCGCACCCCTGGAGCCGTACCAGGATCAGCTGACCATCATCAGCAACACCGATGTGCGGATGGCCGAAGCGTTCACAGCTCCCGAGATCGGAGGCGACCACTTTCGATCGAGCGCCGTCTTCCTGACGCAGTCCCATCCGAAACAGACTCAGGGTTCCGATCTGTTCGTCGGCACGTCGCTGGATCAGATCTATGCCGGCCGCTTCGGGCAGGATACCCCGTTGCCGTCCATGCAATTCTGTATCGCCAGCCTCGATCAGGCCGGTGGTTGCACCTACAACTACTCGTGTGCTTATACCGACTCGATCAGCTGGGCGACGCCGAACGATCCCCTCCCGATGATTCGCGATCCGCGCATCGCCTTCGACATGCTGTTCGGTTCGGGCGGATCCCCCGCAGAACGCGCCGAACGGCGGGCTATGCGATCGAGTATTCTCGATTGGATCACAGGAGAAGTGGCGGCCATGAATCGCCAACTGGGCTCCGGTGACCGCATCCGTATGGAGCAATACCTCGACAACGTCCGCGAGATTGAACGCCGAATCGACATGGTCGAGTCGCACAACAGCAGCGGCGAGGAACGTGAGATTCCCGAGGCGCCGGCCGGGGTCCCGGACTCCTATCGTGAGCACATGGAACTCATGTTTGACCTGCAGGTTCTGGCTCTTCAGACCGATATGACACGAGTCATCTCGTTCAAGACGGGGCGTGATGCGGAGAATCGGGTCTTCGCCGAAAGCGGCTCGGACAAACCATTTCACCCCGCATCGCATCACGGCGGACGTGAGGAAGCGATCCTGGAGTTCAACAAGATCTGTCAGTATCGGGTGGGGATGCTCCCCTACCTGGTAGAGAAAATGAAGAACACGATGGACGGAGAGATGAGTCTGCTCGACCGCTCCGTCGTCATGTGGGGTTCACCGATGGCCGACGCCAACCTCCACAACCATCGGCGTTGTCCCCTCATCTTGCTCGGCAAGGGCAATGGCATCCTGGAAGGCAACCTTCACCTGAAGGCCGCCGATGGAACGCCCATGGCCAACGTCATGCTCACGCTTCTGCAAGAACTGGGGCACACGAACATCGACAACTTTGGGGACAGCACCGGTGGATTCATGCTGAAGTCCGGCGGTCGCGCAGCGACGCCGGAAGCGTACTGAGGAGAGGCTCCATTTCATGAGACGTATCCGCCGTTCCGTGCCCATCGTCCTTGCCTTCTCGGTCCTGCTGGGCGCGGGCCCGGCTGAATCTCCCGTCGCCGATGCAGCGAAGAAGGGTGACGGAGAAGCCGTGCGGGCCCTCCTTCGTGCCGGCGCTGATGTAAACGCGGCTCAAGGTGATGGAATGAGTGCCCTCCATTGGGCGGCGGAACGGGGCGATCGGGCCCTGATCGATGTCCTAGTCTATGCCGGGGCTGACCTCCGTGCGACGACGCGCATCGGGGCCTACACACCCCTCCATATCGCGAGTCGAAGCGGGCATGTCGATGCCGTGGCGGGGCTGCTGGTCAGGGGAGCCG
>JAQBXY010000005.1 GCA_027623325.1 Gemmatimonadota bacterium
TGGGCGGGATCCTAAGCCACTACTACCGGCAAGCCGCATGAGAGGCTCGTTCTGGTTTTGGAACAGGACGGCGGCAACTTCATCGCCTTCGTCGGGAATCCAGCCTCCGGACGGTTGCTCCGTCAGTCGTTACGGCACTTCCGGGAGACGACGATCTTCCCGTCCGAGGGGATCGTTTCCTCTTCGATGGTGCCCGGTGTCGAACTCTCGGACCACGCCTCGTTCTGGAGGAACGGCTTCCCGGCCGTCCTCATCTCGGACACGGGTCCGTTCCGCAACCTCAACTACCATCTCGGAACGGACTCGGCCGACAACCTCGACTTCGACCGCATGGCGATCGTGATCGCCGGGGTACGGCGGCTGGTCGAGGCGATGGCTGCGGGCTAGTCCCGTTCGATTCGCACCGGACACACCTTCAACTCCGCTGTGTCCGTGATGGGATCGTATCCGGACCCGGTGAGCACATTCACCGGCACGTCGTTGAAGGAGAACGAACTGAACACCGTGCCTCTGGGAGATCGGTTCGTGGCCTCCACGCGGACTCGCACGGACCCCCGCCGGCTCGACATTTTGACCCAACCGCCATCCTCGATCTTCCACGCTTCCAGGTCGCCCGGATTGACCTCGAGCGACTCCTCGGAAAGTAGGTAGTCGATCCCCTCCGATCGGCCGGTCTGCGTTCTGGAATGATACGAAGCGAGGCGTCGTCCCGTCGTGAGCCAGACGGGAAAGTCGTCGTCGATCGTTTCCGCGGGATCGCGATAGCGGATGAGCTTGAAGATCCCGCGCCCGTTGATGAACTCCTTCTCGTGCAGCCGCGGTGTGCCCGGGTGTCCTTCCTCGGGGACCGGCCACTGATACTCGCCGAACTCGACGCGATCCCAGTTCAGGCCAGCGTACGTTCCCGAGACGGAGCACAACTCGTTGAAGACATCCTTCGCGCTGGTGTAGCCAAAGCCCTGAAAGCCCATGCGTTGGGCCAGTTGCGAAACGATCCACCAATCCGGCTTCGCCTCGCCGGCGGGGGGGACGGCCCGCCGTAGCCTCTGGACCCGACGCTCGGTATTGGTCTGTGTGCCGTCGGTCTCCCCGAAACCACTCGCCGGGAAAACGACGTCGGCCAGTTCGGCGGTCTCGGTCATGAAGAGGTCACAGACGACCAGGAAGTCGAGTGACTTCAAGGCGCGCTCGCAGTGGTCCCGATCCGGGTCCGTGACGACGGTGTTCTCGCCGTCGATCAACATGGCGCGGATCTGATCGCCGGCCTGTTCGAGGGCACGCACCTTCGTGATACCCTTCTCGAGATCGACCTCACGCCCCCAAGCCTTGGCGAACTTCGCCTGGTTGGCTGGGTCAATGACTGACTGGAATCCCGGGTAGTTGTTCGGGATCGCGCCGACGTCTCCGGCTCCCTGAATGTTGTTCTGACCACGCATCGGATTGATGCCCGTGCCTTCACGCCCGATGTTGCCGGTCATGAGCGCCAGGTTACAGAGGCCCTGCACGTTGTCGACGCCGCAGATGTGCTCGGTGATGCCGAGGGTGTAGTAGATGGCGCCGCGCTCGGCTCGGCCGTAGAGCAGTGCTGCTTCTTCGATCAGGTCCGGGTCCACCCCGGTGATCTCCGTCGCCCACTCCGGTGTGAACTCGGCGAGGTGAGCCAGGAACGCTTCCGCTTCCGTGGTGCGATCCCGCATGAAGCCCTCGTCGACGAGCCCCTCGCGATGGATGACGTGCGCCATCGCCAGAAGAAGCGCCGAGTCCGATCCCACACGGATCTGGAGCGTCACATCCGCGATCTCGGTGAGCGCGATCCGCCGCGGGTCGGCCACGATCATCTTGGCGCCGTTGCGGATTGCCTTTTTCAGCCGGGTGGCGGCTACGGGGTGACACTCGGTCATGTTGGTGCCGATGCAGAAGATCACATCGGGCTTTTCCATGTCGCGAAGCGGATTCGACATGGCGCCGCGACCGATGGTTGCCGCCAGACCGGCGACTGTGGGAGCGTGTCAAGCACGGCTGCAGTTGTCGATATAGGAGGTCCCGAGTCCGGCCCGCACGAACTTCTGCATGACGTAGCCCGCTTCGTTCGGAGCCCGGCCGGAAGCGACGGCATAAAGGCTGTGTCGCCCGTGCTCGTTGACGGCGGCGAGAAGCCCGGCAGCCGCCTTGTCGAGTGCGACTTCCCACGTCGTCGGGACGAGCTGACCGTGGTCGTTCCGAACGAAGGGTGTTTTCAGTCGGTCGGGATGGTGCACGAAGTCGAAGGCGAACTGTCCCTTCACACACAGGGCGCCTTCGTTCGCCGGGCCATCCATCGCGGGCTGGATGCCCACGATCTGGTCCCCCTTCGTCATGATGTCGACCGCGCACCCCACGCCGCAGTAGGGGCAGATCGAGCGCGTCTTTTCGACGGGCTTCTCGATGGCTTTGTGGCGTAACGCCTTGATGTCTCCCAGCGCTCCAGTCGGGCAGGTCTGGACACACTGTCCGCAAAAGGTGCATGCGGATTCCTTCAGGTGCCCCTCGAACTCGGTGGTGATCTGAGTATCGAAGCCCCGGTTCATGATCGAGATGGCGTAGTCGCCTTCTTGTTCTGCACAGACCCGGACACAGCGGTAGCACGAGATGCAGTTGGCGTAATCGCGCAGGATGAAGGGATTCGGGTCGTCCGGCCGGGAGGTCCCTGAAATGCGGCCTTCGAAGCGCCCGGTGCGCGCGTCATACCGATCGACCAGCGTCGTGAGCTCTTGGGACGCGTAGCCGGACAGCTCGTCGACGTCGACTTCGCGGTTTTCACTGACCACCAGTTCGAGCAGTACGCGCCGGTGCATTTCCAGGGCACCACTCCGCGTGGTGACCCGCATGCCGGGTTCCGCCTTCGTCGTACACGAGGCGACCGGTGCACGCGCGCCCTCGACTTCGACGATGCACAGTCGGCATGCGCCGAACGCGTCCAGTCGGTCGTCATAGCAGAGCGTCGGGATCTCCTTCCCGTGACGCTCGGCCACCTGGAAGATCGACTCGCCCTTCGTGAACGAGACGGACGCGCCGTCGAGCGTGAGGGTCAAACCGGTTTGGTCGCTCATGTGTCCAGCCCCGTGCTTCGGGAAGAGTGAGCTATATGATTTTGGACCGCGGCCGGAAAGTACCGCACGAGACTTTCGGCGATGAGCGGGGCAGCATGCCCGAGCCCGCACGCCGACGTCTCCTTCATGGTCCGGTTGATATCTGCGACCTCGTCGAGCCACGCTCCCGGCTCGGTGGGACCCGCACTCCCGGCCAGGCGTTCCGTGAGACGCTGAGTGCCGATCCGGCAAGGGAAGCACTTTCCGCACGACTCGTGCGCGAAGAACTCCATGGCGGAATGAGCCACGTCGACCATGTCACGGGTTTCGTCGAAGACCATGATGCCTCCGGCGCCCAGGAAGGAGCGCTTCGATCGGATCGAGGGTTCGTCGAGTGTTACGTCGAGGTCGTCCCCGGCGAGGAAGCCGCCGGAGAGCCCCGCCATCGTGACGGCTTGAATCTCGTGTCCTTTCCGGCCCCCTCCTGCCCATTCGAAGAGAAGCGTACGCAGCGGCAACCCCATGGGCACTTCGTAGTTGCCGGGTCGCTCGATGTCGCCCGAGAGGGAGATGACCTTGGTGCCGGCGTGGTCCCCGAGTCCGAGCCCTCGGTACCACTCGGCGCCGTGAAGGACGATCGGAGCCACGGAGGACAGCGTTTCCACGTTGTTGACCGCGGTCGGCGTCCCTTCGAAGCCGTGAGTCACGGGGTAGGGTGGGCGGTTGCGAGGGAAGGGGTGTTTGCCTTCCAGAGAATTGAGGAGCGATGTCTCCTCCCCGCAGATGTAGGCTCCCGCGCCGCGCCGGAGGTGGAGGTGGACGGTCTGCCCACTTCCGAACACGTCGTCGCCGAGAATACCGGCTGCCTCCGCGTCTTCGATGGCTCGCAGGAGCACGTGCTCTGTTTCCGGATATTCGTATCGGAGGTAGAGGAAGGCGCGTGAAGCCCCTGTGGCGATGCACGCCAGTGCCATGCCCTCCAAGACGCCGTGCGGATCGTGATCCATGAGCGCTCGGTCCTTGAAGCATCCGGGTTCACCCTCGTCGGCGTTGCAGACCACCGTTTTGGGTCCTCCCGACGCGTCTCGGACGGCGCGCCACTTTCTTCCGGTGGGGAAGCCGGCGCCGCCTCGTCCGGTGAGTCCGCTGGCGTCGATGAGGTCCAGAAGCGCTTCTGGAGTCATCGAGGTGACCGCCTGTTCCAGGGCTTGGTACCCTCCCGTACGTCGGTACCCGGCCAGTTGCTTCCGGTCGTCGTCCCTAATGTGTGCGAAGACACATTCCTCGATCCCCTGAGGAGGTGCGGGAGGCAGTGGCGTCTCCCGAAGCTCGAGGGCGTCCGCTCGCAGTCCAACGAGTGTCTGGCCTCCCCGGAGAACGGGGATCGGTTCGTCGCACCGACCGCTGCACGCCATCCCGGTCGAGCCCTCCAGCGCATCAACCAACTGCTCCGCTCCGTTCAAGCGGCAGATCGGGCCGGTGCACACCCGCAGAGCATCGAGGCCTCCTGCCTCCCGGGAGAAGTGGTGGTAGAAGGTCACGGTCCCAAACAGATCGGCGAGCGGAGTCCGTAGCCCTTTCGACACCGCGCGCAACGCCTCCTCACTGAGATAGCCGTCGCGCTCATGCAGTCGGTGCAGCAGCGGGAGGAGCGGTGCGGGCTGTAGGAGCGCATCCGCGATCAGCTCGTCGGTGGTCTGGGTCATTCGCTCAATCCGCCTTCAGTCCGTTCGCCGCGTCGATCATAACGCTCGACTCGAAACCGCGCCTCGAAATCGCGAACGCCAGAGCTAGGTGAGCCGGGAGAGCGAGAGCGAAGAACATGGCGTTCTGGTGTCGAGAAGCCGGGGACAACTGCCACAGCACGCCGAGCGACGCGACGATGGCGATGGCGGCGGCCGTGCGCCAGGCAAGCTGGCGCCACCGGGCTCCCAGCCGTGCCATCGGTAGTAGCACCGCCGAGGCGAGCATCAGAGGATTGAAGAGAAAGAGGTTCTCGTTCCAGTACGCAAACGTGTGATCCGTGAGCAGGAGGAGAACGAGCAGGGTGCCGGCGATCCCTCCCAGGGCACTCCACCCGACGGTCAACGTGAGCACGCCGATGCGAAGCGCGGGGGTCGATCGAACCCGTGTGGTCGTCGACGAAGCAATCGCAGCGGCCAGCAGAAGCCCCAGGAATACGTAGATGCCGAGCCAGCGGGGCGGTTCCGTGGGATCGGCTGCGCGGGTCGATTCGACCGCGATTTCTTCCGAAAGCACGAGTGGGTGCACCGAACCGTCGGATCGGGTGACGGTCACCGAGCGGATCGCGTCGCGTAGCGTCATGGGCACGAACATCTCTTCCCAGACCGACATGGGTGCGTCGGTAGGGCCCCCGAGCAACAAATCCATACCGGTGTAGATGAGTGGGTCGACCTGGGTAAGGCGTCGCGTCTGGTCGCGATACGTCGATCCGCTGGGCTCGGCCGCGAACTCTCGGTTCAACGCTCCTCCGAGCACTTGGTCCAGGAGGTCGCGCACACGCGTCGAGCAATTGTCCAGGAAGTACTGGTAGAAGTATTCACGCCGCTCGGGGCGGGCATTCAGATCGGCGAGGGTGCTGAGTGCGAGTTTTTGGGTCGGGGTCAGGTCCAACTCCTGCAGCGTGATCTCGCGATTCGCCCGGGCGTAGGCGTCGATCATAGGCAGGCTCTGGAAAGGGACCATCATGTAGAGCATGCGTCCCTGCAGGAACCGGGGAATGAAGTCCACCTGCTGGAAGTCGAAAATCCCCCAATTGTACGCCACGTCCCTTCCGGTCTCCGTGTCCAGGATGCGGATGGCGTTGTGGCCGTACCGCTCCCACACGGCGTCACCGGGCCCTGCCGTCACGAGCCAGACTCGAAGTTCGGAGCCGGGGTCCGGACTCGACCGAGCGACGATTTCGCCGAGGGCTTCCCGAGGAGGTTGCTGACCTGCGGCGCCGCACGGCAACGCTGCCCCCGCGACCGATGTGTACATCACGACGGGCAACATCACTCTACTCAACCACATCGAAGCCCTCTGCGCGGGCGGAGCACGATGGTAGATTTCGATCGATCTGAAACTCTCATGCGTCGAATCGTCACGGAGTATCGAGGAATTGCAAGTGGCTGACGTTCTGACACGCCGACCCGTAGTGTTCTTCGTCGATGACGAAGAGGGGGTTCGCCGGGTCGCCAACCGGTTTCTGCGCAAGCGCGGCTTCGACATGATCGGTGCTGCGTCCGCCGCGGAAGCGTCGGATGTGCTGGAGCGATACGAGGGCGATATCGATGCGCTCCTCATGGACATCAACCTTCCGGACGGATGGGGCTCACTCGTCGCCCAACGGCTGAAGGTGGTGCGCCCGGAGATGGCGATCGTCTATACGACGGGGTTCGCAGAGATTGATCCTATTCTCTCCGGTGGCCTGAACTCCACGGAATTCGTCATTCGGAAGCCGTTCACAGGCGACCAGTTGGCCGACGTCCTGACTCGAGCGATCGCGGCGCGTGATGCTGGAGCGTAGGTGGCGGGTGCGGGCGCTGACCCGGCTCACTCTCTGGCTGGTGGGCCTGCTGGTCGCGCTCATGACGGGAACCCTGTCGGCCTACGCGGTGCTGACCGTGCTCTATGTGGCGTCCACGACCCTTTCGCGTTTGCGGGCTCGCGCGGCGAGCGGCCGCCTCGCCGTAGGAAGAGGCGACCGCGGCTGACCGCTCGGTCACCGCCTCTACCAGCCGCCCCCTCCACCGCCACCGCCGCCACCCCCCGAAGAGCCGCCCCCACCCCCACCGCTGCTGCCCGGCGCGCTCGAAGACGATGAGAGGGAGTTGGACAGGCCTGAGCCAAGAGAGGTCGCGAAGCTCGACGGGTCGAAACGGGCATGTCGTGATGATACCAGGGTAGGGCGGATCTCGACGCCTCAGGCGAACTCATCAGAGGTAGCAGAGCGTCGTCGAATGCTTCGGCCCAACGGGCCTCGAGGCCGAGTGCGATCGTGAAGGGCAGATGGCGTTCGAAGAGGGCGATTCCCCCCGGCCGGCTCCGATCGGAGGGGCCATCCACATAGGCGCGGAATCCGTCGACCTGATCGAGGACCCCTCGTCCCTTGAGTGTTGGTCGCTCCAGCAAGTGATAGAAGGCGACGTTTGTCACGCCGATCGCCATCGCCGCGAACACCAGGTGGCTCGGTGCCAGTACGAAGAGAACGCCCGTCCCGATGACCTCGGCGATCATGAACGGTACGGTGAGGACGGTGAGGGCGAAGACCCCTACCCATGCGAGGCCATCCCCGCCGGACAACGCCCGCCGCAGCTCGTTCACGAGGCGGTAGAGCAGGGTCACCACCCCGACGGTCCAGCCCGTGAGCCAAATGCCGATGAAAATGGCCGGGGGTGCGATTCCATAGCGCCATCGCCAGGCCAAGGCCAGAAAGCCCAAGACGCTGACGACGAGACCTCCCAAGAACCAGAGCCGGTTGTTCTCGAAGTACTCCCGTTCCAAGCGGCGGGCGAGCGACTTCTTGAAGCCTTTGATCCCGGCTCGAAACGTCTCGTGGTAGCTCTGGCTGAGGGCGATCTCGTTCCGCTCGCCGAACAAAGTGGCGAAGAGGACGCGCTCTTCGTTCGCAAGAGTCACGGAGTCGTCGAGCTTCCTGAGCGTCCACGAACTGCTCTCGGAACTACTCCCGTGCTCAATGCGAAGCGCTCCCTTCAACGCCATGCTGACGAGTGCAGCCGAGAGCTGTCTCTGGTGGTAGCCCCGCTTCTCGATGTAGCCGAGCGCGGCGGCCGAGTATCCCGCCGGGGGCTCGGACGTGGGGGTCGCTCGGCCTCGGGCGGGGTCTACCCCCACGCGACGCCACATGAGCAGGTACATCGCGATGACGAGGAGTAGCACGTAACCGCTATCGATGTACCCGCCCCAGTCGAGCGCGAACCACTCGGATTCCTGGTTCTCGGTGGGCGGCGTGACGACCCCGCTCGGGAAGCTCACCCGGACCGTGAGCCCCTCCCCGGGCCTCAGCGGCTGGTCGGTATCGAAGTCAGCGATGCCCGAGCCTTCGTTCCATTCGGCCCGAGCGTCCGTAGTGGTCGATCCTTCGTACCCGGTCCACGATTCAAGCCCGGGCGCCGAGCGGAGGCCCGGAATCCGAATCCGCGCGCTCGCGGTCAGGATGGGGAAGCCCCAACCGTTTCCGGTGACGTTCCAATACAGTTCATCCGTGGATTCACCGAAGAGCACCCATCGCTGGGTTTCATACACGATCCGGTACTCGTGAACCGCCGCGGGCAGAATTACGTCCGGATCGCCAATGCGGATTCTGACGCCACCGCGTCCGATGGACCCACCGAAGCCCTGCAGGGTGTAGGGTTCGACCGCACCGTCCCGCGTGACCGACTGGACCGACAGCGGAGCCTCGATCCTGCCTAGCCCACTCTCGCGGGGGAAACTGGTCGGGAAGTCACGGTAGATGCCGCGTCGGATCTCCCGTTGACGGGAGCGGACAGTGATCTGCTCCGTCACCGTCATGACACCGCCTGACCCGATCTCGATCCCGACTTGGTACGAGAGGATCTCTTCGGCATCCTGCGCCGTGACGGCCCCCGGTAGAGCGAGGGCCGTCAGGCACAAGAAGAGGGACAGACGATTCACGCGGCTTCCTACCGGGCCTTGGGTCGCTCTACCTGGAGTGGAATGATGTCGGCCGCCGACGCGTCGACACCGAGCAAGTGCTCCACGAAGTACTCGGCCCGGAGCCAGAACCAGTAGTCACCCATGTCGCCGTAGCCGTGGCGTTGACCCGGGAAGACGAAAAAGTCGAAACGTTTGTTGGCCCGGATGAGCGCGTTCGCCATGCGATGCGTTCCGGCGTGATGGACGTTGTTGTCGATGTCACCGGTCGTGAGGAGCAAGTGGCCCTTCAGATTGGCGGCCAGGTCGGAGTTCTTCTGAATGTCGTATTCGAAGCTGACCTCGCCATCGTCCCCGACGACCTCTTTGACCCCGTCGTGCTTCTCCGACCAGTTCTGGTTGTACACGTCGTTGTCGTGATTCCCCGACGATGACACCGCGACTTTGAAGAAGTCCGGATATACGAGCATCGCGGCGGTCGACATGAAGCCCCCACCGGAGTGACCGTAGATGCCGACGCGATTCCGGTCGATGAAGTCGAAACGGTCGGCGAGTTGTTCGACTCCCGCCTTCTTATCCGCCAAGCCATAGTCACGTAGGTTGCCGTAGCCGTAGTTGTGGTACCACTTCGAGCGTGCGGGGTGACCACCTCGGTTCCCGATCGTGACCACGATCAGTCCGAACTGTGCGAGCGCCTGCTCGGGAGCGTTCTGCGCGAACGACTTGGACACCGATTCCGTCTGTGGACCGGGGTACACGAATTGAACGATCGGGTAGCTCTTTTCCGGATCGAAGTCATAGGGCTTGTACATGACGCCGTAGATGTCGGTCACGCCATCGGCGGACTTCACGGTGTACGGCTCCGGGAATTCGTAACCGGCGGCCATGAGTTGCGAGAAGTCCGCGACCTCGAGGTCGACGATGCGGGTCCCCGACGCGTTGAAGAGGCCCGATGCCGGTGTGGTGTCGACTCGAGAGTAATTGTCGACGAAGAAGCGGTTGGACTCGGACATTTCCACGCGATGGTCGAAGTTTCCGGGGTTGAGCAAGGTCAGCCCGGCCCCGTCTACCCCGACCCGGTAGAGGTGTTGGTAGTATGGATCCTCTCCCGCCTCCCGAGCGTTCGCCCGGAAGAAGACCTGCCCCCGCGCCTCGTCGACGCCGACCACCCCTTCGACGTGCCAGGGGCCTTCGGTAAGGCGAGCCACGAGGCCACCCTGTGTGTTGTAGCGATACAGGTGGGCCCAGCCGTCCGCCTCGGACCACCAGATCAGGTCTCCGTTCGCCAGTCGGCGAGGCGATTGGTGCTCCACGTAGGTGTTCAGGCGCTCCTCGATCACGACGCGCACCGCGCTCGTCGCGGGGTCCACCGCCAGCACGTCGACCCGGTGCTGATCTCTGCTCTGACGCCACACCAGGAGCTCGTTGGGAGACAGCCATTTCGTAATGCGCGGCTCGTCGGACCCGGCACCACCCCCGCCACCCCCGCCGCCACCGAAGCCGCCGGCGGGCGAGGTCGGGTCGTTGTAGATACCCATGCGTTGATCGGCCCACGGACCGTCGTCGACCTGAGCGATCGTGCGGCCCGCCATCTCGAAGAGCCAGAGCTCGGACTGCGTCACCGACTCTTCGCCCGGGAGATCGTACTTGTAGGTCTCCAGCTCCGGCCGCTCGTTGCCGATGACGTGGACGACCCAGTAGTCGCCGACTTCTCGTTGGTCGCGCCGAATGAGAGCGAACCGCTGCGAGTTGTGGGACCAGGAGATCTGAGGGTTCTGGCGCTTCTTGTGTTCCTTCGCGGTCTCGACGTCGGTGTCACCCCGACCGGCAGACCCGTACGAATAGGCCGCCTCACCGTCGGTCGTCAGTCGAGTCTCCTCCACCTCGACTTCTTCTTCGGCCTTCTCGGCGTCGTCGCCGGACTTTCCGCGCCGGGCATCGAGCACCTTTTCGTACTCCGGGTAGCTCATCATCCAGAGATCGAACTCGCGACTGAACACGACCCACGTCGTGTCCGGTGAGACCGCCGCCCAACTGGGGTGGCTGTCGGGCGCCTCGTAGTCGGCCAGCTCCCGCAGCGTGCGTGTGCTCACCGTATACTCGAAGTGATGCACGAGCTTCTTCGCCCGAGGGCCGCCCCGCCGCTCGTCGTCCTGCTGATCGCCCTCGGTCTCGTCCTCCTCGGTGGCTGTTTCGTCGTCCTGCGACGATTCGACTTCGAAGTGCAGGATGTTGTCGCTGATGAACCGGATATTTCGAATCGGCAGGTGCTGGCCGTCCCAGGGATCACGAGTAATCCGGGTGAGCTCTGCCGCGATGCGATCGTTGTCGAAGATCGTGGTCTTGGCCCCGGCTGCGGGGTCCACCAAATAGAAGGACCGGCCCGCGGAGGTTTCCCACTCGTACCAGAACTTGTCGCCGTGGTTGATCCAGTTGGGCGTGATCGACGTGCTGTGGATCAGGTCACGGATCTTGTAGGGGGCCCAACGCGCCGCGAGATCGAAGTTCGCCGCAGCCTCCATCCCCAAGGGGGCCTGTGCGTTGAGGCGCGTCGATGTGGCAGCCCCGGCGACGAGCAGGAGCATCAGGGCAGCGCCCCGCTTCAACAAAGGCGGCGCAAGACGGGTCCGGACCATGGAAACGATCTCCAGATAGTGTTTGCGAAGGGGAGCCAAGAGGCGGCCTTCGCCGTCCCTCGGCAATAGGGGAGGCTTGGCGGGACGCGATGCGTTCTCGTAGCTTGCACCTCCCCAGGCACCCGTTGGACCAGTGAGCACGAATCCGGGTCGACGCCGGTCGACCAAAGTCCCTAGTCTCAACCGCGCGGCGGGATGGCCGACATTACCTACAGAATCCTCGTCGCGGACGACGACGAGATGATCCGGACGCTCCATGCGGAGTTCGTTCGCGGCTTCGGATATGAGGTCGAGGTCGCGGCGGACGGAATCGAAGCGATCGCGAAGATCGGGCTCGGTGTCGACCTGCTGCTCACCGACGCGCACATGCCGAACATGGACGGCTTCGAAGTCGCGCGGCGCATTCGGGAGACCCGAGGATCGGACGAACTGCCGATCGTGATGGTCACGAGTCTTGATGCGCGTGAAGACCGCCTGCGCGCCTATGAGTCCGGCATCAACGACTTCATCAATAAGCCCGTCGATCATACCGAGTTGCGCCTTCGTCTCAAGTGGCTTCTCGATCTGAAGTCCGCACGCGATCAACTCAGGGAGAGCAAGGTGACGCTCGAGAGTACCGTCGAAAGGAGGACTCGCGAGCTTAGATCAGCGCTCGAGGAAGTCACCAAGGCCCAGAGGGCGGTACAGGCCGGGCATCTCGACACGATCCGCCGGTTGACGCTGGCCGCTGAGTACAAGGACCACGATACGGCTGGGCACATTGAGCGCATCGGCCGCTATTCCCAGGTAGTGGGGATGGCCATGCACCTTCAGCCCGGCATGGTGGATCTCCTGTTGCACGCCGCACCCATGCACGATGTCGGCAAGCTTGGCATTCCGGATAGCATCCTGTTGAAGCCAGGCCCGCTGGACGAGCAGGAGCGTATTACCATGAATACGCACACGACCATTGGTGCCCAGATTCTGTCCGGTTCCACATCGCCCGTCATCCAGATGGGGGAGCGCGTCGCGTTGACCCACCACGAGAAGTGGGCTGGGGGGGGGTACCCCAAGGGGTTGTCCGGAGTCCAGATTCCGATCGAGTCCCGCATCTGCAGTGTGGTGGACTTCTTCGATGCCCTCACCATGGATCGGCCGTACCGGAAAGCCGTACCGAACGACGAGGTCGTCGAGATGATCCTCGAGGAGAACGGCACGAGTTTCGATCCATCGGTGGTCGAGGTCTTCGTGAAGGTGCGACCCGAACTCGAGGCGATACAGGTCGAGTACATCGGCCACTAACCGGCAGTGGCCACTAACGGGCAGTCCAGCTTCCCCAGGAGCATCAGTCCGACATGAGCCTCGAAAAACGGTACGGCGGGTACACATCGTTTTCGTACCTCGAAGCCGGTAAGGACTACAAGAGCTTCGAGTTGGCCCCTGAGTTGGACCGGGTCGTCCCGTATCGGCTAGCGCTCGGCGAGGCCGACGAGTCCCGCGTTCGAGAGATCGTGGGGCGCACCCCCTTCGTCTCCATGCACGAACACCTCGGAGTATTCCCCGACCGCATCGAAGAGACGCCCGAATACGCACGCCAGGGCCGAATGAGCACCGCGTTCGCTGGGCTCGCCGCCTCGTACTGGGACGCGGTCTTCGACAATCTCATGGACGGCATCTGCGCGATCCACTCCTCCTCGGGGTGGCAGTGGAACGACGTGCTTCACGATCTCGGCATGCGCATGTGTGACCTCGCGCATCAGGATTTCGTTATTCCATGCCTCCGCGTCGACGACGTGCAGCGGGCGCACGACGAAGGACGCCTCGCCTGGATCGCGACGATGGAGGGAGCGGCGATGATCGAACACGAGCTCGATCGTATCGACATTCTCCATGGGTTCGGCCTTCGCTCACTCGGCATCACGTATTCGGAATCGAACGCGCTCGGAAACGGTCTGAAGGAAGACCGCGACGGGGGGCTGACCAAGTTCGGAAAGAAGGCGGTGGAGCGCATGAACAAGGTCGGACTGCTCATCGACTGCTCACACTGCGGCGACCAAACCACCCTGGACACCGTCGAGTGGAGCGAGAAGCCGATCGTGCTGTCGCATATCGGGGCCCGGGCTCTGTGGGACTCCAATCGCCTCGCGCCGGACGACGTGCTCGAGGCGGTGGCAGCCAAGGGAGGTGTGATCGGGATCGAGTGCGCTCCCCACACCACGCTCACGAAAAAGAATCGGACGCATAATCTCGAAGCCTTCATGGAACACTTCGAGTACGTCCGGGCGCTCGTCGGGATTGAACACGTGGGCTTCGGCCCCGACACGGTCTATGGGGACCACGTCGGGCTCCATCGGACCTACTCCGCGAGCCTTTCCCTGAAGGAATCACGGGGAGCCGGGAAGCCGGACCAACACTACGACGAGGTCGAATACGTCGAAGGCCTCGAGAACCCCACGGAGGGTTCGCACAACATCGTGCGGTGGCTGGTGAAGCACGGGTACTCCGACACTGAAATCGAAATGGCGATGGGCGGCAACGCACTCCGTGTGATGCGTCAGGCGTGGGCCTGATCGGAAGCCTCTTCAGAAGTACGGCGCCGGGCGTCGCTCGCCCATGCGGTGCCTCGCACACCCGGCCGGCCGTCGCCTTCCTCCTGCTTTTGGCCGGGGTATCCCCCCTCGGAGCGAGCCCCCAGACAAGCCAATGGCGTGTGGCCTCTGCGAGA
Source organism: Gemmatimonadota bacterium (assembly GCA_027623325.1). Lineage (GTDB taxonomy): Bacteria > Gemmatimonadota > Gemmatimonadetes > Longimicrobiales > Gaopeijiaceae > UBA2589. The sequence goes on from JAQBXY010000005.1 coordinate 14,046, forward strand.
ATGGTCGTCGAACTCATCGACGCCGACGGTGCCGCGACGGTGCGTGTGGACTACCTGTTGGTGGGTGGCCTCCCGGGAAGTGCGGTGCCCCTCCAGTTGCTGGGCTTCGCCGCCGCCACGACGGAGGAGGTCACGGTCGCAGGGTTGGGGGACGTGATTCTGTGGCCCGCTTCGGGGAGCCTCCGCGCGGCATCGTTCTCCGCGCCGGATCACGATCCCGGATCACCCCTTCGGCTGTCGGTGGGCTACCGGATCGCGCATGCGGTGGAGGGTGAGGGTCCGGTGCTGCGGGTCAGGATACCGGTCGCCGTGGTTCCTCTACCGACCGCAGAGGGGGTCGAGGCGCCCTTCGAGGCGAGGGTTCGCCTTCCGAACGGGTGGACGCTGTCCGAGGCGTTTCCATCGGGCTTTCGGGCCGATTCGGCCGGAGATCAAGTCGTGTCCCTTGCGGTGATCCCTTCGGTGGTCGGATTCCGGGCGAACACAGATGGCCAGTGGCGTCTGGGATTTCCACTCGTCGTGCATCTCCTCATGGCCACGATTCTGATCGCCTTCGGATGGAGAGGCTTACGACATCTCCGGAAGCTCGCCGCATGATCGAAGCGGGCTTCACGTTCTGGGGGCTGTTCGTCGCCTGTGCCCTCATCACGCTCGGCTACGCAGCCTGGATGATTCGTGAGGAGCGGAAGTGACGGCGCAGACCTGGATCTTCGTCGGGTACTTCGCCGTCGTGTTCGCGATCGGCTGGTACAGTCTACGCGCCACGAAGAGTGAGGAGGATTACTGGATCGCCGGGGGGAATCTGGGATGGTTCGCGGGCGGTGCGACCATGGCGGCTACCCACACGTCGGCCGGCACATTCGTCGGGACGATCGGTGTGATGTATACGGCCGGGTGGTCGTTCGGATGGGTACTCCTTGCGATCCCTCTGGCGTACTGGTTCATGGTCGCGGTCCTCGCCCCACGCTTCACGAGGCAGAAGGAACTCACGATCCCGGCCTTCATCGAGACGCGCTACTACGGAAAAGGCATCCGTGGGCTTGCCGCCGCGATCATCCTCGTGGCGACAGTCGTGTACGTGCAGGCGCAGATCGTAGCCGGAGGCCTCATCGCGCATACGGTGTTCGGCATACCGACCACGTGGGGGATGATCGGGTTCACCTCGATCCTGCTGATCTATACGGTGGCCGGAGGGATGGTCGCTGTCGTTTACACCGATGCCTTCCAGCTCGTGATCATGGGGCTCGGAGCCGCGTTCGCGGTGCCACTGGCGCTCCGTCAGGTGGATGGGCTCGACGGGCTGATGACGCTCGTACAATCTGCGCACCCGCTGGTCTTCTCGTGGGAGGCGATGCCCGCCACGTTGCTGCTGACCATGGCGCTGTCGTTCTTCCTCGGAGGCATCGCCACGCCCGAAAAGCTCATTCGCCTGTATGCCATGAAGGACATGCACACGATCCGACGCGGAGTTCTCTTCGCGATCGTCATGATCCTCGGCATCAACCTGCTCGTGTTCGTGCTGGCTCTCACGGCCATCGTACTGTTCCCAACGCTGCCGACGGGCGACCTGGCCATGCCCATGGTCGCGACGGCCGTGCTTCCTGCCACGCTCGGCGCCCTCATGCTGGCGGCGATCACATCGGCCATGATGTCGACCGTCGACTCGCTCCTCATCGTGGCAGGGTCGGCTCTTTCCGTGGACATCTATCAGAACCTCATCAATCCGGGGGTGACGCCGGGGCGTCGCCGATGGGTCGACCGGGGCGGCATCGTCGTGGTAGGTACCATTCCCGTCGTGTTGCTCTTGAGCGGCGTCGGCCAGGGTGAACTCATCCAGTTCATCGTCCTGCTGTTCACGGCGCTGATGGCGTCGGCCTTCGTCATGCCCGTCGTCGGCGGCGTCTTGTGGAGGCGAGCGACCCGCGAGGGCGCGATCGCGTCGATGGTCGGGGGTGTGACAGCTACATTCTTATGGGAGGCGCTCGGGCCACCCTCCATCGAACCCGTGGTCGCCGGCTTTCTTACTTCTGCGGTCCTCTTCGTGGGGGTCAGCCTGATGAGTCCTCCTCCTCCTGCTGCCGCCCTCGAGCCCTACTTCGATTCACCCACTCCAAGGGGAGCCTCATCGTGAAGTCCCTTCGTCTCCTTCTGCTCGCGGGCCTGACGCTTATCGCCGTCCCGGCCGCGGGCGAAGCCCAAGTCGCCGATCAGTACCGTGCTGTCGCAAACCGGATCATCGACGCAGCCACCGAGAACCACGATGCGTTCGCGCGCCTGACGGAACTCGTCGATCTCTTCGGAGCCCGAGTTTCGGGATCCGTGGCCCTCGAGAGCGCCATCGACTGGATGCTCGAAGAGATGGAGGCGGACGGATTGGATAACCCACGCGGTGACCCCGTCATGGTCCCCCATTGGGTTCGTGGCGAGGAAAGCCTCGAGATGATTCTGCCGCGCCCCCGAACCCTTCCGATGCTCGGGCTTGGGGGCAGCATCGCCACCCCGACCGCAGGTATCCGGGCCGAAGTGCTGGTCGTGGGGAGTTACGCGGAGCTTGAGGATCGGGCCGCCGAGGCGGGCGGGCGCATCGTGCTCTTCGATGTCCCGTTCACGACCTATGGGGAGACGGTTCAATACCGGTCGGGAGGCGCGATCGCCGCGGCACGGGTCGGCGCTGTCGCGAGCTTGATCCGGTCGGTGACGCCGTACTCGCAGCAGACGCCGCATACCGGCTACAGCCGGTACGAAGACGGCGTAACGAAGATTCCACACGCGGCGATCACCGTCGAAGACGCGGAGTTGCTTCATCGAATGCAGGATCGCGGTGAGCGCGTGGAGTTACTGCTGAAGATGGAGGCGCAGACGCTGCCCGACGCTCCGTCTCGGAACGTCATGGCCGAAATCGTCGGGAGCGAGTTTCCGAACGAGGTCGTGGTGCTGGGCGGTCACATCGACTCGTGGGACGTAGGCCAGGGTGCGATGGACGACGCGGGTGGCGTCGTGGCCGCCTGGGAAGCGATTCGCCTCATGAAGGCGCTCGGCTTGAGGCCACGCCGCACGGTTCGTGCGGTCGGTTGGACCAGCGAGGAAAACGGGGGGCCCGGAGGCCCTACCTACGCCCGCGACCACGCGGATGAGTATCACGTCCTCGCCATGGAGTCGGACGGCGGAGTCTTCAAGCCCTCCGGCTTCGGCTTCACCGGATCGGATGAAGCGTTCCGAATCATCACCGAGATCGGGACGCTACTCGAACGCATCGGATCCGGTACGATCTCGCGTGGGGGAGGCGGCGCGGACATCGGACCGCTCATGGCCACGGGCGTGCCCGGTATGGGACTCAACGTGGATGGCACGAAGTATTTCTGGTACCACCACACCGACTCCGATACCATCGACAAGCTCGATCCGGACGAGGTCGCCCTTTGTGTTGCGACCATGGCCGTGATCGCGTATGTGGTTGCGGACATGCCGCAACGGCTTCCCCGGTAGGCGGGCTTCCGCCCGCACCCCCACAAGGAGCACGACATGACTCAGGTTGGTGGCGATCTCACGACGCGGATGATCGGCGCGGCGTTCCTGAATATCGAAACGTTCGAGGAAGTCGAACACGACGAGACGGCCACCGCGCAGGCCGCCGCGATCGTCGTGGGGGTCGCCGTCTGCAAGGCTCTGGGCACGTGGGGCGGTGGGCTGGGGTTCGCCCTTTGGTCGGCCACGGTTGCTTTCGGCTCCTGGCTCGTCTGGGCGGGGATCACGTACCTCGTGGGCGAGAAGATCTTCCAGGGTAAAGCGACCTGGGGCGAGCTGTTGCGCACGCTCGGGTTCGCACAGGCTCCCGGCGTCTTGTTCATCCTCGGGGTCGTTCCCGTCATCGGCGGGCTGTCTTCATGGGTCGCGTCCCTCTGGATCATGATCGCGGGCTTTATTGCCATCCGGCAGGCGTTGGATATCGGAAACGGAAAGACCTTCCTGACCGTGCTGGTTGGCGGAGGGGTGTACTCCTTCCTGCAGATCTTCTCGTTCTTTCCCTTCTGATCTCCTGATGTGATCGGTCCGCGCAAGGCGACCCGTCCCGCGCGCGTCACGCGCTACCGTGGCGGTGAAGTCCACCGCCAGCGGGACGCTCTCGCGGTTGAGGAGCCGCTCGAGATCAGAGTGTCGTGGATCGATGGCGGCGTCCGGCGAGTGGAGCCGCTGGCCGTTACGATGCGCACCCCGGGGCACGACTTCGAGTTGGTCGCGGGATTTCTTCATGGTGAAGGAATCGTCACGGGTGCCGACGATCTGCTCGAACTCACGTACTGCCGGGGCGCCGAGGAACAGGAATACAACGTCGTGGAGGCGCGGCTGGCTCCAGGGCGGGGCTTCGACCTGGAAGCAGTCCGCCGGAATTTCTACACCACCTCCAGCTGCGGTGTGTGCGGCAAGACATCACTCGAGGCGGTGGCCGCTCTAGGGTGCACCCTCCTCGGGGACGGCCCCCGGGTCGAGAGATCACTCCTTGCGGGATTGCCGGATCGACTCATGACCGGGCAGGGCGTCTTTGCCCGCACGGGAGGCCTCCATGCCGCGGGGCTCTTCGATAAAGACGGGGAGGTGCGCGCCGTCATGGAGGACGTCGGCCGACACAACGCGGTCGACAAGGTGATCGGGCAGGCGCTCCTTTCTCGAAAGCTGCCGGCGACGAGCGAGACACTCGTCGTGAGTGGTCGGGCCTCGTTCGAGCTGGTGCAAAAGGCTGTCGCTGCTGGTGTGCCGATCCTGGTGGCGGTCGGGGCGCCATCGAGCCTCGCGGTCGACCTCGCGAAGCAGTTTCGCCAGACGCTCATTGGCTTCGCACGGGACGGCGGCTTCAATGTGTACTCAGGTCCGGAGCGCGTGGGGTGACGGCGCGGCTGGAACTCCTGGGGGCGGTTCTGGCGGGGGGAGCTAGTCGTCGCCTGGGACGCGATAAGGCGGCCGAATACGTGGGCAATGTGCGACTCGTCGAGAGAGCCGTGCTCGCGCTGTCGTCGGCGTGCGATCCGGTCGTGGTGGTATCGTCGCGACCGGACACGCCTACCGGTCCGTGGATGTCTATCCCGGATCTCCGAGCCGGGTGCGGACCACTGGCCGGTATCGAGGCGGCGCTCGAGCACGCCCTGGCCCTTGGCCGAGAAGGAGTATTCGTGCTCGCGTGCGATCTCCCGTTGGTCGAGGGTGGGGTGGTCGAACGGATCGTGGCGGCCTCCAGAAACGCGCGGGTGTGTGTCCCTTCACGACAGGGGGACCCCGACTTTGAGCCCTTGGCGGGTGTGTATTCCGTCGCGTGCCTTGCCGATGTCCGTCGCCTGCTCGACGAGGGAGTTCGGTCGGCCCGAAGGCTGTTCGAAGAGGCGGGCGGCGTCAGAGTCTCGGTGTCCGATGAGGCGTTCTTGAACGTGAACACCGAGAGCGATCTGGCGCGGGCGGAGGCCCGATTGGGTACGAGCGGACCGTGAGCGCGATCGACTCGGTCGTGGGCCACTCGGCTCCGAGACTCGTTTCACTCGACGCGTTTCGTGGCCTGACGATTGCCGGGATGATCCTCGTGAACAATCCAGGCAGTTGGTCGTTCGTATACCCACCGCTCGCTCACGCGGCGTGGCACGGTTGGACCCCGACCGATCTGATTTTCCCGTACTTCCTCTTCATCGTGGGTGTGGCGACGCCGTTTTCGTTCCGCCGGCGGCTCGCAGAGGGAGCCGAGCGGAGCGACCTCCTTCGACACATTGTGCGGCGGTCGCTGATGCTCATTCTGCTGGGCCTTGCGATGCGGGCCATCCCGGACTTTGACTTCTTCGAGATGCGTTGGGCCGGAGTCTTGCAAAGGATCGGCCTCGTGTACCTGGCGGCCGCCGGGGCGTACGTCTACCTCGGGCGGCGTGCACGCTGGATAGGAGCGGGTACCTTGCTGGTGGGGTATTGGGCGCTCATGACGTGGGTGCCTGTCCCGGGATACGGACCCGGTGACCTGAGTCCCGATGGCAACCTGGCTGCTTACCTCGATCGACTCCTCATGGGAGGGCATCTGTGGCAGGGTAGCTGGGATCCGGAAGGAATACTTTCCACACTGCCCGCGATCGCCACCGCGCTCATCGGAACCTTCACCGGGGAATGGCTACAGTCGGGGCGCGAACCCCGCGTGCTGACCCGCGGTTTGCTTCTGACGGGATCGCTCCTGGTTCCCGCCGGGCTCGCCTGGGGCGTCGTCTTTCCCATCAACAAGAACCTCTGGACGAGTTCGTACGTCGTGTTCACCGCGGGTACGGCGCTGCTCTTGCTCGGAAGTCTGTATTGGCTCATCGACGTGAAAGCGAAGCGCGGCTGGTGGGAGCAGTGGATGGTGGTATATGGGATGAACGCGATCGCTGTCTTCGTCGCGTCTGGAATGCTCTCGAAGGCCATGGGCCGTGTCCGGGTGGGTGGGCTCGACGGTACTTCTCTGTACAACTGGATTTTCGAGAACGGCTTTCGCTCGTGGGCCGGGGACTACAACGGATCGCTCGCGTTCGCCATGACCTACGTGGTGCTCTGGCTGGGGGTGGCTTGGGCGATGCACGCACGAAGGCTGTACCTGAGGATCTAGGCGGATGGTTCGGAGCCGGACGGGATGAATGGTCCCGAGGGCTTCCGTGGTTGCCGCGACCCGGCGCCGTGGCTCTTTTTGTTCAACTCACACTCTCCAGCCCTGACCATGATTTCAAACCCAAGAGTCCTACTGATCGCCCTCGCCGCGGCGGCGTCGGGGTGTGCTTCCAGTACGAGCGCCGAAGGCCCGGCTGCCGCTAGGCCTGAGCCGGCGGTAAGGGCGCCCGCCGCGGCCACCGCGCCTGTCGTGGCCGCGAGCCCCGCGCCACCACCTCCGTCTTCGGCTGGCTTCTCCGATATGCAGGCGAATCAGGGACGGGACACCTTCCGGGCTTCCTGCACGGAGTGCCACTACTCGAGCGAGTTCTCCGACGCCCAGTTCAAGTTCAAATGGAGCCGTCGCTCGGCGGGCAACCTGTATCAGCTGATCCAGACCTCGATGCCGGAGAGCGCGCCCGGAAGTCTGTCGCCCGGTGAGGCCGTGCAGTTGGTGGCATATATCATGCGGATGAACGGCTTTGAGCCGGGCGAGAGCGATCTCGCACCCGACCGCGCGGTTCTCGACGGCATCAGTCTGGCCTCCATCCGGGAGAACTAGGGAAGCCGTGAGTATCGATCGTCGAGACTTTCTGAAGGCAGCGACCGCGGGCGCGGGACTCGCGATCGCCGGTGCACCGATCCCGTCTGCTGCGTCACCGTCTCCGCGACAGGCCCCCTTCGTTCGCAGCGGTCAGTTGCCAGATGTGGTTGTCATCGGCGCGGGCAACTTCGGGGCGTGGACGGCCCTCAACCTTCAGCGCGGCGGCGCGCGGGTGACGCTCATCGATCCCGACTTCGACAACGTGTGGTTGGCGGGCGGCGGCTCGGCTGAATCGTTCAAGCAGGGGCCGGTGCTGGGACAGTACATCGCGGGACGGGTATTCGGTACCGAGAACGACGAGGCGCTGAACGACACCTTCCGACTCCTTGAAGGGGAATTCGACGAGGGTGGAACTGGCCTCGGGGATGAGTTCGGCCAGGAGTACTGACCCAGGGAGCCGTATGCAGGATGGCGCCGTCGCGCGCCCCGAGACGTCCGGGGCTTCACCTTCGACCCGCGGGCTGTGGGCGCTGGGCTTCGTCGCACTATGTCTCGTGGCGTTGGTCGCGGTTCCCACCTATTACGGGCAGCGCGTTGCGGTGGTACAGAGTCGCATTTCGGATGTGCTCGAACCGGCCGCTCGGCTCAGCTCGAACCTCGGCCTGCTGAAAGCTCGGCAGATGGCCCGGGTGGAAGGCTTCCTCCTCACCGGCGACCGGGCCTTCCGCGAGCCGTACATCGCCGCGATTGCGGAAGAGGACTCCGTCGTCGCAGGCCTGCGTGTGCTCGCTCGCGACCTGAACATCGAGGTCTTCGAGCGAGTAGCCCGCTTCACCTCTTCGTCGACCGACTGGAATTTCTCCAACCAGCGGATTTTCGACGCTCCCCCGGACGTAGGCGCACGGGCGCAGGTGCAGGCAGGCTACGACGGCCTCCAACGAGCCATTCGCGAGCTGGACCGCGCCATCCAGTCCGAGGTGCTGGAGGGCCGTCGCGCGATGGCCAACGAACGCCGTCGACAAGCCCGGATCACGACTGCGCTGGCCTTCCTCGCGCTTCTGGCCACGCTCATGGTCGGGCGAGTGGCGTCGCGGTACCGGGCTCTGCTCATCGAGCGCGAGATGCGCCGACGTGACGCCGTTCGGGCTCGGCGAGAGATCGACTCGCTCCTCGAGGCGACCGGGGACGGAGTGCTGGGGATCGATCTGGACGGAGCCTGTATTTCGCTCAACCGAGCAGGCTCCCACCTCCTTGGGTACAAGCCTGGGGAGATCATGGGCCGCGAGGTTCACGACACCCTCTTCCACACGCTCGCGGGTGGTGTTCCTCACGCGCGGGCGGATTCACCGATTCTGGCCGCGATCCCCGAGGGGCGGCTGGTCGACTCGGAAGGGGGCGCGATCATCTGGCGCAGAAAGCGCACGTCGTTTCCAGCTCGATGGTCGCTCCGGCCGATGATGGACGGCACGGAACTCCGCGGAGCGGTGCTGACCTTCACCGACATGACGGAGATCCACGAAAAGGAGGCGGCTCTACGTCGCGCCATCCAACAGCGCGAGGACGTCGTCTCGATCGTCTCGCACGATCTGCGCAACCCGCTGGGGGTGGTGTTGGCGGCGGCGGACCTCCTGCTCGACCTGCCGTTGGATGACAACCAGAGAAGACGGCAGGCAGAGATCATCGCGCGATCGGGTCGCCGAATGTTGCACCTGATCGAAGACCTTCTCGATCTGGCCCGCATGGAGGCCGGCGCGCTCGTGGTGCGCCCCTCACAGGAAGATCTGTTGCCGATTCTCGAGGAGGCGAGGAGTGTGTTCGCCGACCAGGCGGAAGCGCGCTCAGTTTTGTTGGAGGTCAGTCCTGCCGGCGGGCAGCCCCTCGCGCGAGTGGATCGAGACCGGATCATGCAGGCGCTGTCGAACCTTCTGGACAACGCCATCCGGCTCACGCCCTCCGGGGGGACCGTCACGCTGGCGGCGCGTGAGGACCGCGATCACGTCTATGTATCCGTCGTCGATACCGGCCCCGGTATCGCACCGGATCGCCTCGAGCGCCTGTTCGACCGTTTTACCCAGATCAACGGAGGCGGTGGTGGCGCGGCCGGGCTCGGTCTTGCGATCGTACGAGGAGTCGCGACGGCCCACGACGGAGAGGTGACGGTCCAGTCGGAGGTGGGTCGGGGAAGTACGTTCTCGCTTCGTTTGCCTAAGCGGGGACCCCTCGTGGGTGAGGACCCCAGAAGCGAGGGCCTCGCCCGGTAGCCCATTTCTGCCACGGGCTGCTAGCCCTGGGGGCTCTGCGGAACCGGTAGGGGCAGGGCCTCAGGCACGCGGTGCTCGGTGACGTAGCCCCTGTAGTGTTCGACCTCTTCTTCGCTTCGCTGGCTGGACCACCCGAGCAGGTCGGCCATGATCGCGGCCGCTTCCGTGGCCCCGGCCAGACCTGAGTCCGGTGCGAAAAGGAGCAGGGCCGAACGGCGATCCATGAAGTCGACGAGCGTAGAGGCCATTTCGTTCTCCACCGCGAGGCGGACCTCCCCACGAACGGCGGGAACCCCCTCACCAAGGGGCTCCAACCAAGCAGGGTCTTCTTCCGCCAGCGCAATCAAGTCGTCGAGCTGCACACCGTACAGCCAGCCGAGCCGAGGGAGCGAATCAGCCGGCGCGCCCGCCTGCTCGAGTCTCGCCAGTCGATCGGCCTTGAACGCCTCGACGTCGCCCTCGGGCGCTCCCGGCAGCAGCACGCGATCCGTCCGGTCCTCGGTTTCCGGTGGGTCACCCAGTTCTTCGCGTAGCTCTTGGATGACTCGGCCGGCCATTCGACGGTAGGTCGTGAGCTTCCCGCCCGCGATCGTGATCAACCCACGCGGGCCTCGCCAAACCTCGTCCTCACGGGAGGTGTCGCGAGTCGACTTCCCTTCTTCGGCGATCAGCGGGCGAATCCCTGCCCAGGTGGCGAGTACGTCGTCGACCGTGAGTCCTGCATCGGGAAAGCAGTCCTGAAGCATGGCGAGTAGGTCGAGAACCTCCTCCCGGGTCGCCCGCGGTGATTCCAGCGGGCCCGAGTATTCGTCGTCGCTGGTTCCAACGTATACGTAGTCGAGCCTCCTCATTGCGAGCCCCCGGCGACCCGAGGACGCTTTCAGGAACGAGGCTCCTTCAATGGCAAGACGGTCCGCGCTGAGCAAGATGTGAATGCCCTTGCTCGGGCGAAGCTGCTTCTCGACCGTCAGGTCGGAGTCCTCGAGGACCTTTTGGGCCCACGGCCCCGCTGCGTTGACGACCGCACGCGCCTGAACCTCATAGACCGCACCATCGTGCGCGTCTCGTACCCGGGCGCCGCGCACCTGTCCGTGGCTGTCGAAGAACAGGCTCTCTGCCGCCGCGTGGTTCGCGACCCATGCGCCATGATCCGACGCGGAAAGCGCGTTCTCGAGCGTGAGCCGAGCGTCGTCCGTGATGTACTCCACGTACTGGACCGCCCCGCGCAACGGGTCCCGAAGACCGGGAAGGCGCTGCCGTACCTCATCCGGCTCCAGCATGACGTATCGATCGGGCTCGTCGGTGTCGGCGAGCCAGTCGAAGACCGACAGCCCCGCGCGGATCTTGATGAGCGAATCAGGAGCGAACACCGGGTAGAGGAAGTCGAGGCGGTGAACGAGATGAGGTGCGATCGCCTGGAGCACGCGACGCTCGCGGGCCGACTCGCGCACGAGAAGAAAGTGCCCGTACTCCAGATAGCGCACGCCACCGTGCACGATCTTCGACGATCGGCTGGAGGTTCCGAATCCGAAGTCGTGCTTCTCCACGAGTGCGACGGACCAGCCGCGCAGTGCGGCATCGCGCGCGATGCCCACCCCGGTGATCCCTCCTCCGATGATGAGGACGTCGACGGGCTGCGTCGTCATCGCCTCGAGGGCGGCCTTGCGGCCAGCCGGCGAGAACGGATGGGGAGCGCCAGCCGTCACAGTTCGTTTGCCCATGCTCTCAACGCTCCTACCTCATTCGTGGTGATTCGGGGCACGCCGATCGAGAGCAACTCGGCGGCCTGAGCCGTGGTATTCACCGTCCAGGTCGCGAGCGCGATGCCTGCCGTCAGGGAAGCGACGGCGAGCCGCCGATCGGCCAAGAGAATCCGGGCGTCGTAATCGAGGAGCGCGCGGGGGTCGCCCGTCGCTCGCTCGATCCCTTCTTCGGCTCGAGAACTCACCTCGACGATATAGCCGATGAGCGCGTTCGGATCGGAGACGCGTATGCGATCGAGGGCTTCCCAGTCCATCGAGATGAAGACGGTTGAGGCGGAGAGCCCGGCCTGGGCGACGACCTCCACAATGCGGTCGAGATCTTCAGGATTCCGGTATCCCTTCACCTCGGCATACACTCGGCTGACTCGATGCCCGATCAGCTCGAGCGTCGCTGCGAGCGCCGGAATCGGCTCCCCGCGGAAGGCGGGGTCGAACCAGCTTCCCGCGTCGAGACGCCCGAGCTGTGCCGCACTCCACGAGGCGACCGGGCCGGTGCCATTGGACGTGCGATTCAACGTGGCGTCGTGGAAGAGTACGGGAGTGCCATCGCGCGCTGCATGAAGATCGAACTCGACGGCGTCGGCACCCGCCTCGATGGCGCGTTCCATGGCTACATTCGTGTTCTCGGGCGTGCGTGCGCTGTACCCGCGATGAGCGATGATTTCGACCGACCCAGGCAAGCCGAACGGGTCGAAACGATTCACGGAGTCCCGGTGGTCAGCCGTCGACGGTCGGCGCAACGATCTTCTTCGCGGGTGGCGAAGCAAGCTGGCGCTCGAATTCGCTCGCGTCGGTGAGGCCGCGGACCGCCGAGTGCAACGCTGCGATCTCCTGTTCCTGTAGTTCGATACGCGGTTCCAGGATCCGCATCGTTTCGTCGGCCCCTCGCGATTCGAACAGTTTGGCCAGCGCCGTGACCGTCGGGTTGAGCGCGAATCGGGCGGTGAGTCCGATCACGGGAACGAGGACGATCGAGATCCCCAGGATGGCCGAAACGAGGGCGGTGAGATCAACGGGTTGGATTGGCATGCGTTTCTCCGAAGGCCGAAGCAGATGCGACATGGTGTCCGACAGCTCACGACTGCGCAACATTGTCGGCATGAACCAAGTCGGTCGGTTCCAACCACTCCCCCCTCATGACTGTCAAAGTGTGTGCAAAGGGACAAGACGGACGAGATCCGCGGGGACCGGTGGGCGAACGAGTGCAGGCGTCTGTGGAGAGTGCTGACGTACGACGGGCTGCGGGTGGAGATCACACCGCTTTCGAGCGGCTCTAGCGCGATCACGTCGGGCGGATCTACGCCCTGTGTGTCCGTATGGTCGACGAGCAGTCGGCCGACGACCTCACTCAGGAAGTGTTCATTCGGGCGTGGCGCAAGCTGGATACGTTCAAGGGACAGGCACAGTTCGGGACGTGGCTCCACCGCCTGGCGGTCAACCACGTCCTCAGCAGCCGACAAACCCAACGAAACAGGGAAGCGAGGCATACGGGTGGAGAGGGCATCTTGAGTCAGGTCATCGCGCCCAACAGGAGGTCGTCGGGTCATGCTCTCGACATCGAAGGTGCGATCCAACACCTGCCGGCGCGCGCCAAAGAAGTGTTCGTGCTGTACGACGTGGAGGGGTACAGCCATGACGAGATTTCCGAGGCTCTCAGTGTCTCGGTCGGCACGTCGAAATCACAGTTGCATCGGGCTCGCATGCTGATGCGACAACATCTGGATGGATGACATGAGCAGGAAACTCTTGGAACATCATGAGTGGACCGATCAGCTCTCTGACTACCTTGCGGGCGAGTTGACCGACGGTTCGCTCCAGAAGCTCCAAGCGCATCTCGACGGGTGTGGCTCGTGCCGCCGCGTTCTGGAAGGGCTTCACGACGTCGTCTCACGGTCGGGTGCGCTTGGAAACATCGAGCCGCCGCGGGACCTGTGGGGTGGAATCGCTGCGGTGATTCAGGCACCCGTGACCGTCGCGACGGAGGTCGGCGCGAAGGTGATCGCGTTGCCGACGGCCGGTCGGCTCGAGGGGGCTTCGCGGTCCGCGCTCGGGCCGTCGCGCTTCACGCTGACCGCCCGCCAACTCGTGGCTGCGTCGTTGGTGCTGATCGCCGCGTCCGCCACGGCCACCTGGTTGGTCGGCCCTGGACTCGGCGTGCCGGTGACCGGCTCGGCAGCCTCGGCCCCCGGGTTCGTGACGATGGTTTCGGAGGTGCCTGGGCCGTCTGCGGGGCTCGCGGCTGATCTGGCGGCGCTCGAAGCGAGTCTCGCGGCCGCCGAGGGCGTTCTCGATCCCAACACGCTTCGGATTCTCGAACGGAATCTCGGCGTGATCGAACAGGCGATTCAGGACTCGAGAAGCGCATTGGCTCAAGATCCAGGGAACGAGTTCCTCACCGATCACCTGGAGCGGGTTTATCAGCGCAAGCTGACCTATCTGCGAGATGCGGCGCGTGTCGTGGAGTCGGCCGGGTGATTTTGTTCGAGACCCTCCTCGTTGCCATCGCCGTGATGCCCGGGCCGGCCGCGCCCGCCGCAGATACGCTCTTGGATCTCCGGCGCGGTGACCGAATCGTGATCGAGAGTCTCGACGGCGAGGTGTCGATCGTGGCTTGGAATCGAGACCAGTTGGAGGTGCGAGGCGAAGCCTCGGACCAGGAAGTACTCGTTCGGCGAGTCGGGAGCAGGGTGGCTGTGATGCACGACGACCAGAAGGGTCGGCGCCGCCACGTCGAGATCACGTTGCGTGTCCCTTCCTGGGTAGACGTCGAAGTCGACGGACGATCGCTCGACGTCCGCATCGATGGTGTGGGAGGACGAATCGAGGTGGGCAACGTTCGAGGCGATGTCTGGGTCCAGAACGCGGCGGGAGCCGTGGCGGTGCGTACGATGAGCGGGACGATCGACGTTGTCGGAGCGACCGGCGGTGTGTCGGCGTCATCGCAGTCAGGGGACGTGACGCTGCGCAACGTCTCAGGTCCGTTGTCGGTCGAGAGCGGGAGTGGTGACATCGGCATTGTGAACGCGCGGTCGGAGTCGGTTCGGGTAGAGACCCTCAACGGGGACATCGAGTTCTCTGGCCCGATCGGCACGGGCGACTACGGCTTCTTCGTCCATGACGGTGACGCGATGATCGCGATCCCGGCGGATACCAACGCCCGGATCAGCGTGTCCACGTTCGATGGGGAGTTCCATTCGGATTTTCCCGTCCTCATCGAGCGTTTCAGGGGCGGCCGTGAGTTCGGTTTCACGGTCGGTACGGGCGGCGCCCGAGTTCAAATTCAGGTTTTCGACGGAGAGATCCGTCTCCTACGACGCAGGGAGGGGGGATGAGGACATTGAGGAGTGTGGTGGTGCCGCCGAAGGTGGCGGCTCTGGCGGCTGCCGTGTTGATCGCGGGTCCGCTGAGTGGGCAGGAAGTCGAGAGGATTTCGGGTCGCAGCGTTGCGGTATACAACCTGGCGGGGCAGGTGCAGATCGTGCGCGGATCGGGCCCGGATGTCGTGGTGCGAATCACGCGGGGCGGAAGTGACGCGTCGGAGCTACGGGTCGAGACCGGAGTCGTGAGGGATCGGTCCTCGCTTCGGATCATCTTTCCGAGTGACGAAATCGTCTACCCGGAGTTGGGGCGTGGATCGAATACGACCGTTTCGGTCCGCGGGGATGGGACGTTCTCGGACGGTGACAACGAACGGGGGGATCGGGTTCGGATCCAAGGTCGGGGGAACGGGTTCGAGGCTTGGGCGGACCTGGTCATCGAAGTACCCGAGGGCAAGGACTTCGCACTCTACGTGGCCGTCGGCGAGGTCGAAGCGACCGGGATCACCGGCGACCTGCGGATCGATACGGGGAGCGGGGGTGTGACCGCGACCGGCATCACGGGCTCGCTCGAGATCGACACGGGATCCGGTAGCATCATGGCGCGAGACATCAACGAAGACTTGGGAGTCGACACGGGATCCGGTCGGGTCGAAGTCTCGGGGGTAACGGGCCGTCGCATCGAGATCGACACCGGATCGGGAGGTGTGTCAGGATCTCGCCTCGAAGCGGACGCCCTCACTGTCGATACCGGCTCGGGTTCCATCGAGTTGGAATCGGTCACCGCGGCGGATATCTCGCTGGATACGGGCAGCGGCTCGATCGACATAGAACTGATGAGCGACGTGGACAGGCTCGAGGCCGATACGGGATCGGGTTCGATCACCGTGCGCGCTCCCGCCGACCTCGGAGCGAGGATCGAGATCGATACAGGGAGCGGAGGCATCGACCTCGGATTCCCGATTGAAGTCCGCTCGGTCCGACGGGACCATGTGGTCGGCACGGTCGGTGATGGACGGGGCGACATCACCATCGATACCGGGTCAGGGACCGTTCGATTGATCCGTTCCGGGAGCTGAGATCGAGGCTTCGGGACAGCGACAGGCGTGTTGAGCGGAGTGATCCACCCGGGTCACTCCGCTTTCAACGTCGGGAGATCGGGATCTCGAACGTCGTCCGCTCCCACTCGAAGACGAGTATGCCGGACGACTCGGCGCTGCTGTCGAAACGGAACGTGAGCCGTTCGACTGGCGCATCAGTGGTCGCGACTTGCACGACAAAGCTCCCGATGTCCGACTGACGAACCTCGGGGTTGATTGGAATACCCCATCGGTTGGTGCTGCCGTTCACGACGATGGTCCAGCTCCTCGCTTCGGGAATGGCATAGAGCGAATAGGAGCCGGGCGAGAGGGCAACGCCGCCGACCGATGCTTCGAAGGGTACGTGGAGGGTCGTTGGCTCGTTCGCCCCGAAACGCCAAGGAACACCGAACGGATCCTGGCCTCCGACGACGGTCCTGCCCGCGGTCGCTGGCCGGCCGTAACACAGTTTGGCCGCGGCCCCACCGAGTCGGATTTCTACCGAATCCAGCGGGCTCGGACGCTCCGCCAGGGCGTCGGGAGCCCCTCGAAAGATGCATGTGGCCGACTGTCCCTGGACCGCGGGTGCCGACAACGCGAGAACCGCGAGCAGTCCGAGTGCGCTGCGCTTCATGTCAGCTCTCGGCCAGGGTTCCGCCGAGGCGCAAACGCGCCGTCCGAGCCAACGCCGCGGCAGCCTCCTGGAAGTTCGGGAGAGCCGCGGCCTGATAACCCCGGCGTGCCCCCTCCCAATCCCACTTCTCCTCGGCGGCCAGCCCTTCCAGGAACTTGGCGATCGCCTCGGGGGGTGTCCCGCGGGACGCGAGAGGTTGCACTGCAACCGGGTCATCCCAGACCGGGAGGCGGTCGAGATCCTCCAGAACCTCTAGAAGGCCGCCCACGATGGCTCGGGCGAGCGCGACGGGATCCGCGTCTTGGGCTACGGCCACCCGGGTGGCCCCGGCGATGGCGCCTGACTGCATGGTGGCGAGCCTGACTTCCACCGACGCTTGCCCGGATCCGGTCGCGATCCATACCGCGGTCAGACCGTAGTCGGCGCTTTGCGATACTCCCACTGGCGGTGCACCGGGCCTCGGTCGTACGCCGGCTCGTTGCGCAGCGGCCGCGGCCGCGAACCGGCGACGTTCCACGAACGCTACATCCTGCCGCCGCAGCAGCCCCGTACTCACCAGCTCTGCGACACCGACATCGGGAGAGACGGCGGTGCTCGCCCAGGAATAACTGCCGAGGAACTCCACCCCGGAGACGGACACACGCGCGGCTCCCGCCAGGGGAGTCGGTCGGCCCTCCGCGAGCGAGCGCCACACGACCTCGCTGGTAGCGTCCGTCGCGGGTGACCCGGATCCGCTGCTTGCACAGGCAGTGACCGACATCAGCAAGGCGGTCGCGAGACATGCGGCGCTGTGTTGGCGCGGGCTGCGCCGATCTCGGGCTATTTCGCTCATGTCGCTGATTGGGGACCGGGGCAGGTGCGTGACGGGGGCGTCTCCATACCCCAAAGTAGTGTGCATGCCTCTGCCTCCTCTACCCATTTGAGGGTGACCCGTGACTCCAGAGCCGGATCTCTTTCGCTTTCGCCATCCCGTAACAGTTCGATTTCGTGACGTCGATGTTGCCGGGCACGCCCATCACGCCGAGGCGCTCATCTACTTCGAGGAAGCGCGGTGGGCCTACTGGACAGAAGTCGCGGGGAAGGGAGCGATCGAGGAGATCGACTACGTCATTGCCGAATGTAACGTGCGCTGGCATGCCCGGGTCCTCTGGCCCCAAGTCGTTTCGGTCGGGGTGCGAGTGGTCCGCGTCGGGCGAAAACACTTCGAAATGGAGTATGAGGTCCGGGGGCAGGCCGGGGAGAAGCTCTCCAGCGGAACGACGGTGCAGGTCATGTACGACTACGAGGCGGGAGCATCGAAGAGGTTGCCCGACGAGCTCAAGGCTACGCTCGAGGCCTTCGACGGCCCTTTCGCCTAGGTGAGCGACCGGCTTGCACGGGTTTCGCCTCCCACGATCACGGCCGGTTCGGGCTGTAATCATCCGGTGTGAAGCCCGTAGCTAGGAGCGGACGATGTCTACGGCGGTGCCACCAAGCTCCTGTCGCTTACGTTGACCGCAGCCACTATTTGTGAATAAGTTCCCAAGCTTCATTTGCCGGGGAATCCTAGCATCGTGGACCCCCGGCTTTTCGTTGGTTTAGAATTAACAGACGTTCGGGTACCGGTCCGGGCGGTTCGCGTAGGTAAGCGGGCACAAAATGTTGGGAAACCCAAAGGGAGACGGAGCCATGGTTGCACGCCTGAAGCTGATGTTCGTACTCGCAGCGGTCGCGATGGTCCTCGCGCCCGCGACCCCGATCTCAGCTCAGGACGGCGGTCGATTCCGCGTCCTGATCCCGTATTTTGCACCCCTCGAGGGGGCTCGGAACAACTTCGGCAAGGATGCGTCGAAGGAGCTGCGGTCCCTCATGGGTTCGATGCCCACGCACGTGGCCATGGACGAGAGCGACATCAAGGACGAGGCGAAGAAATTCGACCTCAAGATCGAGGACCTCACCTGCATCACGACCCGGCAGCTGGCGAGCCAGATCAACGTTCCGGTGGCGATCTGCGCGAGTTATACCGCCCAGCCCGACAAGAGTTGGGTCGTGAGTGCCGAGGTATGGGACGTTGCAGGCGGCGAGTCCTTCCTGATCGAGGGCTTCAGCGCTGGTGAGAAGGAGCATGAGGCTGCAGCTCTGCATATCTATGAGCAGTTCGAGCGCTATTCCACGACGGTCCGGTCTGCCGCCATCTGTAACGACTACATGGCGAGTCAGCAGTGGGACAACGCTCTCCGCAACTGCGATGAATCACTCGCGCTGAACCCGAGCGCGATCGGGACTCGTTATCTCCGAGCCCGGATTCTGTACGAGTTGGACCGCTATCCGGAGTCGCTGACCGAGCTCGAGGCGGTCATCGAGTCGAATCCCTTCCAAGAGGACGCCCTCCAGCTTGCCGGGTATATCGCGACGGTCACCGATCAGCCCGAGAAGGGCCGTGACTACTACTCCCGCTACTTGGACATCAATCCAGGCAACGCCACGATCCGCATGAGGATCGCATACGAACTCGCTCAGGCGGGTGATCCGGTCGGGGCGATGGAGTTCATCCAGGTCGGCCTCGATGTCGACCCGGAGAACGTCGCGCTGCACGAGCAGTATGGTGGCTTCGCCTTCAGCGCCGCACTGGAGATCCAGCAGCTGGCAGCCGTGGGCAATCAGGACGCCGGTAATGCCGTAGCCCCTGAAGCGGTCGGCTACTACCGCGAGGCGATTGCTTCCTATGAGAAGGTCTTCGAAGCCAAGGGAGCCGAAACGCCGGTAGGTCACCTGCGGAATGTCATCTCGGCGTACATCCAGCTCGATGACATTGCAGCGGCGGTATCGCTGGGTGAGCGCGTGCTTCAGACCCACGCCCAGGAAGATGGGTTGTGGGTGCTGTATGCGGACGCACTTCAGCGGTCGGGTCGCCTCGATGACGCCATCGTGGCGCTCGACAGGGTCCGTGAGATCAATCCGGAGCATCCGAGCGCAGCGCTGCGCCAGGGCAGTTGGCTGATCCAGGCGGGCCGACTGAACGACGCAGTGACGGTCCTTTCCACCGCGGCTGCCAACGACCCGGCGCAGGCGGAACAGGCGGCTCGGATGATCTTTGCCGAGGCGTACCAGAACGGAAACCAGAAGGAGAACTACGACTATGCGATCATGGGGATGACGGCGGCCAAGCGCCTGCCCAACCTCAGCGTCGCGATGACGTCACAGCTCAACTTCTGGCATGGCTACAGCATCTACCAGATCGCCGTGAAGGAGCAGGAGCCCCAGACGCTGCAGACGGCTCAGTCCTCGCTGCCGAAGTTCAATCAGTCGGTGGCGCTGCTTCGCCAGGCGGGCGACTACCCGGCGTCGGTGAATGTGAATCTGACGCAGTTGCTGGAGAACGCGGCGACCTACATCGAGATCCAGGACGCGATCATCAAGCGCGGACGCTGATGAACATGTAGGTGTAAGCGCGACATGCGCTGATCCGCGCCGCGGGGGACTTCGGTCCTCCGCGGCGCTTTTCTTTGTGCGGCCCTGTCGGCCCCGCACGGCCAAAATCTCCCCACTGCGTCCCACCGACCTCGCCGGAGGCTCGCGCATCACCTTCGGGTTTCGTTCGGATTCGCGAAAAATTGGATTTTGGGTCGATCTGGACTTTAGCCCGTAGCTAAAGGGGATTCGCGGCACTCGGAACGGTCGACCGCGACGCATAATTCCCAATAAAGGACCCTTGACGCGCCGACCCGCCGCGCTCTATTATGACCCATCACTCCCCACTTCGTCCCACTCAGACCCACCACGAGCCCGCACGTGAACGGTTTTGTCGGTCAGTACGAGCATCAGATGGACCCGAAGGGGCGCGTCAGCCTCCCTTCTGCGTTCCGTCGTGAGGCCGAGGGTGATCGATACGTGTTGCTGCAATGGGAGCCCCGGTACCTGACGCTCTTTCCGGAGCAGAAGTGGAACGATGTGCAGGCCAACCTGCTCGAGTTCCGGCGGACGGATCCGTCCGCATGGAATCAGGTCCGCATGGTCATCGCGCATGCGGTTGAGGTCTCGCCCGACAAGCAGGGGCGCATTCTCGTGCCGGCCACGCTGCAGGCTGCGGCCGACTTGCGCGGCACCGTGCTGCTGAGCGGGAACCTCGACCGAGTCGAGTTGTGGGATCCCGCGACCTACCGCGAAGTCGTTCAGGGACACGCGGGTGATATGCAGCAGTTTGCCCACCGGCTCTTCGGGTAGGGCGCATGTCTTCCTATCACGAGCCCGTCATGGGTCGCGAGGTGCTGGAGCTGCTCGGTCCGACCGGAAGCGGGTTTTATCTGGACGGCACCTTGGGCGGAGGCGGCCACACCCGCATGATCCTCGAAGCCTGTCAGGATTGCCGCGTCCTCGCAGTCGACCGCGATCCCGAGGCCATCCACGAGGCCCGCACCGCGCTCGCGCCGCTGAGAAGTAGGGTGCGCTTCCTTTCCGGCCGCTTCCAGGACGCGCCTGCGGACCCCGAAGTTCGAGACCGGGGTCTGGACGGCGCTCTGCTCGACCTGGGCGTGAGTTCACACCAACTCGACGATGATGCGCGCGGATTCGCGTTCCGGCGGGGTGTGGCACTGGACATGCGTATGAACGGAGCCGAGGGCCCCGACGCGCGACGCTTTCTGGCCGAGGCGAGCGAGGAACGGCTCGCTCAGGTGTTCCGTGACTTCGGGGAGGAGCCGCGGGCCCGACGGTTGGCGCGAGAGGTCGTAAAGCGTCGCGCGACCGAGCCGATGGAGACGAGCGACACCCTGGTGGCGGCACTGTCCGTCTCGTTGGGCCGCTCACCGTCGGCGCAGGACAAGGCACGGATCTTCCAGGCGGTGCGGATTGCGGTGAACGAGGAAATGGAAGCATTGGACGTCGGGCTACCGGCCATCCGCGACGCGCTCTGCGACGGCGCGGTCATGGTGGTGATCGCGTATCACTCACTCGAGGATCGGGCGGTGAAGAACGCGTTCCGCGAGTGGAGCCGGTCGTGTGTCTGTCCGCCGGAGGTCCCCCTGTGCACGTGTCGGGGTCGCGCTCTTGGCGAGACGTTGACCCGAAAGGTGCTCCGGCCTGCCGATGACGAGGTGGAGCGAAATCCGAGGGCCCGTAGCGCCCGGCTCCGCGCCTGGCGAAGGGCTGCCTGATGGATCCGTCCGCCCTGGGCCGCGCGGCGGTGACCTTCGCCTTCCTCGTCTCGGCGTTGGGTTTCGCATTATGGCGGCAGAGCCGAGCCTTCGAGGAGTACCAAGCGCTGGATGAGGTCAGGCGTGAGGTTTCGGTCGCTCAGGCCGAGCGCGTGCAGCTCCAGCGTGAGATTCAGGTCCTGCAAGGTCGTGCGCGGATCGTCCCCGAGGCTCGGCTACGGCTCGGGATGCACACGCCCGACGCGTCCGAACAGGTCATCCTAGCCGGGGATGGCGCCTCGTGACGCGGCGCCCGTCGACCGAAGCCCGCCCGCACCCGTGGCGGCGACGCCTGGTGCTGAGTGGGTGGCTCGTCTGCTCGCTGGCGATCTCGCTTCGGGCCGGACAGATCCAGGTTCTGCAGGCGGCCCAATGGCGCGGAATCGCTTCGGGTCAGCAGCAGGAGGATCAGGTCGTAGCTGCGCCCAGGGGGACGATCCTCGATCGCGAAGGTCTGCCTCTGTCGGTGACGCGCGAGCGGAGTCTGGTGAACGTCGCACCCCGAGAAGTGTCCGATCCGTCCGCTCTACAGGGTCTCTTGGTAGAGGTGCTCGGTGTATCCAGCTCCCGCGCCGGGCGGCTGGTGGGCTCGGGCCGTGGCTGGAATGCGGCCGGCATGTACCCGCCCACCGTCCGAGAACGACTCGATGGGACCCCGGGTGTGCATGTCGACCGTGTCTTCGAGCGCTACTACCCGCATGGGGACCTCGCTCGCGGCGTGCTCGGAGTCGTTCTCGACGAGACGGGCAAGGGCGGAGTCGAGCGCATATTCGAGGAGTGGCTGAGCGGTACGCCGGGCCGACAAGTCGTTGCACGCGACAATCTGGGTGCACCGATTCCCGGTGAGCCTATCACGGTCCAGAGCCCGAGATCCGGCGGAGAGATCGTCCTCACGCTGGATATGGGTCTTCAGGAGATCGCCCAGGAGGCACTCCTGGAAGCGATCGAAAAGCACGGTGCAGAGGGCGGTGATGTGATGATCACCGACCCGAAGACCGGTGAGATCCTCGCCTTGTTCTCTACGCAGGACGGGCAGGCGGACGCGCTCTCGGTGGTGAACACCCCGTTCGAGCCCGGCTCGACACTCAAGCCGTTCACCGTTGCCGGCCTTCTCAAGAACGATCTGGCGTCTCTGAATGACACCGTCGACGTCGGGAACGGAGTCTGGGAGCAGGCCGGACGAAGCTTGCACGACACCCACACGACCGGACGCATGACGATCCGGGACGCGCTGCGCGAGTCCTCGAACGTCGGGATCGCCAAGGCGGCCCTCACGATGACCCCCGGCGTGCAGTACGAGAATCTCCGCGACTTCGGATTCGGCACACTCACAGGGATCGAGTTGCCCGGTGAAGTGTCCGGAACGCTTCGGCGTCCGGACGGATGGACCGCTCAATCGCCTGCGTCCCTCGCGATCGGGTACGAAATCTCGGTGACCCCGCTTCAGATGACGATGGCGTACGGGGCTCTGGCTAACGGCGGCTTGCTCATGAGGCCTCGTCTGGTCCGAGAGCTCCGAAACCCCGACGGGACCGTTGCCCGCAGATTCGAGCCGGAGATCGTCCGCCGGGTCGTCGACCAGCGCTCCGCGGAAGCGATCGGTCGCGCGCTCGTCGACGTGGTCGAGAACGGGACGGGAACCTACGCGCGCCTCGGGTCATTTCAGGTGGCCGGAAAGAGCGGGACCGCGAGGATCAGCAGCGGTGGCCGCTACAAGGTCGGAGACTATTCGTCGTCGTTCATCGGATATTTCCCGGCTGACAATCCTCAGCTCGTGGTCTTCGTCAAACTCGATCGACCCCGTGGCGAGTACTACGGTGGCGCGGTGGCTGCCCCCGTGACGCGGGCTACGATGGAGGCGGCTCTGGCCGCGAGTTCGACCCACCTCGACCGAGGTGCGCTGCTGGCGTCGCTCCGTGACGTGCCCAGCCGTGTTCCGGCGTCGCTCGTCCCGAGTTTTGCCTCCCATCCGCTCGAGCCGGCGCTTCCGCCGCTGGATGGAGCAGGTGAAGGAGCTCTTCCCGTCGCCCCGGATGGTCGCGTGGCGCTGCCCGATGTGAAGGGTCTGCCCGCGCGTGTGGCGATCCGTCATCTGCACCGCTTGGGGCTGCGCGTCGCGCAGGTGGGAGTCGGGGACATTGTTCAGAGCGCACCGCCCGCAGGCGTGCGGGTCATGCCCGGTGACACGATTCGCCTCCGATACGGAGGCGCGTCGCATGACTGAGGCCGCCCGGACACTCGCCGCGGTGGAACGAGTCCTCCGGTCCGCAGACCTCCTCGAGGAGCGTCGGGGCTCGGGGGACGTCGCCGTTCTGGGCGTAACGCAGGACTCTCGAGCCGTCGAGAGCGGCGACCTCTTCCTGGCATGGAAGGGAACCGGCCTGGACGCTCACGATTTCGTCTCCGCCGCAGTTCAATCGGGCGCTGTGGCGACCGTGGTAGAGCGACCGGTCGAGGTCGATATCCCGCAGCTCGTGGTGAGTAACGGAAGACGGGCGGCGGCGCTCGCGGCGGAAGCCGTGATGGGTTTCCCGAGCCTCGATATGGTCACGGTCGGTGTCACCGGTACGAACGGAAAAACGACGACGGCGCTCCTCATTGGGCACCTCCTTTCGCCCGATGTAAAGACGGCTGTTATCGGCACACTCGGGCTCGTCGAGACCGGCGGTATTCGCGCGGGGACCGAGGGACTCACGACGCCCGGGCCCGTTCAGGTAGCCATCTGGCTGCGCGAACTCGCCGACGGAGGTACGGGCGCAGTGGTGATGGAAGCGTCCTCGCACGCCCTCGAACAACACCGACTGGATGGCGTTCGATTCGACATCGGCATCTTCACCAACCTCTCTCAGGACCATCTCGACTATCACGGTGATCTGGCGTCGTATCGAGATGCGAAGGCACGTCTAGTCGAGCTAGTCGTCCCCGACGGTACGGTCGTCGTGAATGGTGCAGATCCGGCTTGGGCGTCGCTCGAACTCGGGGCACGCACGCGGCGGACCTTCGCGATCGAGTCGGGGGCGAACGTCTGCGCGCGTGACCTCGCCTTGGGGCACCGCGGAACGAGCTTCTCGCTCGAGGTCGACGGGTCGCACCACTCGGTGCAAATGCCGCTTGTCGGGCGCTACAACGTCGAGAACGCGCTTGCGGCCGTCAGCGCCGCGCTCGCAGCCGGGGTGCCGATCGAGCAGATCGTGTCGCGACTCGCCACCGCACCCCAGGTACGGGGTCGCCTCGAGGCGGTCGTGTCCGATCCGTTTACGGTCCTGATCGACTTCGCCCACACGCCTGCTGCTCTCGACGGCGCGCTGGCTGCCATTCGGCCCCTCACCACGGGCCGGCTCATCGTTCTGTTCGGAGCGGGTGGAGATCGCGATCGCGCCAAGAGGCGGCCCATGGCCGAGGCCGTCCGGAACGCTGCGGACATCGTTGTGCTCACATCGGACAATCCCCGCACCGAGGACCCCGAGGCCATCCTCGACGACCTCGCTGAGGGCTTGGGTGACACCCACTACGAGAGAATCGCAGACCGGCGTCAGGCGATTCGGGCCGCGCTCGAAATCGCCCGTCCCGGGGACACGGTCGTGCTCGCGGGCAAGGGTCACGAACGCTACCAGGTGGTCGGGCACGAGAGACGCCCCTTCGACGAGCGCGCGATCGTGTTGGACGCGCTCCGGGAGTTGGGGATCTCGTGAGCACCTTCTCGTGGAACGACGCTGGCGTTCGCCGCGCGCTCGGCTTGCGCATGGAGCTGGCGGAGGTCGGGGTCGAATTCGCGGGCGTGTCCACGGACTCACGGACGGTCCAAGAGGGCGACATCTACGTCGCCCTGATCGGGGACCGCTTCGACGGGCACGACTTCGTGGCCGACGCGATGGCAGGGGGTGCCGGTGCAGCAATCGTGTCGAGGCCCTCTGCGGGCGACGCGGGCGTTCGTCTCTATCCGGTTGCAGACACGCTCGTGGCCCTCGGAGAACTCGCCGCACATCGGCGTCGGAGCCTGCGGGCTCCCGTCGTCGCGATCACCGGCTCGTCCGGAAAAACGACGACGAAAGAAATGACTGCGGCAGCGCTTGGTGCGACGCTGCGTGTGCACGCGACACGAGGCAACCTCAACAACCGCATCGGCATGCCGCTGACGTTGCTCGCGGCGCCGGATGAAGCCGAGGCCGTGGTGCTCGAATTGGGGAGCAACCAGCCCGGCGAGATCGCCGCGCTGGCGCAGGTCGCACGCCCCGACATCGCGGTGATCACCACGGTCGGAGAGAGTCACCTAGAGCAACTCGGGTCACTCCAGGGGGTCATGTCCGAGAAGCTCGATCTTCTTCGGCACCTCGCCGACAGTGGCCGGTGCGTCGTGGGTGATGAGCCCGCCGAGTTGGCGGAGCGGGCTCGGACGCTATGTCCGAACATCCGGGTGGTAGGGTGGAGCGAGCGAGCCGACGAAGATGCTCGGCCGACAAGGGCGGAAGTCGACGTGTTCGGCCGATACGAGTTCCAGTGGCGGGGGTGCCGGGCGGCCGCGCCCATGGCCGGTCGTCACGCGGTCTCGAACGCGCTGATCGCCCTAGCTGTGGCGGACCTGCTCGGTGTTCCTGCGCGTGACGCCGTTCGCGGCCTCGCGTCTGCAGAGGTCGGCTCGATGCGTGGAGAGGTTCGGCGCATGGGCGACCTCACGGTCATCGTCGACTGCTACAACGCCAATCCGCAGAGCGTGAAGGCGTCGCTCGATGTACTCGAGGGACAGGGCGCGGCAGCCCAACGGGTCGTCGTCCTCGGATCCATGCTCGAACTCGGTGCCTCCTCCGACGAACTGCACCAGCGCACACTGGCGGACGCGTTGGCTCGCCCTATCGACCTCCTGGTCGTTACCGGCGCCTTCGCGGCGGCGGCTAGGCACCTCGGTGTTGCGGAATCGGATCGAGTGATCACGGCCGCGGGATGGCTCGAGGCATATCCCGCGCTTCGCGATCGCCTGAAGGGCAACGAGATCGTGCTCCTCAAGGCGTCCCGGGGCATCGCGCTCGAAGGCATCCTCCCCCTGATCGCTGGTGACTTCGCCCACTCCGCTGCGGACTCGGTGGAGGCCTGATGTTCTACGAACTCCTCCCTCGCCTTGCCGACGTGCACGGGGTGTTCAACGTCTTCGTATACATCTCCTTTCGGGCGGCGGGTGCCGTGGTCACCTCACTCGTCTTCGCGTTTGCCTTTGGCCCCATGGTGATTCGCAGGCTTCATCTCGCCAACGTCGGACAAGTCGTGAGGGACATCGGACCAGAGAGTCATCTGGTGAAGTCCGGAACGCCGACGATGGGCGGCTTGATCATCATCGGCGCTGCGACCGCCTCGACCCTGCTTTGGGCTCGGCTCGACAACTGGTACACGATTATCGCCGTCGTCTCGTTGCTCTGGATGGGGTCGATCGGATTCCTCGACGACTATCTCAAGGTCGTGCAGGGCAAGACACGCGGGCTCGTCGCGCGCTACAAGATGATCGGGCAGTGGACCTTCGGCCTCGGCCTCGGAGCGGTTCTCCTCTGGCAGCCGATCTCGTCGCACCCCACAACGTGGACGTCCGTCCCCTTCTTCTCGGATCTGGCTGCAGCCTTCGCGGCTCCGGTCTTCATCCTGTTCACGGGTGCGGTGGTGTCGGGCACGTCCAACGCGGTCAATCTGACCGACGGGCTCGATGGTCTCGCGGCCGGACTCACTGCGATCTGCGCGAGCACCTTGGGTGTCTTCGCCTATATCGCCGGTCGCACGGACATGTCTCGCTACCTCGGCTTCTTCTACCTCGAAGGCGCTGGGGAACTGTCCGTGTTCGCCGTAGCCCTCGCAGGTGCGGCGTTGGGCTTCTTGTGGTTCAACTCGCACCCGGCCGAAGTCTTCATGGGAGACACCGGATCGCTCGCTCTTGGGGGCGCGCTCGGTGTCATGGCGATTCTCCTCAAGGCCGAATTCCTGCTCGTCATCGTCGGCGGCGTGTTCGTTCTCGAAACGCTGTCTGTGATCGTGCAGAGGGGTTGGTTCAAGTACACGAAACATCGGTTCGGAGAGGGTCGACGCGTCTTCAGAATGGCGCCGATCCATCACCACTTCGAGAAGCTCGGGTGGTCAGAATCGAAGGTCGTGGTCCGCTTCTGGATCGTTGGAGTTCTGTTCGCGATGATCGCGGTCAGCACCCTCAAGATTCGGTGAGCGAATATGCAGCGGGTGAACGTGTCGAAGTCGGTACCGCTGGGTTTGTCCGGTGTGAATGTCGCTGTCATTGGCCTCGGTGCGAGCGGCGTCGCCGCCGCCCGACTGGCCATCGCTAAAGGGGGAGAAGTCTATGTCTCGGATTCGCGCACAGATGATGCAATTGCAGCTCGTGGAGCCGACCTCAGAATGGTCGGGATCGACGTCGAGGTGGGAGGACACACCATCGAGAGATTGGCGCGCGCCGGCATCGTCGTCGCGAGCCCAGGAATCCCTCCCGACGCTCCGGTGCTCCGAGCACTCGCGGAGCGAGGCGTACGCTGGATCTCCGAGCCTGAATTCGCCTCACGGTTCCTCCCGGGTTCACTGATCGCGATCACCGGGACAAATGGCAAGACAACCACCACGTTGCTGGTCGATCACCTGCTCCGCGCATCCGGTATTCGTTCGGTCGCGGGCGGGAACGTCGGGGGAGGCCTCGCGCCGCCCGCGTCGGATCTCGCGCGTGGGGTGGAGCCGGCCGACTGGGTGGTGCTGGAAATGAGCTCCTTCCAGCTCGCGGGTGTGGAGACGTTCCGTCCGGACATCGGTGTCGTGACGAACCTTTCTCCCGATCACCTCGATCGGTATTCGGGAGTCGACGAATACTACGCGGACAAGGCGCGACTCTTCGAGAATGCGACAGCGGACTCGGTGTGGGTCCTGCCCGCTGGCGACCAAACGATTCAGGCACTAGCCGGACCTGCTCCGGGCGAACGCTTCTACTTCGGACCTGGCCCGAACAGCAACGCCTTCGTGGACCGTGGTATCCTGACGCTGCGCGTCGGCGGGGACGTCGAGCCGCTCCTTCCGGTCGCAGAATTCCCTCTGTTCGGTGCGCACAACCTCGAGAATGCCCTCGCTGCCTCGCTCGTCGCGTACCTCGCGGGGGCCGAGGCCGGAGGCATCACCGCGGGTCTCGGCTCGGTGCGAGCGCTCCCGCACCGTCTGGAGCCCGTGTCCGATCGGGGCGACGTGTTCTGGGTGAACGACTCGAAGGCCACGAATCTGGCAGCGACTCGAAGCGCGATCACGAGCTTCAATCGACCTCTGGTGCTGTTGTTGGGGGGAAAAGACAAGGGCGAGGACTTCGCTGACCTCGTGCCCCTTCTTCTGGGTCGTGTTCGGATCGTGCTCGCCTACGGGGCAGCCGGGCCGCGAATCGCACGGGAGTTGGTGGCGGCGCTGCCTGGCGAGGGGAGTGTCCCTGACATCGAGTTGGTCGAGGGAGGGCTGGATCGTGTCGTCGCGCGCGCTGCGTCGATGGCTATCCAGGGGGACATCGTCTTGTTGTCACCCGCGTGCTCCAGTTTCGACATGTACGAGAGCTACGAGCACCGCGGCCGACACTTCGCGCTCCTCGCTCGGGAGGCTGCGTGAGCGCCCGGCCGATGGATATCGCGCCGGCGCGGCCGGTACGTCTGCCGGACTCGGGCCTGGGACGGGGCTGGGAAGCCGCGACCATGATGGGGCTCACCGTGCTGATCTTGTCGGTTGGCCTGGTGAGCCTGTACAGCGCGTCCTCCGTCTATGCGCTCCGGCAGGATCTCCCCGACACCTACTACGTTTTGCGCCAAGCGGGCGGAGCAGGGTTCGGTATGTGCCTTCTGCTCTTCTGTGCGTGGATGCCCTATCGCATGTGGGAGCACTTCGCGTGGCCCCTCATCGGGGTCAGTTCGTTCATGCTCCTGCTCTGTGTGTTGCCCTGGACCTACGGGATCGCTCCCGAGATCAAGGGTGCGCGCAGGTGGCTGCAGTTGGGTGTCACCATTCAGCCGTCCGAGATCGCGAAGATCGCGATCGTCGTGTGGACCGCGACGATGGCCATCCGCAAGGCCTCGCACTTCCAGTCGTTGTGGCGTGGGCTTGCCCCGTTCTTCGCCGTGTGGACCGTGGTGATCGGTCTCGTCCTTTTGGGACCGGACCTGTCGACGGCCATGGTCATCGCCCTGCTCGGAGTTCTGGTGGTCTTCGCGGCCGGGGCCCGCGTCGCACACTTCGTCTTCCTCGGTGCTCTGGTGTCACCGCTCCTCTATTTTCAGCTCCAGGTGGGCTTCCGCATGGAGCGGTTGAGGATCTTCCTCGATCCGCTCGCCGATCCTTCGGGTGCGGGCTATCAGGTGAAACAGTCACTCGTCGCCTTCGGTTCGGGCGGACTGTCCGGCGTGGGGATCGGGGAAGGGCGGCAGAAGTACGGCTTCCTTCCCGAGGCCCACAACGACTTCATCTTCGCCATGATCGGGGAGGAGTGGGGGTTTCTCGGGGTTCTCGCTCTCGTGGCCGCGTACGCGTGTTTCGTGCTCGTGGGCTTCCGCATCGCGAGTCGGGCACCGGATCTCTTCGGGGAATTGTTGGCGATCGGATTCACAAGCCTCATCGCCATCCAGGCGATCCTCCACATGGCCGTGGGACTGGCGCTCGCGCCCGCCACCGGCTTGGCGCTTCCCCTGGTCTCGTACGGACGGTCGAACCTCGTCATCACACTCATTGCGATCGGGATTCTGATTTCGATTGCCCGGGCGGCTCCGGGCGGGAAGGCTTCCCGTGCGTGAGACGCTCGTCGTGTTCTCCGGTGGTGGTACGGGCGGCCATCTGTATCCCGCCCTCGCGATCGCCGATGCGCTCCGCGCGACGCGGCCCGACATCCGCGTCGTCTTCATCGGTGCGGAACGAGGCCTCGAAGCTCTCGTGCTCCCTCAGCGGGGCGAGGAACACCTGCTCTTGCCCGTTCAGGGAATCGACCGCAGTCGTCTCCTGGGCAGTTGGCGGGCGCTCACCGGCCTATCAGTCGCGTTGGTGCGGGTATGGGGGTTTTTCGCCGGGTCGCGTCCGGAAGTGGTCGTGGTGACGGGCGGGTACGCGGGGGCCGCAGCGGGGATCGTGGCCGGCCTCATGGGTGTGCCCTTGGTGCTGCAGGAGCAGAACTCGATGCCGGGTGCGGTGACCCGCTTACTCACCCGCTTTGCTACGCAGGTACACGTTGCGTTCCCGGAGGCGATCGACCGAATGCCCGTGGGAGCGGATCGCTGTGTCGTAAGCGGAAACCCCGTGCGCGCACCGTCTCCCCTTTCGCGATCCGAGGCGCGTGCATCGTTCGGAGTTTCGCCCGACGCGATTTTGGCGCTCGTTACCGGTGGGAGTCAGGGTTCTCTCGGGTTGAATCGGGGTGTCACCTCCTACGTGGAGGGTGTGTCCCGTGGAGAGTTTGAGCGTCCGCAGGCGCTCAATCTGCTGTGGGCGACGGGCCGGAGTCACTTCGGAGGTGTCCAGACGACCCTTCGGGCGATCGGCGAACCGGAATGGGTGCGCGCGCTGCCCTACATCGAAGACGTGCCGGGTGCGCTTGTCGCGGCCGACATGGCGGTGAGTCGGGCGGGCGCCATGACGACCGCCGAGCAGCTCAGCCAGGGTTTGCCGGCGATTCTCGTGCCCCTTCCGACCTCGGCTGAGGGCCATCAGATGTACAACGCGCGTGCGCTGGAAGCGGCAGGGGCGGCCACGGTGCTACCAGAAGGCGAGCTGACCGGCGAGCGCCTGGCCCAAGAACTCATCGAGCTCACGGCGAGCCCTGAGCGACTCGCCACCATGCGGGAGAAGGCGCTCGGTCGAGCCAGGCCTCATGCGTCGGTAGAGATCGCACGTGACGTGGCGACGCTGCTCGGCCCCGTCCGGAGGGCCGCATGACCGCCGATCGGATCGACCTGCGGGCACTCGCGTCGGACCGTCCCGTGCACTTCATGGGTGTCGGAGGTGCGGGCATGTATCCGCTCGCGGAACTCCTTCTCCGGAGCGGGGGGAAGGTGAGCGGGTGTGACATGAAGGACAGTCGCGCGCTGCGCGACCTGGCCGCGTTGGGCGGGGTCGTATGTGTCGGTCACGACGCGGTTCATGCGGCAGAGGCGTCCGCGTTGGTTACGACGGCCGCAGTTCCCGCCGACCATCCCGAGTTGGTCGCCGCGCGGGCCGCTGGTATTCCGGTACTGAAGCGGGCCGAGGCGCTCGGCGCATGGGTGTCGCGCGGAACGGTCGTCGGGATCGCGGGCACACACGGAAAGACGACCACTACGGCCATGACCACGGAAATTCTGGCAGCGGCCGGAATGGATCCGACGGGCCTCGTGGGGGGGCACGTCACCGGATGGAGTGGAAATCTTCGCTTCGGCGGCGGGGACCTGTTCGTGGTGGAAGCCGACGAATACGACCGGTCGTTCCTCACGCTCTCGCCCGACGTCGCCGTAGTAACGAATCTCGAAGCCGACCACCTCGACATCTACGGGGATCTCGACGGGGTGCGACAGGGCTTCCTGGATTTCCTGGCCGGCGTGCGCGGAGGCGGAAGGGTCATCGTCTGCTCCGACGACCACGGTGCTTCGGCCATGCTGCCCTCGATCGGCTCGGCAGGCTACACCTACGGGACGTCGGCCGGCTCGATGCTCCGAGCCACGGACGTCACCGTGACTGCGGCCCGGACGCGCTGCACAGTCTTTGAGGAAGGCCGAGCGGTAGGGGCTCTCGAATTGCGGATGGGCGGGCGGCACAACCTGCTGAACGCTCTCGGGGCCGCAGCCGCGTCCCGGGCTGTCGGGGCGGAGTGGGTCGACATCTTCCGGTCACTCGCTGCTTTCGCGGGAGTCGGTCGGCGCCTCGAGCGTCTCGGAGAAGTCGGGGGAGTCACGGTGATGGACGACTACGCACATCACCCGACTGAAATCGCTGCGGCGTTGCGGGCCGCGCGTGCAATGTTTGGACAGGCCAGGCTCGTCGGAGTGTTCCAGCCCCACCTCTTCTCGCGCACCCGCGACTTCGCCCGGGAGTTCGGCGAAGCACTCGCACTCGCGGACGCGGTCTGGGTCACAGACGTCTTCCCGGCCCGCGAGGCGCCGATTCCCGGAGTGACCGGTCAGGTGATCGTGGACGCCACACGCGCGGCGGGCGCGCGAGAGGTCCACTACGTCCAGGCGCTCGATTCGCTCGCGAACGCAGTCTGCGAAGGCGTCCGGTACGGCGACGTGGTCGTGACCATGGGCGCGGGCTCGATCGAGGTGGTCGGTCCCGCGCTGATCGCGGCGCTGAAGGAGCCGGTCCATGCGTAGAGACATGCGAATCCTACTCGGGACCGTGGCACTCGGAGGCGTCGCGACCTGGGGGCCTCTCGTCCCCCAGGCGATCTCGAGCATGCAGACGTTCCAAGTCTCCGACGTGGAAGTGCGGGGCCTCCGGTTTCTGACCGAGGATTCCATCATCGCTCAGCTCGAACTGGTCCCGGCTTCGTCGGTGTGGGGTGACAAGGGCGTTTGGACGGAGCGACTGCTCGCGCACCGGCTTGTTCGGCGAGCCGAGGTGCGGCGCAGGATTCCGAACGGCCTCCTCGTCACGATCGAGGAACGTCGACCGATCGCGCTGGCCGCGACCCCGACCCTCGAACCGCTCGATGTGGAGGGCTTTCGCCTTCCGATCGACCCCGCGCGTTATCGGCTGGATCTGCCCATCATTACCGGTTCTCGGATGCCACCCACCGGATCGGCGCTCTTCGGTGAGGACGTTCGGCTCCTCGCCGGGCAGGTGGAGCATCTCATGACGTCCGACCTGGACTTCGTGCAAAGAGTTTCGACGCTGCGCCGGGACCCGCGTGGCTCCCTCGTGGCCCGACTCACCGGTCCCGACGTCGACTTTCTGCTTCCCCTCGGCGTGTCCCCGGCTCTGCTTCGTGAGGGCCAGGCTGCGTTGAACGATGCCCTGTCCCGGAATCCAGCCGAAGCGCCTCAGGCAATCGACCTCAGATTTGCGGACCAGGTTGTGGTCCGCCGCGGACGGGACAGATAGGTATGCGTGCAAACCTGATTGCCGGACTCGACATCGGAACGACCAACACGTGCGCGGTGATCGGTGAGATCGTCGGCGACCCGCGCCGTCCCGGCCTGACGATTCTGGGGGTAGGTCAGGCCCGTACGGGTGGTTTGCGAGGTGACATGGTCACCAACATCGACGAGATGACCGAGTCGGTCAGGTCGGCCATGAAGGAGGCCGAGCTGATGGCCGGCGTGTCCGTCGATCGCGTGTACACCGGCATCGGTGGAGACCACGTCCGGGCCACCAACTCGATGGGTGTCGTCGCGATTTCCGAAGAAGAGGTGACACGGGACGATGTCGAGCGCGTCCACATCGTCGCCCGGGCAGTTGCTCTTCCTCCGGATCGCGAGATGGTCCATGCGATTCCCCAGGAATACCGTGTCGACAATCAGCGGGGCATCAAGGATCCGCTCGGCATGGCCGGCGTTCGCCTCGAGTCCGAGGTCTTCCTCGTCACCTGCCAGGTCACTGCGGCGGCGAACATCAAGAAGGCCGTGAATCGCGCTGGGTACCGGGTCCAGGAACTCGTGCTCGCACCGCTGGCCGGCGCTCGAGCCGTGCTCACGGAAGACGAGAAGGAAGTCGGGGTGGCCATGGTCGAGATCGGCGCTGCGACCACGAACGTCGCCGTCTACTACGAAGGGAAGATCCAGCACGTGTCCATCCTGCCGTTCGGCGGAGCCACGCTGACCGCCGATCTCGTGCGGGGTTTGGCCGTGCCGCATGCCGAGGCTCGACGCGCGCTCGAAATGCACGCTGTGGCGTTTGCACAGCTCGTCGATCCCCGGGAGACCGTCGACTTGCCGGGCCCGTCGCCGGGCCAGATGCGCTCCGTCGCTCGCGAATTGATCGCGCATATCGTGGAGCAACGGCTCGACGAGATGTTCGGAATCGTGCAGGGCGAACTGCAGGACCACGCGGTCTTGGACAAGCTCGGTGCGGGAGTGGTGCTCACCGGCGGAACGGTTGCGATTCCCGGGATCGTCGAGTTGGCCCAGCAGATTTTTGCCTCCCCCGTTCGGCTCGGCGTGCCGAACGAGGGATTGGGAGGACTGGCCGACGCCGTTCGCCGGCCGCGGTTTGCGGTCGGGACGGGCCTCGCCCTGTGGGGCGCAGATCGCTTCGCCGAGACCGGGCGCGGCGCGTCGACCATCACGTCGGGTGTTATGACCAAACTCGGAACGTGGCTCAAAGAGTTTTTCTAATAGTTGCCTAACCTCGCTAGGGAGGAGACATGATGATCTTCGAGTTCGAAGAGGCCCCGATCCGGAATGCCCGGATGAAGGTCGTAGGCATCGGGGGAGCCGGCGGAAACGCCGTCAACCGGATGATCGACGAGGAGTTGGAGGGCGTGGAGTTCATCTCGATGAACACCGATGGGCAAGCTTTGAAGAGCTCCAAAGCCCAAATCACGATACAGATCGGAAAGAAGCTCACCCGCGGCCTGGGTGCGGGCGCGCGCCCGGAAGTCGGGCGTCAGGCCCTCGCCGAGAGTGAGGACGACGTGCGCCGGGCCCTGGAGGGAGCTGATCTCGTGTTCGTGACGGCGGGCATGGGTGGTGGTACGGGAACCGGAGCCGCACCTCTGGTAGCGGAAATAGCTCGCGAAATGGGAGCGCTTACGATCGGTGTGGTCACCAAGCCGTTCTCGTTCGAAGGCAAGAAGAGAGAGCGTCAGGCCATGCAGGGGCTCGCTGAGCTCCGCCGATGCGTCGACACGATGATCCTGGTTCCGAACGACCGGCTCCTCGCGGTCGTGCCGAAAGGGACGTCGTTCCGAGACGCGTTGAAGAAGGCCGACGAAGTGCTCCTCAACGCGACGCAGGGAATCTCTGACCTCATACGCGTAACGGGTGAGGTCAATGTCGACTTTGCTGATGTGCGCACCGTCATGTCTGCCCGGGGGCCAGCCCTCATGGGATCCGGCTTCGGCGAAGGGGACAACCGGGCCCAGGAGGCCGCGCAGGAGGCGATCTCGTCTCCGCTGCTCGACAACGTATCCATCGCGGGTGCCAAGGGCGTCTTGATCAACATCACGGGCGGAATGGATCTCGCCATTGACGAGGTTACGACGATAGCGTCCATTATCTCGGACGAGGCGGGAGACGAAGCCGAGATCATCTTCGGTGCCGTTCACGATCCCGAATTGGAAGGCAAGATCCGCGTGACAGTCATCGCGACGGGCTTCGATTCGGAGGAGGACGAGAAGGTGATCCCGGGTAACTTCCGTCGACCCCGCGTGCAGCCTCAGGTCCAGGTCCAGGTTCAACCGGTGCAGCCGGTGCAGTCGATCCAGCAGATGTTGCAGCCCGTGCTGCAGCCCCCCCCGCACCCGATGCCCTTGGAGCAGATCCCGGTCCGGATGGTTGCGGGTGGCGGAATGGTGGAACCGGTGCTCCCGCTGAGTAGATTTCCTGAGCGAATTGTCTCCAGGGAACAGATAGAGGGGTTGGATATTCCGACGTTCATTCGTCGTCAAATGGACTGAGCCGGTTCTCCCTAGCGCCGGACCATTCATTTGGCGAGCGGCTGCCCGGCGGAGACGTCCGCCGGGTAGTCACGGCTTTTTTTGGTGGAGAGGGACGATGAAGGTGCAGGATGCACGCCGAACGTGCTTGTTCTGGGTGAGCGCTTGTCTAACGCTCGCCCTACCGGCGTGTGGCATGGACGTGCCCGACGTGGGAGCACTTCCGGTGGTCTATGTGCCGCCCGCCGAGAAGGTCGAGATTCTTTCCCTCGGGCGTGGCCAGACCTTCGGCCAACTCCTCGACGGGACGATCAACGCAAACGAACAGGCGTCGCTCCTGCTCGCGTTCCAGGATCATGCGAGTCCTCGCCGCATGCGGCAGGGCACGGAGATCACGCTACGGTACTTGCCCGACGAGGGCTGGTTACGCGGCGTCGATGTCGCGATCAGCCCCGACCAGACGATCCGGCTGGATCGCGATGTCGTGGGCTGGCACTCGGACCTGATCGAAACCCCCATCTACGTCGACACGCTTTTCGCGAGCGGCGAGATCGAGACGGTGCTGTGGAGCGCCGTCGTGAACAACCCGATTTTGGCGGGGCTGACGTTCGAAGATCGCAATCGCCTCATTGACCATCTCGATCGGGTCTTTCAGTGGCAGGTGGACTTTTCTCGTCAGATCCGGGTGGGTGACACGTATCGCTTCGCGTTCGAGCGGGAGGTTCGTCCCGATGGTTCGATGCGTGCCGGGAAGTTGTTGGCGGCCGAGTTCGTGAATAGCGGTACGCCCTATCACGCGGTCTACTTCGACCCGAACGGCGACGGCCAGGGATCGTACTTCGATCTCGACGGGCTATCGGTACGGCGCGCGTTTCTCCTCAAGCCGCTGGCCTACCGCAGGATTTCGGGACGCTTCACTAACTCCCGGTACCACCCGGTCCTAAATACGTGGCGGGCACACCGTGGCGTCGATTACGCGGCGGATGCTGGAACGGAGATCATGGCGACATCGGACGGTGTCGTGATCCACAGAGGGTGGAAGGGCAGCTTTGGAAACATGGTCGAGATCCGCCACCCGAACGGCTTCGTTACGAGGTATGCCCACCTTCGGGCGTTCAAGGGTGACATCGTCTTGGGCACGCGCGTCCGGCAGAGCGACATCATCGGGTACGTGGGCCAGACGGGGCTGGCGAGTGGCCCGCACCTCCATTATGAAATGCTCAATGGCGGTCGCCAGATGGACCCGCTTTCCGTCGATCTCCCGGCCGGAGACCCCGTGCCCGCCGATGACCGTGTGCGCTGGCAGGCCGACAAGGTGGCTCGCCTGGACCTCCTCGAATCAATCCCTCGGTCGGGTCCGGTGCGGAGCTTCGTCGTCGACGCAGTACCCGCGCAGTCCACGGAGCTTCGCGGGGGGGCGCACAAGTAATCTTGGCTTGTGAGCGTTCCGGCCTTCGTGTGGCCGGCATCAACCATCGTTTCGTGTGGCGGCTCCGTTGATCCGCTGGCTATTGTTCTTCGGATTGGCCGGAGGGCTCACCGCCTATTCGTTCTGGGTCTACCTGCGAGTCGATCTCCCCGTCCCGGCCGCAAGGGCTCTCGCCGCGGTCCGGGCCACAGCCCTCGTTCTACTCCTCCTGCTCCTGTTCGACGTTCGCGTTCCAGCGGGTGGCGTCGGCGGGGCTCCTACGCGTTGGGTCCTCCTCGATGTTTCCCTCAGCATGGCCGCTCCAGGGCCCGACGGAGTCGCGGCTTGGACCGGGGCGTCGACGCGGGCCGATGAGCTGCGGCGAGAGGGATGGAATGTGGTGCGCTTCGGAGGGACGACCCTAACGGCCGGGCTCGAATTTGATGCACTTCCCGATGCGCTCACGACGCGCCTCGCTCCGGCGCTGGCCGCAGCCGCGGAGGGTGGCGCGCGCGAGGTGCGCGTTCTTTCCGATCTCCGTTTCGACGATGGAGTGGCGATCCGAGCCGCCTTGACGGCGCTCCCTCTGGACGTAGCCTTCGAAGGGTTCGGAAGCGCGGTCACCAACGCGGGTATCGCACGCTTCGAAGTGTCCGATCTGCTACAGCCCGATCGACCGATGACTGCGGAGCTGGAGGTCCACGGGGGCGCGACCGGAGATTCTCTCTTGGTCGAGATCTTCGAGGAGGCCGAGTCGGTCTCACGGATATGGGTTCGAGCGCCAAGCAGTGGGCTGCGGTCGGGTGTGGATCTCGAGCTACCCCCGCCTTCTTCGACGGGGCGGATCCGGTACACGGCGCGGGTGTCGCTCGGTTCGGATGCGTTCGAGTCGGATGACGCATCGGTTGCCTATGCCACGGTCGGGTACGAGGAGGGTGCGGTAGTTCTCGTGTCGCTGGCCCCAGATTGGGAGCCCCGGCACCTGCTCCCCGTTCTCGAGGATGTGACGGGGCTGCCGACCGTGGGTTACCTCCGGGCGGGCCCGGATCGGTACGTTCGGCTTGGCCGGGCGATCGACCGAGGTGCTCCTGTCGACTCGGCGGCCGTTCGCCGGGCCGCGGTCGACGCCACCATCTTTGTCGTTCATGGTCTGGGCGCCGATTCCGACGAGTGGGTCAGCGCGCTCGTCGCACGCCCCGGTCGTCGACTGCTCCTCCCCATCGATCCGGCCGGGGCGGCGACGGCGGGCATCGAAGTCGCTCCACCGAGATCGGGCGAGTGGTATGCCTCGCCTGACATCCCGACCTCCCCGATCGCGGGTGCCCTGTCCGGAGTGCCCCTGCAGGGACTCCCGCCCCTGACCGCCGTGATGACGATGGATCAGGACGCGGGTGCGGCGACGCTGCACCTTCAACTCCGTGGTGCCGGAGCGCCCGAGAACGGGTTCCGACTGGTCGACCGGTCGACGGGCCGAATGGCGGTCTCGCTGGCTTCCGGCTTCTGGCGGTGGGCCATGCGCGATGCGGGGCGCGAACCCTATCGAAGAATCTGGTCAGGGGTCGTGGGGTGGATCCTCTCGGACCAGGAAATCCTCGCTTCGGAGCCCCGTCCGACTCGATGGGTCGTCGATCGGGGCGCGCCCGTGGACTGGAGCCTGCCTTCGGATGGAGCCCCCGCTCGGATCGTGGTTCGCTCCGGCGAGGATGTGGTGGTCGATACGGTGATCGGGGGGGTGGGTTCCGCCTCGACCGGGACGCTACCGCCCGGTGCGTACTCGTACTCGGTGCTCGACATCGCTCAGGACACGTTGGCCGCGGGACGGTTCGACGTCGCGACAGCGACGACCGAAATGCTGCCGGCGAGCATGCTACCCGACCTCGTCGGGGCTGGCTCTGCGCGGGGCCGGGCCGGCGACGGGGCGGGGCGTCCCCTGCGGACATTCCCGTGGCCCTTCATTCTCGTCATCGTGCTCCTGTGCGGCGAGTGGATCGTTCGCCGCCGAAGCGGACTGCGCTGAGAGCGGGATGCCGCGCCTTTTCAAGAAGAAGCTCGAACGTAAGAAGGGATTGTGGCGTCGTGTCGTCGACCTGGCGCTGACCGACGTCCGCGTCGCGGCAGGCGGCTTCGACACCAAGGCCCTGGAAATGCTCGAGGAGCGCCTCTTGGCCGCAGATTTCGGCGTTCCTGCCACGCTGCGCCTCACCGACCGAGCCGAGCAGGCGGTGCGGCGGGGGACCGTGAGGGGTTCGGCAGGTCTCGTGCAGTCGCTGAAAGAGGAAATCGCGGAAATCCTCGCGCCGACCGCGGAGAGTGGACTCAACTCCGCCGAATCCGGCCCGACCGTGTACCTGATGGTGGGTGTGAACGGGGTGGGAAAGACAACCTCGGTCGCGAAGGTCGCGCACCATCTCATCCAGGATGGGCACACCGTGATGGTGGCGGCCGCGGACACGTACCGAGCCGGGGCGGTCGCCCAACTCGAGATGTGGGCGGATCGGATTGGGGCCGACTTCCTTAGGGGCCAGCAGGGCGGAGATCCGGCGGCCGTCGCCTTCGACGCCCTCGAGGCGGCCGAGGCGCGCGGCATCGACGTGGTCTTGATCGATACGGCCGGTCGCCTCCACACTCACCGGGGCCTGATGGCGGAGTTGACGAAGATCGACCGCGTTGTACGACGCCGTATCGAGGGCGCTCCGCACGAGACGCTGATCGTGCTCGACGCCACGGTAGGGCAGAACGCCGTGCGCCAGGTCGAGGCGTTCTCGAAGTCCGTGCAGCTGAGTGGCATCGTCCTAGCGAAGATGGATTCGTCGGCGCGGGGCGGCATCGTCGTTGCGCTGCAACAGGAGTACGGAATACCGGTGAAGCTGGTCGGGACGGGCGAGGGACTCGAGGATCTCGAGTCGTTCGACGCGACGAGCTTCATCGAAGCCGTTTTCGGGCCGTGAGTTACTCACAGCTCGACCGTCCGGTTCAATTCCTGAAGGGTGTCGGGCCCAAGCGCGCCGATGCGTTTCGCAGCCTCGGAATCACCACCGCGCGCGACCTCCTCTATCACGTGCCGCGACGGTACGACGATGCGTCGACGGTCGAGCCGATCGGTAACCTCGACGTCGGCATGGACGTGAGCGCGATGGGTCGCGTCCGAAGCAAGGGCGTGATTCCCACTCGACGCGGCCTCCGGATCTTCCAGGCGGTCATCGAAGACGACTCGGGGATGATCACGGTCGCGTGGCCAGGTCAGCCTTGGCTCGATCGAAAGCTCCGCGAGGGCGACACGCTACTGGTGACGGGGAAGGTCCGGTTCTTCCACGGCCGCCAGCTGCAGCCGCGGGAGTTCACGATCGTCGCGAGAGGAGGCGAGTCTGTCGGGGGAGGAGGGAAGATCTTCGTGACCTATCCCGCCAGCGAAGACCTCGCCCAATGGGTCCTGCGTGAGGTCTTCGACAAGAACCTCGACGAGATGCTCAAGTGGGCGAGCGACGACGAGTACATGTCGCAGGAGGTGCTCACGAAGCAATCATTGCCACCGCTGGCGCAGGCGTTCGCCTGGATGCATCGGCCTGACTCGATCTACGATGCGGAAAGGGGGCGCCGTCGACTCGCGTTCGATGAACTCTTCTTCCTCCAACTCGTTCAGGCCCAGGCGCGACGTCGGGCGACGGAGCTTGAACCCGGGATCGTGCACGAACGGACGAACGAGTTGGTGCGCCCTCTCCACGAGGCGCTGCCCTTCGCTCTCACGGACGCCCAGGCGACCGCGTTGCGTGAGATCTACGCGGATATGCAATCGGATCGTCGCATGAACCGCCTTCTGCAGGGGGATGTCGGCTCCGGCAAGACGGCTGTGGCCATCTTCGCCATGGTTCTCGCGGCTGAAGGGGGGCGTCAGGCAGCGCTGATGGCGCCTACGGAGATTCTCGCGGAGCAGCATGCCCGCACCCTCGGCTCTCTCCTCGGTCCGCTCGGCCTCGAAGTCGTGCTCCTGACCGGCAGCCTCTCTGCCGCCGACCGCCGCGCCGTTCTTGGTGCGATCGAAAGTGGACAGTCGCTCATCGTGGTCGGTACGCACGCGCTCATCCAGGAGGGGGTGACGTTCGCGAAACTGGGGCTCGTGGTCGTAGACGAGCAGCATCGCTTCGGGGTGAAGCAGCGGATGGCGCTCCTGGAACGAGCCGACATCCGACCCGACGTCCTGGTCATGTCGGCCACACCGATTCCACGCTCGCTCGCGATGGCCCTCTACGGCGACCTCGACCTCAGCATCCTCGACGAGATGCCGCCGGGACGTACCCCGGTGAAGACGGTGCTCCGATCACCCGATCGACGAGATGCCGTCTACACCTTCGTACGTGCGCAGATCGAAGAGGGTCGTCAGGTATACGTGGTGTACCCGCTCGTCGCCGAATCCGAGAAGGTCGACCTGCTGTCCGCGACGGAGGAACACGCGCGGCTGGCTGCCGAAGTGTTCCCTGAAGCGAGAGTGGGTCTGCTCCACGGCCAGCTGCCCTCGGAGGAAAAGGACACGATGATGCGCGCGTTTCTCGCGGGCGACGTAGACGTCCTGGTCGCCACCACGGTCATCGAGGTCGGAATCGATGTGGCGAATGCGAGCGTCATGATCGTCGAGCACGCGGAGCGTTTCGGGCTCTCCCAACTCCATCAGCTGCGTGGCAGGGTCGGCCGAGGGGCGGCGGAGAGCCATTGCATTCTGATCGCGGAGCCGGGAGAGGACGCGCTTGAACGCTTGAAGGTGTTCACAGAATCGACCGACGGCTTCGAGATCGCCCGGGCCGACCTGCGCATCCGAGGCCAAGGAGACCTGTTCGGAAGCCAACAACATGGCAAGGACCCAGTACTCCGCTTTGCAGATCTGATGGCCGACGAAGATCTCCTGGTGGACGCTCAACGTGAGGCCCGGCTTATGATCTCAGCCGACCCCGATCTCGAGCGTCCCGAACATCAGCAGGTTCGTGATCATCTCGTGGCCCGTTACCACCACAGGTTGGCGATGTACGGCGTGGGATAGCTTCCCCTGGGCAGGCGTTCTTGGCATTCTCTTGCCGGATTCATGACTCCATACGGCCACTCTTCGATGGCCGATACGAGAGCGATGATGGTCGAAATCAAGGAACTCGGCGAACACGTCGGCGAGAGCGTAACGGTGCGTGGCTGGGTCGAGGCGACGCGCGGTCACGGGAAGGTCTCCTTCACTGTCGTTCGCGACGGGACGGGCATTCTGCAGGGTGTGCTCGTAAAGAGTGAGACCGACGACGCGACGTGGGACGCTCAGCAGAGCCTTACGCAGGAGTCGCTCGTAGCGGTGACGGGCGAAGTCCGGGAGGATGCGCGGGCCCCGGGGGGGTACGAACTCGGTATCTCCGCGATCGAGGTGCTGTCGATGGCCGACGAATACCCGATCCAGCCGAAGGACCATGGGGTCGACTTCCTTCTCGACCACCGGCATCTGTGGCTGCGTTCATCGCTCCAGCGGGCGGGGCTCCGGATTCGGTCCGAAGTCCAGCAGGCGATCCACGATTTCTTCTATACGCGTGACTTCGTGAGGATCGATACGCCGATCCTGACCGGGGCCATCGGAGAACACGCCGGCACCCTCTTTCAGACGGACTATTTCGGGGAGCCTGCGTACTTGGCGCAGACCGGCCAGCTCTACGTGGAAGCGGCGTGCCCCGCGTTTCGGCGCGTGTATTGCTTCGGCCCGACCTTCCGGGCCGAGAAGTCGAAGACCCGGCGGCACCTGACCGAGTTCTGGATGTGCGAACCGGAGGTGGCCTTCGCCGACTCCAACGACAACATGCGACTCCAAGAGGAGTTCGTTTCGTATCTCGTCGAGCGAGCCCTGGAGCGCTGTCAGGAAGATCTGAAGGTGCTCGAGCGCGACACGAGTAAGCTCGAAATGGTGCGGCCACCCTTTCCGCGCATGAGCTACACCGCGGCCGTCGACTTCC
This sequence comes from Gemmatimonadota bacterium, assembly GCA_027623325.1. Lineage (GTDB taxonomy): Bacteria > Gemmatimonadota > Gemmatimonadetes > Longimicrobiales > Gaopeijiaceae > UBA2589. Next base: position 57,385 of record JAQBXY010000005.1, read on the forward strand.
TGAAGGGGAAGGGCGCCGATGTAGAGTGGGGTCGTGATCTGGGTGCGGCCGACGAGAACATGCTCATGGAGGAGCACGATATCCCCCTCTTCGTGCACGACTATCCCAAGCAGGCGAAGGCCTTCTACATGAAAGAGAACCCCGCCGATCCGCGCACGGTGTTGTGCGACGATCTGCTGGCCCCTGAGGGGTATGGCGAGATCATCGGCGGGAGTCAGCGCGAGGACGATCTCGTGCGTCTCGGCGAACGAATCCGCGAGCAAGAGCTCCCGGAGGCGGCGTATGCGTGGTACATGGATCTGAGGCGCTACGGGACCTTCCCTCACTCGGGCTTTGGGCTCGGTCTAGAGCGGACGGTCGCGTGGATCACAGGACGCCATCACATCCGAGAAATGATCCCGTTCCCGCGCCTCATGAATCGACTCTACCCGTAGGGAAGCTCCCGTCATGCCCCGCGCCGTACTGGACATGATGGACAGGCGCCCCATCTGGGCTATGCCCGAGTGGGTGCCTTTTGCCATCCGGGACGCGTTGCCGTCCGGTTGGGAGCTGATCGTCATCGACGAGCATACGGACGGATCGGGGGATGGTGCCGCCCGAGTGTCCCCGAGGGTGCTTGACGCGGTGTCCGAGGCCGAGGTGTACTTCGGCTACGGCGTTCCTGCCGAGTTGCTTGATTCGGGCCCGCGGTTGCGCTGGGTGCACTCCGGGGCCGCGGGCGTCGGTGGCTCACTCACGCCGACGATGCTCGAGAGTCCGGTCATTTTCACGAATTCGGCCGGGATCCACGCACCTCCCATGGCCGAGACCGTTCTGGGCATGCTGCTCCATTTCTGCCGCGGCCTCGATCTGGCGGTGCAGGGGCAGAGCAGGGGTGAATGGTCGTCAGCGGAGTACTACGTGGCCGGTGCTCCGCTCAGTGAACTGTCGGAGTCGACTGTTGGAATCGTGGGGTTCGGTGGCATCGGGCGCGAGATCGCTCGGCGGGTGGCGAGTCTCGGGGCTCGCGTCATCGCGGTGAGGCGCGGTGCGCCGGCCGAGGCGGATGCGGAACTGACCTCCGTCCTCGGAGGCGAGAAGTTGGGCGCACGCATCGAAATCCTGACGGGGGATGCCGGGCTGGATCGCGTCTATCGGGAGTCAGACGCCTTGATCGTGGCCGCTCCCGACACGCCCGAAACACGTGGGATGATCGATGGGAAGGCGCTTGGGCGAATGAAGCCGGGTGCCGTCCTCATCAACGTGGCTCGCGGTCGACTGGTCGATGAGGCCGCCTTGATCGAAGCGCTCTCCGAGGGTCGACTCCGAGGCGCGGGCCTCGACGTCTTCAGCCACGAACCGCTTCCGGCGGGACATCCGCTGTGGACGCTGCCGAATGTCATGCTCACGCCCCACGTTTCCGCCGTGACTCGGAGGTTTTGGGGGCGCGAGACTTCGCTGATCCTCCGGAACCTCACGCGTCACCTCTCCGCTGCCCCGCTGGTCGAGTGGGAGAACGTCGTCGACAAGCGGGCCGGATACTGAGCTTCACGGGGCCCGTCAGCCCTCCCTCTTCACCTCGTTCCACAGCTCGTCCAACACGGTGAGGCCCGCGGTCGCGACGTCGATGTCCCGTTCGCCCGCGAGTCGCTCCACGCCCGCGAAACGAAGCTGGAACTTCCGATTCGCCCGTGCGAGAGCGGTGGTGGGGTGGGTTCCCGCGAGTCGGGCGAGATTCACCGCCGCGAACAACAAATCGCCTATCTCCTCGGCGATCTCGTCTTCTGCGGATGACTCGATCGCCTGAACCACTTCGTCGACCTCTTCCGAGACCTTGGCGAGGGCCCCGCGGTAGTCTTCCCAGTCGAAGCCGACCGCGGCTACCCGCTGCTGAATACGGTAGGCCTTGGTGAGCGGGTCGAGCCCGGAGGCGAGGCCGCTAAGGACCGGTTGACCCGACTGGCGCTCACTGCTCTTCATGACCTCCCAGTCCTGTCGTTCGCCGCCACCGAACAGATGGGGATGCCGCGCGATCATCTTCGCCTCGAGTCGCCCGTACACGGAGTCGGCGTCGAGCGTCTTTGCTTCCTCCGCTACGACGATCTGAAAAGCCAGATTGAGCAGAAGGTCTCCCAACTCCCCTTCGAGTTCGACCGGACTTCCCTCGCGAATCGCATCCACGACTTCGTGGGTCTCTTCCAATAGGTGTGGAATCAGCGACTCAGCGGTTTGGCCGCGATCCCACGGGCACTCTGCCCTCAGAAAGCGAACCAGGCTCAGGGCGCGGTCGAGTGAACCCGGGCCGGGAAAGCGGTGTCGCTCGGCCGCGTGCGTTGCCGTCGAATCGCTCATGAGTCCGCTGCGTTCCTTGAGGTTCGGGGGTCGTGTCGGGGCACACTTCTTGGCATCTTTGTCGGCCTATGTCAACGAATCTGGAGGCTCGCGCCTGGGTTAAGGTGCGTGCCGACGAACTCCGCCGAAACTACACACGAGTCACGGAAGCCGTCGGCGCCGGGGTTCGTGTTTTGCCGATGGTGAAGGCTAACGCCTATGGCCTCGGCGTCGTCGAAGTCGTGAAGTGTCTGGAGGCTCTCGATCCCTGGGGATTTGGCGTGGCCACCGTCCAGGAAGGGGTCGAAATCCGACGAATGGGCGTCCAACGCCCGATCGTGGTGTGCAGTCCGGTTCCGCCCGGCGAAATCGGGCCAGCCGTTGAGAGCGGGCTCGAGCTGTTCGTCTCCAGCCTTGGCACGCTGAAACGTATCGAAGACGAGGCGCGGGCTCATTCCTGTGTTGCGGCCGTTCACCTCGACGTGGACACCGGCATCGGGCGCAGCGGCTTCGACTGGCGGACGGCCGGTGAGTGGGTGCCGAGGATCTCGGAGCCCCGCGAGCACGTCCGCTGGGTCGGGTACTCCACGCACCTTCACTCGGCCGACGAGGACGAGGCGTCGATCAGCGAGCAGTGGGGGCGCCTGGGTACGGCTCTGGCTGACCTGCAGGGGCGCGGAGAACTGCTGGTTCATGTATTGAACAGCGCCGGCATTTTCAGAGCGCCACCGTTCACTACGGCACTTGTTCGGCCTGGCATCTTCCTGTACGGGGGTGAGGTTGGCGCCTCGAATCCGAGCCCTGACCCGGTGGTGTCCGTGCACGCTCGGGTCGTCCATCTTCGTGAAGTTGAGGCCGGGACGACGGCTGGCTACGGTGCGACGTACCGGGCCGCCCGCTCGGAGCGGTGGGCCACGCTTTCCATCGGATACGGGGACGGGCTGCCCCGATCGCTTGGAAACCGTGGCAGCGTACTCCTGCATGGGGCCTTCGCTCCGATCATCGGACGGATCTCCATGGACGTCACGGTGGTAAACATCACCGACCTTCCCGAGGTCTCACTCGGCGACGTGGCGACCGTACTCGGGTCGGATGGGGACGGGGCGATCACGATTGACGCATTGGCGGGGCTCGCGGGAACGATCAGCTACGAGGTTTTGACCGGCTTGGCGGCTCGACTCCCGCGGGTTTGGGTGTGAGTCGATGAGTCGTTCCGACATGGCCCAGATGGATGAGGACCTCGTGGCAGCGGCCCGCGAGGTCATGGTGCGGTCCTATTCTCCGTATTCGGGGTATCGGGTCGGCGCAGCACTTCTCACGGCGGATGGTACGGTTGTGAGCGGGTGCAACGTCGAGAGCGTCTCGTACGGTCTCAGCATGTGTGCAGAGAGGGTGGCGGTCGGACGCGCGATCGCTGGAGGGTATAGAGAATTCCGCGCCATCGCCGTTGTGACCGATGGATCGGAGGACGTAACGCCGTGCGGTGCGTGCCGGCAGGTCTTGGCTGAGTTCGCACCGAATCTGAGAGTGGTCTTGGAGGGAGCGGGTGAACGCCGGGTGCGCTCGCTCGAGTCCCTCCTGCCGGAGCCGTTCGAGGCCCCGCCGAACTGGCGGGCACAAAGGGATGAAACGGGTACTTGAGACTTTTTCCAGCATTGAGTCGGCGGCATGCGTCGATCATCGCCGTGGGGCTTACGTCCGCGCTCGTCGTAGCGTGTGAGGAGCGTCTACCTACGGCGATCGAAGAGGGCGGTCTTCCAGGCGAGCCGGTCACTGTCGAGGTGAGGGTGCCGTGGAGTGACTTTGCTTCCGCGCTCCAGGTCTTCGGTGGTTACGGTTCACCCGAGGATCTCCGGCGGGGTGTTGTAGCCAACGCGTTCGCGGGCACACTCGACGCTCGGACCCTCGTTCGATTCGCCGCCTACCCGGAACAGGTGACGGCGCGTGACTCGACCGGTACCGCACGGCCCGACTCGAACATCTCGTTCGTCGGGGGGCGTCTGGTCGCGTATTTTGACACGATCGCCAGCACGAACACGGCGCCCGTGACCCTCGCGCTCGGGGCGACGCAGTCTGAGTGGAACTCGACGACGGTGTCGTGGGACTTTTCGGTCGACACGATCAACGATCGACGTCCCTGGCCTGAAGCGGGTGCGGGGCCGGTGACGGACCTGGGCACCGCCGTTTGGGATCCCGCAGCCGGAGACTCGTTGATCTTCCCGCTCGATTCCACAGCGATCGCTGCCTGGGCGGACTCCACCGACCTCAGTGTCGGAGCCCGCCTCGCGTTGATGGACCCAGGGGCGCGCCTGGAGTTGCGAAATCTGGCGCTCCGTCTCGATGTCCGGCCGAGTATCGACCCGGACACTCTGATCGAATGGACGGTCGGGACGCGTAATGTGACGTTCGTGTACAGTCCGAATCCGTTGCCGCCACCCGATGGCATCCGGATCGGCGGTGCACCCGCTTGGCGAACCATCCTCGACCTTGTGATCCCCGCCCAGCTGACCGGACCGGCCGAGTTTTGTGCGGTTGTGTCGTGTCCCCACGCGCTCCAGCCGGGACAGATCAGCTACGCGGCGCTCGTCCTCACAAGTCGAGCGGCGGATCCCGCGTTTCAGCCCAGTGACTCTGTTCGTCTCGATGTGCGCCCGGTCTTCGATCGCAGTGCCATGCCGAAGTCACCTATGGGGGGCTCGCTCGTTTCCGAGATCCTCGGTCGAAGCGTGCCCGCCGAGGCGTTCGGCAGCAGCCCTGGGGCCCTGATCGAAGTCCCTTTCACGCAGTTCGCTCGCGATCTGTTGAGAGGAGAAGACGGAGCCGGGAATAGGGCCACCAATACGCTCGCATTGCTCTCGGTCTTCGAGCCGTTCTCCATCTCTTTTGCTTCGTTCGATGGACCTGGCACGGCAGGCGAGCCCTTCCTGCGACTCGTGCTGACCATCGGACCGGCGGTGCAGCTGCCATGACGAACCGCACTCTCCTGCTCGCGCTCGTCCTGGCCTGTTCCGCCCGACCCGTCGCGTCTCAGTCGTTGTTCAACGCCGCAGGACTCGGTGTACCGATCGAGGCGCTGGACGGGAAGGCCCGCGCCCTCGGCAGCTTCGGCATCGGTCTCCGGGGCGCTGCGTTCATGCCCGCCGACCCGGCTGCCATCGGGCGGCTCTCGATCGCAACCGGCGTGATCGCAGGTCAACCGAGTTGGGTGGATTACTCTTCTCCCGCAGGGACCGGTGAATCCCAAGGGAACCGGTTTCCTCTGCTCGGGATCGCGTATCCCCTTCTTTCGGGAATGATGTCGTTCCAGCTGGGTTCGTTCCTCGATCAGCACTTTCAGGCTGAGAGTGAAGGCTCGGTCGATCTCGGGAACGGACCGCTCGATACGACGGACCTGTTCGATCAGGACGGGTCGGTGTCGAACCTGAACATCGGCTACGCGCGTATGGTGCGCCCAGATCTTGCCGTTGGTCTGACCGTGGGTAGGTATGCTGGATCCGTCGTGCGGGAACTCACGCGCAGTTTCGGGACGGACACCTCCAGCGGCGTCGAGGACTACGTCGAGAGGGGAACGTGGGCCTATAAGGGATATTCGGTCACCGCAGGGGTCTCTGCCGACCTCACTCCGGCTGTGCGGGTCGCGGGCAGCGTGCAGTTGCCGACCGGGCTCGATGCGATCGCGTCGGAGGAGACCGGCGGTACCGATGGCAACTTCGACCTCCCGATACAGTTTCGAGTCGGCGCCAGCGCCGTGTTGGCACCGGGCCTGCTGGTTACGGGGAGCGCCTACCTCGCGGATTGGTCTTCGACCGAGGCCGACCTCAACGGCGGCGGGGATGCCGGCTCTACGAACGGCGTTGGCGTAGGCGTCGAACTTTCCCGGGCGCGACTCCTCGGCAAGGACGCGCCCCTGCGATTCGGGTTTCGCCGGACCGGTCTCCCGTTTGCGTTCGACGGTACCGGGGCAACGGAGCGGACATTCTCCGGAGGATTCGGCCTCGTGCTGAACACTACCGGAGGCGTCGTTCTGGCAGGCTCGGACTTCGCCATCGAGCGCGGGCGTCGCTCGGGCGGCGGGATCACGGAAAACTTCTGGCGCGCGACGGTCTCGCTCATCGTTTCGGGCTTCTAGTCCGGGCAGGCCGGGGTCGGACCCGGGAGGTGGAGTCGGATGCGTGTTTACTACCAGACCTTCGGTTGTAAGGCGAATCAGTACGACACCGAGCGAATGCGCCAGGAGAGCGAGGCCCGTGGGGCCCAGACGACGGAAGTTCGGTCCGAGGCTGACCTCGTCGTCGTGAACACCTGCACCGTGACGAATCAGGCCGACGCAGAGGCACGTCGCTTCATTCGTCGACTCCGTCGAGAGAGTCCGGAGACGGAGGTCGTCGTGGCCGGCTGTTCTGCTGCCCTGCGCGAGCCGGAGTATCGGGCCATGCCCGGGGTCCGCAGCGTCGTTCGCGGGCACGACCCCGTTGCGGTGGCCTCGGTCGTCGTCCCCGACTACTTCGCCCAGATCGAGTTGAGGACCGGACTCGACCGTATCGATCCGGAGCCGATCGGCGGAGATCTGCTCCGGCGACGCCGGGGCGCAGCGCGGGGCTGGCTCAAGGTCCAGGATGGCTGTGACCGAAAGTGCTCGTTTTGTGCCACACGGCTCGCCCGGGGAGTCTCGCGGTCCCGACCCGTCGAGGAAGTCGTGGCGGAAGCGAGGTTGATGTCCGACGCTCACGCTGAACTCGTGATCACCGGCATCCACATTGGACACTACGGGATTGATCTCGAGGGCGCGTACAGTTTGTCGCGGCTATGCGCCACGCTACTCGACCGAGTGCCAGGCGTCCGCTTTCGGTTGGGCAGTATCGAGGCAACCGAGGTCGATGACCTCATGGTCGACCTCCTCTCGACCTCGGATGCGCGCCTGGTGCCGCACCTGCATATGCCGCTTCAGAGCGGGGCCGATCCTGTACTCCGGGCCATGCGAAGGTGGCACACGCGGGAGCAGTACAGGACACGTGTGCTGGAGATCGCCGAGCGGGTATCGCCCCTTGGCCTCGGCGCGGACGTCATCGCCGGCTTCCCGGGAGAGTCGGACCGGGACCATGCTTCGACCCGAGCCTTGATCGAGGAACTCCCCTTCACCTATCTGCATGTGTTCCCGTTTTCTCCGAGGACGGGGACGGCTGCGGCCGAACTGCCTGACCCGGTACCTCAGCGTATCGCCGGGGACCGGGCTCGAGAACTTCGCGACATCGCACAGCGTAGCGCCGCCGCCTACCGCGCCTCGAGGGTTGGAACTCCCGCAGGGGTCGTCCCGGAAGGAGACGGGCGAAGGGGCCTGACCGAGGACTACCTCCGAGTGGACATCGGCGATCGTGAAGAGAGGCGAGAGCGAGGGGTTCGGCCAAAGCCGACGGGTGGCCTCGTCAGGGGGACCCTGCGGGGCGACGCGGACCATCTGTATATTGAGACGCCCCGGCAAACCCCACTGATTAACGCATGAATCCCAGCCCTCGTCTCAAGCGGGCGTACGTGGAAACGTACGGCTGTCAGATGAATATCAGCGATGGTGAGCTGATGGAGGGTATCTTGGCGGACGGGGGCTACGAGATCGTCCGGGCTCCGGAGGACGCAGATGTCGTTCTCGTGAACACCTGCGCGATCCGAGAGCACGCAGAGCGCAGGGTGCTCGGCCGAGTCTCCCAGCTCAACGGCCTCAAGCTGGAACGCCCCGACCTGCTCATCGGGGTGACCGGGTGCATGGCGCAGAGGTTGGGGGAGACGCTGCTAGAGCAGGCGCCGTATGTCGATCTGGTGATGGGCCCGGACGGATATCGCGGCCTCCCCGAGGCTCTGGCTCGGCTCGAGCGCGGCGAAGACGTCGACCATGCGGCACTCGGAGCTGCGGAAACCGAGGATGCCGCAGAGGGAGTAGTCCTCATCCATGGGCGCAAGCGGGGCCCTCAGCTCGCGGTACTCGCGTTGGACATGGACGAGAACTATCAGGGGCTCGAACAACGAAGGGCCGATGGGCCAGCCGCTTGGGTTCCGATCCAGCGAGGGTGTGATCACCGGTGTACCTACTGCATCGTCCCCTATGTGCGCGGTGGGGAGAAGAATCGAAGCGCCGTCGAGATCCTGTCTGAGGTCAGGGGGCTCGCCGAGCAGGGCGTGAGCGAGGTGACGCTCCTGGGCCAGACCGTGAATTCCTACGTCTGGAAGGATGTCGACTTCCCGAGCCTGCTTCGTGACGTCGCCCGTATCGATGGGATTGGGCGTGTACGCTTCACCTCCCCCCACCCCAATGACGTGACAGAACGGCTCGTGGAGGTGATGGCGGAGGAGACCGGCGTTTGTGAGCAGCTCCACCTTCCGGCCCAATCCGGTGACGATCGCACGCTTCGTCGGATGCTCCGTCGCTATACCGTCGAGAGCCTGTTGGAAAAGATCGAACTGGTGAGGACGGCGATTCCTGACATCGCGCTCTCGACGGACATCATCGTGGCATTCCCTGGAGAGACGGACGCGGAGTTCAGGGCCACACTCGGATTGATGCGGGAGGTGCGCTTCGACGAGGCATTCACCTACAAGTATTCGTTGCGCGAAGGCACTCCTGCGACACGCCTGCCGGCGGAAGACTTCATCGACTCCGACGAGGCACAGTCCCGGCTCGCGGAACTGATCGAGGTGACTCGCGCGATCCAGTCGGAGATCAACGAGGCGGAACTCGGGCGGATCGAGGAGGTCTTGATCGAGAATCGCGGACGTGACGAGGGTCAGATTCGTGGTCGAACACGCCGAAACAAGGTCGTCGTGTTCGACGGAGATGCGTCACGAATCGGTCAATACGCGCGTACCATGCTCGACCGCACGACCGGAGCGACGTTCGTAGGTACAGAGGTAGGGGCTCACGCAGCGGTGGAAGGATGAACCGGCTACTCGGAGGGGTGGGGGCTATCCTCCTCTTGGCTCTTTCGCTCTCGTTTGCCTCCCTCAACTCGGGGCAGCGGGTCACGCTTCGGCTCGGAGTGATCACGCTGTACGGAGTTCCGCTCACCGTAGTTGCGTTCGGGAGTGTTATTGCGGGAATGGTCGTCATGCTCGTGGCGGGAATCCGCTCCGACCTCAAGGTCCGTCGTATCCTCCGGGCCAGACTCGTCGAAGAAGATCGGGCCGAACGGGATCGTTTCGTCGATCGCGACCAGCAGGAGCTCTTTAGAGGACCGGGGGAACTATCTGATCCATAGCGTACAGGGGTGCGATCCGTAGTTGGGTCTGCCCCCTGTCGTGCAGTTGGCGCTTGTGTTGGTCGCCGGCGTCGGCTGGGGCTTGCTCGGCGCTCCGATTTGGATGGCGCCGCTTCCCGGACTTCTTGTTCTCGGCGCGCCCATCCTCGCATCGACCCGTCCCGCTTCTCGACGGACACTGGCAGGCGTGGCCGTGATCGGGGCGCTTGCGACCTCCATGGCGGGCGCCGGCGCTCACTGTCCACTACCCACCGAGGGGACGGTGGCGACGCTGGAGGGTCGATTCGTGGTGGCACTCAGGTCCGGTTCGGCCCCATTCGAGCGTGCGGATGGGTGCGGGACCGTGACGTTCGTGGGACGAGGGGACGTCGACGTCGGCCGGCTGAGCGTTGTGCGCGGCACCTGGCGATCCGGCTCTCGGGGCCCATGGTTGCAGGGCCAAACGACGGCCTCCCTGCCCATTCCGCAGCTGTTGCGACTCCGAGACCGTCCCGCTCAGCTACGCTGGACCTCGGTCGCATGGCGTGATGAACTCGTCGAGCGCCTCCACCGCCTGTACGGACCTCGTGCCACCGTGGTCACCGCGCTGATTCTAGCTCGAAAGGAGGGGATGGATCCCGCGATGCGCGAGATATTCGCGGCGACAGGGATTGCCCACCTCCTGGCGATCTCGGGGTTTCACGTCGGCGTCGTTGCCGGCATGGCGCTCTCGCTGCTCCGGATCGCAGGAGTCGGGGGACGAAACGCCGCCCTCGGGGCGGGCGTTGTGGCCTGGCTGTATGTCGCGCTCATCGGCCTCCCGGACTCGGCACTTCGCGCCGCCCTGATTCTCACCTTCGTCGCAATGTCCCGGTCTCGCGGACGCCCGCCTGCACGCTGGGGTGCCCTGGCTGCGGCAGCCGTCGTCCTCCTGGTGCTGGACCCGATGAAGCTGACGGCGCCCGGCTTCCAGCTCTCATTTGCCGGTGCGGCCGGGCTCGTGGCCTGGGCGGGTCCGTGGACGCGATTCCTCGAGCGCCGACTCGGACCGCGCGTGGTGCGGCCGTTGGTCACGGGACTCGCAGCAGGGTGTGCCGCCACAGTGGCGACGCTTCCGATCGTGGCCTGGCATTTCGAGCGAGTGTCGTTGGTGGGAATCCCCATGACACTCATCGCGACCCCATTGGTGACACTCGCGCTTCCCGGCGGATTGTTGTCCCTCGGGCTGGACTTCGTCTCCCCGAGCGCGGCGACGTTCTTTGCGGGTGGCGTTTCGGTCCTGTTGGATCTGCTCGTCTCGTTGGCTGAGCTCGTTGCCCGTTGGCCGGCGGCGAACGCTTGGACGAGCCGAGGCAGTGTCCTTGCGGCTCTCGTTGGGATCGCGGTGGCCGCGTGGATCGCCAGGCGTCCCGGAGTCGGCGCTTCGGGGCGACGCGGCCTCCTGGTCCTGTACTCGGCTACGGGGATCGTCGCATGGCCCCTCCTGTTGGACCTCGAGCGCCGTGGCTCCCTCGAGGTGGTCATGATCGACGTCGGGCAGGGTGATGCGATCGCGATCCGAACACCGCGAGGCCGATGGGTGCTCGTCGATGCGGGGCCACCGGCGGGTACGCCTGCGCCCCCGGGTGGCGAGACGAGGGCGGGGGACCCGCGTTCGCATCCCGTCGTCCGAGATCTGCGACGGCGTGGAGTGGACCGACTCGAAGTCCTTTACCTCACGCATCCCGACCTCGATCACATCGGGGGAGCGGAGGCAGTCCTGGCCAGCTTCGAGGTCGGGCGCGTGGTCGACCCGGCACTGCCGGCGCCAAAGATGGCCTACGCGGCTGTGCTGTCGGCGGCCGCGCGGCTTGGGGTGCCCTGGTCGGCCGCCCGTGCCGGTCAGCGACTCGAGATCGATGAAGTGGAGTTTCGTGTCCTGCACCCGAGGGAGCCACTCATCGATCCGTCCGAAGCCAATGCCTCGTCGGTCGTGCTGCTCGTTTCGTGGCGCGGGTTTCAAGCCCTCCTCACCGGAGACGCCTACGTCGACGTCGAGCGCCATCTGATCGATGAGGTGGGCGATCTCGACCTGCTCAAGGTTGGACACCACGGAAGTGACACCTCGACCGACTCGCTCTTCCTCTCCCAAGCCCGGCCCGAAATAGCCCTGATCTCCGTCGGCCGCCGTAATCGGTACGGCCATCCGTCGCCTGGGGTTGTCGGCCGTCTCGAGCGGGCGGGAGCCGTTGTTCATCGGACCGATCGGGAAGGCGCGATTCGGGTGCTGGTACGGCCCGACGGGGCGGTGAACATCCGCACGGATCGGGCGGACGTGTCGCCGCTCGGCCGGGACGCGTCCCGCGATAGGCGTTGACCGTCCACGGGCGTCCGGTCGATGTTTCCGAGGTCCGGCGTCCGTGTAGGGTTCGGACGCACGCCCCGCACGTTCTCGGAATTCCGGATCTCGCCGAATGCTCCAGAGCCACGTCGTTACGATCTCCCGATTCCTCATCGACGCGGAGCGCAAACAACCCCACGCGACCGGCGCCTTCACGAGCCTGCTTAGCGACATTGCACTGGCGGCCAAGGTCATCGGCCGCGAAGTGAACAAGGCGGGCCTCGTCGACATCCTGGGTGCCGCAGGAGACGAAAACGTACACGGCGAGCAAGTGCAGAAGCTCGACGTGTTCGCGAATCAAGTCATGTTCCGAGCGCTCGACCACACCGGTCTCGTCGCGTGCATGGCGTCGGAAGAGAACGAGACCTTCATTCCGATCCCCGACAAGTTCCCCGCAGGGGACTACGTGGTGATCTACGATCCCCTCGATGGGTCATCGAACATCGACGTGAACGTGTCGATCGGGACGATCTTCAGCATTCACAAGAAGATCACGGACGGGGAACGGGGGACCCTCGCCGACTGCCTCCAACCGGGTTCACGCCAAGTGGCGGCAGGGTACATCCTGTACGGGTCGTCCACGATGATGGTTTACACCACGGGCGCCGGCGTACACGGCTTTACGTTGGACCCTTCGATCGGAGAGTTCGTCTTGAGCCATCCGCTCTTGCGTTTCCCCGATCCGCCGAAGAAGGTCTACTCGGTCAACGAGGCGTACTACGCCCGCTGGTCTCGCGGTCAGCAGCGACTCGTGAGCCATTTGAAGACCGATGGGGGCTTCGGTTCCCGTTACATCGGATCGCTCGTGGCCGATATGCACAGGATTCTCCTTCAGGGAGGGTTGTTCATGTATCCGGCCGAGACTCAGAACCCACAGGGCAAGTTGCGGTTGCTGTACGAGGCGGCTCCGATGGCCATGGTGATCGAGCAGGCGGGGGGGCGCGCGAGCAACGGGATCATGGACGTGATGGACATCCAGCCGGAATCGCTCCATCAGCGGATTCCTCTGTACATGGGGTCGAAGGACTTCGTCGACCTCGCCGAGAAGATGTTGGCGGAGTCTCCCTAGTAGCTCGCCCTAGGACTCTATCGCGGCCACATCCTGGTCGAACCGTCGCAAGAGCTCCACGCGCGTGGCCGGATCGACGAACGCGTGCTCGAAACCGGCTCGGGCTACCGCGACGAGTTCCTTCCAGGTCAAGTCGAGTTCATCCCTGGCGTGTTCGTACTCCTGCGTCAGTGTGACGCCCGACATCAGTCGGTTGTCGGTGCCGAGGCAAACCGTGAGCCCTTCATCCAGGTAGAGCCGCGCGGGGTGATCGCCGTGCGACGTGACCACTCGAGTCTGCACGTTGGAGGTTAGGCAGGTCTCCAGCGGAATCCCTCGCGCCGCGATCAGCTCCATCAGAGCACGATCCTCATGGAGCCGAGTACCGTGCCCGATTCTCCGAGCGTGTCCGACTTCCACAGCCTGCCGGATCGACTCAGCTCCGTAGCCTTCTCCTGCATGGATCGTAATCGGTACTCCTGCACGCGAGGCTCGCTCGAACGAAGCGATGTGGTCGGCCACCGGATTGCCCGCCTCGGCCCCGGCCAGATCGAATCCGCACACCCCATGAGGCGCGTAACCCACTGCGAGGTCGGCCATCTCCAGCGAGCGCGAAGGCGCATGCGAGCGCAACGCACAGACGATGACGCCGCTTTGAATGCCGAGATCCTGCTTCGCTCGTGCGAGGCCTCGGAGGGTGGCTTCAACCGCTTCGCTTGATGCGAGTCCTTTCGCTGTATTCAGGGCGGGGCAGAATCGAACTTCAACGTAGAGCACGTTCTCCGCCGCGTGGTCCTCGGCCAGTTCGTAGGCGATCCGTTCCAGCGCGTCCGCGTCTTGCATGACGGCGAGCGTGACTTCGAAGCGCTGGAGGTACTCTTCTAGGCTCGAAGCATCCGAAACGAGCATGTGGTCGGCGAGGTCGGCGGCCGACCTAGCCGGCAACTCCACGTCGCGCTCGTGAGCGAGCGCCAGCAGGGTGCCCGGACGAAGGGATCCGTCGAGATGTACGTGAAGCTCGGATTTGGGCAGCCGAAGGAGCAGCTCCGGCGCCGGTGTCAGCACTTCGGTGGGCCGTCCGCGGATGCGAGGCCGAGCTCGACGTCCGCCAGCGGTGTAGGGTACGCTCCGGAGAAGCACGCAGTGCAATACGGACCCGCCTTCTCCACCGCGCCGACCATTCCTTCGAGCGAGAGGTAGCCCAGCGAATCGACCCCGAGCGTCTCGGCGATCTGAGGTATTTCCATTTGTGATCCGATCAGCTCCCCCTTGGTCGGCATGTCGATGCCGTAGAAACAGGGGTGCCGGACGGGGGGGCTGCCGATTCGGAGGTGAACCTCGGCGGCGCCCGCTTCCCTCAACATGCGAACCAGGCTTCGGCTCGTAGTACCGCGAACGAGGGAATCGTCCACGACCACGACGCGTTGGCCGGCCAGAACCTCCCGCACCGGGTTGTACTTCATGCGGGCGCCGAAGTCACGATCCTTCTGATGCGGCTTGATGAAGGTCCGGCCCACGTAGTGGTTGCGCAGCAGCCCGAGTTCGAACGGAATCCCGCTTTCCTCGGAATAGCCAAGCGCTGCCGAGTTCGCACTATCGGGCACAGAGATGATCGAGTCTGCTTCGACCGGATGTTCGCGCGCGAGCTGCCGGCCGAAGGCGCGTCGGGCACGGTCGACGCTTACGCCGAAAATTCGGGAGTCCGGCCTCGCAAAATAGACCAGCTCAAAGACGCAGGGGGAGTGCTGGGGAGCGGGCTCGAGAGGAGTGAGGGCGATTACTTCATTCCCCCGGATGCGGAGAACCTCACCGGGCTCGATGTCGCGCACGAAGTCAGCGCCCAATATGTCGAGCGCACACGTTTCACTGACCACCACGTGCCCGTCACCCAGTCCACCGAGGATCAGAGGCCGGAATCCGCGCGGATCCCGTGCGGCGTACAAGGTCTCTCCCACGGAGATCACCATGGAGAACGCCCCGACCAAATGACCCAGGGCATCCAGGATCTGTCCGTCGACCGAATCGGCTCGGGACTTGGCGATGAGGTGAACCAGCGTTTCCGAGTCCGACGACGACCGGAAGATCGCGCCCTCGTTTACGAGCCGGGTGCGAAGCGCGAGTTGGTTCGTGAGGTTGCCGTTGTGAGCCAGGGCGAGGTCCCCATGCGCGAACCGGGCGGTGATCGGTTGGACGTTGGCCAACTCGCTGCCGCCCGCCGTCGAGTACCGCACATGGCCAACGGCGGTACGGCCGACCAGCTTCGATAGCGCGGTCGCGTCGAAGACCTCAGAGACCAGGCCGTTTCCCTTGTGGGTTCTTAGCGTGGTGCCGTCGAAGGCGACGATTCCTGCCGCTTCCTGGCCCCGGTGCTGGAGCGCGTACAGAGCGAGGAACGCGAGTTCCGCCGAGTCGTCGATCCCGCTGATTCCGAAGACGCCGCACTCATCTCTGGGTCGATCGTCCAACTCATACGTCCGTGGCGCGTCAGCTTCCGGCGTTGTTTCGGTCACCATCGGGAGGGTTTGGTGCCGCGCGTCCATGAATCAGCCCCCGGTCGCTGGAGAGGCGTCCATGATATTCGGCAACGCATCGAAATAGGCCCTCGCGAGTTCGGCCACCGAAGCAGAGAGCGAACCGTCTCGAACCGTCAGCGAGAAGCCATCGGTGGCCTCGGTTACCGCACCGATCCGCAGCGCCGGCACTCCATGACTCTCGGCGATCTTCAGCACATCAGACGTCGACGCCGGATCACACGAGATGATGATGCGACCCTGAGCCTCCCCGAAGAGCGACACGACCGGCCGTAGATCGTCGTCGAGGCGCGCGCTTAATCCGAACGGGGCCTCACCATCTCCGATCGCGCACTCCGCGAGAGCACACGCGAGGCCACCCTCCGAACAGTCATGAGCGGATCGGATCAAGGATGACTGGTTCATGGAGAGCACCGCTTGTTGGAGTGCACGCTCGCCCTCGAGATCGATCGACGGCGGTTGTCCGGCCACGAGACTGGCGGTGACGTACAGGTACTCCGAGCCCCCGATCTCGCCGGTGTTCGTCCCGAGGAGAACGACGTCGTCGCCGATTCTTTGAAAGGCCTGCGCCGTGATCTTCGACACGTCTTCGATGACACCCACCATTCCAATGACCGGCGTCGGGTAGATCGCGCGGCCGTCGGTCTCGTTGAAGAGAGAGACGTTGCCTCCCGTAACCGGCGTCTCGAAGGCGTCACACGCCGCCGCGATGCCGAGGACGGACTCGCGGAGCTGGTAGTAGATGTGTGCCTTGAGTGGATTGCCGAAATTCAGGTTGTTCGTGATCGCCGTCGGCAGGGCTCCCACACAAACGAGATTACGCGCGGCCTCGGCGACCGCCGCCATCGCGCCGGTCTTGGGCTCCAGGTACACGAAGCGCCCGTTGCAATCTGTGGTCGCGGCCACTGCCCGTTGGGTCCCACGGATTCGGATGACGCCCGAGTCGCCTCCGGGCCGCACCGCGGTCGCCGTGCGCACGGTGGTGTCGTACTGGTGATAGACCCACCGTTTCGAGGCCACGTTCGGGGATCCCAGCAACCGCTGGAACGACTCGGTGAGATCGCCTTCTGGGGTCAGGTGCTCGGTGAGATCCATGTTCCTGAGCGCCTGGATCTCTGCCGACTCGATGCCCTCACGCTCATAGGTTGGGCAACCGCCTGTTAGCGGCAGTGCAGGGATGTTTGCTACGACCTTTCCGTGTTCCAGGACGCGAAACATCCCGTCGTCCGTCACTCGCCCGATGACTCTGGCCTCGAGTTCCCACTTCTCCAGAATTTGACGGACTTCTTCCTCCCGGCCGGGTTCCGCGACCACGAGCATGCGTTCTTGGGATTCGGAAAGGAGGATCTCATACGGCGTCATGCCCTCCTCACGGACAGGCACGTCGGCCATCTCCATTTCGACGCCGCTTCCACCGCGGCCTGCCATTTCCGACGCCGAGGATGTAATCCCCGCGGCGCCCATGTCCTGGATGCCCGTAATCGCGCCGCTGCCGATCAGCTCCAGACTGGCTTCCAGGAGCAGCTTCTCCGTGAAGGGGTCACCGACCTGTACCCTCGGGCGACTGGACTCGTCGGAGTCTTCACTCAGCTCCTCACTCGCGAAGGTGGCGCCGTGGATGCCGTCGCGGCCGGTACGGGCGCCCACGGTCATGAGCGAAGCGCCCGTGCCGGACGCAGACGCCGTGATCAGGTCCTCACGCTTCATGAGCCCGAGGCACATCGCGTTTACGATTGGATTCCCTTCGTAGCCCCGATCGAAGACGACCTCTCCGCCGATGTTCGGGACGCCGACACAGTTCCCGTAGTCTCCGACGCCACTCACGACTCCGCTGAACAGGTAGCGGACCCGTCCACTGTCGAGATCTCCAAATCGGAGGGAGTCCAGTACGGCGACCGGGCGCGCTCCCATGGTGAAGATGTCGCGCAAGATGCCCCCGACACCGGTCGCGGCACCCTGGTACGGCTCCACCGCGGATGGGTGGTTGTGCGACTCGATCTTGAACGCGAGTGCGTACCCGTCCCCGACGTCGATCACACCCGCGTTTTCACCTGGCCCCTGGATGACCCACGGCGCTTTCGTCGGGAGGAGGCTGAGGAGCGGCCTGGAGTTCTTGTACCCGCAGTGCTCGGACCACATGGCGCTGAAGACCCCCAGTTCGGTGAACGTGGGAGTGCGCCCCATTATGTTCAGGACCTTCTCGTACTCTTCCTCCGAGAGGCCATGGCCGGCCACGACCTCGGCGGTGATCTCGGGATCGCCGTCGCGGGGTTGGACGGACCGCTCGGTGGCTGCGGAGTTTGCTGGGGTCACGATATCGGTGCTCGCCTTCGTTGAAGGTCTCACGTGCTCAGGGAAAGACTGCCTGCCATCGACGTGAACAGTGCCACGCCGTCGGTCGAACCCAGGATCGACTCCATCGCGCGCTCGGGGTGCGGCATCATTCCCAGGACATTGCCTTTCGCGTTCGTGATGCCCGCGATGTTGTGCCACGACCCATTCGGATTGGCGTCCTCCGTGCTTTCTCCGGATGCATCCACATACCGGAACACCACGCGACCCTCAGCTTCGAGGGCTTCGAGCGTCGCTGTGTCCGCTTCGTAGTTTCCCTCACCGTGCGCGATCGGAATCCGGAGGACCTGCCCCTCGGTGTAGTCTGATGTGAAGAGCATGTCGTTGCGCTCTACGCGGATGAACACGTCTTTGCCCTGGAACTTGAGGGAGGAGTTTCGCATCAAGGCACCCGGCAGCAACCCCGCTTCGCACAGAATCTGGAACCCGTTGCAGATACCGAGGACTGGCCCGCCGCTGTTCGCGAAGGAGGTGACGTCCTCCATGATCGGGCTCATGCGAGCGATCGCGCCGGCGCGGAGGTAGTCACCGTAGGAGAAGCCTCCCGGGAGCAAGACCGCGTCGTAGCCGGCCAGGCCCCGTTCCCGGTGCCAGACGAAGGTCGCATCACCGCCGACCTGCTGCGCCGCTTTGTAGAGGTCGTAGTCGCAGTTCGAACCTGGGAACGTGATGACTGCGACCTTCATGACCCCGCTCCCTCTAGCGCCTCGATCATCGAAATCTCGAAGTCTTCGGTAACGGGATTGGCGAGGAGTTTCCGGCACATCGCCTCGGCTGCCTCGCCCGCGCTCGTCTCGGAATCGGCTTCGATGTCGATGTACATCACCTTTCCGACTCGTACGTCCCCGACGCCGTCCCATCCCAGTGAGTTGAGCGAGTGATGAATCGCTTTCCCCTGGGGGTCGAGGAGGCCGGGTCGGGGCTTCACGCGAATCTCCAGCCGATACTGACTCAAGCTTGATCCTCCGGATCGTGTTCGTTGTGGTGGTCGGTTGTGTGCCCGCTGCGCGTCAGGTCGCCGTAATCCAGCGATCGGACCTCGGCACGTTCGTCGTCGTCATCGTCGTCTTCGTCCAGGAGCGGGTCCCCGCCCGGCAGACGGTCGAGCAGCCCGAGCAGGACGGATTTCACCAGTCCCCACGAGATGTAGATGAGCCCTAACGAGAAGAAGAAGTAGCGCGGTACGGACAGAGCTACGAAGAGAGCGCCGAGCACGAAGACCGTATTCGCTATGCCCCTGCTCGTGCGCAGTCCGATCTTCGGGACCTTCCCGTATGGGACGTGGCTCACCATCAGTACGCCCAGGAGCACCATCCCCATGCCCACGATCCGAGGCCACGGCAGGTCGGCGAGGTATTCGGCGAAGAACGCGGTCTGGCTGAACGGATAGAAGGACGCGAGCGTTGCTCCCGCTGCGGGGGAGGGAAGGCCGTGGAAGCTGCGCTTGGCCTCTCCACCCTGTTCGACGTTGAAGCGCGCGAGCCGAACCACGACCGCGGTCACATATACGAACGAGAGAGTCCAACTCCACTGCGTGTCCGAGAAGAAGAGTTCGAACATGATGAGTCCCGGAGCGACGCCGAACGAAATGGCGTCCACCAGCGAGTCCAGTTCGGCCCCGAATGCCGATCCCGTGCGGGTGAAACGAGCCACCCTTCCGTCCAGGATGTCGAGTACCCCGGCTGCGATGATGAACCAGCCCGCGGACATGAAGTCCCCGCGGGACGCCTCCACCATCGCGAAGATGCCGAAGAAGAGGTTCCCGAGTGTGAACGCCGACGGGAGAATGATGATTCCCCTCTGAAGCGTCTCGCGTTTCGGTCCGCGTGGGACTTTCGGCATCACGGAGCCTTCTTCTGACGGGCGAGAATAGTCTCCCCCACGCGCACCCGGTCACCCACAGCGCACATCACGTCCCAGTGCCTCGGAAGAAAGAGGTCGACCCGGGACCCGAACCGTATCAGCCCGAACCGGCGACCACGCTCGACGCTGTCCCCCTCTTCAGGATCCGTGATGATACGTCGTGCGATGAGGCCGGCGATTTGACGTACCAAGACCGGCCCGAACGGGGTCGCGATGCCGAGCGACGACTGCTCGTTGTCATCCGAGGCCTTCTCGAGCCAGGCCACCGCGAACTTCCCTGGCGTGTATTTCTTGTGCGCCACGGTGCCACTCACGGGAGCGCGCTGCACGTGAACGTCGAAGACGCTGAGGAAGATCGTGATCTTCCGCGCCGGGCCGGCCATATAGCTCGGCTCCTCGACGTCTTCGATGAGGAGGATCTTCCCCTGACCCGGCGACACCACGAGGTCCGTGTCGGCGGGAAGCGTGGGTTCGGGATCGCGGAAGAACCAGAGCACGAAGATCGCGAGGACCGAAAACACCCAGGCCAGGACTCTGACGAGCAGTCCGCCAACGCCGAACGAAACGCCCACCCAGCAGGCACCCGCGAAGACAAGTCCCGCAGCTGCGAACGGGTATCCCTCGCGGGCGAGCTTCAACGGTCGTCCCCGAACAGCGGAGGGACGTAGTCTGCCAACGACGTTCCTGTGAGGCGCTTGAACACATCCTGGTACCGATCGGACGTGGCCTGGATGACGTGATCAGGGAGGTCGGGCGGGGGAGGGCTCTTGTTCCAATCGATCGTCTCGAGCCAGTCGCGAATCGGCTGCTTGTCCAGCGACGGCTGCCCGCGTCCGATCCCGTAGCTCTCCTTGGGCCAGAATCGAGACGAGTCCGGCGTCAGCACCTCGTCGATAAGGAGAAGACCGCCCGACCTGTCGAAACCGAACTCGAACTTGGTGTCTGCGAGAATGATGTCGCTCTTCTCGGCGACGTCGCGACCGTGTCCGTAGATGCGGAGCGAGAGGTCGCGGAGGCGCTCGGCCAGTTCGTCACCGAGCACTTCCTTGGCCTGGCCGAAGGTGATGTTCTCATCGTGCTCACCCACCGCTGCCTTGGTGGCGGGGGAGAAGATCGATGGATCGAGGCGTTCGCTCTCTTTCAGCCCCATCGCGAGGGCCTCTCCCGCCAATGTCCCACCCTGTCGGTATTCCTTCCATGCCGAACCCGAGATGTACCCGCGCACGACACACTCGACCATGACGGGCTTCGTCCGATGCACCAGCATCGAGCGCCGAGCCCATAGGTCCCGGCTGGCTGCGAGATCCGGGTGCCGGGCAACGATACGGTCCGGGTCCACCGCGATGAGGTGGTGCGGCACGGTGTCCTCGAGCTGTTCTAACCACCAGGCGGTGATGAGCGTGAGGACTTCCCCCTTGAGCGGTACCGGCTGCGGTAGGACGACATCGAAGGCGCTGACGCGGTCACTCGCAACCATCAGCAGGGTGTCGGCGTCGACTTCGTAGACGTCTCTGACCTTGCCCCGGTGCAGAAGTGTCAGGTCGAGGTGGGAGTTGTGGATGGGGTTTCGGTCAGACATGTATGTCGGGTTCGTCGAGAGTCAGAGATAGCTTGCGCTGCTTCGCCAACACCGGCGCAACATCGCGTTCGAGGAAACGGGTCACCTGCTCGGGAGCTCGGCCGATGAATCGCATCGGATCGACCATGCCGGCGAGCTCCTCGGCGTTCAGCCCGAATGCGTCGTCTCCTGCAATGCGGTCGAGCAGGTCGGCGTCTGCTCCCTCCTCCTTCATTCGTCGAGCCGCGGCCATCGAATGCTGCCGAATGCGCTCGTGCAGCTCCTGCCGATCGCCACCGCCCGACGTCGCGTGCATCAAGATCGTCTCTGTGGCCATGAAGGGAAGGTGCTCCGCGAGATTTCTCCGTACGACCTGCGGATTGACGATCAGCCCCTTGGCGACGTTCTCGAGGAGCACGAGGCAGCCGTCGAGGGCAAGGAAAGCGTCGGGCGCGGAAACCCGTCGATTGGCAGAGTCGTCGAGCGTCCGCTCCAGCCACTGGGTCGCCGCCGTGAACGCCGGATCCTGGGCGAGCACGATGACATGCCGTGCTAGGGCGCAGATCCGCTCTGCGCGCATCGGGTTTCGTTTGTACGGCATGGCCGACGAACCGATCTGCTCCGATTCGAACGGCTCTTCGACCTCCCGGAGATGGGCAAGGAGCCGGAGATCGTGACCGATCTTCGAGACCGAGGCCGCCACGCCGGCCAAGGAGGCCTGGACCGCGTAGTCCACCTTTCGCGGGTAGGTCTGGCCACTCACCGGGTAGGTCGATTCGAAGCCCATGCGACGGCCGACTGCGAGGTCGAGTGCATCGACCTTGTCGTGGTCTCCGTGGAACAGTTCCAGGAAGGACGCCTGCGTCCCCGTCGTCCCGCGCACACCCCGAAAGCGCAGCACCGCGATTCGATGGTCCAGCTCCTCCAGGTCGAGAAGAAGGTCCTGGATCCAGAGTGTGGCCCGCTTCCCGACGGTCGTGGGTTGGGCCGGTTGGAAGTGGGTGTACCCGAGCGTCGGGAGTTTCGCGTGGGTACGGGCGAAGTCGGCAAGCGCCTCTACACAGCGGGTAATCCGGGTCCGAACCAACTCCAACCCTTGCCGGTGCAGAATCAGATCGGTGTTGTCGCCGATGAAGGCGCTCGTCGCCCCGAGATGGATGATCCCCTTCGCGGCGGGCGCGTCATCGCCGAACAGATGCACGTGTGCCATGACGTCGTGCCGGAATCGACGCTCGTACTCCGCGGCCTTGGCGAGGTCCAGCATGTCGACGGCATCGCGCATCTCTTCGAGCGCCTGTTGGGAAATGTCGATGCCGAGCTCGGCCTCGGATTCTGCCAGAGCGATCCAGAGTCGCCGCCACGTTCCGTATCGTCGACTCGGCGAAAAGACACCCTGCATCTCCTTCGAGGCGTAGCGATCCGAGAGCGGGTGGATGTAGCGGTCCAGCGGATGGATGTCGGGCACTCAGCCTCTCCAGTAGAGATTGCGCGTTCCGTAACTCCCGTCGCGCTCCAGGTATACGACCACGCGTCCGCTTCCCTGAAGGGAGCCGAAGAAGGTGGCCGCGTCTTCCGCGCTCCGAATTCGGACACGGTTCATCTGCAGGATCACGTCGCCCGCCTGGAGCCCAAGGCTGCCGGCCAGCTCAGCGGAGATGTCCGCGATCAGTGCGCCGTCCTCGCTCACCAAGCCACGCTCCAGCTGGATCTGAGGGGTCACGGTGATCAGTTCGATATCCTGGAACAGCGTGACTCTGGCAGCCGTCGCCGAGGGGAACGCGATCGCGACGAGTGAGGTCGCTTGACGCTGCCCGTCGACGTTGAGTGTCAACGGATCTCCGGCTCTCAGGTCGAGGAGAATACTCTCCCAGTCGAGAGGACCGGCGAGCGCGCGCCCGTTGGCTCCGACCAACATGTCACCAGGGCGCAGCGCCGCCTCTGCAGCCGGCGAGCCCGCCGCGACTCTGCTGACCCGAACCCCTCGGGTTCGACCCCAGGCGTCCGCTTCGACCGGCTCGACATCGAGGCCGACCCATGCCCGTCGCACTTCTCCGTGCTGCAGCAAGTCTTGTGCAATCTGAAGAGCGCGGTCGATCGGGATGGCGAAGCCGAGGCCTTCGCTGCCTCCGCTGCGCGAGATGATCGAAGCGTTGATGCCGATGACTTCTCCGTCCGCGTTGACCAGCGCGCCGCCTGAGTTGCCCGGATTGATTGCGGCATCGGTTTGGATCATGCCGAAGTAGAAGCCTTCATCGCTCGACGACGGTGCGATGTTGCGATTCAACGCGGAGACCACCCCCGCCGTGACCGTCGGCTCGCTGTCGCCGACGTAGTTCCCGAGTGGATTCCCGATCGCGATCGCCCACTCCCCGATCATCAGGCCCGACACCGTCCCCACGGGGGCGACCGGTAGGTCGGACCCACCGATCCGAAGCACCGCGATGTCGGCGACCGGGTCCGTGCCGACCAACTCCGCGTCTACATCTCTGCCACCTGGAAGCGTGACCCGGATCTGCGACGCTCCCGCAATGACGTGGTGGTTCGTGAGCACGATCCCGTCCGACGTCACGATCACCCCCGAGCCGAAGCTGGCGCTCCGGCGTTGGGCCCCCGGAGGCAGGTAGAGACTCTCCCACATCGACCGAGCCTGGACCGGTGCAGCACGCAACACGTTGACGCTCACCACCGCCGGGGCCACGCGGGCCGTTGCTCGCACGATCGCCGTGGTACGGCTCTGGTCGATCTCTTGTGCGACGGGCGGCGCCGTCTGCAACACCCGCCCGGCATCGGCGTTCGCGTTCTCCGGCGCGCACGCCGATCCCATGAGTGCACCCAGCAGTGCGCTTCCTGCTACCCAACGTCTTCTGTCCATTCTTCGAGCCACGTTCTTCGTCTCAGAGGGCCGGTCCCGTGCTCCGGCCAGGGATTATGGGTCGATCGAATCAGAGCGTTGTGCCCAGTCCTCCCCAGTCCTTCAGGAAGGCGTCGAGGCCCTTGTCGGTCAGAGGATGTTTGCTGAGTTGCCAGAGGACGCCGGATGGGATCGTGCAACAGTCCGCCCCGATCAACATCGCCTCGACCACGTGCATGGGATGGCGAATCGAAGCCGCCAGGATCTCCGTCTCGTACCCGTAGTTGTCGTAGATCTGACGGATCTGATGGATCAGCTGCATGCCCTCACCCGACACGTCATCGATCCGGCCGACGAAGGGTGACACGTAGCTTGCACCGGCTTTGGCTGCCAGGAGCGCCTGGGAAACCGAGAAACAGAGCGTCACGTTCACCCGGTGGCCCTCTTTCACGAGGTCACGGCAGGCCTTCAAGCCGTCCTCGGTGAGCGGCACTTTCACCACCGCGTTCTCGTGGATTGCAGCGAGTTTTCGCCCCTCGCTGACCATGGTCTCGCGGTCCACAGCAATAACTTCCAGGCTCACGGGCCCGTCCACGGCCTCGCAGATCTCTCGGTACAACTCCGTGATGTCGCGCCCGCCCCCCACCTTCGCAACGAGCGAAGGATTCGTCGTGACCCCATCGATGAGGCCTGCGTCGGCAGCGCGGCGAATTTCGCCGAGGTCAGCCGTGTCGAGAAAGATCTTCATGCTTGGGGGCCACTCCCGGGTGTAGAGTCTGGGGGAAGGTCAGTCGGTCGGGTCATCGGGGTACTCCACACGATCCAGGAAGAGTCCCTCGGCGGGCGCCGGCGGCGACGTCGTGAGATCCGGATCGTTGCCGAGTAATCTAGCCATATCGTCCAGCGAGCGACGACCGCGCGAGATATCCACCATGGTACCGACCAGGTACCGAACCATATGGTGCAGATACCGGTCGGCCGTGATCGTGAGGCGGACCCCCAGCGGGGTCTCCGACCACTCCGCGGAGGCGATTCGGCAACGGTAGCCACGCTCGGGCTGACCCGACTTTGCGAAGGCCTCGAACGAGTGTTCCCCCACGACGCAGTCCGCAGCCGCTTTCAACAACACCGGGTCGAGCCGATCGTCGAGGGGCCAACACCACCGGCGGTGGAAGGGTGACGGGGCGTCGGGCCGCAGGCCGACCTCGTATCGGTAGGTGCGGCGGACCGCGTCGAAGCGAGGATGGAAGTCGGCCCGGGTCGCATGAGCCGATTCGATCCAGACATCGCCTGACAGCACAGCATTCAAGGATCGGCGGAGTTTGTCTCCCGTCCACGGAAGGGGCATGTCCACCGTTGCCACCTGACCGGTCGCGTGAACCCCCGTGTCCGTTCGTCCGGATCCAGTTACGGTGCAGGGGCGATCCGCCAGACGTGATAGGGCTGCTTCGAGGTCGCCTTGCACGGTGCGGTGGTCCGGTTGGACCTGCCACCCATGAAAAGCGGCGCCGTCATAGTGGACGGTCAGGCGAATTCGGATGGTTTCAGGGGCGTCCACCGCGAAAAGGTAGGCCGCGATCCGGTGATGTCAAGTTGGCAAAAAACCGCATGGGTATTAGCGTTTTCAGCCCTTAACCGAGGTGGACCCACATGAGCGTCGAAGACCGGAGCGGGGACCTGGCGTCCCTTCTCGAGATCGTCGCCGAGGGCGGATCGCTCGAGGTCCACCAAGCCGAGGCGGCTTTCGACCGCTTCATGGACGGATCGGCGAGCGAGGTTCAGATGGCGGGCCTCCTCATGGGCCTCCGTGTGAAAGGGGTCTCCCCTTCCGAGGTCGCCGGCGGAGTGCGCGCGCTGAGGAAGGCGATGGTCCGGGTCCCCTCGTCCGACGCGACCCTCCTGGTCGACACCGCCGGGACCGGGGGCGGAGCAGTGACGACCTTCAATATTTCCACCGCCGCAGCGTTCGTGGTGGCCGGAGCTGGGGCCCCGGTCGCGAAACACGGGAATCGGTCGTTCACTTCGCGGAGTGGGAGCGCCGATGTACTCGAGGCGCTGGGCGTTCGTATCGACCTGACCCCGGAACGGATGGGGGAAATCCTCGAGGAAGCGGGGATCGTCTTCATGTTCGCCCCGCTCCTCCATCCGGCGATGCGACACGTGGGTCCCGTTCGGCGAGGATTGGGCATCACGACCATGATGAACATCCTTGGGCCGCTCGCCAATCCAGCTGGAGCGCGGCGCCAGGTGATCGGTGTGGCCGACGAGCGCTTGCTCGCTCTGATTCCGGGCGCGCTCCTCGAACTAGGGCATCTGAGGGCACTGGTGGTCCACGGCGCTCCGGGAATGGACGAAGTCAGCCCAATCGGTGCGACTCGGGTGGCCGAGCTCAGCAACGGTTCGATCCGCGAGTACACGATCACGCCAGCGGAGGTGGGTCTGCAGCCCGTGGCCGCGGAAGGGCTGGCTGGTGGGGAGCCCGCGGACAATGCCGCGATTCTGGAGGCAGTCCTGGCAGGTCAGGGCGGGGCCGCGCGCAGCGCGGTCGTACTCAACGCCGCGGCCGCGATCCTCGTCGCCGATCGCGCGGGGTCCTGGCCTGAGGCGGTCCGTCTCGCTGAGACTACGATCGATTCGGGCGCTGCCGCCGGTGCACTAGAAGCCCTGAGGGTCGCCTCGACCCGCAGCTGAACGGAAGTGGTGCCGGTCAGTACTTCCGAATGACGCCCACCACGACACCCTGAATCCGAACTTCGTGCGCGTCGACGAAGATCGGCTTCATGGTCGGATTGGCCGGCTGGAGGCGAATCCGGCCTCCCTCCCGATAGAGCTTCTTCACCGTCGCGGCTTCTCCCGACACCAGGGCCACTACCATCTGGCCGTCCTCAGCATGTTCCTGCGCCTGCACGACGATGTAGTCGCCGTCGCGGATCTGCTCCTCGATCATCGAGTTGCCTTCCACCCGGAGCACGTAGTTGTCCCGGCGTCGACGCACCATGTCGGGCGGAACCCCGATGGTCTCGTTGTCCTGGATCGCCTCGATCGGAAGACCGGCGGCGACCGACCCGAGCAGGGGTAGCTCTAGGACCGGAGTCCCGTTGTTACGCCCAATGAGTTCGATGGAGCGGCTCTCGTTGTAGGACTTCCGGATGTAGCCCTTGCGTTCCAGATTGCTCAGGTGCTCATGCACCGTGGCGAGTGAGGAGTACCCGAAGGATTCCGCGATCTCCTCGAAGCTCGGGGCGTACCCCTGATCGTCGATGAAGGACTCGATGTAATCGAGGATCTCTTTCTGGCGCTTGGTGAGGGGCATGGCGCCCTCCCTCCATACGGTGGGAAACCCGAATAGGAACCGAAGTAGGTTACCCGAACGTTGCCCGAAACGCAAGGACAGGACTCGCTTCCCGGGATTCTCGCGTCGATCGTCTCCACGAAGCGGTCCGAGGTCGATGAGGCGCGCACCCGGGCGCACGATATCGAGGGCGCGCTTGATACGGCTCGGCCGGTCCGCGACTTCCGCGGCGCTTTGGCGAGGCCCGGCACGGTATCCCTGATCGCGGAATGCAAGCGGCGCTCCCCCGGGGCGGGGGCGATCCGGCCCGACATCAACGCGGCTGAGCTCGCATCAGGCTACCAGAGCGCCGGCGCTTCTGCCCTCAGCGTTCTCACCGACGGTGAGTACTTCGGAGGCTCGCTCCAAGACCTCGTTGACGTGGGCGCTGCGACGACCCTTCCGGTGCTCCGAAAGGACTTCACGATCGATCCCGTCCAAGTGATCGAGGCCCGCGCCGCAGGGGCTGATGCGGTCCTCCTCATCGTCCGGATCCTCGATGATGTCATGCTCGAGTTGCTGCATCGGGAAGGGGAGGGGCTCGGCATGAGCGTCCTGGTCGAAGTGCATGACGCCACCGAGTTGGAGCGTGCCCTGCGGCTCGGCTCGGTGATTTTGGGAGTGAACAACCGCGACCTCGCGACATTCACGACCGACCTCGGCACCACCGAGCGGCTTCTCGGGCAGCTTCCCGACGACGTTGTGGTGGTATCCGAGAGCGGCATTCGGAATCGTGCGGATGTAGAACGGCTGGGCAGCGCGGGGGTCGACGCGGTTCTGGTGGGGGAGGCCCTGCTCCGAGCCGAGGACCCTGCGGAGGCGGCTCGGGCGCTCTCGGGCGTGTCGAACCGGGGGCGCAATCGTGTCTGACGGGCCCAAGGTGAAGATCTGCGGACTTACGCGGAGTGCCGATGCCCGCCTCGCCGACGACCTTGGGGCCGACTATGTGGGCGTGGTAGTCTCGGCTGGCTTTTCTCGTAGCGTGCAACCGGAACGCCTCGGAGAGGTCGTGGCGGGGACTCGCGCCTTTCGCGTGGCGGTTCTCGTCGACGAGGCGCCCGAGGCGGCGGCCGCACTTGCTCGGACGATGGGGGCGGCGGTGCTCCAACTTCACGGTGATGAGAGCGTCGCCGTGGTCCGGGCGCTTCGGTCGGAGGGTGATTGGCGCCTGTGGAAGGCCGTGCGGGCGCAGTCACTGGAGGATGTGAGCCGCGCGGTCGATCGGTTCGCGGACTGCGTCGATGGTCTGTTGGTTGAAGGATGGCGGGACGGCGTGATCGGTGGTGCCGGCGCCAAGCTCCTCCTCGACCCCGACTCCGTCCGTGGCGCCATACCGCATCACCTCGAATTCGTGCTGGCCGGAGGCCTCGCGCCGGATTCCGTTTCGGTCTCCGTCTCGCGTTTTCGTCCGGACGTCGTCGACGTGTCTTCGGGTGTCGAGGCGTCGATCGGCGTCAAAGACCCTATCCTCATGAGAACCTTTTTCGCGTCCGTGCGTATCCCGACGGACCTGCCTGATGTGGAACCGTGAGCCGGAATCGACTGATATGCCGGGTGTGACCGAGTCGACCGAAGCCGAGAGCGGACGCTTCGGCGTCTTCGGCGGTCGCTACGTGCCCGAGACCCTGATGGGGGCCCTCGACGAAGTCGCCGAAGCGTATCGGGCTGCGTCTGCGGATCCGGTCTTCCAGGACGAATTCCGGTCGCTGAGCACGGATTTCATCGGGCGACCGACACCGCTGTACCACGCCCGCCGACTCGGTGAGGTGGTTGGTCATTCGGCGATCTTCCTCAAGCGTGAAGACCTGAACCACACCGGCGCCCACAAGATCAACAACACGATCGGGCAGGCGCTCCTCGCGCTCAGGATGGGCAAGCGTCGCATCATCGCGGAGACGGGAGCTGGTCAACACGGTGTGGCCACCGCGACCGCGTGCGCGCTGTTCGACCTCGACTGTGTCGTGTACATGGGCGAGGAGGACATCGCCCGCCAGGCGCTCAACGTGTACCGGATGCAGCTTCTCGGGGCCGAGGTCCGTCCGGTATCCTCGGGGACGCGTACTCTGAAGGACGCGACGAACGAGGCGATCCGGGACTGGGTCACGAACGTACAGGACACCCACTATATCATCGGTTCGGTCGTCGGTCCCGATCCGTTCCCGCGCATGGTTCGCGACTTCCAGTCCGTGATCGGCTACGAGGCGCGTGAGCAAATCCTCGAGCGCGAGGGGAGGCTCCCGGCCGGGGTGGTGGCCTGCGTCGGCGGGGGATCCAACGCCATGGGCATCTTCCACGCCTTCGTTCCGGACGCAGAGGTCCAGTTGGTGGGTGTCGAGGCCGGCGGCATGGGGGTCGAGTCCGGACTGCATTCTGCTTCACTGGCGGTTGGATCGCCGGGTGTCCTGCATGGCTCGCATAGCTATCTTCTGCAGGATTCGGATGGGCAGGTCGCACCTGCCCACTCCATTTCGGCGGGGTTGGACTATCCGGGTGTCGGCCCGGAACATTCATTCCTCCAGGACTCGGGGCGGGCGCGCTATACCTTCGTTACGGACGACGAGGCGCTTGATGCATTCCATCGCCTCTCGGAATTGGAGGGCATCATTCCCGCCCTCGAATCGGCCCACGCCATTGCGCATGTGTTGGCCGAGGGGCGGACGTACGATGGCCCGGTCGTGGTGTGTCTTTCCGGCCGAGGCGACAAGGATGTCGCGCATGTTGCCCGGACCGAGGGTCGGGGCGAGCTGCTGTGAGCACGTAGCGTGAGCGAACCGCTCGACCCGGCGACCCCTCCCGACGAGACGTTGGACTGGGACGAGGACCAGCTTCCCGTCGAAGCGGTCCGATCCCTGTTCGTGACGTTGGGCAAGGCGTTCCGGGCGTTCCAGCTCTACGACGAGAACAACCCGGTCCGGCAGCGCTTTGTCGAGACGTTGAAGAACGAGTTCGTGGCGTTGTGGCAGGACATGGACAAGCTCGTCGTATCGATGGACGAGGACCACATCTACCTCGGTGGGGCCGAGGTGTATCGGTCCGAGAGTCGGAACGACTCCCTCGCCTTCCTGTTCTTCAAGGATGGTGTCCGCGAGGTCACCTTCCTTCCGGGCCTCGAAGAGAACGAGTTGGATCAGTTTCTCGGTGTCTTGCAGAAGGCCCGCAAGCTCGTTCCCGAGGGCGATGACCTGCTGACGGTCCTCTGGGAGGAAGAACTCGTTCACTTCCAGTACCAATACGTCGATCTGCTGGCCGAAGGGGTGGCGCTTCCGGAGGCGGGCGGTGGCAATTCTGGCGAAGAGCTCCAAGCCGCCCTCAAGGCTGAAGACGAGGAGATCGCCGCCGCGGAAGAGCAGGGGGCCGCGGGAGCCGCAGCGGATACGCCTCAGACGGTCAAGCAGGACGATTTCAACCCGACGCTCTACGTCCTGGATCCCCGAGATATGGAGACCTTACGCGCGGAGCTCCACAAGGAGATGAAGCGCGACATCCGCACGGACGTGCTCAAGGCATTGTTCGATCGCCTCGAGGAGCCGACCGACCGGGAGCGTCAGTCGGAGGTGCTCGGGATCCTCGACACGCTGCTTCCCAACTTCTTGAGTCGCGGAGGCCTCATCGCCGCGACCAATGTGCTCCGGGAGCTGAGACGCCTCGAACAGATCCAGGGGATGTTCGATGAGGAGGGGCTAGCGAAGTCGAGGGATATTCTCGAAGCCATCAGCGCACCGGAGGCGATCGAGGAACTCATCCGGGCCCTCTACGACGGGACCATCAAGGTGTCGTCCGCTCAGCTCGGGGGCTTTCTCCAGTTCCTCTTGGGAGGCGCGCTCGCTCCTCTGCTTCGCGAATCGGAGACGGTAGAGCACCGGGAACTCCAGGGCGTTCTCCGAAAGGCCGTCCAGGGTATCGCCGACCGGAATCGCGAGGCGCTCGTGCGCCTGCTCGGCGAGGACGACCCACTGTTGGCGTCCGCGGCGGCCCGTCTGGCCGGCGAGATGCAGATCACGCAGGCCGCGCCCGCTCTCGCGAAGCTCCTCGTTCACGCCGATCCCAGGGTACGCCTCGCGGCCATCGACGCTGCGATCGCGCTCAAGGCCTCGACCGTCGCGGGTGCGCTCGAGAAGACGCTGGAGGATACCGAACGGGAGGTCCGGATCGCTGCGGCCCGGGCTCTCGGTGAGCTTCGCTATCTGCCAGCGGCACGCACCCTCTCCGGCATCATTCGCGGCAAGAGAATCCGGACCGCGGATGTCACCGAAAAGTTGGCGGTCTTCGAAGCCTACGGGCAGACGGCGCAAGGCGATGGTGTCGGGCTGCTGGATCAACTGCTGAACAAGAAGGGCCTGCTCGGGAACAAGGAATCGTCTGAAATCCGAGCGGCGGCAGCATTGGGACTGGGTCGCATCGCTGGGCCCGAGGCTCGAGCCTCTCTGGAGCGCGCGACCCAGGACGAGGATCCCGTGGTTCGTAGCAACGTCAATCGCGCTCTGCGCCAGGAGGATTGATTCGTGTCCGACGGCGCTCTGAACTATCAGGATCTGGGAAGGAAGCTTCTCACCGGATTCTACGGCACCCTGAATGCACTCAAGCTGTATCCCGTCGAGAACGAGACGGTGCAGCAGGCGTTGACGGATCTGCACAACCTTGTCGAGCGCATCGTCAAGGTCGACGGGTCGGCCGAGATCCGCGTCGTCGGGGATTTCTTCTTCCTCAACGAGACTCGGCTACGTCTCGATGTCACGAATTTTGCCACGTTCGGCTCGTTCGCGAGCGCACTCACAGCCCATGGCATCGGTGGCGTCGAGGTCGTGAATGGGGTTCAGCGGGCCGAGTGGGCGCCGCTGCTGGCGATGCTGCTCCGTCCGCCCGCGGGAGAGGACCCCTTCGCGAGCTTCATGGAACGCTTCGCGCAGACGCCCGTCGAGCACATCGACCTGAAGCCAGCGACAGAGGTCGAAGACCCGAAGGACGACGAGGAGGCCCTCACCGCGGCCAAGCGTACGTACGCGCAGTCGGTCAAGGTTGCCCAAGAAGTGATGGGCGACATGCGAATCGGGAGGGCGGTGAACGTTCGCAAGGTCAAACGAGCGGTGCAGGGGATCGTGGACCAGGTGCTCTCGAACGAATCGTCGATGGTCACGATGACGACTCTCCGAGACTTCGACGAGTACACGTTCACGCATTGCGTGAACGTCTCGATCTTCAGCGTCATCATCGGTCAGCGCCTCGGCCTCGAGCGCATGCAGCTCTACGAACTGGGCCTCGGTGCGCTCTTCCACGATATCGGCAAGCAGAGGCTCCCTGCGGAGGTCATCAACAAAGCGGGCGCGCTCACGGACGAGGAGTGGGCGCTGCTCAAAGAGCACCCCACCGAGGGCCTCCTTCTGCTCTTCCAGATGCATGGATTCACGGATGTGCCGTACCGCCAGATGTTGATGGCGTACGAACACCACATGAAGATCGATCTCACAGGATATCCTGCGAATACGCGGGAGCGTGAGCCCACGCTCTTCTCGAGGATCGTCTCGGTGGCCGATGCATTCGACGCAGGTACCTCCGTTCGCAGCTATCAGTACGAGCCCTGGCCGCCCGATGCGGTGCTTCAAGAGATGCGGGACAATCCGAATCGTGGGTTCGACAAGTTGCTGGTGAAGGTCCTGATCACGGCCACGGGTGTGTATCCTGTCGGCACGCTCGTGATTCTCGACACCCACGAGTTGGCCATCGTGTCTCACGTCAATCCGAATCCCGATTTGCTCCATCGGCCCAAGGTCCGCGTGATCTCCGATCCTGTCGGCCTCCCGCTCCCGGAACCGAAAACGATCGATCTGGCGGCGTCGGACCCGAGCACGGGAGCTCCCGTGCACCAGATCATCAAGACGACCGATCCGCAGAAGTACGGGATCCGCGTGAGTGACTATCTGATCGCGTGATTGAGTCCGTCTTCACGGCGCTGCGCTCTGAAGGGCGAGCGGCGCTCATCCCCTACGTCACGGCGGGACATCCGCATGTCGACTCCACGGTTCCATTGCTGGAGGCGCTCGCCGATCGGGGAGCCGATGTGCTCGAACTTGGAATTCCCTTCTCCGACCCGTTGGCGGACGGTCCCACGATTCAACAGTCGTCCTTTCGGGCGCTCGCCAACGGTATGTCGGTCGCCCGGGTCCTGGAGGATCTCTCCCGCTTTCGAGCGCGCCGAGATACGCCTGTTGTGCTCTTCACCTATCTCAACCCCGTCGTGAGATTCGGTTTCGAGCGTTTCCTCGCTGCCGCGGTCGACGCGGGTGCGAATGGCCTCCTGTTGACCGATCTCCCGCTGGGCTCGGACTCTGCCCTCGAAGATGCTGTGGCGGCGTCGCCGCTCGACTTCATCCGCTTGGTCGCGCCGACGACGGACACCCAGAGGGCGCAGGAGGTCGCACGGGCCGGGTCCGGTTTTCTCTACTACATCTCGAGAACCGGGGTAACGGGCGCCCAGTCGGAACTCCCTTCCGGACTCGAGGCCGAAGTCCGCAGAATTCGCGAAGTCGTCGACCTCCCAGTGGCCGTCGGTTTCGGGATCTCAACACCGGAGCAGGCGGGGAGGGTGGGGGCGATCGCCGATGGGGTTGTCGTCGGCAGCGCACTCGTGCGCACGCTGGAGCAGGAAGGGGTCGAGGCCGGGGCGGCCTTCATCGCCTCGCTGCGCGCGGCGCTGGGATGACGTTCGTTGCGAGTGGTCGTCCGCTAGAGATTCCCTAGGAGTCGTTGTCCGCGAGCACGCCCGTAAGAGCTGCGTCCGGGCGTACGAAGACGGTCTTGACCCGGTCCGGCACCACGGAGCCGGGAGGGGCTCCCCTCGGCTTGCGCACGTACTTCCGGAAGGTCCAGTCGACCGGTACGGTCGCGGACGTCCGCCCTTTGGAGTGGATGGCCGCGAGTGTACCCGCTTCCTCGAGGTCCCGAGCCGGGGGGTTTCCGGGACCCGGCCATCGAAGAATAACGTGGGCACCTGCCGTATGTCGGGCGTGCAGCCAGACGTCGTTCGGTGCCGAGTGTCGGAACGTGAGGTCATCGTTATGTCTCGAGCCTCGCCCCACTCTGATTTCGAGTCCACCGGAACTTCGGAAGGTTCGATAGGGCAGAGCGGGTGGCACGTCGCCCCGCGCGCGACGGACCGGAGTCTTCGGGAGGGCGCTTCGTACCTCATCCGCCGAGGCCGTTCCTTGGCTGACCCGGTCGAGGAGCTCACGCAGCCGGTCGCGCTCCCGTACGGCCTTCTCGACGAGCCGGGGAATACGCTCGGCCGCCCGTTCCGATCGTCCCGCCCGATCGTAGTAGCTCGTTGCGTTCTGGTGCACCGCCAGCGTGGGATCGAGCTGCACCGAGACGTCCTCCCCAGAGAACCCTTGGAGTAACACGTGGGCCGCACCGACCGGAACGTCCCTGTATCTCGCGAGGATCAAGTCACCGAGCGAGCGCAGCGTCTGGGGGTCTTCGCGACCGGCGAGCTCTGCCTCGAGGCGCACGATCCTGCGTTCGACATGCAGGATCGTGGCCTCCAGCATCGCCAAGAGCTCCGGAGAGATCGCCAGTGCGGGTGTGGCGTCGCCCCCGGCCGCACGCTCCTGAGCGCACACCTCGAAGGCTCCGAGCAGGGTGTCGACGTGTCGGGCCTCATAGCCGGACAGCACAAACGGATACGGCTGGGCGCCCCGATCGGTCTCGAGCACCACCGGAGCGAGGCTGATCGCACCGGTGGCAGCGGCGCTCCATATCTTTCGACCCTGTTGGGGCGCCTCCAGGAAGGCGCCCGCGTTGATCGGTGACATCCACGCGACGCTCCGGGTCAGCGCGCGCGCTCGATCTCCCGGGGGCGAGAGGGCGAGGATCTCCTCCCACTCCTCGGACGACAACGCTCCGTCCACGCCGCGTCGCCCGCTTGACGGCGGTGAGTGGTAGGGAGATCCGACGTGGGCCGGCCGACCCCCATCGCGCCGCTGGAGCACGTGCCGAATCGTACGAGACGGACCTTCGACGACCAGCGCATTCATCTGGTTGCCAAGCAGTTCGACGATCACGTCGATCGCTCCCTGACCCGCTTGTCCGCCTGTGAATTCGAATCGGATGATCCGTTCGTCTGGAGGCGATGTGACCGCTCGAAGTCGTGTGTTGAATCGAAGGTCCTGACCCTCAGGATCGATCGGGGGTCGCAGGAGCGGGAGTCCGCGCTCAGGGTGCAGGCGCCACAGGAGGGTTCGCTCCCGGAAAAGGAGTGCGATATCCCGACTGCTGCCATCGAGCCGAATGGCCCGGAGCCGGTGTCCCCCTAGGGTTTCGTGCAGTTCACGGGCGACGTGGCGTACCAGAAGGGAGTCCCATCGGATCGACATGCTGCAAGGTAACCGTCAGGGTGGAGTCACGATGCCCGAGCCGGTACTGTTCATCCTGATCGACCTCAGCCCGAGATCCGTTTGACCGTGCACGACATCGTGTCGCAGGCCGCCGAAGGGCGACTTCCTCCCTGGGCGGTAGCCAGCGATCGGCGCAGGGCGCACATGGGGAGGGTCGCCGATCTCCTCGGTGGCTGGTCCGACACGCTGGGACTCGGTCCGCTGGAACGGACCCGATGGCGCGCGGTTGGTTTTCTGCACGACGTGCTTCGCGACGAGGATCCATCCGTCCTGAAAGAGCGAGTCCCGCCCGCCGAGCGGGACCTTCCGGGCCCGCTGTTGCACGGGCCGGCGGGGGCCGAGCGGCTGCGCGTCGAAGGGGTGCTGGACGGCGAACTGCTCGCCGTGGTCGCCTTCCATACCATGGGCGACGCGTCGTTCGGTCCGTTGGGTCGGGCGCTGTACGCTGCCGATTTCCTCGAACCGGGCCGATCCTTCCTGGCCGACTGGAGAGGGGAACTCCGGGGGCGCATGCCGGCGGAGCTGGACGACGTCGTCTTCGAGATCGTGCGGGCTCGGGTCGGGAAGCTCGTCGAGCAGGGGGAGGAGGTTCGTCCGAGAACCGTCGAATTCTGGAATCACCTCGTGAAGGAACGCCGGTGACGCGGCGGGGGCGCCGGGTCATCGCCGGGTTCGTACTGGGCGGCGGGCTGGTCGCGATCGGCGTGAACCTGGGCGTCGATAGGACGCCTGATGTGTCCAGATCGGGGACCGACCCGTGGAACGAGGGGCGGGTCAGGGTCGAAATTCTGAACGTCGGTGGGGTGTCGGGGATGGCGGCCCAGGCGACCACGACACTCCGAGCCGCGGGCTTCGATGTCGTAAAGTTCGGGAACGCGGTCCCCTTCGATGCGGCGCTCGTCTCGGGGGTCATCGACCGGGTCGGGCGCACCGACATCGCGCAGGCCGTTGCGGAGGAGTTGGGAATCGATAACGTCCAGAGCGATCCGAACCCGAACTTGTACGTCGACGTTTCCGTATTGTTGGGTAGCGAGTGGTCGGGGCCGAACGATCGGCCGGGTGTCGACGATGCGAGTGGCTCGGGTGCCTGGTGGGATCCCCGCGGCTGGTTCGGCAGATAAACGCACACGAGGCCCCTCTGAGGGCAGGCAGATAGATGGCGAAAAAGGACAAGGGAAGGGATGGGGAGGAGGGGGCGACCCCGCCTTCAAGCACCAAGAAGGCGGCGGAGGGTCGACGAGCACGTCGCTCTGCGGCAGCGGAGGGCGATCCGAATTCCTTCGTGGAGTGGACGAAGTCGATCGTCATCGCGGTCGTACTGTTCCTCTTCCTGCGGACCTTTCTCGTGCAGACGTTCGTCATCACGTCCGGTTCGATGGAGGAGACTCTGCTCGTTGGCGACATGCTCCTCGTGAACCGAGCCGCGATCGGTTCTCGGATTCCCGCGACGAGCGTTCGTATTCCGGGCTATTCGCGGCCCCGCCGCAACGATGTTCTGGTCTTCGACCCCCCCCACGAAGAGACGCTGAAGCTCATCAAGCGCCTCGTCGGAATGCCCGGCGATACACTCGAGATGCGAAACCGAGCGTTATACGTGAACGGCCAACTCCAAGACGAACCGTATGCTGTGCATTCGGACGTCGGGGACGAAATGCATCCCTGGATGCAGTGGCAACGAGATCACGTCGCTCCAAGGGTGAACGCCGCGACCTACGCACCGACGCGGGACAATTGGGGCCCCCTGGTCATACCGGAAGACCGGTACTTCATGCTCGGCGACAATCGTGAGAAGAGCTTCGATTCTCGGTATTGGGGCCTGCTCGAGGGGTGGCGACTCGAGGGGCGCGCCGTCTTCACGTACTACTCGTACAACAAGGACTCGTATCGTCCTTTCCCGGCACTGCGCGAGGTTCGTTGGGGACGGGTGGGCCGAGGGATCTCCTAGGGAGCCTCTGCACAGGCGGTGGGCGCCGCCGCGCGGGCGGGCCGCCGCGGGTCAGTCCTTTCGGGCCTTTTCGATTTGCACGAGGGTGTGCCCCCGCAGCTGGCCGCAGGCCGCGTCGATGTCGCGCCCACGGGTGCCCCGGACCGCGACGGAAACGCCACGACGCTCAAGGATCTCTGCGAAGGCACGAATCCTGTCCGGGCGCGATGCCTTCCAGTCCTGATAGGGAATGGGATTGAAGGGAATCAAGTTCACGAAAGCGCGCACGCGCAGAGCCAGTTCGGCGAGCGGCTCGATCAGGTCCACATCATCGTTGATCCCGTCGATCATCGTGTACTCGAAGGTGATCCGTTTGCCGCCCCCGTCGTCGAACTTCTCCAGAGCGCCCAAGACTTCCGGGAGCGGATGTCTCTTCTCCAGCGGGATCAACTCCGCGCGTAGTTCGGTGGAGGGTGCGTGCAGCGAGAGGGCTAATCTGAACTGCTCGGGGCGCGCGGCGAGTTCGAGGATCCCTGGCACCACTCCCACCGTAGATACGGTGATCCGTCGAGCCCCCACGCCGTAGCCCTGGTTGAGGATCGTGAGTGACGGATGCACGGCCTTCCGATTCGAAAGCGGTTCGCCCATGCCCATATAAACGATGTTCGTGATCGGGCCGTAGCCGTTGTCCTCGGCCCACTGACGCGACGCTCGGTACTGACCCACGATCTCCCCGGCCGTGAGCTGCCGGTCAAAGCCTCCCCACCCCGTTGCACAGAATGTGCAGCCCATCGCACACCCGACCTGGGAGGAGATACACAACGTCAGACGCCGGGGCGTCGGGATTAGAACCGATTCGACCAGTTCACCGTCTGCCAGACGCCAGAGATGCTTGACCGTCCCGTCCGTGCTCCGTTGGACCGTGGTCGCGTCGAGCGTCGCCATGTCGAAGGCCTCAGCAAGCGCGGACCGCTCGACGCCGGGCAGATCGGACATGTCCGCGACCGACCGAGCGAGTGACTGGTAGACCCACTTCTCAACCTGCCCGACGCGGTACGTGGGCTGTCCTCGACCCTCGAAATGGTCAGAAAGACTCGCGCGGAGGTCTTCCGGCGTGAGCGACAGCAGGTCGGGTCTTGGCGGTGCGGACATGGATCTTTCTTGAACGGACATCGGGCCCCGTTTAACTTAGCCGCCCGCTGAAGGCCACTGTAGCCACACGACCGTTCAGAAGGACGACCCGATCACACAGAACGATTTCATCAAGCGAGTGCGCGCGTGGGGACCGGCTGCCGGCTGGGCGCTGGTCCTTTTTCTATTGAGCGCATCGCCTGACCTGGGTATCGGAGTCTCCTTCGTGGGCAGCGACAAGATCGGGCACCTCGTACTGTACGGCGTCCTCGGTGTCGCGTTGGCGTACGGTCGGTCCCGAATGCAGGGATCGATTCCCCACTGGGTTCTGCTCTTGGTGGGAGCGCTCTACGGATTGAGCGACGAATGGCATCAAATGTACGTGCCGGGCCGGTTCGCCGACCCCCGCGATTGGATTGCGGATCTTGGGGGCCTCGTGCTCGGGTATCCAGTGGCAGTAGACTGGTTCGATCGACCGAACCGGAGCGATAGAGTCGACTCGAGGGAATTGACGTGATGTCTCAGATGGATATCGAACGTACGAGGCTCCGCAGCCGCATGGTGGGTGGTCTGCGGTCGGAAGACGGTGGCGAGCGGGCGACCCTGGCTGGCTGGGTGCACCGGCGTCGAGACCTGGGTGGTCTGCTCTTCGTCGACCTCCGGGATCGGAGCGGGCTCGTACAGGTTTCCTTCGGCCCCGAGTGGACCGATGCGGCATCGCTCGAAGTGGCCCGCGGAATCGGGCACGAGGATGTGATCCTGGTCGCAGGAACCATCGCCGTGCGCCCGGATGGCGCTCGTAACGCCGATATGGCGACGGGCGAGGTCGAGTTCCGTGCGGAGAACGTCGAGATTCTGTCGGACGCTCGTACTCCCGAGATTCCCGTATACCGCGCTCCTGAAGACGAACTCCCCGCGGAAGAGCTGCGCCTGCAACACCGCGTGCTCGACCTTCGACGCTTCGAATTGCAGCAGAACCTGATGCTTCGACACCGGCTCGTGCTCGAAACTCGGAACTATATGGACCGGCATGGCTTCATCGAGGTAGAGACGCCGATTCTCACGAAGGCGACCCCCGAGGGAGCCCGCGACTACCTCGTTCCGAGTCGGGTGCACAAGGGCGAGTTCTACGCCCTGCCTCAGAGTCCACAGATCTACAAGCAGATTCTGATGGTGGCCGGGTTCGATCGGTATTTTCAGATTGCGCGTTGCTTTCGGGACGAGGACCTCCGGGCGGATCGACAGCCGGAATTCACACAGATCGATGTCGAGGCCTCCTTCGTGACGGTCGACGACATCCTGGAGTGGATCCAGGGACTCATGGCGTCGTTGGCCGCCGTGGCAGGGATCGACGCTCCGCTGCCTTTCCCTCGACTCACCTGGAACGAGTCGATGGAGCGGTATGGATCGGATCGGCCCGACCTTCGTTACGACCTGGAAATCGAGGATTGGACTGCGGCGACCGCGGACGTCGACTTCGGCATCATCCGAAGCCAAGTGAACGCGGGCGGGCGGGTACGGGGGGTACGCCTCGCCGGGGGCGCGAGTCTGTCGCGTCGGCAAATCGAGGAGATCGAGAACCGTGCGAAGGCTTCCGGAGCTCCCGGACTGCTTTGGGCCAAACGGTCCGAAGAGGGAACGTCGGGCCCGCTCGGGAAGTTCCTCGATCCGGCCCATGCCGACGCGATGGGACTCGCCGTCGGCGACCTGGCGCTCGTCTCCGCCGGTCCGGACCGCCTCACGTCGCCGACGCTGGCCGTCGTCCGCGCCGCCGCGGCAGCGACGGCCCAGCTCCCGATCGTTCGCGAACACGCGTGGCTCTGGGTCACCGACTTTCCCGTGTTCGACGAGGAGAATGGTGTGCTCTTCGCTAGCCACCACCCGTTCGTCATGCCGCACCTCGACGACATCGGTCTCCTCGACACCGACCCCATCTCTGTGAGGGGGACGGCGTACGATCTCGTGTATAACGGCACCGAGTTCGGCTCCGGCAGTCTTCGAATGCACGACCCCGAACTCCAGCGCAAAGTGCTCCGCGTCCTGGGACTGGACGATGCCCAGATCGAGGAGAAGTTCGGCTTCCTTCTCAGCGCATTGTCCGTGGGCGCGCCGCCGCATGGTGGCATTGCCTTGGGGATGGACCGTATCGTTCAGCGTTTCACGGGATCCATGAGCCTGCGAGATGTGGTCGCCTTCCCCAAGACGACTGCAGCGAGGGCGTTGTTCGAAGGGGCGCCGACCTCCGTCGGAGAAGGCGAACTGGAGGCCCTGGGCCTCACGCTCCGTAGCAAGGGGCGAACGGAGAGCTGATCGCTCTCAGGAGAAGGCGTTGGCCAACGGCGACACGATGGTAGAGCACCGGCTCGATACGGAGGGCGCTGACCCTCTCATGCTCGCGGGTGTGAACGACCGCAATATGAACGAGTTGACTCGTTTGTTCTCCGTGCGCGTCGTCATGAGGGGTGATCACGTGATCCTTACCGGCGCGCTGGCGTCGGTAGAGCGGGCGGTTCCCGTGGTTCAGCACATGATCGAGCTGTCCCGCTTGCGCGCTCCGTTCGACACTCCCGACATCGCGAGATTCGCCGATGGGGTCGACTCCTCTGGCGGCAACGGGGTGCTGCATCCGTCCGACGAGGTTCGGATCGCTCTGCCGGGTTCGCGCAAGGTCATCGTCCCCAAGTCCGAAGGTCAGCGCTCGTATCTTGCTGCGATCCTCGAACACGACATCGTGATCGGCATCGGGCCGGCCGGAACGGGCAAGACTTACCTGGCCGTTGCGGCTGCTCTCGACGCGCTCTACAAGAAGCGGGTCAAGCGGATCATCCTGGCGCGGCCGGCGGTCGAGGCCGGGGAGAATCTCGGCTTCCTTCCGGGGGATCTTCAGGAGAAGGTCGACCCGTATCTACGACCCCTCTATGACGCGCTGGAGGACATGATCCCTCAGGAGCGGGTTCGTCGGGCTCTAGAGGACTCCACCATCGAGATTGCGCCACTCGCCTACATGCGTGGTCGCACCCTCGGAGACGCATTCGTCATTCTCGACGAGGCGCAGAACGCGACCCGCGCTCAGATGAAGATGTTCCTTACCCGCCTGGGGCTGAACTCGCGCGTGGTGATCACCGGGGACAAGACACAGATCGACTTGCCCAAGAAGACCGATTCCGGCTTGCTCGAGGTCGAACAGATTCTCGGTGGGATCGAGGGAATCGCCGTGTCCTATCTCGATGCTCGGGATGTGATTCGACACCGCCTGGTGAAGGACATCATCCAGGCGTACGCGCGAGATGAGGTCGAGGGGTCCGAGTCGTGAACCGCCGACTCGAGGAATGGGGCGAGGGCTCCGTTCTCTATCGCCTGTCGGGTGATCCGGGAGCGTCGTTCGGCGAGCGAGCCCGTCACCACGGTGCGCGACTGTTACTTCTGTTTGCGCTCGCCGCGATGGTCACGGTTTTCTTCCCCCCGACCGAGGGAATGGACGTGACGCCCTACTCGGTCGGAATGGTCGCGCCCGAGGACGTGATCGCGCAGATCCCGTTCAGCGTTCCCAAGACGGCGACGGACTTGGAGCGAGAGCGCAGACTCGCCGCAGAGGCCGTCCCACGCACGTTCGACGAGAGATCAGCAGCGGGCGACTCGGTTGCGGCTCGTCTAGGACGCTTTTTCGGCGCACTCGACAGTGCTGCGGCGGTTGGGGACACGCTCGCATTGGGGCGCATCCTGCAGATGAGTCGAGTCAGCGCGACCCCGTCACAAATGCGCTACATCGTGAACGATCGTCAGCGGACCGCGCTGCGGACCGCGGGCCAGGCGGCTGCTCGCGAAATCATCCCGCGCGGCATGGCGGACCCGGCGGAGATCAGCGCGGTCACGACCGATGTGATTTATGTGCGGGTCGGCCCGGAACGTACAGAGCAGACGCGTGCGGTCAGTGAGGTCATCACTTCGCGGGAGTTTTTTGCACGAGCGGTGTTGTTCCTCCCGCCGGACTTTCCTCCTGATGCTCAGGACCTGCTTCGCCTGGTCCTGATTTTCCACCTCGAATACAGTCTGATCCCCAACGTCATAGAAACGGAAACCGACAGGGAAGCCGCGAGAAGTTCGGTGCCGCTCACCAAGGCTGATGTACTCCAGGGCGAAGCAATCGTCCGTGCCGCGGATCCCATCGGGCAAGAGACGTTCGAGCGGCTCGACGCTTATGCGAACGAACTTCGAGCGGCCGGCTTGCTCGAGTCGGAGGACCCCGTCGCCGGCGCGTTGTTTGGAGCGGGCCTATTGACCTTCATTCTGCTGTCGATTTTCGGCCTGCTCCTGTACTTCAGTCGGCCGCTCGTGTACGCCAATTTTCGATGGCTCCTCCTGCTCGCGCTGCTCACCGCCGCGTACTTTGGGGCAGCCCTCGGAATTCATAGGGGTGGCCTACCCGCCGAATGGCTGCCGATTGCATTCGTGGCGCTTCCGGTCGCGGTGTTGTGGGATACGCGCATCTCGCTCCTGCTCGTGCTACTCCTTGCCGCTATCACCGGAACGCTGGCTCCGTTCTCGTCGTATGGCACCGTCCTGGTCGTCATGGGCGGTGGCGCTGCAGCCGCTATGAGTGTGCGAGCCGTTCGACGCAGGTCGGAGACATGGGTGTCGATCGCGATCATCGCCGGAGCCGCGGCGCTGGTGTCGCTGGCGTACGGTCTCTCGACCTCTCAGCCGCTTGGTGACGTCGCTCGGGCCGGGATGGCGATTACCGGCAATGCCACGGTCTCGGCTCTTCTCGCTGTGGGTTTCCTCTGGGTCTTCGAGCTCTTCACCGGGATTACGACGGACCAGACCCTCCTCGAGTGGGCCGACCCGACACGTCCACTTCTGCGCCGCCTGTCGATGGAGGCGCCTGGGACGTATGCGCACACGATCAACGTCGCGAACCTCGCAGAGGCCGCGGCTACCGAAATCGGCGCGAGCGGGCTGCTCTGCCGAGTCGGCGTTCTATACCATGACGTCGGCAAGATGCTGAAGCCTCACTACTTCGTGGAGAATCAGCCCGACAGCCGCAATCCGCACGACAAACTCAAACCAGAGACGTCGGCCTCGATCGTCAGGGAGCACGTCACGGAAGGTGTGCGTCTGGCTCGCGAGGCTAAGGTCCCGGGTGTTGTGGTGCAGTTCATCCTTGAGCATCACGGAACTCAACGGATCGGCTTCTTCTACGAAAAGGCGAGGGAGGCT
Source organism: Gemmatimonadota bacterium (assembly GCA_027623325.1). Taxonomy (GTDB): domain Bacteria; phylum Gemmatimonadota; class Gemmatimonadetes; order Longimicrobiales; family Gaopeijiaceae; genus UBA2589. The sequence continues at coordinate 101,491 of JAQBXY010000005.1, forward strand.
GCCGGTGGAGAGGTCGACCCCACGCGCTTCTCATACCCGGGCCCGAAGCCGCGCTCACGCGAGACCGCGATCGTCATGCTGGCCGACTCGTGTGAGTCCGCGACGCGGGCCATGCGCGATCCGACGCCCGAGCGCATCCGGCACCTCATCGACACCGTGGTCAAAAGCAAGGTGAGCGACGGACAACTCGACGAGGCCCCGCTGACCCTGGGTGAGATCGCGAAGGTCAAGGATCAGTTCGTGAAGATCCTTGGCGGGGTCGTTCATCGCCGCATCGAGTATCCCGAGACAAAGCACCTGACCGAAGCGGAGGGCGATGGGCCCGAGCCCTCGGTGGTCCTGGAGAACGATGGGGCGTAGGGTGGGGCAAGCCAGCCACGGCTCCGGAGTCGAGGTGATCGTGAACGTCGGTGACTTCGAGCCCGTAGAGCCCGACCTCATGGAACGGGCGGTTCGATGTGCGCTCGCGAGTGCGCTACGGGACACGGCTGAGGTGTCGCTCACTCTTCTACCCGATGCGGAGATGCGGCGCCTGAACCGGGAGTACCTCTATAAGGACGTTTCGACCGATGTGATCGCGTTCTCGCTCGGCGACGACACCCGAGTGATCGGCGATATCTATATCGGGTTCGATCAGGCGGTGCGCCAGGCGGCAGAGTACGGGGTCGTGTTGCACGAAGAGCTGGCTCGGCTGGCCATCCATGGGATGCTGCACGTCTTGGGACATGACCATTCGGACGGTTCGGATCGGCTCGGGAGCCCTATGTATTTGCTGCAAGAACGGCTGCTTCGGGAGCTTTTGGACGAGCGGTAGCCAAGCGCCGGCCCTCGCGAACGGATGGCTTGCCCCACACGGGCCACGCCGGGATCTTCCAGCGCCGGACCCCGTGATTCGTCTCACGGTGTGGGCATCCTTCCCTCTGAAGCTGCCATCCCATGTCCCCGTCGATTGAAGAAAAGGACGCTCTGGCGGGCCGCATCGAGATGCTCGTGGAGACGGGCGACCTCGCCGCGGTCGCGGCGCTCGTTGGTGAATTCCACGCATCCGACCTCGCTGACCTGGTCGAGGAGTTGGAAGAAGCCGCCCAGATCGCCCTGCTGTCTGCGCTGCCTGCGGAGCTAGCGTCGGAGACACTCGCCGAGATGGAGGAGGGCGAGGAACGAGGTCACCTGCTCGCGGCGTTGACGCTCGAGAAGGGAGCGGAGCTTCTCGAGGAGTTGGCGGACGACGACGCGGCCGACCTGATGGGCGAACTCGAGCCGCAGGAGCGTAAGAGGCTTCTCGGCGCGATGTCGGACCAGGCGGCGGGTGAACTCATCGATCTGTTGAAGTACGACGATGAGACGGCCGGCGGACTCATGACCACCGAGCTCGTGGCGGTGCAGCGATCGTTGACCGCGGCCGAGGCGCTCGAGCAGGTTCGGATTCAAGGCCGCGAGGTGGAGGAGTTCTATACCGTCTTCGTGATCGATGACCAGCGCCAACTACTCGGGACGCTGCGCCTCGACGATCTGGTGATCGCCGATCCGGATGACCACATCGAACCTTTGATTCACGCGCCCGTCGCGACCGTGGCGCCAACCCTCGATCAGGAAGAGGTGGGCCGCTTGATCGCGCGCTACAACCTGGCCTCGGTCGCGGTCGTGAGCGAGAGTGGTATCTTGTTGGGGCGCATCACGTTCGATGACGTGATCGACGTCATCGAAGCCGAGCAGACGGAGGACATCCTCCGCCTCGCGGGTGTGGCCGACGAGGATGAACTTCGGTCCTCTTGGACCGACGCGGTACGCACTCGTTTACCCTGGCTCACCCTCAACCTCGTGACCGCTGCGCTGGCTGCGTCCATGATCCTCGTCTTCGAGAACGTCGTAGATCAGATCCTCACGCTCGCGTTCCTCGCACCCATCATCGCGGCGATGGGGGGTAGCTCCGGCACCCAGTCGCTGGCCATCACCATCCGGCGGATTACGATCGAGGGCACGGGCGGCGCTCGGGGGTTCGTAGCGAAAGAGCTGATGGTGGGACTGGTGAACGGTGCGGTGCTCGGAACCGGCATCGCACTTCTGGCCTTCGTGCTTACCGGCGACCGGATGCTCGGCCTCGTCGTGCTTCTCGCCATGTGGGGGAACCAGATCGTGGCGGGCTTCGCTGGAGCGTTCGTTCCGGCAACTCTGGACCGTCTAGGGGTAGACCCGTCGGTGGCTTCCTCGGTTTTCGTCCATACGCTCACGGATCTGTGCGGCTTCTTCCTCTTGCTCGGGCTCGCTTCGAAGCTCCTCCTCGGAGGTTGACCGGTCCTCGGATGGGGACTCGGACAGCGTCATGAGAGGCCTCGCACGCACCCTATCGGTCGCGCTCCGCTTGTTCCCGTATGGGGTCGCCTTCCTCCGGGATCGGCGCTCGTGGATCGTGTTCGGACGCCCGGCTGTTCGGGGCGAGGGTCATCATGAGCGCCGTGCGGAACGCCTAACGGCGCGCCTTGCGCACCTTGGGCCGACCTTCATCAAGTTGGCCCAACTCCTGAGTTCCCGGGCGGACATTCTTCCCGAACCTTATCTCTCGGAAATCGGAAAACTTCAGGATCAGGTGCCTCCGGATCCGGCGGACGAAATCCGGCGCGTCATCGAAGCGGAGCTCGGCGCCCCGACGTCCGACCTGTTCGAGGACTTCCAGGACGTCCCGGAGGCCGCCGCCAGCCTAGGGCAGGTTCATCGTGCGCGAGTGGATGGGCGCGATGTGGTCGTCAAGGTTCTGCGGCCCGGTGTCGAGGCGTCGGTGGCGCTCGACTTGGACATCTCGTTCCGATTGTTGTTCTGGGTCAATATCCTCTTTCCGAACCATCACGTACGGGCCCTGACGAACGTCGTTCGAGAGTTCTCCGTCCGTGTTCGCGACGAGATGGATTTCGAGCAGGAGGCGGAGAACGTGGCCCGTTTCCAACGCGTCTTCGCGGATCAGCGGAAGGTGCGCGCTCCGGCCGTGCTCCCTCGGTTTACCCGTCGGAGGGTGCTCGTGATGGAGCACTGCGAAGGCACCAAGATCGACAAGCTTCACGGGCACTTCGAGTCGGGGCGCCTCTCGTTCCGACAGGTCATGGAGTCACTGACCAACGTGTACCTTCGCATGATGATGGTCGACGGCTTCATGCACGCCGACCCGCATCCGGGGAACCTCCTCGTTCAGGACGACGGCACGATCGTCGTGCTCGACTGGGGTGCGGTTCTCGAGGTGCCGAAGTGGACACGCGAGTCGATCCTCGGGGTCGCGCTCGCGCTCGGGCGAGAAGACATCGACGGGGTCATCAATGAGATGTACCGCCTCGGCATGATCAGTCCGGAGGTGTCGCGCGGCGAAATTCGTGAGGCGGCGACCGAAATCCTGCGTATCGTGGAACGCGCCAAGACCACCAATCGTCAGATGATCGTGGGCGACGTGATCGCGCAGCTCCTGGACACGTTCTACACCTGGCCGCTCGTTCTCCCGCAGGAGTTGGTCTACTTCTTTCGGACCTCTGCGCTCATCGAGGGGCTCGCGTTCCATTACGACAAACGATTCGACGGTCTGTCCTTCATTCGCGCGATCGTGCTGGACAACCAGATGGAGATCCTCCGGACGACGCGACAGCTTCCGGCTCAGATGGCGAAGAGCTTCGTCGAGGAGTCGCAGTCGGTCGTTCGGTCCGTGCGAGATCTCGTCACGCGCGCCGAGCGGGAAGAACTCCGTGTGCGAATCCATCCCCGGGACATCCAGCAGCAGGAGCGCTTTCTCCACCTTCAGGCGCGCCGTCTGCTCTTGAGCATTTTCGCTTCGGCCACCGCGGTGATCACCTCGATTCTGTTTATCGCCTTGAGGAACTGGTGGCTGCTCGGTCTTGGCCTCCTCGCGGCGCTCTTCATGTTCGTAGTCGTCCTCTTCATTCCGACCCACCTGCTCGAGAATCCGCTACGGCATGCGCGCGGAATTCGAACGAACGGACGGAGGTAACGTGACCGCCGGGAGAAGAGCCGCAGGCATGGTCATGACAGATGCGATGGCCGACCTCCTCGAGCGATTTCGTGACGGACAGGTGCCAGCGTTGGCCCGGGCGATCTCGATCGTCGAGAGTGAACGCGCCGGGTTTCAGGATCTCTTGCACGAGGTCATGGCCCGTGGCCCGCGCGCGAAGAGGGTCGGCTTCACCGGGCCGCCCGGGGCCGGGAAATCGAGTCTGGTCGCTGCCGCCGCGGCGACGTACAGAGCGGCCGGCGAGCACATCGGGGTGGTCGCCGTCGATCCGACCTCTCCGTACTCCGGCGGCGCACTGCTCGGAGACCGAATTCGCATGAACGACCTCGCGACGGACGCCGGGATCTTCATCCGATCGATGGCGACGCGCGGCTCCCTGGGAGGACTGGCCACGACGACCAAGGAGGTCGCCGATCTCATGGACGGCTTCGGCTTCGATCGTCTCCTCGTCGAGACTGTCGGAGTGGGTCAGACCGAACTCGAGATCACGGCTGCCGCCGATACGGTCGTCGTCGTCCTGGTACCTGAGTCGGGTGACGCGATCCAGGCGATGAAGGCGGGCCTCATGGAAATCGCGGACGTCTTTGTGGTGAACAAGGCCGACCGCCCGGGTTCTGCTCGACTCGTGAAGGAGCTGCGCCAGGCCCTGCATCTTCGCGCGGGGAGTGCGCTCAAGGACATCCCCGCTCATCACGGAGTCGATCTCGCCCGGATCGCCAAGAAAGAGGCTCGGAACGCCGCGCCGCCCGTGTCACCGGCGGACTGGGCCGTGCCGGTACTGACCACCAACGCACTCACGCAGGATGGCGTGCCGGAGTTGCTCGAGGCGATCGACCAACACCTTACGTGGCTGGAACATGGTGGTCAGCTCGACGTGCGACGCCGGGACCGGGCGCGCGTCCGGGTCCGGGACGTGGTCGCGCGGGAATTGAGCCGGGAGGCGTGGAAGTCCGAGGAAGTCACCGCGGCGCTCGATCTCGGTGTCGATCGGATTTCGAAGGGCGAGGAAACGCCCTACTCGGTCGCTCGAGGGATCCTTGCGTCTCTGCTTCGTTGACCGCACGAGGCGTGAGGTCATCTTTGTGAGGCATCGTGGGCGTTCTGGCCACCGGCGCACACGCGGTATCAAGGAGCATGGATGTCGACAATCGAACGGGACGTACTAGGCCGCGCGGAACTGGGTCGGCTCGTAGAACGACGCGAAGAGGAACTCGCGCAGTTGAGGGCTCGCCTGGCCGAATGGGAGGAGTCGTACGACGACACCCCCAGGCGTGACGGGCCCTTTACGACGATTTCGGGGAGAGAGATCGCACCCCTCTATACGCGAGTCGACCGGGACGGAGCGGACGAGGACGAGGCGGTCGGCCTGCCGGGGTCGTATCCGTTTACCCGCGGACCGTATGCCACGATGTACCGGACCCGCCTGTGGACGATGCGCCAGTTCGCCGGCTTCGCGTCCGCGGAGGAGACCAACGAGAGGTACCACTACCTGCTCGACCACGGTCAGACCGGGCTGAGCGTCGCCTTCGATTTCCCGACGCTGATGGGCTTCGACTCCGATCACCCCCGCTCGCTGGGTGAGGTCGGTGTTTGCGGGGTTGCGATCTCGTCCCTCGCGGACATGGAGCGACTGTTCGAGGGAATCCCGCTCGATAAGGTGTCCGTGTCGATGACGATCAACGGACCTGCGGTCATTCTCTTTTGTTTCTATGTGGCGGCAGCGGAGAAACAGGGGATCGATCCGACCGTTCTCCGTGGCACCGTTCAGAACGACATCCTCAAGGAGTACCAGGCCCAACACGCTTGGGTTTTCCCTCCGGAGCCCGCGCTCCGCTGTATCGTGGACATGTTCGAGTGGTGCAGCGAACACACCCCGAGCTACAACCCGATTTCCATCTCCGGCTACCACATCCGCGAGGCCGGTTCCACTGCAGGTGAGGAACTGGCCTTCACGCTCCGAAATGCGTTCGAGTATGTGGAACGGGGGATCGCCCGCGGGTTGGATGTCGACAGCTTCGCCCCGCGCTTGTCCTTCTTCTTCGACGTCCACAACGACTTCTTCGAAGAGATCGCGAAACTCCGGGCCGCGCGCCGGATCTGGGCGAGGGGCATGAAGGAACGGTACGGTGCGACCAACCCGGATTCCTGGCGCCTTCGGACGCACTGCCAGACCGCTGGAGTCAGCCTTACGGCTCAGCAGGCGGAAAACAACATCGTACGGGTGGCTTATCAGGCGATGGCCGCGGCTTTGGGTGGGACGCAGTCGCTCCACACCAACTCGATGGACGAGACTCTGTCGCTCCCCACCGAGAAGGCGGTCCGGATCGCGCTGCGCACGCAACAGATCCTGGCCTTCGAGTCGGGGGTGTCCAATACGATCGATCCGCTCGCGGGGTCGTACTTCGTCGAGTCACTCACGGACGAACTCGAACGAGAGGCGCTGGCGCTCTTCGACGAGATCGACGCGCTCGGCGGCGTCGTACCGGGAATCGAGCAGGGTTGGTTCCAGCAGCAGATCGCTGGGTCAGCCATGCGACAGCAGCGCGAGGTGGAGTCCGGTGAGCGAGTCGTGGTCGGGGTGAACCACTTCCTCGAAGGCTCGGAGAAGATTGAGATCGACACGCTCAAGATCGATCCGGAGGTCGAGAGAATGCAGGTCGCCAGGATGTCGGCCATGCGAGCCGAACGGGACGAAGCCACTGTGGCTTCGACGCTCTCGGCATTGACCGGTGCGTGCCGCGGCGAGCAGAACGTCGTCCCGTACATTCTCGACTGTGCGCGATGCTACTGCACGCTCTTCGAGATCCGGGCGGCGATGGAGGAGGTCTTCGGCTCCTACAAGGAGCCGGTTTTCTTCTGACCTGTCAGCCGGGCTGACGCGCTCCCGCGGTGACGCCTCCTTCCGTACCTTTCGGAGTCGTGGAGCCGTCTTCGCGACCGACAATTCCTTCAGGAAGTCCCCATGTCCGACGAACGCAAGATTCGAATCCTCGTGGCCAAGCCGGGCCTCGATGGGCATGACCGTGGCGCCAAGGTAATCGCGAGTGCCTTCCGGGACGCTGGGTTCGAGGTCATCTACACAGGCCTTCACCAGACGCCCGAAATGATCGTGGCGGCGGCGGTTCAGGAAGACGTGGATGTCGTCGCGATGTCGGTTCTGTCCGGGGCTCACATGACGCTATTTCCGCGTGTGAAGAAGCTGCTCGACGAGGCCGGGGCCGACCAGGTGCTGCTGACCGGAGGAGGTATCATTCCCGAGGATGACGTCGCGGAGTTGGAGCGGCGTGGCATCGGTCGCTTGTTCGGCCCGGGTACACCGACCACCACCGCCATCGAATACGTGAACGGATGGTTCGCTGCGCAGCAGACGAGTTGAGCGCCCGCTGCGAGGGGTGCGCGGGGTCGGCTTATGAGCGCTGATTCAGCCAGGGGGCGTTCGGGCCGTCTAGGGGAGCTTTCGGCAGAGCTGAAGACGCTTCGGGAGCAGCTTCGTGAGGGGGGCGGCGCCAAGAGGATTGCGAGGCAACACCAACAGGGAAAGCTGACCGCCCGGGAGCGGGTCGCTCTGCTTCTCGACAGGGATGCGACATCCGTCGAGGTTGGGATGCTCGTAGCGCACGACCTGTACGATGGGCAGGCACCCGGCGCGGGCGTCGTTACGACCGTCGGCACCGTCGAGGGCCGCGAGGTCGTCGTGGTCGCCAATGACGCCACCGTAAAGGCTGGCTCGTGGTGGCCCGAAACCATCACGAAGATCCTGCGGGCCCAGGAGATCGCGATGCGATGCCGCATCCCGATCATCTACCTCGTGGACTCGGCGGGCGTCAATCTGCCGTACCAGGGCGGGGTGTTCCCTGGTCAATATGGGGCGTCGCGGATTTTCTACTACAACTCGGTCATGCGGCGCTACCTGCGCATCCCCCAGCTCTCCGCGGTCATGGGGCCGTGCATCGCGGGCGGCGCCTACCTTCCGGCTCTTTCCGACGTGATCCTCATGGTCGAGGGCACGTCCTTCATGGGCCTGGGTGGCCCCAATCTTGTGAAGGGTGCAACCGGGCAGACGGTGGGTTCCGAGGAGCTTGGGGGAGCGCGGGTGCACACTCAGGTCAGCGGCGTCGCCCATTACATGCTTCCCGATGACCCTGCCTGCCTCGCCAGGCTGCGGCAGCTGGTGCGTGAGCTTCCCGTGGAAGTACAGCCGATCGATCGCATGGCGACTCCACCGAAGCGTCTCGCCTTCGACCTGTACGACCTTCTCCCCGACGACCATCGTCAGCCCTACGAAATCCGGGACGTCCTCGAGTGCATTCTGGATGGTGACGAGCTCGACGAGTTTCAGCCCGAGTACGCCGGGGAGATGATCTGCGGGACCGGATTCCTGGACGGAACGCCGATCGGCGTAATCGCGAACGCTCGCGGCATGTTCAAGGACCCTGCCGGCGGCCCCCCACACTTCGGTGGTATCGTCTATGCGGAGAGCGCGAGGAAGGTGGCGTACTTCATCGAAACCATGAACCGTCACCGCACGCCGCTACTCTTCGTTCAGGACGTATCCGGATTCATGGTCGGGCCTGCTGCGGAGCACTCGGGCATCATTCGAGCGGGGGCCGAGTTCGTCGAAGCCATGGCGACCGCGACCGTCCCGAAACTCGTCGTCACGTTGAACCACGCATCGGGGGCAGGCTACTACGCGATGGCCGGCCAAGGCTTCGATCCGGATTTTATCCTCTCTCTTCCGACGGGGCGTATGGGCGTCATGGAGGGAGCGAGTGCCGTGATGGCACTGTTTGGCAGTCAGCTCGACCAGCTCAAGAAGGACGGTAAGGTGCCCGACGAGGACTTAACGACCCGTATGGATGAAGTGCGCGACGAGTACGAGCGGCAACTGGATGCCCGTTTCGCAGCGGCCCGAGGCTTCGTCGATGAGGTCGTGTTGCCGGAGGAACTCCGACCCGCGCTCAGCGTGCTCCTGAGAGCCGCGCGACAGAATCCAGGCCCCCACATCGGGGCATTTCAAATCTCGGAGGCTTTCCGATGAACGTCCCGCGGCCTGTACGGATCGCGAGTGGGCAGGGGTTCTGGGGCGATGACCCGGAGGCCCCTGTGCGCCAGGTCGAGGGCGGTCCGATCGACTACCTCATGCTCGACTACCTCGCCGAAGTGACGATGTCGATCATGCAGAAGCAGCGCTCGCGCGACCCGGCGGCCGGATACGCTCGGGACTTCGTCCCCCTCATGGAGCGGATCTTTCCGACGTGTGTCGAGGGCGGGGTCCGGGTCGTCACCAACGCCGGAGGGGTCAACCCGGTCGGGTGCGCCGAAGCGCTCGTCGAAGCAGGCCGCAGGGCCGGAGTCGCCGGACGGGCCAAGGTCGGACTCGTGACGGGCGACGACCTCATGGGTCGCCTCGACGAACTCCTGGCTGCGGGCCACGAACTCGCGAACATGGAAACCGGAGAGCCCCTCTCCACGATTCGCGAGGCCGTCCAGAGCGCGAATGCGTACATCGGCGCGGCGCCGATCGTGAAAGCGCTGGGCCTTGGCGCTGATGTCGTCGTTACCGGCCGTAGTACCGACACGGCGTTGACGTACGGGCCGCTCATTCACGAATTCGGCTGGCGAGCCGAGGACCACGACCTCATCGCCGCGGGCGTCGTGGCGGGGCACATCAACGAGTGTGGGGCCCAGTGCACGGGGGGCAACTGTCTGATCGACTGGTGGGAGATCCCCGAGCTCGCGACCGTCGGTTTCCCGATCGTCGAAGTGAACCCCGATGGCACGTTCATCGTCACAAAACATCCGGGGAGCGGGGGTCGAGTCACGCGGGCGTCCGTGACCGAGCAGATCGTGTACGAAATGGGTGATCCGAAGACCTACATCACCCCCGACGTGATCGCGGACTTCGCGAGCATCCATCTCGAGGATCTGGGCGACGATCGAGTGCGTGTCCATGGAGTGAAGGGCAGCGCCCGAACCGATTTCCTCAAAGTTTCGATCGCGTATGCCGCGGGATGGAAGGCCACGGGCACGTTGACCTACAGTTGGCCGGATGCGGCCGCGAAAGCGCAGACGGCAGCGCACATCCTCAAGACGCGCCTGGATCGTCTCGGACACCGATTCGACGAAATCCGCGTCGAACTCGTCGGCTGGGATTCCACGCATGGCCCGCTCGTCGGTGAGCCGCCGGCCGATCTCCCCGAGGTGCAGCTGCGTGTGGGCGTGCGCTCTGGAGATCGGGCCGCGGTCGAACGCTTCACCCGCGAGATCGCACCCTTGGTTCTCACCGGGCCACCCTCGGTGACCGGCTTCGCAGGTGGCCGCCCGCGAGCCCAGGAGATCATGGCGTACTGGCCGGCGTTGCTTCGTCGTGAAGCGGTCGAGGCACACCTTCAGGTGGAGGTCCGAGAGGTATGACGCGAGTTCAGCTGGTGCATCTCGCGCACGCGCGCTCCGGTGACAAGGGTGATACGGCGAACGTCGGCCTCATTGCGTACGACTCAGCCCACTTCGACCTGTTGAGAGAGCAGGTGACCCCGGAAGCGGTCAAGGCACATTTTGGTGCCATGGTGTCCGGACCCGTAGAGCGCTTCGAACTCCCGAATCTCGGCGCGCTGAACTTCCTGCTTCACGGCGCGCTCGGGGGTGGCGGGACGATGTCGCTGATGAATGATGCTCAGGGCAAGGTCTTCAGCACGGCGCTCCTCCGCATGGAAGTGGACGTTGCGGACGACATCGCTGCGGCGGTGGCGGGCCGGGGCAGGGTGCCCGCAGGGTGGAGCCCCAAGGACGGGGGCACGTCGTGAGCGAAGCCGTCCTTATCTATTCTGTGGCCGACGGAGTTGCGACGCTGACGCTCAATCGTCCCGAAAAAAGGAACGCGCTCAATGCCGAGCTCGTTCAGGCGTTGAAGAAGGGGCTCGCGGAGGCTGCCGAGGACCCTGCAGTTCGAGTCGTCGCGATTACGGGCGCAGGCCAGGACTTCTGCTCCGGGGCCGACCTGGCCGAGCTTCGAGCGATGTCGGAAAAGAGCGCGGAGGAGAATCTGGCCGATGCCAGGTCTTTGGGCGCATTGTTTTCGCAGATGCGTCGACATCCGCGGCCGATCGTGGCGCTGGTGAAGGGGCGGGCGCTGGCGGGGGGCTGTGGGCTGGCGACCGCTTGCGACGTTGTTCTCGCACGGTCGGACGCCGAGTTCGGATACCCTGAGGTCCACCTTGGCTTCGTGCCGGCCCTGGTCATGGCGATTCTGCGTCGCAAGATCGGCGAAGGGCGAACCTTCGACCTGGTCGCGATGGGTGAGCGTTTCAGCGCCGCCGAAGGGGAGAGGCTCGGCCTCGTCAATCGTGTCTATGAGTCGTTCACGTTCAAGTCGGAGGCCAACAACTACGTGGCCGCGGTCGCGGCGAGGCCGGTCTCGGCCATCACGCTCACCAAGACCCTGTTGTACGAACTGGACGGGATGGACTTCCAGGACGGAATCGACCGCGCGGCCGAGGTGAACGCCGAGGCTCGCATGACCGCCGAGTGCCGTGAGGGAGTGCGCCGCTTTCTCGATCGCTCGAAGGGGTGACACACTCTTGTCGCCCGCCCTCGACGAACGCAGCCGCCGCGAGCTGGAGTGGAAGATCTGGATCTTCGCCATCGCCGCAGTCGTCGGGCTCACGGGGGTCTTCTTCGACGAGAAGTGGATGACAGGGAGCTCGATCGGTCTTCTCGCTGTCGCGATGCTCGTGAGGTTTCTGCCACACGCTCAGCCCTCGGTTGACGCCGACGACGAGGATTCGGCCTAGGACCGATTCTCGCATGGCGTCGCGCGGCGTCCGAGGCGACTCTCGAGCGTGTCCATCGATCCGGTTGCGGTCCTGCGTCGCCACTTCGGCTATCCCGGTTTTCGTCCCGGCCAGGAGGACCTCGTTCGTGCCGTTCTTGGCGGGCGCGATGCGCTCGGGGTCTTGCCAACGGGAGGTGGAAAGAGCGTCTGCTATCAGGTGCCTGCGCTCATTCTTGGAGGATTGACGTTGGTGGTGACACCCCTGGTGTCTCTCATGGAGGATCAGGTCAGCCGCGCCCGACTGGCGGGATTGCGCGCGGAACACTTCAGCGCGACCCAGGCGAAGGAGACGCGCCGAACCACCGCGCAACGCGTCCGGGATGGGGGCGTCGACCTTCTGTTTGTCTCTCCGGAACGGCTCGATGTCCCAACCTTCAACGACCTCCTCTCGGATGTCGATGTGCGGCTCCTGGCGGTGGACGAGGCGCACTGTATTTCTGAGTGGGGGCATGATTTCCGCCCCGCGTATCGCCGTATCGGTCGTTTCCGGGCGGCGTTGCGCTGCCCCACCCTAGCTCTTACGGCCAGCGCGACGCCCGCTGTGCGGGCGGACATTCTGGACAACCTCGAGCTGTCGGATCCGCTTATCGTGGTGCGTTCGTTCGATCGACCGAACCTTTGGTGGGCTGTGGTGCCCGGCGCTTCGGCGGCCGAGCGTTCCAAGGGTGTTTACCGAGCTATTCGAAGTACACCGGGCTGTGCGATCGTCTACGCGCCCACTCGGCGTTGGGTCGAAACCGTGCGCGACGATTTGGCCCGTCGAGGGATACGAGCCGAGGCGTACCACGCGGGCCTTCCCGGTCCGGAGCGTTCACGAGTCCAGGCGGCCTTCATGACCGGTGCCTGCCGGGTCGTGGTTGCGACCAATGCCTTCGGCATGGGCATCGACAAGGCGGATGTGCGAACGGTCGTCCATGTTCAGTTGCCCGCGACCCTCGAGTCCTACTACCAGGAGGCCGGCCGTGCCGGTCGGGACGGCGAGTCCGCCCTGTGCCTCGCGTTTCACGGCCGACGTGATCGACTCCTGGTCGATCGATTCATCGCCCGGACGCACCCGAAGTCGGTGGAACTCTGGCGACTCCACCGCTCTCTGAGGCGCCACGCCGACCGCTTCGGCGTGGCGCGCGTCGACGATCCAGGGATTGTTCGTGTGCTCGGGGGCCGCCCGACAGAGTGGCTCATGGGTGAGTCGGAGGGTCCGCTCGGAGCGCTCGAGCGAGCCGGAGGCATTCGCAGGCTGGGAACGGAAGGGGACTCTGCAGGGTCTTGTAGCTGTCTCGTAGGTGTGTCGGCGCGGGTAGACTTCGGGTCCTCAGCGCGCGGACGCCGCCGGGTTCGGGGGAAACTAGGGGCGGTCCTGCGCTTCGCCCGAGCCAAGGGATGCCGCCGTCAGGCCCTTCTTCGCTATTTTGGGGAGGTGGCGCCCAGAAGCTGTGGGCGGTGCGATCAGTGTGGTTACGACCTCGGAGCCGGATTTCCGCCCTTTGATCGATAGATATCTCACAGAAGAACACGTAGCTCTCCGCGAACGAGTGGCACGTTTCGGTCGCGAGTCGATCGAGCCCGTGGCCCGCGAACTCGACGAGACTGGGGACTTTCCCTGGGAGAACGTCCAGCGGATGGCGGAGATGGGGCTGTTCGGCGTTCCCGTGCCGGAACACTTCGGAGGCATGGGGCTGGACTATCTCAGCTACATCCTCGTGATCGAAGAACTCGCCAAGTTCGACGCGAGCCATTCGATCACCGTTTCCGCCCACACGACACTTGGCATGTCGCCGATCCTCGCGTTCGGCACGGAAGATCAAAAGGAAAGGTTCGTTCCGCCCCTCGCGTCGGGCGAAGTCCTGGGCGGGTTCGGTCTGACCGAACCGGGAGCCGGTTCAGATGCATCCGGCACGCGCACTCGAGCCGTCCGTGACGGAGCGGGTTTCCGGATCAACGGCTCGAAGATCTTCATCACGAACGCGGGTGTCGGGGAAATTTTCGTGGCGACCGCCGTCACGACGCCGCGTAAGGGTTCGAAGGGCATCAGCAGCTTCATCGTATGTAAGCCGACCGTGGACCTCGACAGAGCTAAGGTCCTGGGCTGTGGGCATCGAGCGGACCTGCCGTTCACGGAAGGCGTCCGGGCGGGGGAAAAGGAAGACAAGATGGGCTGGCGCGCGTCGGACACGCGCGAGCTTCATTTCGAGGACGCGTTCGTCCCCGAGGACCAGCAGTTGGGGGAAGAGGGCCAGGGCTTCGTGAACTTCATGAAGACGCTCGACGCCGGACGGATCGGGGTGGCGGCGTTGTCACTCGGCCTGGCCGAGGGCGCGCTGGAGTCTGCAGTTCGGTACACGCACGGCCGGAAGCAGTTCGGACAGCCGGTTTGGGACTTCCAGCAAGTGCAGTTCCGCATGGCGGACATCGCGACCGACATCGAAGCTGGGCGGCACCTCACCTACCACGCGGCGTGGCTCAAGGACCAGGGCGCCCCGTTCGCAAAACAGGCGGCCATGGCCAAGCTGTTCTGTTCCGAGCTCGCCATGCGTGCGTCGTTGGGGGCGATCCAGGTGATGGGAGGCGCGGGCTACACGAGTGACTATCCGGTCGAGCGGATGATGCGCGACGCGAAAATCTGTGAGATCGGCGAGGGGACGAATGAGATTCAACGGCTGGTCATCGCCCGTCAGTTGCTGGGCGAAGTGATGACCGAGCCCCGGAAGGAATCAGCACCCGCGGACCTGGTGTCCGCGGGCGCATCGGTGAACTAACAACGTCGGCCGTGGCGAGGGGTGTTGGCGTCCGAACCCACTTCAGGGAGACGCCACCACATCGCGCCCGGAGAAACCGGAGGCCAGACGGTCGCCGGAACGGGTCGTCAGCACTTGCGGCGGGCAGTTCCGGGACGCGGCTGGGACCGGTGGGGGTCAAGCGGCCCGACACAAAAACTGGAGAAAAGCTTGGGGAGAGAAATCCTCGTGAGCGCCAACCCGCAAGAAGCCTGGGTAGCGCTCCTAGAAGACAAGAAGCTCGTGGAAATCATGTTCGACCGACCCGACCAGGATCGGATCTTGGGCGACATATTCCTCGGGAAGGTCGACGCCGTCCTGCCAGGTATTCAGGCGGCCTTCGTCGATATCGGAACCGGGAAGGCCGGCTTCCTGCACGTCTCGGACCTCAACCTCGACGAGGACGAGGACGATGACGAGAGCAATGGGAATGGGAACGGGAAGGGACGCGGCAGGGGTAGCCACCGAAACCGAAAGCTCCCGCCTATTCAGGATCACATAAAGAAGGGTCAGGAAATCCTGGTCCAGGTGACCAAGGAGTCGATCAGCACAAAGGGGCCTCGATTAACGGCTCAGGTCTCTTTACCGGGCCGGTTTCTGGTATACATGCCTTATGCCTCGCGCGTGGGTGTCAGCCGGAAGATCGAGGGGCGCGACCAACGGACGAAGCTGCGCAAGATGGCGCAGAAGATTCTGCCCGATAATAGCGGAGGTCTGATCGTTCGCACGGTGGGCGAAGAGGTCACGCCCGAGAAGCTGGAGCATGAGTTCAAGCGCCTCCACGAACGGTGGACCAAGATCCAGGGTGACGCGAACGCCCGCAGTGCGCCGGCCCTGGTGCATCGGGAGGCGACACTCATCAGCGGCGTGATCCGTGACCTCTTCAGTGACAAGTTCGAGGCACTACGCGTCGACTCCCAGGCCCCGTACGATGAGATCGTCGAGTACGTGCAGAGTGTCGACCCCGACTTGCTCAGCCGAGTGCATCTCCACGAGGGCCCGATCCCTCTCTTCGATCTGTATGGAGTCGAGGAGGAGATCCAGAAGGCGTTCCGACGCAGCGTTACCCTGAAGTCAGGCGGGACGCTCGTCATCGAGCCGACCGAGGCACTGGTGTCGATCGACGTAAACACCGGTCGGTTTACGGGGAAAGGGAAGAAGGACCCCGAACAGACCATCCTGAGTACGAATCTCGAGGCGGCGCGTGAGATCGCGAAGCAACTCCGGCTGCGGGACGTCGGCGGAATCATCGTCGTCGACTTCATCGACATGGAGTCCCAGGAGAACCGCGACAAGGTCGTTCGAGAGCTTCGATCCCATTTGGCTAACGATCGAGCCCGGACGAAGGCGTTCGAGGTTTCGAATCTCGGATTGATCGAGATGACCCGGCAGCGGGTCAGGCCGTCACTCTTTAATTCACTGACCGCGATCTGTACGTCGTGCGGTGGAATCGGTCGGGTCTACACACCCGCGACCGTGGTCCGCCAGATCGAGCGTACACTTACGCGGGCCGGGGCATCGAAGGAAGAGAAGAGTATCGTCGTTCGGGTTCACCCCGAGGTGGCCCTGCGCGTCATCGAGGAAGAACCCGGCCTCTTGAAGCGGCTGCGAAGCGGAACCCGTATGGAGCTCGAGATGCGGGACGACCCGCTCATGCGACTCGACGAGTTCCGGCTCCTGTCCGGGCCGGCGGAGACCGACGTGACAGACAAGTACGCGGCCTGAAGGCCACGCAGCGACACATCTTGACCGGCCCGCCTGACGGTTCGACATTTACAGGCTCTACACCGAAGTCCGAGCGAAATCGGGAACTCGAAACATGTACGCGTTTTTTCAAACTGGTGGCAAACAATTCCGGGCTGAGCCTGGCGTGCGCCTCCGCATTCCCACGCTCCAGAACGAGCCTGGGGATTCGGTGACCTTCGAGCACGTGCTTCTTACCGGTGACGGTGAGGAGAGCGTGCGTGTGGGTACGCCCACGGTCGACGGGGCCTCGGTTACGGCCGAAGTGCTCCGCCACGGTCGCGGTGACAAGATCATCGTCTTCAAGCGGAAACGCCGGAAGGGGTATCGCAAGAAGCAGGGACACCGGCAGAACTTTACCGAAATCCGGATCGACGCAGTCGCTCTCGGTTGAGCCCGGCGATCCAGATCGATATAGGGTAAATCATGGCACATAAGAAAGGCGTAGGCTCCAGCCGTAACGGTCGGGACAGCAACCCGAACCGTCTCGGCGTCAAGCGCGCGGGTGGTCAGCCGGTTCGTGCCGGCAGCATCATCGTGCGCCAGCGCGGAACGCGTATTCACGCGGGACGCAATGTGGGTCGCGGTAACGACGATACACTGTTTTCTCTCATCGACGGTGTCGTGACGTTTGAGCGCATGAAGGCGCGCAACGTCGTCTCGGTTTACGCGGCAGAGTAGGTCCCCCATCCGCTTTCGAGGTCCGGCTGGACGGCGTTTCGCTGTCGGCCGGACCTCTTCGCATCCGTGTGCTCAGGCACACGGTTGGAACGCCTGATCCTCCCCGGGGTTCTTGATCGGAACCTGAAGACCCCTTAGGGCGTAAGGGGGGGCAGGGCGACACTAGAAGGAGGTGGACCATGTCTACCATTGACCTTCGCGGGCCGCTTGCCCGTGTCGATAGATGGGACTCGCAGGAAGAGTCTCAGCAGGTCCGGAGGGTCGAGTTTTCGCGACCCCGGTGGTTGGGGTCCCTGATGGTCGCGCCGCTCCTCGCGGTGCCCATCCTCTGGTTCGACCAGGATCCCGTTCTCCAAACCATGACCCTGGATGCGGTCGCGGTGGGTGCGCCGGCGTTGGCCGGGATTCCGCTCGACGTGAATCCGAAGGTCCAGCGCTGGCTGGAAGCGTTCCAGACGACGAGGCGCCCGGAACTGGATGACCTGCTTCAGCGACGCGGACTCTATGGCGAGATGATCCGGGGTAAGCTGAGAGAGCGGGGCATGCCCGAAGAACTGGTCTACATCCCCATGGTCGAGTCGGGCCTGTCGCCGCTAGCGGTGTCCCGTGTGTCCGCGGTGGGCCTGTGGCAGTTCATGAGTCCGACAGCCACGCAGTATGGCCTGCGCCTCGACGAATATGTCGACGAGCGCCGCGACCCCGTGAGGGCTACCGACGCAGCGCTGGATTACCTCGAATGGCTCTATGGGCGCTTCGGTGGGTCGTGGTACCTGGCGGCTGCCGCGTACAACGCGGGTCCGGGCCGAGTGGAGAGAGTCTTGAATCGTCACGCGGGCGGACGCATGGGGAACGAGAACCTCTACTGGGAGATTCTCGAGTACCTCCCGCGTGAGACTCGCGAGTACATCCCGAAACTGGTGGCGGTTACGTTGCTTGCCAACGCTGCCGACGTCATCGGCGTCAACCACGATGGCTTTCCGCCCTATCGATACGAGAACGTGTTCGTCCCGGGCGGAACGACGCTAAAGAGTGTCGCCTCCGCGCTCGGCATCGGGGTGGCAACGCTGCGCACGCTCAACCCGCACCTTACACTCGAAGTGACCCCACCGGGGGAGATGTTCGGAGTTCGCATTCCGCTCGGTGGGGGCGCCACCGTAGTGAAGGCCATGGCCCGTGTTGGTCGGGCGCGTAGAACCGACTAGGGCCCTGCCACCTCGTCGGCTCCGGGGCTAGAGAGGGGCGGGCCCCATCGGGTTCGTCCCTCTTGTTCGGCCCGCGCGGACGCGATGATACGCCAGATGATGTCGCGCATGAGTTCTTCGTCCGCGTGCGACTCGCGCGCGATCTCGGCGGCCCGCCGTACGACCCGCGCCTCCTGCTCGGGATCGAGGATCGGAACGCCGAGTGCCGCTTTCGCCGCTCCGACCGCGAGCACCAGTTCCCGCCGGCGACCCACGATTTGGACCAACTCGCGATCGACGGCCTGAATCTGCTTTCGGAGGTCGTCGAGGGCGGCGTCGGGAGGCAGATCGGTCATGAGACGAACGACGCCACGTGATCTTCGTCCTGGACCGGCGTGGCGAAGCTGACGGCGATCAGCACGGGAACGTGTACGATCAAGCCGAGAATGCCCTCGTGCATGTCGAAGGGCTTCCAGCCGGGGTTCTGCCAGAAGAAGAAGGCGGTCGCAGTGCCGGCAATAAGGCCCGCGAGCACGCCAGCGGTCGTGGCTCGTCTCCAATACAGGGCCGCGACCACAGGGGGAGCGAACTGGGAGATGATCCCGTATGCCGAAGCCAGCAGGAGAACGAGCGACGAGTCAGGATCCAGAGCGAAGTAGTAGGCGACGACACCTGTGAGTAGGACGGTCGCCCGCATGAGCGCGCGCTGCGCCCTCTCGCTCAGGTCGACGAATTTGGTCACGCCGTCTTCCACGAGGACCGAGGCCGACGCGTGGAGGAGGGCATCGCCCGTAGACATGGACGCCGACAGCGCGCCGGCGCAGAACAGCCCCACCACGATCGAAGGGAGGTTCGTTTCCAGAATCATGAACGGGAGAATGAAGTCGGCCGAGGGAGGAGCTCCGCCCGTGAAAAGTACTCCCGCGAATCCGATCAGAAGGACCGGAATCAAGAAGAGCTGGAAGGTGGGGAAGAGCATGACTGTGCGCCGAAGGGTGTCGTCATCTTTGGCGTTGAACGCCTTCATGAAGAGGTGGGGCCACATCATCAGGCCGACCGCGCTGACCAAGATGAACGTGGAATACGCACCCCAGGTCCACGGTTCACCGTTGGCTCCGAGGCCGGGCGGTGTGAGCAGTTCCGGCTTCACTGCGGCGATCTGCGTGAACATCTCGCCGATGCCGCCGTAAAGACGGTGTGGCAGGTACAGCCCTAGCGTCCAGGCGATGACCACCATGAAGATTCCCTGGAACGTATTCGTCCAACCCACCGCCATCGCGCCAGCGGCGAGGACGTACACGACGACGACCCCGTAGGAAACGAGTGCCCCGAGCCAGAGCGGCACGTGTCCGTCGGTGACGGCTTCGATCACGATCCCGGCGCCGCGCATCTGCAACGTCACATAGGGGACGAATGCGACCAGACTCAATAGCGCGATCGTCGCCGACAGCGTGCGTGACGGGAAGCGACCCGTGATGAGCTGTGCCTGCGTCACGTAGCCAAACTTGCGACCCAGCGAGGCCACGCGCGGCCCGATCCAGTAGAACGGGGCCATTCCCAATGCGCCGTATGCGAGGATGTAGAAGGCAGCAGCGCCCCGCGAATAGGCCCATCCGGGTCCTCCGAGGAACGCGAACGCGCTGAACACCGACGCACCGGTAACGAAATACATGACGACGAGGCCAAAGCTTCGATCCGCTGCGACATATCCGGCGACACTCTGCGACGACTTTCGACCGGCGAGGAGACCGATCGTGAGCGTCAGCGCGAGGTAGGCCGCGATGATGATGGTGACGACGACCCACCGTTCCATCAGCCCGTACCCCCGTCCCGGTACCGCTTCTCGACTCTGTCGAGGAGGAAAAGGACGACGACGGAGCCAGCGATCCAGGCCGCGATCCACGCCATCGATAACGGGAGCCCAAGGACGAGGGGTTCGATGCGGGCAAACGGCACCAGGCCAGGCCACGTCACTGAGATCAAGGCTGCCGTGAAGTAGAGGCCGGTGAGGGTGCGAGCGGTCTTGAGTCTCATCGAGCGTAGGCGGGGTAGAGGGTAGGCTCGGCGCCAAGATCCCAAACTAGCCTTCGCTGGCCTCTGCCGCACGGGCACGCACGAATCCCGCCCGCCGGCCTGGAAACACCCCGATTGTCGCGCCTTTGCTACCGCCCGGTGAAGTTGGGTTTCCGCTTCGCCACAAACGCGGCGACGCCCTCGCGGCCGTCGTCCGAAGCGAACGCATCGAGAAAGCGCTCCATCTCATAGACGAGTCCGTCTGCGAGCGGCAGCTCGAACGCGGCCCGGATCGCGTCCTTGGCGAGTCGCAGTGATACGGGACTCCAGCGAGTCATGCGACCCGCGAGCTCGATCGCCCGCTCCAGATGGGTGCCCTCGTCCACGAGGACGTCGATCAGGCCAATGCGATGTGCCTCGTCTGCCTCGATGAAGTCTCCGGTAAACGAGATGATCGAGGCCCATCCGCGGCCGACCAGGCGCGCCAAGCGTTGCGTTCCCCCGCCACCTGGGATCAGACCGATCCGAATCTCGGCCTGACTGATGCGCGTTGTCGAGTCGGCGACCCGGATATCACAGGCCAGCGCGAGTTCTGAGCCACCGCCGATGCAGAATCCGTGGATCGCCGCGATGACGGGCTTGGGAAAGTCAGCTACGGCCTCATAGATCCGTTTCGTCCGGTAGACCGCCCGCTGCTCGTCGGCGGTCCGAGCGGCGAACTCCGTGATGTCCGCTCCCGCGACGAAGGCCTTCTCGCCCATTCCGTGGATCACAACGGCGCGCACGGCATCGTCTTCCGCCAGGGCGTCGAAGGTCTCCATGAGCACGCCGCGCACTTCTGCGTTCAGTGCGTTGAGCTTGTCCGGGCGGTTGAGGGAAATGACGGCGATGTGGTCGTCACGGATCTCGACTAACACGGGGGCGTCGGTCATGCGGACTCCGAAGGTTTGGCACGTGGTTTTGCGTACGGTGCTGCCGAAAAGCTCGCGATCCTGGCTCTCTACTCAACCCCCGATGCCGAGCTGGCGTGCTTGGTCGAGGAGTCGTGTCTCCGACGGGAAGTACTCGAGGCCTCGCCGGACGACGTCGGCCGCTTCGACCTGACGTCCCTGGAAGATCAGACTTTGAGCAAGGAAGACGGAGCTCGATGGATGCAGGTGGGGAGGGACGGGGCGTACGAGTTCCTCCGCTTCGACACTCCGGCCCGCGAGCAGGAGCGCCCTGACGTAATCGAGCGTCAAGAGCGCGCTGTTCGGATTCTGGCTTACGGCCTGCCCGAGCCAGACGAGACCCCGTTCGACCTGCCCTGCGTCCACCAGGCGACTCCCGATCCATGACTGGGCGCGAAACGACTCCGGATGGCGTTCCACCAGGTCGGCGAACAGCGTGTCATCACTGTGCCAGACGCGGGACCGCTGGGCGGTGTGGAGCCCACCGACCGTTACCACCACCGCGAGAAGGACCGAAGTCAGTCGAGGCGGCGATAGCCGCTTCGCCGAGTGCTCAAGCCCCGCGACGACCATGAGAGCGATGCCAGCGCTCGCCAGGTAGAGGGTTCGTTCCGCGAGCCACATCGGCATGGGGACGAGTAGGTTGCTTAGAAGTGCGAAGCTCGTCGCGACCCAGAGGACGCCCCCGACGAGCCAGCGACTGCCTGCTGCGCTCCAGTCGCGCAGTCCGACGCCCACCAGCGTCACGGAGCCGGCGAGCACTCCGAATCCCACCCAGAATCTTCCCTGACCGACGTGGACAGGCACGATCGTTCCGGGCCCGTATTCTGGACTCAGATCCCATGGTACGACGAGGAGCCGTGCGACCTCGGAGAAATTCGCGATCGCGGTGGTCACGCGGACACCGGTTGGGAGAACGGCGATGTAGGCTGCGACGTCGAGATGTAGAAGACTCCCGAGTACGGACGTACGCGCCACCAGGAAGATCGCCAGCGCGGCGGACAGGGCGGCGAGCGTGGGCCATGTCGCGATCAGGGCCTTGGGGTGGACGCCCGAGCGGCGAATGGCCTCGACCACGACCAGCAGCACCGGAAGCACAACGGCACTCTCCTTCGAGCCCAGCGCCAGCAGGTAGCAGTACGCGACCAGCGCGATGCGGAGGCCGGGGCGAAGGGTCGACGAGAGATGCAACCGGAGAGCAAGGAGGACGAAGAGCGTCGACAGGACATCGGCCCGCCCGACGACGCCGGCCACGGCCTCGACGTGCACCGGGTGTATCGCGAAGAGGGCGGCTGCCCAGGTGGCCGGGACGGCGGAGGCGCCCAGGGCCGTCAGGAGAGACAGGAAGAGCAGGGTTGCCCCCGCGTGCAGCGTGACGTTGACCACGTGGAACGCGGCCGGATGCCCACCGCCCATCGCCCACGACACGGCGTAGCTGACCGTGGTCACCGGCCGATACGGGGAACGCTCGCGCGGCATGTAGGTCAGATAAGGCGCCAGCAGCAACTCGGGGACGTTGCCGAGGTCGCGAATGCGCTCGTCCTGTGCGACGGCCGACACGTCGTCGAGCGCGAAGGTGTTCCACAACGACGGCAGGTAGACTAGAAGCGCCAAAGCCCCGACGAACGCGGGGCGCGCCCATTTCGGAAGCCCCGGGGGGGTCATGGCGTCGGCGCCGTCGGCTCCCGCCTCACCACTCGTAGAAGCCCTGCCCGGTCTTCTTACCCAGTTTCCCTTCGGCGACCATGCGCCGGAGCAATGCCGGAGGGTCGAACGCGTCCGAACCGAGCGTCTCGTGCAGGTACTCCGCGATACCGAGTCGAACGTCCAGCCCGACGAGATCGGTGAGCTTGAGTGGGCCCATGGGATGGCGGTATCCGAGTTCCATGGCTTTGTCGATATCCTCCGGGCTTGCGACACCCTGCTCGACCATGCGGATCGCTTCCATGCCCAGGACGATGCCCAGTCTCGAAGAGGCGAATCCGGGGGCGTCCCGCACCACGATCGGCTCCTTGCCGAGGCGGCGAGCGAAATCAGTCGCGGTATCTCGGGTGGCATCCGACGTCGTCTCGCTCCAGACCACCTCGACGAGCGTCATGATGTGCACCGGGTTGAAAAAGTGGAGCCCGATGAAACGTGTTGGATCGGCCACCACCGTGGCCATCTGACCGATCGACAACGATGACGTATTCGTCGCGAGAATCGCGTGTGTCGGCGCACCCGCATCGACCTCCGCGAAGATCCGCTCCTTCAGTTCCATCGACTCGGGCGCCGCCTCGATGACGAGATCCGCATCCTGGACCGCATCGGCGATGCGTGTGGTCGTGGAGATCCGAGCTAGTGTCTCCGCTCGCTCCGTCGGTGTCACCTTCCCGCGCTCGATCCCCTTGTCGAGGTTGCCTTGGATGCGCGCGAGTCCGGCGCCGACGGCACCTTCGTTGATGTCGTAGAGTCTGACATCACATCCGACCGCCGCGCACACCTGGGCGATTCCGTGCCCCATCGTGCCCGCGCCCAGAACGGCGACCGTCTCGATCGCGGTCATGCCTTCTCCACCAGACTGGCAATACCCTGACCCACGCCGATGCACATGGAGGCCAGCCCCCGTCGGGCGCCGGTTCTCCTCATCTCGTGAGCGAGCGTGACGATGATTCTGGCACCGGAACAACCCACCGGGTGGCCCAGCGCGATGGCTCCGCCGTTGACGTTCACGCGCGCCGGGTCGAGCCCGAGTTCTGACATGCACGGGATGGCCTGAGCGGCGAACGCCTCATTCAACTCGACGAGATCGAGATCGTCGACGTTCCAGCCGGAGCGAGCGAGCACCTTGCGGGTCGCGGGCACCGGCCCGATCCCCATTCGCTGAGGCTCGACCCCCGCTACCGCGCCCGCGACGATGCGAGCCATCGGCTCGAGCCCGAGCTCCATACCCCGTTGCGCAGAGACGACCAGTAGGGCTGCGGCACCGTCGTTGATGCCCGACGAATTCCCTGCGGTGACGGTCCCGTCCTTTTGAAACACGGGGCGGAGCCTCGAGAGCGATTCGGCCGTCGTTCCCGGTCGGGGATGCTCATCGGCGGTCACGAGGACGGGGTCGCCCTTACGCTGTGGAACGGGAACGGGAATGATCTCGTCCGCGAAACGTCCCGCGGTGATGGCCGCTTCGGCACGGCGCTGACTCTCGGCGGCGAAGACATCCTGGGCCTCGCGCGTGACGCCGAACTCGCGGGCGATGACCTCGGCCGTGTCCCCAAGTCCGATCGTCCATTCCGGAGTGAACGCCGGGTTGGGGAAGCGCCACCCGAGCACGGTGTCCGCGGTGCTCGGGTCACCCCGCTGGAAGCCTACCGAGGGCTTGAGCATGACGTAGGGTGCGCGACTCATGCTCTCGACCCCTCCCGCGATGAACACGTCGCCTTCACCGGCGGTGATCGCGTGGAAGGCGGACAGCACCGCCTGCATCCCGGAGCCACAAAGACGATTCACGGTCTGACCCGGCACCGTGACAGGGAGTCCCGCGCGAAGCAAGGCCATGCGCGCCACGTTGCGGTTGTCCTCGCCCGCCTGGTTGATGCACCCGAAGAGCACGTCGTCGATCGCTGCTGGATCGATGTCGGTGCGTTCGACGAGGGCTTCGATCGTCAGGGCCGCCAGGTCGTCGGGACGAACGGAGGAGAGGGCCCCTCCGTGTTGGCCGATCGGCGTTCGAACTCCATCGATGATCCACGCTTCATGCATGTGACGTTCCGTCCTGTCAGCGATCCATGGCGACCCAGACGCTCTTGACCTGGGTGTACTTCTCGAGCGCGGCCTCGTACCCCAGATCCCGGCCGAACCCACTCTGTTTGTATCCCCCGAAAGGAGACGCGGAATCGTATTGGTTATAGGTGTTGATCCAGACCGTGCCCGCCTGGAGTTCTTTCGCGACTCGATGCGCTTTGCCGACGTCGCGGGTCCACACGCCCGCCGCCAGACCGTAGCTCGACTGGTTCGCCTTTTCGATCGCGTCGGCCATGTCCTCGACGGGAATCACTGCGGCGACAGGTCCGAAGATTTCCTCCTGGGCGATCCTCATCTGCGGGTCGACGTCGGCGAACACAGTGGCGGTGACGAAGTTTCCCTTTCCGTTCACGGTCGTGCGCTCCCCTCCGGCGACCAGACGGGCACCCTCTTGCTTGCCTGCCTCGATGTAACCCATGACCCGCTCGAGCTGTTCTTCACTGACGATGGCTCCGAGGCGCGTATCGGGGTTCATGGGGTCTCCGACGGTCATCTTTTCGGCACGCTCGGCGAAGGCCGTGACGAAGTCATCGTAGATCGCTCGCTCCACGAGGACGCGAGACCCAGCGGCGCACACCTCACCCTTGCCGTAGAAGATTCCCGTGGTTGCCCCACGAACCGCGTCTTTCACGTCCGCGTCCGCGAGAACGATGTTCGGTGACTTACCACCCAGTTCGAGCGAGACCTTCTTGAGAGTCTCGGCCGCCGCACGCATCACGATCTTTCCGACCTCCGTCGACCCCGTGAACGCGATCGCGTCGACATCGGGGTGCAGGACCAGCGCCGCACCCGCCGTCTCGCCGAAACCCGGAATGACATTCAACACCCCGGGTGGGAAGCCGACCTCTCCCGCGAGTTCAGCCAGGCGAAGGGCCGTGAGGGGTGTCTGCTCGGCAGGCTTCAGGACGACTGCGTTTCCGCACGCCAGGGCGGGAGCGATTTTCCATGCCGCGAGCGACAGCGGGAAGTTCCAGGGCGTGATGCATCCCACGACCCCGATGGGCTCCCGCAACGTGTAGTTGAAGAACGGTCCGGCGACGGGGATGGTGCCGCCCTGCACCTTGTCGGCCAGGCCGGCGAAATAGCGGAAGTTCTCCACCACGCTGGGCAGGTCGACCTTTCTCGACTCGAAGAAGGGCTTTCCATTGTCGGCGGTCTCGAGGGCGGCGAGTTCGTCGGCATTCGCCTCGATCGCATCGGCGAGTTTCCAAAGCAGCTTGGACCGTTTGTGCGGGTTCATATCCCGCCAGCCGGAGCTGCGCGCGGCCTCTCGTGACGAGGCGACCGCGCGGTCTACATCCGCGGTTTGGGCGGACGCGATGTCGGCGATCTTCTCGCCGGTCGCCGGATTGGTGGTCGCGAAGGTGCCACCGTCCGCCGCGTCGACCCACTCGTTTCCGATCCACATCTGATTGCGGATGGTGTGTTCCAACATGGAGATTCCTCAGAGAGGGTTGTCACGCAAGAAGAACGAAGCGGGGCCCGAAGCGCTTCCGGACCCCGCCGCGATCATACCTAGTACCGCAAACTGGGCGCGGTCAGCGGCCCTCGAACTGAGGCTTCCGCTTTTCGATGTAGGCGTTGAGGCCTTCCTTCGCATCACTGCTCGAGAAGAGCTGCGCCTGCAGTTCCCGCTCCAGGGCGAGTGCGAGTTCGAAGGGGAGCTCCGAGCCTGTCTGGACCGAGCGCTTGATCAGCCCCACCGCTTTGGTGGCCTTGTTGGGCGTCGTGAACTGAGCGGCGTATTCGAGCACCGCGGCCAGGAACGAATCCCGGTCGCCTTGCTCGTAGATCTCGTTGACCAGCCCGAGCTTGTGGGCCACATCGAACCCGAACGTCGAGCCCTCGGCCATGAGCTGAATGGCCTTCGGCTTGCCGACGAGACGGACCAGTCGCTGTGTTCCACCGGTACCGGGCAGCACACCGAGCGCGACCTCGGGGAGTCCGACCTTGCCGGAGTCCTTGCGCGCGATCCGGATGTCGGCCGCCATCGCGATCTCGAGGCCACCGCCGACCGTATGGCCGTTGAGGGCCGCGATGACGAGCTTCGGCGTATGCTCGAGGCGATTCAGCGTCTCGTTCGCATGAAGGCAGAAGCAGTACTTCCAGTCGGGGTCGGATTGCGAGAGCATCCCGATGTTCGCGCCGGCGCAGAAGAACTTCTCGCCCGCCCCGGTGAGTACGATGACTTCGACATCTCGATCGAAGCGCGCACGCACGATGCACTCGTCGAGCTGGCGCATCATCTCGTGTGTGTAGGTGTTCGCGGGCGCGTCGTCGAGCGTAAGAACGGCGATCTTGTTCTTCGCTTCGTAATGGACCAAAACCGAATCGGACATCTGGGCGTTCCCCTGAAATTGGATCCGAACTAAGGCCTTAAGCTCCCGAAGTCGCGAGCGCCGGTCAACCGGACGGCTGCCCCTCCGCTTCGGGGCTGCCCCGCCGGGAAGAGTTTGCCTCCTGGCCTCGTAGTCATTGCATCACCCGTACCCCGCGGGCGTCCGATGCGGGGTCGGGGCCGACCGGGTATCTTCTACCGATGGTGACCTCATGGAGGACCGTGTCATGACCCGCCGCATTCCGATCGCGATGGCCGTAGCGGCCACGATCTCCGCACTACTCGCGGGCCCCGCGTTGGCCCAGAGTGGTGGTGCGGTGTATCGGGTACCTGTCACCGGGGTCATCGAATTGGGCATGGCGCCCTACATCGAACGAGCCGTGGCAGAGGCGGCCATGGCGGGTGCGGTGATGCTCGTTCTCGATATGGACACGCCGGGAGGGCGAGTCGACGCGGCGGAGCGGATTTCGGATGCGTTGACCGACGCACCCATTCCGGTCTACACCCTGGTAAACCGGCGGGCGTTCTCGGCGGGCGCGCTGATCGCGCTCTCCACGGATCGGATCTACATGCGGCCCGGTTCCGTGATTGGCGCGGCGACCCCGGTGGACGGAACGGGGCAGAAGGCCCCCGAGAAGATCGTTTCGGCCATGCGGAGCGAGATGCGAGCCCTCGCGGAGGCGGCCGGACTGGATCCCGCCGTCGCGGCCGCGATGGTGGACGAGGACGTCGCGATCGAGGGGGTGGTCGAAGCGGGCAAGTTGTTGACTCTGACTACCACGGAAGCGGTCGACATCGGCTACGCCGTGGAGGTCGCCGACCTCGCCGACCTCCTGGAGACCCTCGGCTACGCCGGCACCCCCGTCGTGACCTTGGAAACGAACTGGGCTGAACGAGTGGTCCGCTTCTTCTCGAACCCGGTGGTGGCGCCGTTCCTCCTGACGCTGGGATTCCTCGGCCTGATTACCGAAATCAAGACGCCGTCCTTCGGGATGGCCGGGGCCGCGGGTTTGATTTCGCTATCCCTGTTCTTCGGCTCCCACATGATCGTGGGGCTCGCCGGTCTGGAGGACCTGCTCATCTTCGGCCTGGGAGTGATCCTGGTCGGCGTGGAAGTCTTCCTCATCCCGGGCTTTGGTCTGTTCGGGCTTCTCGGCGGGATCGGGATCGTGGGGGGACTCTACTTGAGCATGCTCGGTGGGTTGCCGACCTCGCCCGACTTCGCGCGAGCCGGCCTCGTCTTGAGCACCACGATCATGCTCATCGCGGTTTCCGCCTGGGTCATCATTCGTACGTTGCCCCGGAGCGCGCGGCTCGCGAAGAGCGGCATCTTCCTTCTCCAGCGGACGGATCGCTCGCTGGGTTACGAGTCGGCAGAGTCGCGCGTAGACCTCGTCGGCACCGTGGGCAAAGCGATCACGGACCTGAGACCCTCCGGGACCGCACTCTTCGGCGACGAACGGATCGACGTGGTGTCCGAATCGGAGTGGATCACGGAGGGCACGCCGGTTCGGGTGGTGAGGGCGGAGGGCTATCGCCATGTTGTCCGGTCGGCTCAGGACGAGAAGGCGGCGCCGAATCCCGCTTAGTTCGACTTCCAGTTCCTACATTACCGAGGCTAAATCATGGATGGGATGGACGGGGTAGCTGCGTTCAACGCGTTCTTTCTGGTCGGCGCGACGATTCTCTTCTTCGCCATTGCGTGGGCGATCCCTGTTCGACTCTGGATCGAGGCGCTGTCGGCGGGCGTACGAGTCAGTATCGGCACTCTGGTCGGAATGCGGCTTCGAAAAGTGTCGCCTCCCGCCGTGGTCCGGCCGCTGATCAACGCCACCAAGGCCGGCCTCGATCTCGATATCAACCTGCTCGAAGCTCACTATCTCGCCGGAGGGCGCGTGGACCGCGTGATCGCCGCGCTGATTTCGGCCGACAAGGCGAATATCGAGTTGCATTTCAATCAAGCCTGCGCGATCGACCTAGCGGGACGTGACGTCCTCGAAGCTGTACAGGTGTCCGTGAATCCGAAGGTGATCAACACGCCGCGGGTCGCCGCGATGGCCAAGGACGGCATTCAGCTCATCGCCGTGGCCAGGGTGACGGTCCGCGCGAATATCAATCGGCTCGTCGGTGGTGCCGGTGAAGAGACGATCCTGGCCCGAGTCGGCGAGGGCATCGTATCAACCATCGGCTCGGCCGACTCCCATAAGGCGGTTCTCGAGAATCCGGAGAAGATTTCGAAGACTGTGCTGGCGAAGGGGCTCGATTCCGGGACGGCCTTCGAGATTCTTTCCATCGATATCGCCGATGTGGACGTCGGGAAGAATATCGGCGCGGAGCTCCAAACCGATCAGGCCGAGGCCGACAAGCGGGTGGCTCAGGCGCGTGCGGAGGAGCGTCGAGCGATGGCTGTGGCCGAGGAGCAGGAGATGAAGGCGCTGGTAGGAAAGATGAAGGCCGAGGTCGTGAAGGCCGAGGCCGAGGTACCCCTCGCGATTGCCGAGGCCCTGCGTTCGGGCAACCTCGGGGTCATGGACTACATGCGCTACCGCAACATCGAGTCGGATACGAACATGAGGGCTGCGATCGCCGGGCCGGACGAGTCGTCCAGCGCGAATCCGGTAGGGTAACGAGCCCGGACGATGGAAGAGCTGATCTTCTTCGCTGTCATCATCTTCTTCTCGATTATCGAGTCGATTTCTCGGAGTCGGAAGGCGAAAGGGGGCGAGTTCCCAGAGGCCGACGTTCCCGAAGAGTGGGAGAGCGCCGAGGGGCCTGCACGGTATACCGAACCGTACGGGTCGTCGGAGGAGTCGGTGCGGCGCGATGCCCCGTCGAAGACGATGCTCTCAGGCGACCTTCTCGACGAGCTGGCCGCGCTCGCGGGCCGGTTGGACAACACCACGGCCCGCACGCTCAAACTCCCCACGCAGTCCCCGCCGCTTCCGGCCCCATCCGCGCGGCGAGCGCCAGCGCAGGTGTCCTCGTGGGAGCAAGGGGAGAAACAGCCGCGGACGACGGAGCACGGGGCTCACAAGGTCCACCTGTCGCACGCCGGGTACGGGACGGACCCCTCGGAACGGGCCCGGTCGGAGCAGGACAACCTCGACCCGCTCGCGGTCGTCATGAGCCAGGACGCCGCCATCGTGCGGCGCCAACTCCGAGGTCACCGCTCCCACGCGCTCCGGCAGGCAGTCATTCTACAGGAACTACTTGGGCCCCCAGCTGCGCTTCGCGGCTCTCCAGGCGAGCGCTAGCAGCTACTACATCTCGCCGCGCGCCATCTTCCGCAGTACGGTCTGGAGGATGCCACCGTTTCGGTAGTACTCGACATCAACATCCGAATCGAGGCGCGCGTTCGCTTTGAAGGCGATCGTGGAACCGTCTTCGGCCGTCGCGACCACGTCGACGGTACCCCCGGGCGCCAGCCCGCTGGCGATGCCGCGAATGTCGTACGTCTCTCTGCCGGTTAGCCCGAGCGAGGACGGAGTCTGCCCGTCCTGGAACTCCAGGGGCAGGACCCCCATCCCGACCAGATTGCTCCGGTGGATGCGCTCGAAGCTCTCTGCGATGACAGCGCGAACGCCGAGCAAGATCGTGCCCTTGGCCGCCCAGTCCCGCGAACTTCCGGTGCCGTACTCCTTTCCCGCGATCACGACGAGCGCGGTGCCGTCGGCTTGGTATCGCATGGAAGCGTCGTAGATCGGCACTTCTTCCCCCGTCGGGAAGTGAACGGTGTATCCGCCCTCCTTCCCGCCGAGCAGCAGATTCTTGATGCGGACGTTGCCGAACGTGCCTCGCATCATCACTTCGTGGTTCCCGCGTCGGGACCCGAAGGTGTTGAAGTCCTTTACCTCGACACCCTGAGCCCGGAGATACAGCCCGGCCGGTTCCGCCTTGGGGATTGCCCCGGCCGGAGAGATGTGGTCGGTCGTGACGGATTGGCCCATGAGCGCCAGCACGCGAGCCCCTTCAATGTCCTTCGTTGCCGGGACGTCGAGGTCCATACCCTCGAAGAATGGGGGGTTGCGGACGTAGGTCGAATCGTCCGCCCAGGCATAGAGGCTGCTTTCTTCGGGAAGCGGGAGCGCCTGCCAATTCTCGTCACCGGTGGTAACCACCGAGTACCGCTTCGTGAACATCTCCGGCTTGAGCGCGGAGGCCACGGTTTCCCGAACTTCTGCCGGGGAAGGCCAGATGTCGGCCAGGAATACCGGCTGGCCGTCGTTGCCGACGCCAAGGGGCTCCGTCGTCAGGTCGATGTCCATCCTGCCGGCGAGGGCATAGGCGACGACCAGGCCGGGCGAGGCCAGGTAGTTCGCCCGGATCGCCGGATGAATACGCGCTTCGAAGTTGCGATTGCCCGAAAGCACGGACGACACGACCAGACCATGCTCCTGGATCGCTGTGTTGATGTTGTCCGCCAGCGGGCCACTGTTGCCGATGCACGTCATACACCCGTATCCCACGACGTGGAAGCGAAGTTCTTCCAAATACGGCAGGAGCCCGGCGTGGGTGAGGTAGTCGGTCACTACCTGACTTCCGGGAGCGAGTGCCGTCTTGACCCAGGGCTTCACGGTCAGCCCTTTCTGGACAGCCTTCTTCGCAAGGAGGCCGGCCCCCACCATCACCGAAGGGTTCGAGGTATTCGTGCAGCTCGTGATCGAAGCGATCACCACCGTGCCATCCGTGAGTTCGACCGACTCTCCGGCCAAGTCGATGGTAACCCGCCTTCCATTGGTACCAGATCCGGACGGGATCAGCCCCGGAAGATCCTTCTTGAACTGCGCCTTCATGTCCGCCATCCGAACACGATCCTGAGGACGCTTGGGACCGGCGAGGCTGGGCTCCACGGTCGAGAGGTCCAGCACGAGCGTCGACGTGAACTCCGGGTCGGGAGTCTCGTCGGTGCGGAAGAGACCCAACTCCTTGGAGACCCGCTCGACCCGCTGGACCATCGCGTCCGCACGACCCGTACCCCTCAGGTACGTCAGGGTCGAGTCGTCGACCGGGAAGAAACCGATCGTCGCGCCGTACTCCGGGGACATGTTCGCGAGCGTCGCCTTGTCGGGCAGGCTCAGGTTACTGAGGCCAGCTCCGTAGTACTCGACGAATCGACCCACGACGCCATGCTTTCGGAGCAGCTCGGTCACGCGCAGGACCAGGTCGGTCGCGGTCGCGCCTTCCGGGAGGACCCCGGTGAGCTTCATCCCCACCACTTCAGGCAGGAGCATGTAGTAGGGCTGTCCTAGAACCACGGCCTCGGCTTCGATCCCCCCGACGCCCCATCCCACCACGCCGAGCCCGTTCACCATTGTGGTGTGAGAGTCGGTGCCGACCAGGGTATCGGGATAGGCTAGAAAGCGCCCGCCGTGCTCGTTTCGGTGGATCACCGACGCGAGGTATTCAAGATTCACCTGGTGCACGATGCCGGTGCCGGGCGGCACGACGGAGAAGTTGTCGAAGGCCTCCTGGGCCCAGCGCAGGAATGCATAGCGCTCGCCATTGCGTTCGAACTCGCGCTCGACGTTGAGGCGGAACGCGTCCTCGAAGCCTGCGTAGTCCACCTGCACCGAGTGGTCGATGACCAAGTCGACCGGTACAACCGGGTTGATTCGCGAAGGGTCACCGCCCAAGGCCTTGAGCCCGTCACGCATGGCCGCCAGATCGACCACGGCCGGAACTCCCGTGAAGTCCTGAAGCACGACCCGCGTGGGCATGAACGGCACATCCGCGCCCGCGTTCGTTGGAGTCCACTCGCTGACCGCGCGAACGTGGTCCTGCGTCACGTAGCTGCCGCCGGCGTGACGCAGGGCGTTCTCTAGGAGAACCCGTATCGAAAACGGTAGACGATCCAGTGAATCGACGACGCCTTCATCCTGAAGACGCGAGAGTCGATAGAACGAGGTCGCGCCCTCCGGAAGGTCGACCGTCGAGAGGGCTCCGAAGGGGTCGTTTCTGAGGTCCGCCACAGTGACTCGCTTGTTTGACGTCGGTCATCGGATGAATTCCACCCAGCCCCTAATGATGATTCAAGTCATCATCTGTGTCAGGATGTCGGCCGTTTTTTTTGCGTCGGCGCTGCCACATCTCCGGGCCTGTGGAGGATTCGTGCTTCGCCCGCTGGTCGCGACTGCGTCCGAGGCCCTAGGGTCGACACCCGAGGGAAAACCAGCGAGAATCCCTTCCTGAAAGACCTTGGCCGGGGTGGCGGAACGGTAGACGCGGCGGCCTCAAAAGCCGCTGTCCTCACGGGCATGCGGGTTCGATTCCCGCCCCCGGTATTTCAAGAGGTGTAGGGCCCCACGCCCTTGGGGCCCCTAGCTGGCTCCGATATAGTTATTGCTGTGTCAGAAACTACGCCGGAGTCGCGCGAGCGGTCGGGGCGGCCACCAGGGAGAGACCATGGCAGACAACGGGAGCGAGGGGACGAAGACCCTCTCCATCCGCGACAACCGTACGGGCAAGAATTATGAAGTCGACATCCTCGATGGGGATGTGATCCGGGCGATGGACCTGCGCCAGATCAAGGTGAACGACGACGACTTCGGCATGATGGCGTACGACCCGGCCTTCACCAACACCGCGTCCACGCGGAGTGCGATCACCTTTATCGATGGTGGCAAGGGCATCCTCCGTTACCGGGGATACCCGATCGATCAACTCGCGGAGCGCAGTTCTCACCTGGAGGTCTCCTACCTTCTGCTCAAGGGCGAGCTTCCGACCCAGTCTCAACTCGACGACTTCGTTCACGAGGTGACGTTCCACACCTACGTGCACGAGAACATTACGGATCTGTTCGAGGGATTTCGCTACGACGCACACGCGATGGGTATGGTCATCAGCGCTGTGGCGGCGTTGTCGACGTTCTACCCGGAAGCGAAGGATATCGAGAACCCGGATGTCCGTTGGCAGCAGATCGTCCGGCTGATCGCAAAAATGCCGACGCTCGCAGCTTATTCATACCGGCACCATCGTGGCCTCCCGTACGTCTATCCTGAGAACGAGCTCTCGTACTCGGCCAACTTCCTGAACATGCTCTTCCGTATCGGGACCCGGGAGTACAAGCCGAGTCCTGTGCTGGAGCGCGCTCTCGATATTCTGTTCATCTTGCACGCGGACCACGAGCAGAACTGTTCCGCCTCGGCCATGCGGGTGATCGGCTCGGCGCAGTCCGACCCCTACTCGGCGATGGTGGGCGCGATGGGCGCGCTGTACGGACCGCTGCACGGTGGTGCGAACGAGGCGGTACTCCGCATGCTCGAGCGCATCGGCAGCGTCGACAACATCCCCGCCTTCATGGAGGGCGTGAAAAAGCGCGAGGAACGTCTCATGGGATTCGGCCATCGGGTCTACAAGGCGTACGATCCGCGGGCGAGCATCATCAAGAGGACCGCGGACGAGGTGTTCGAGGTCACGGGTCGCAATCCACTCCTCGACATCGCGTTGGAGCTGGAGCGCATCGCGCTCAACGAGGACTTCTTCGTCGAGCGGAACCTCTATCCGAACGTCGACTTCTACTCGGGTCTCATCTATCAGGCGATGGGCTTCCCGGTCGAACTCTTCCCCGTGCTCTTCGCGATTCCGCGGACGGTGGGTTGGCTGGCACAGTGGCAGGAGATGCTCGAGGACCCGGAGCAGAAGATCGCACGCCCTCGGCAGGTCTTCATCGGTGCCGAACCGCGCGACTTCGTCTCGATCGACGATCGAGGGTAGATCACCAAGCAGGACCACAGGAAGGGGCGTCCGGAGTCGGGCGCCCCTTTTCTTTTCTTGGCAATGCGGAGAGCAAATGAAGCGTCACGCCTGTATCGATCTCCAGCATCTCGACCTGGAGGGAGCCATCTGCTGCTACCTCGTCGATGCCTCCGAGCCCACGATTGTGGATCCCGGCCCGACCACCACGCTGGAACGCTTGGTCGATGAACTGCGAGGCCGTGGAGTGGGGTGGAAGGACCTTCGACACGTCCTGCTGACTCATATTCACCTCGATCACGCGGGCGCGACGGGGGACCTGCTGGAGCTGTTTCCCAAAGCGACTGTGCATGTTCATGAGGATGGCGCGTCACACCTGATAGATCCCGAACGTCTGGTCGCGAGCACGCGTCGAACCTTCGGGGAGTTGCACGATCTACTATGGGGTGACGTGAAACCAGTTCCGGCCGACCGTCTTCGAGCGTGGCGCCCTGGCGATGCCGGCGCCTGGGCCGGACTCCGGCCGATCTCGACGCCGGGACACATTGCGCATCACCTCGCGTATCTGGACGAGCGCGACGGGACTCTGTTTTCGGGGGATGCGATGGGAATCGTACTGTCCGGCGGACCGCAGCATCCGCCCACTCCGCCTCCCGCCGTAAACCTCCGCGATTGGGCACGTACACTGGAGGAGATCGGCCACATCGGTCCGGAGCGGTTCGGTGCGACCCACTTCGGCTTCCACGGAGATGTGGAGTCCCGCCGAGTACAGCTGCGTGACCGACTCGAAGCGCTCGAGGAGAGGGTTCGCCGGGCGCTCGCGGACGGGGACGAGGAGGACGCGGACCGATTCGACCGAGAAGTGAGGGCCGAACTCGCGCCGTTCATGGGCAAAGAAAGGGTCAACCGCTATTTCGATATGTTCCCGGCCGCGACCGATTGGGCCGGGGTCGCGTTCTACGCCAAACGTAATCCCTGAGGAAAACCGAGATGATGGCTGTGAAGCTCGATCGCCGTCTGGTGACCGTCGTTGCCCTGACCCTTTGTATGCTGGGGCTGGGCCTGTCGGCCGCCGAGGTGAACGGTCAGGACCGTGCTATGCGGCGCGCGATTCCCGCGGCCGTGACCCCACCGCCTGACTTTGCTCGCGCGCTGGATCGCGGCTGGCGCAGTGAGGACGGGAGCCCCGGCCATTCGTATTGGCAGCAGTGGACGGGCTACGACCTGACGGCGAAGCTGAATCCCGAAGAGGCAAAGCTCGAGGGGAGCGTTCGGATTCTCTACGCCCACGATGCTCCGGCCAACCTGCCTACCGTCTGGCTCCACCTGCACCAGAACCTCCACAAAGCCGGGTCTCCCCGGTACGGATCGGAGGAGATCACAGGTGGTATCACGATTACCGGTCTGGCCGCGGATGGCGAGGAGCTCCAGGAACGGCCGCTCTCGGAAGGTTCGGGCTACCGCATCGATGGCACGCTCATGGAGGTTCGTCCTACGATCCGGGTCGAGGCGGGCGACACGCTCCAGCTCGATATCACCTTCGAGATGACCCTGCCGCAGCACGGCTCGGGCCGGATGGGGCACTCCAACAACGAGGTCTACCTCGTCGCGTACTGGTTCCCGAAGATGGCGCTCTTCGACAACCTGCGGGGTTGGAACAACGATCCGTACCTCGGGAACGCCGAGTTCAACGACTCTTTCGGCGACTACAACGCGGCGATCACGGTTCCCGCGGGTTGGACGGTGATGGCCACCGGCACCCTCGACAACGCGACGGATGTGTACTCGCCGATCACCCTCGAACGCCTGGCCGAAGCCGCGGTGTCCGACGACAAGGTTACGATCGCGGACGCCGCTTCGCGTGAGGCCGGCACCGTCACGCGGCCCGGCGTGGACGGCCTGCTCACCTATCGGTTCTCCGCAAAGAACGTCCGGGACTTCACTTGGACCACCTCGAACGTCCAGAGGTGGGACGCGACGTCCGCGCTCGTCGCCGACCGCGATGAAGACGGCGAGCAGGACCGCGTAGCGATCCACTCCTTCTGGCGGGAGGATCGGGCGCCCTTGTGGTCCGAACAATGGCTATACGGAAAGCAGTCCATCGAGCACCACTCCACCTTCACCGGACTCCCGTATCCCTGGCCGCACATGACCTCGGTCGAGGGGGCGGACATCATCGACGGGGGGATGGAGTTTCCGATGCTGACGTTGATCGGCCCGTATGACAATGGTGAGATGACGGATCTCTTCAACGTCACATCTCATGAGATCGGTCACATGTGGGTGCCGATGATCGTGGGGACCGATGAGAACCGGCACGCCTGGTTGGATGAGGGCTCAACGACGTTCCTGGAAGGCCAGAGCCGAATGGAGCTTTGGCCTGGAGTCGATCACCACAGGGTCGAAGCCAGGACCTACCTCCAGGTGGCGGCTGCCGCGCTCGAGCAGACCATGATGCGGCGGGGCGACTTCTACGAGCCGGGGCCGGGATATGGAATCGCTTCCTACAACAAGCCTGCGTCGCTCATGGTGGCGCTCCGGCAGTACATGGGGCTCGAGAAGTGGGAAGAGGCCTACCGCACATTCTTGTCAGAGTGGGCCTTCAAGCATCCGAGCCCGTGGGACTTCTTCAATACCTTCGAGCGGTTCGCGGAGGAAGACCTCGACTGGTTCTGGACGTCCTTCTACTACGAGACCTGGACGCTCGACCACGCGGTAGGGACTGTGGCGCCGAAGCCTACCGGCGGGACGGTTGTGACCATCGAGGACAGGAGTTCAGCCATCTTTCCGACCACCGTCCGGATTCGCACGGCGAACGGTATGGATTTTCAGCACGACATCCCCGTGGAGCACTGGCTCGACGGGAATACGACGTATCAGATCGACGTCGCAGCGACTGCGGGCGCCGTGACACGCGTCGAGGTCGATCCGATGGGATATGCCCCCGACATCGATCGGTCCAACAACTTCTGGCCTCGAAGCTAGGCTACTCCGGAGTCTCGGGGAGCTTCGCAGCGAAGCCGACCACGGTGCCACAGGGAGCTCGGACGAACAGCTCGTCCATGCCGTAGAACGTCTGGCGGCGAGGAACGAGCACGTCTGCATCGCCGAGCGCCCCGATCACCTCGTCGAGGTTCTCCACCTCGATGAAGAGCGTGGTGGCTCCCTGGGCCAGCGTGGCTCCCAGATTCGAGGGTGCCCCGGAAGCACCGAGATCGGCGTCGATACTGGCACGGCTCTGATACATCAGCTGGACGCCGCCGCTCATGAGCATCGCGAAGCCGAGCGCGTCTTCATGAGGCACGCTGGCGATGAGTTCAAAACCGAGTTGATCCGTCCAGAAGGGAAGGCACGGCTCGATGGCATCCACGGTGATGATGGCGGTGGCCTGTTTGACGGTCGGCATTGGGGTCGGGCCGGGTTGGGGTCGTTGATCGTAGTATCGATCGGGTCAGGCCTCAGGCAAAGTTCTTGATGCCCGGGGCGTTGTGTCGCAGCGCGGTGAGATAACGAAAAGGGGTCGGCGCGGGCGGATCGGAATCGGCCTCATGGTCGAGCGGATCGGGTAGCGAGGGGTGCAACTCCGACGCCTGTGACCGCGAAAGGCCGCGCCTCCGAACTGGGGTTCCAGGGACTCTGAGCGACTGGACTTCGTGTGCGATCACATTGAGGGTCGCGCCGTCTTTCTGAAGTCTGCCACGCACGACCAGAAACGGTTCCATACGAACTGCGGTGCGGTCACGCTGATAGATATCAGGCTTCACAATAACGTTTATGGGACCGTATTCATCTTCCATCAGGACAAAGACATAGCCCTTAGCAGTTCCAGGGCGTTGGCGTGTAGTTACGAGGCCGGCAACCCGTACCGTACTGCCCTGTTCGAGGTGGGGCAGGCGGTCGGAGGTGACGGTGTCAGCGGGCAGAGAATCCTGGAGTAGCGCGAGCGGATGGAGATCGGCAGAGAAGTGCAGCATGCGGTACTCCGCGATCATCTGGTCGTGCGCCTCCAGATCCGGGAATGCGAGTCCGGCGTAGGGGTCGTCCAGCGCCAGTTCGGTCTGGGCGTGGTCGTCTCGTCCGCCTGTGCGTTCCTGGTCGGTCTCGGGACCGAGCCACAGACCGGTCTGCCAGAGGAGCTCACGCCGCGTGAGGCCGAATCCCTCGAAGCCTCCAACCCAGATGAGGTTTTCGATGGACGGTCGTTTGAGGGCAGCGGGCGTCCGGCGAAGAAAATCGAGCAGCGAGCGGTAGGGGCCGGTCCTTTCCCGCTCCGCCACGATCCGTTCGGCGATCGCCGTTCCCCAGCCACGCACGAATCCGAGGCCGATGCGCAGATGATCTCCTTCCGCGGTGCACTCCACGCGGCTCCGATTGATGTCGGGTAGGAGCGTCTTGATGCCGTTTCTGCGTGCGTCCCGACCGAGGGCGTCGAGCGAATAGAACCCCATCGGCTGGTTGTTGAAGAGCCCGACGTAGAACTCGATCGGGTAATAGTGGCGCAGCCATGCGGACTGGTACGCGAGCAGGCCGAAAGCCGCCGCATGCGACTTGGGGAAGCCGAATTCGGAAAATGCCGTCACCTGAGCGAAAACCTCACGTGACGTGGTTTCGTCGACTCCGTTCAGCATGGCGCCGGCTCGAAAGTCTTCCCAATGGCTGGCGAGGGCCTCCTTGGAACGCTTTCGACTCATCGCGCGCCGCAGAGACTCGGCCTGCCCGTCGGAGAAATTCGCAAGAGCCTGACAGACCTTGAGGACCTGATCTTGGAAAATGATGACGCCCAGCGTCTCTCCGAGCGCCTCTTTCAGGAGGGGATGGGGGTAGGGGACCTCGTATCCTGGGTTTTCTCGCAGCATTTCCCGGCGGCGGACGTACGGATTCACGGCTCCACCTACGATCGGGCCCGGGCGCACGATCGCGACCTGGACCGATAGATCGTCCAGATTCCTGGGCCGGGTGCGCCGCACCATTTGAATCTGGGCGCGGCTTTCGATCTGGAAGAGTCCGACCGTGTCCCCTGAGCAGATCCGGTCGTAAATGACTTCGTCTTCGAAGTCGATCCGAGAGAGGTCCGGGGCCTGCCCGCTCCGCTCCGCGATCAGATCGATGCTTTCCTCCACGAGTGAGAGCATGCCCAGCGCGAGGAAGTCGATCTTGATGAACCCGGCATCCTCACAGGAATCCTTGTCCCATTGGCAAAGAACACGGCCCTCCCAGGCAGCCGGTTCGAGCGGGACGATCTCGACCAGGGGCCGACTGGAGATGATCATGCCGCCGACGTGCTGCGATATGTGGCGGGGCAGGCCCGCGACGTCCTCCGAAAGATCTCCCAGGAGTTTCCAAAGATGGCCATCGGCTCGGTCCTTGAACTCGGGCAGCGAGGCGATTTCGTCCGCGAGACCACTCGCGGAGCGGTGTTCGGCCAACTTGGACAGCTTCTCCAACTCTCCCATGGGCAGATCGAGGGCTTTGCCGATTTCCCGGACCGCTGATTTGAGGCGGTAGGTGGGGAAGGTGCACACCAGCCCCGTGTGTTCGTAGCCGTACTTCTCGTATACCCGGAGAATCAGCTGTTCGCGGATATCGCGCGGGAAATCGAGATCGATATCCGGCACACTGCGAAGGGCTTCGTTGAGGAATCGACCGAGAAAGAGGTTGTTCTTCACCGGATCGATGTGCGATAGCCCGATCAGATAACAGATGATCGAGGAAACGGACGAGCCCCGGCCTCGTCCTGCCGGAAGTCCAGAAATCGCTCGAGGAGCTTGCCCCCGGACCTCGCGGGCGACGACGGCCGCCAACTCCATGATGTCCCGATAGACCAGAAAAAAGCCTGCGAGCCCGTGAAGATCGACGAGGGAGAGTTCGGTGTGCAGGCGTTCCTCGGCGTCCCGCTCCTCCTTGCTTCCCGATTCGTAGAGTTCACCGATCTTCGCGAGGCACATCGCGGCGAGCGATTCGAGGGCTCCCCCCCGCTGCGACCCCTCGAAATTGGGGAACTCGTAGCCCAGGTCTTCCGTCAGATCGAATTGGGCGCACCGCTCCGCGATGAGGAGTGTGTTCGCGAGCGCCTCGGGGCGGCTCTGAAAGCGATGGCGCATCTCCCAGGGTGGTGCCAGGTGGAAGAGGCCGTTGGCTCTCCGGACGCCGTGTGCGCCGTCGAGTGTCTTGCGATTTCGAATCGAGACGAGCACGTCCTGGAGGCGATGGCGTTCGGGGCGATGGTAGTGGACGTTGCCGGTCGCGACGACGCCGAGCCCGAGGCGTCCTGCGAGGCGT
This sequence comes from Gemmatimonadota bacterium, assembly GCA_027623325.1. Lineage (GTDB taxonomy): Bacteria > Gemmatimonadota > Gemmatimonadetes > Longimicrobiales > Gaopeijiaceae > UBA2589. Next base: position 142,759 of record JAQBXY010000005.1, read on the forward strand.
CCCAGGGCTTTGTTGCGAGCACTGTCTCCTTTCACTGCATTGTCTTGCAGTTCTACGAACACGCTTCCGGGGCCAAAAGCCGAAACGAACCGGCCAGTCAGTTCCTCCGCTTGGGCCACGGAGGACTCGAGGGCCGCGGCCACAGGGCCGCTGCTGCACCCGGTCAGCAGAATCAGTCCGTCGGCGAGTTCGAGCAGTGAGTCGAGGCCCAAGCGGGGGGTGCCCCGCTCCGACTCCCTATGGGCCCGACTGATGAGACGGCAGAGATGGGCATACCCTGTGGGGTTTTCGGCCAGGAGCGTGACGTGATGGCCGCCCTCTGGCTCCTCCACCCCCGGAAAGCAGCCCCGAAGTGTGATTTCAGCGCCCGTGATGGGTTGCAGATTCGCTCTCCGGGCCGCGTGGGCAAACTCCATCGACCCATAGAGGCCGTTGTGGTCGGTAAGAGCGAGGGCAGGGTAGCCGAGCTCCACGGCTCGTATCGCGAGTTCTTCGGGGTGGGATGCACCATCCAGGAATGAGAAGCCTGAGTGGCAGTGCAGCTCGACGTAGGGAATCGTCAAAAAGGTCTCCGCGACACATATCGTTGGACACCGAAAATAAACCGAAGATGGGTGCTGTGCAACGAAGTTCGCTTGCCGGCTAGGCTGTCAGAGGCCACTCTCGTCCGTTCGGACAAACCCTGGGAGTGTCATGACCGACATCGTCTATACCGCCAACATCCGCATCGACCGAATCAAGGGCCCGTACCGCCACGCCTGGATTCCCGCCCACGAGGGCCCCGTGGAGTTCGGCGTCCACGGTGCTATCAAGGAGCACTACGGAGCCAACCCAGACCGCGAAATCTCAACGACGATCGATTACGTGATCGCCGCTGCCGGTGGCTGACTAACCGGTACCTTCGGAGGCGCGCTGGAGGCGCGCGGGATCCATGCAGGCGAAGGTCACCTCAGCGCCGATGTGCGGGGCGAGGTGGGTAAGGAAGACGGGGTCCTGGTGATTCGCCGGGTCTTCGTCACGTACCGACTGAAGGCGGACGAAGAGCACCGTGAGACCATCGAACGGGTTCACGGCTTTCACCACGATCGGTGTCCGGTCTACCGCACGCTGAAGAACTCCATCGAGATCACGACGGAGTATCAGCTCGGCTAGAGGTTCCTAAACCTGGCGGAAGAGCGTCTTCCCCTCACTCAGAAGGTCTCCGCACGCCACTGCGACCCGTTCCGCCATACTCTTTTCGGCGGCTTTCAAGTACGAGCGAGGGTCGTAGAGCTTCTTGTCACCGATCTCGCCATCGACCCTCAGGACCGATTCGTAGTTCACCATCATGTGGTCGACGATGGGCCGCGTGAAGGCGTACTGAGCGTCGGTATCCACGTTCATCTTGATGACACCGTAGGCCAGAGTCTCCCGAATCTCCTCGAGGAGGCTCCCCGAGCCTCCGTGGAAGACGAGGTCCATCGCAGCCGCAGCGCCGTGTTTCGCGGTAACCGCGGCCTGGCCGTCCTTCAAGATCTCCGGACGGAGCTTCACGGCACCGGGCTTGTAGTGACCGTGCACGTTGCCGAAGGTGGCTGCGAAGGTGAAGCGACCGAGGTCGTGGAGAGCCTCGTAGACCGTCACCATGTCTTCCGGCGTCGTGTACAACTTGTCCTCGGGCGTGTCGTGGCTTCCGGCGGACCCGTCTTCCTCTCCACCGACGACACCGGCTTCGACTTCGAGAATGATTTCATTCTCAGCGCACAGAGTCAGGTATTCCCGTGAAATCGCCATGTTCTCCGCGATCGGGAGAACGGAGGCGTCGAGCATGTGGTTCTGAAAGAGGTTGGATTCGCCCCGCGCCCTTCGTGCCGTTGTGGCTGCGATCAACGGCTTCAGGAAGCCCGCAGCCTTGTCCGGCTGGCAGTGATCCGTATTGAGCGCAATCAGGACGTCGTACTGCTCGGCGAGACGGTGCGCAGCTTCGGCCAGGATGATGCATCCGTAGGCCGCGTTCTTGTGGTTCAGGCCAGACGCGAACTGTCCCGCACCGGTCGAGAACTGGATGATTCCGTCGGACTTCGTGTCGGCGAAGCCCTTCATCGCCGCGTTCAACGTGATGATCGATGTGACGTTGATCGCCGGGTAGGCATAGTCGGCGCCTTGGGCGGCGTCGAGCATCTGAGCGAACTGTGCGGGGGACGCGATCGGCATGGTCAGGCGATGGCTGGGGTGCACACGGAGACGAGCCCGAAATGTAGAGGATTCGTGGTGGGGGTGGCCACCTAGCAGCCCGAAATCGACTCGCGCCTCAATAGAGCCGAATCGTATCCAGCACGTTGAGTAGCGGAGCGGCGTTCACGTATCGCTGCAGATTGTCGCAAAAGAGGTCGACAATACGCCCGTTCTCGCGATCGCTCGTGCTTGCGGAATGCGGACTCACGAGCACGTTGGGCATACTCCACAGCGGGCTGTCGGTCGGAAGTGGTTCCTCAGCGAAGACGTCGAGGTAGGCCCCGCCCAGGTGACCCGACTGCAGTGCGGAAACGAGGGCCGGCTCGTCGACGAGGGCTCCCCTCCCGATGTTGATCAGAGCCGCCCCTACAGGGAGCGAGGCCAGTTCTGCAGCGCCGATCATGCCTTCGGTCTCATCGGTATGCGGGGCAATCAGGACGAGGAAGTCGGCGTCGGGAAGGTGCGAAGTCAGTTCGGCAGGACCGACGAGGAGGTCGACCGGGAGGTTGGGTGCCGCCGCATCCGGGTGGCGCTTCACCCCGACGACGCGCATTCCGAAGGCTTGGGCGAATCGGGCGACCTCCGTGCCCACGGCGCCGAGTCCGACGATGACGACGTTACGGCCCGCGAGGTCCGTGCCCGCGTACCGTTCCCAGTGCGGGCGACGTTGCTCTTCGATAATGTGGAGCGCGCTCCGGCTGTGCATGAGCATGCACATCGCCACGAACTCCGCCAACGGAATCGCGTGGACACCGCGCGCGGTGGTAAAGACGGTGTTGGGCATGCGTGCCGCATAGTCGAGCCGGCGCACGAACTGGCCAATGCCTGCGCTCGTCGCCTGGATCCAGCGCACGTGCGGGGCTACCTCCGGCAGATCGTCCAGGTGGGTGCGGTCGAAGTCGAAGAGAATCGTCGCGGTGTGCAGGAGGGCGAGCCATTCCGCCTCCTGACCGGGTGTGCGATCTCGGTCCTGGCCCTTGTGATCTGCAGCGTACCGTGGAGGGCTCAGAAGGTCGGGTCGATAGGTCACCGCTAGCGCTGGGACTGCGGCCCGTATCCGCTCCACGAGGTCAGGCTCGATATAGCTCGCGATCACGATGTGATCCGGCATTTTGGGGGTGGTCATGCGCGGCTCTTCGAGGCGCGAAGCGCGAAGACTGCCGTAAAAGCGACGCCCGAGGCGATGATGCCGAGGAGCGTGGGGTCGAGCCACCGAGAGATCTGGCCGAGTTCGGACATGCGGACGGCGAACAACCCGGTGACTCCAGCACCGATGGCGGCGAGCGCCTCGGGCACGCCGGGCCGCCTCGTGTGCAGACCCGCGACGACGGGCACGAATAGAGAGACGCTCAGGACCGAGTAGAAGACGGTCAGCGAGCCGATGACGGTCGGGATCACGATAGCCAGGAGGACCCCGAGAGCACCCCCCCCGACCGCCGCGAGCCGTGCCACGGTGAGTACCTGGGCGTCGGTGGCGTCGGGTCGGAGATACCGCTTGTAAAGATCCTTCGAGAGCGACGTCGACAGCATGAACAGAATCGTGTCGGCGCTACTCACCTCGGCCGAGAAGACCGCGGCGAGACCTAGCGCTCCAAAGACAGCAGGCAGTCCCAACGTGAGGACTGTCGGGACCGCGAACTCCGGGTTCGTGAGGTTCGGTGCGTACACATGAGCGATCATGCCGAGCAGGGGTGGCGCGAACGCGAACACGAGTAGAACGATGCCCTGGAGTCCCACTCCGATGCGCAGAGTGCGCTCGTCCATGACCCCAAAGGCCTTCTGGAGCAGGCCCGGCGAAACGATGAACGCAGGCACGATGAGTACGAAAAAGATCACACCTGACTGTGCCCAGAAATTCAGGTATTCGGGGTCGGGCGGAGCCGCCGCAACGACTGCGTCCCACCCCCCCGCCATGGAAAGGGCGAGCGGAACTCCGATCGCGAATCCCAGGAGGAGAACCGCGAGCTGAACGATGTTGACCCAGGCCGACGCGAGGAGTCCACCCGCGCTGAAGTAGGCCGTCATCACGATGCCACCCACCAGTGCGCCCGCCCACCGGGGAGTGCCGAGCACCCACTCGAAGATCTGCGACATGGCGATCAGCTGCGCCGCGAGAATGACGAGGGTGATCACCCAAAGCAGGGAAGCGACCGTTGCTCGCACTGGGCTTCCGTATCGGTGCTCCAGGTAGTCACCGGCGGTGTACAGCCCCTGCTCGGAGGCGACCCTCCAGATCCGGGGTCCGATCCAGAACGCGAGAAAGAGAGATCCGATGCCTGCGGATCCGACCCACCACCACGCAGAGATTCCGACCGTGTAGCCCAGGCCCGATGCTCCGATGATGGAGCCCGCGCCGATATTCGCGGCCAGGAAGGTCGAGAAGGTCAGCGCGGGTCCGAGCCTGCGATCCGCCACGAAGAAGCTCCCGCTTCCTTGGACGCGCTTCGCCACCCACAGGCCGAAGGCGATCAAGGCCAGCGAGTAGCCGAGGAGAACGCCTAGCTGAAGGGCTACAGGCGCGTTGGCGTCAGGACTCACGACAAAGAGTGCACAGGCGATCTACTCGTTGCCTAGGTCCGAAACGCTCGGAATTCCCGGGAGCCCCTGTGCCATGCGGACCGCTCGCAGGATGGCTTCGGCCATGACGTCGGCCGCGAGGGCGCCGATGACGGTCACACTAGCTTCTCCCGTCCATGCGCCGGTCGCCAATGAAAAGACGGTGTCCCCATCTCCAGCGGTGTGCGCCGGGTAGATCGCGCGGGCGAGCCCATCCTGTGCCATCTGGGCGATTTTTGTCGTTTGCGACTTCGTGAGCGTGGCGTTCGTGGCGACGACCCCGATGGTCGTGTTCGCACCCGCCTCGGCCTCCGGGTTCGTGCCGGCTTCGCGAAGCACACGTCGCATGTCGACGAAGCCGGTGCCGTCGGGGGTGCGCGCGCCCGCTACGATTCGTCCGGTCGCGGGATCGACGATGTCGCCCACCGCATTCACCGCGACGGCTGCTGCGACGGTGAGCCCGCTCGCGAGCGTGATCGACGCGGTACCGAATCCGCCCCTCATGGACTGCGTCGGTCCGCGCATTTTTCCGACCGTTGCTCCGGCGCCCGCTCCCACTGAGCCTTCGGTCGCATCAGCTGAACTCGCGGCTGCGGCTGCGGCGTATCCGCACTCCGGTCCGGGGCGGATCTTCGCGTCGCCCTCGAGGCCCAGGTCGTACAGAATCGCGCCGGCCACGATGGGCACGACCTTGTTGCCGACTCGATAGCCGATGTCACGCTCGTCGAGATAACGCATGACCCCGTCGGCCGTGCTGAGCCCGAACGCCGCGCCACCCGCGAGCACGATCGCGTTCACGCGCTCGACCGTGTTCACCGGGTCCAAGAGTGCGATCTCTCGTGTGCCGGGCGCGCTTCCGCGCACGTCGACACCTCCGACCGCTCCCGCGCGCGCCAGAATGACGGTGCATCCGGTCGGTCGCTCGGAGAGCGTATGGTGCCCCAGCTCGAGCCCCTCCACTGCGGTGATACCGAAGGCCCCTTGATTCGGCCGTTGCTGCGCCGCACAAGCCGCCTGAGCAATCGGGGCCCCCGCGAGGAGGGCCCCGATCAAGAACGTCCGTCTGTCCACTCGTCAGTCCTGAGGCAGCCTCAACGCCACCAGTGAGCCGGGCAAGTCGCCACTTCCTACCGAGAGAACGATATACTGCACGCCGTCGTGCATGTAGCTCATCGGGGCCGTGATGGTCGGAGCGGGAATCGCGACCGAGCCGAGGTGCTTGCCGGTCGCTTTATCCACTGCGTGCAGCAGGGGGGCAGCGCCCCGACCCTCCGCGTACATCAGAAGCGTCTTCGTTGCGATCGCCGTGGCGTGGCCCAACGAACCCGTATTGCCGATGTCGACACCGCGCAGCGCCGGATGGTTCTTGATTTCGTCCGGCGTGAAACCGTTGGGGATCGACCAGAGAATGTCGCCCGAGTTCATGTCGATCGCAGTGATGCTAGCGTAGGGCGGCTTCCAGAGCGGAAGGCCCTGAGGTCCCCGCACGCCACCCGGCCCGACCGACACGAAATCGACGTTCGAATCCGGGTCGACGTCGACTCCTGGCTGCAACTGCGGCGCACTACACGCGCGCTGAGTCGACGTGTAGATGATACCAGTTTCCGGATCGGCGACGGTTCCGCCCGGAATGTTCGTACCGCCGTTGGCTCCCGGGCAGTGGACCGAAGCGATCAACCCATCCTGACCCGTGACGCGCGGTGGGTTGAAGAGAGGGCCGAGTCGGTATCGACTCGCGATCTCCAGGGCCTCGGCCCGCAGTGCCGGCGTGAAGTCGATGAGGTCCTCCACGCTGAGCCCCTGCATTTCATACGCGGCCGGGCGCGTCGGGAAGGGTTGCGTCGGCGACGTCCATTCACCGGGAACCTCGGTCTGCGGGACCGGCCTCTCTTCGATGGGCCAGATCGGCTCACCCGTTTCGCGATCGAGGACGTAGACGAAACTCTGTTTCGATGTCTGCGCGAGGATCTTGCGAGGCACACCGTCCACCGTGACGTCGAGCAAGTTCGGCTGCGCGGGGTTGTCGTAGTTCCAGATGTCGTGGTGTACGGTCTGGAAGTGCCAACGTCGCTCACCCGTCTGAACGTCGAGCGCCAGGATCGAGGTCGCGAAGAGATTGTCGCCCGGGTGGAAGCCGCCGAAGTAGTCGATCGTGGGTGGGTCGGTTCCGACGTAGACCAGACCCAGCTCCGGATCCGCCGACATCGGCGCCCACGCCGAGACATTGCCCGTATAACTCCAGGCATCGGACAGCCACGTGTCGTTGCCGAACTCACCCTCCTGCGGGATGACGTTGAACGTCCACTTGTGCGCGCCCGTCACCATGTCATAGCCCATGATGTTGCCCGGGACGTTCTCTTTCCGCGTTTGGTAGTAGCCCTGCTCGTGGGAGTTTCCGACTACGACGACGCCGTTGACGATGACGGGCGGCGTTGAATTCGTGATGTAGCCGACCTCCGGAGGGAGCCCATCCTCCCGGTCGTGTTCCCACGGTCCGAGATTATCGATGAGGTCGACCTGGCCGCCCTCGCCGAAGCTCTCGATCGGGCGCCCGGTTTCCGCGTCCAGTGCCCAGAGAAAGAACGCCGGGGTAATGAGGTAGATCCGTCCTCTGCCGTCGACCTCAGCGTATCCGACTCCTTTGCCGTAGTTCTGGCGCATGGAGTCCTCCCACCGTTTGGTCGGGCCCTCGCGGAACGTCCAGAGCGTCTCGCCGTTCGCCGGATCGATGGATATCACGGTACGGCGTGATCCCGCCACGGTGTAGAGCTTCCCGTCGACGTAGATCGGTGTCGAGCGGAGCAGAGGATCGGGGCCGCCCGGACTGTAGTTGTCCCCCCGCCAGATCCACGCGACCTCGAGCTGGTCGAAGTTGTCGGCGTTGATCTGATCGAGCGGCGAGTATCGGGTCGCGTAGTCGTCCGCCCCCCAACTCCGCCATTCACCTCGGGGAGTGCCGCGATCGACCTGCTGACCCGCGACCGCATCGGGCGCAGCGCTTCCCACGAAGACAAGCATCGCGGCGGTGAGCCAGCCGAGCCGCGTCGAGAACCCTTTCCCCATCGAGCTATTCCTCACGCTGCGCGAAGTCGTCACGGTTGCCGTCGGTGGCGAAACAGAAGAAGAAGCCGTTGCCGCCGCTGGACTGGAGGTTCTCCTGGCTGCACCCGCGCGAGGCGTGCGCCGAGTTCCACGACGTCGGGTTCTCACCGCCCCCCTGACGGTCGTGGTGGCCGACTCGTGCGCTCCCCTCACCATTTTTGGTCCAGTTGCCACACGCGTCGTGTCCCTCTGCGGTGTTGACCGTCCCGTCCAGGTTCGAGCCCGTGAGGATGTCGTGCATGTTCGGCGTGTCACCGCGACCGTTCGTCATCGCTCCCTTTTCGGAGAGGATCGACTCCTTGGTGAGGTTCACGTTTTCCGAATGCAGGTCGGCCACGCTTCGCGCGACCATATCCCCGGCATGGTTGAACCACGGCCCCGAACCGATGCGGTCGCGGGCGTTGACCGCCGCTTCCCCACCCATCGAGATGGCGCTGAGGTAGGCGCGCCATGTCAGATCCCCGAAGCCCTGCGCGTAGGCCAAGTCCTGGCAGCGCTGATCCGCGCCGGCGAGGCCACCGAGATTGGCACCGTCGCCCGATCCTGCACTGGTGATGAAGAAGCTCATATTGGCACTCTGGGCTGCCACCGGGGCCGCTCCAAACGCCGCGAGCGCCACCACCGCTACGATCGCCTTCTTCACGGGACATGCTCCTGCTTAGGGGATGGGGTGCGGCCGACTTCACATCGTTCCGCGCGACAATGACTTCAAGGGGGCCAATGTGCAGGCTTAGACTCGGCTCCACCACTCCCTGCTGCCTTTTCGACCTTCCACCCGTTTGAATCCGAGGTCGGCCAGATCCTGGCGCAGAGCGGCCGTCAGGCGCTCGCCTTCCGTCGCGTCGATGTCGCCCTCGAACAGGAGGACGGTGCCTCCATCGCCGCCGATGTCGGCGGTCAGCGTTCTGGGTGTTGTGCTCATCTCGGTGATCTGAGTCACGATATCGGCTGCATACCTGCGTCGATCGTCCTTGGTGGGAGGCTGTTCTTTGCGCTTCCGCAGGGCCCGGTCTCGGCGTCGGGCATCACTCCACGCCGCGATTGCTCCCGGAATACCCAGAGGGAGCCCCACGGCGGCGCCGAGGACAAAGAACTGCAGAACGGAAGCGGTTCTGGGCTCTACGAGGAGCGTCCCGAGGATCCCGGGGACGAGTCGATACGCCAGGGCGGCGCCGAGGGCGACCGTCGCGAGGCCGCACAGTGCGAGGGTCCGCCCGGAAAGGACGAGGAGCGCCTTCTGGGCACGTGGTGTTCTGGTGGCGTAGGTGAGCCCGAGCGAGGCACCAAGGCCGCCCACGAGCAGAGCCAAGACATGAGGCGTGAACGCCCCCAGGAGTCCTTCCATGGCGGCAACCTACGCCCGGGTGCATCTCGCGCCCAGGTCCCTCCCAAGGCATGTTGGCTCGCACATGACCACCACTACGAGAACCATCCGCGTCGAGGTCTTCAGCGACTATACCTGCCCCTGGTGCTACGTGGGGTGGGCCCGACTGGAGAAGGCTCTCGCGGCTCTGCCGGGACACGTAGCGGTCGAAGTCGACTGGAGGCCGTTCGAAATCCACCCCGAGGTCCCTCCCGAGGGGATGCCGGTGGAGGATCTCCCGTACCCACCCGATGTGTGGGCGCGCATGCAGGACGCCCTCCGTGAGAGTGCGGCGGCCGAGGGCCTCGACGTCGGCAAGCGCCCCAAGGTATCGAACACCCATCGGGCGCTCGCGGCCGGGGCCTACGTCCAGGCCGAAGAGCCCGAGCGATTCCCAGCCTTCCATGAGCGGCTCTTTACCGGCTATTTCGCCGAAGGCCAGGACCTGGGCGATCCGTCCGTCGTCTCCAGCTTCGCCGCAGACGCAGGCGTTTCCGTGTCCAACATGACCGCGGCACTCGATGAGGGGCGATACGAATCAGCGCTCGCTCAGACGAGTGCCGAGGCGCGCATGATGGGTATCACCGGCACACCGACCTTTGTGTTCGACCGTCGATTCGCCACATCAGGCGCTCAACCGACCGAAGTGCTGCTGCGGGCTTTCGAGGCAGCGATGAACCATCAGCAGGAGGAGGAGTGAAATGAGCCGCATGAGTGTCGTGTTCGCCCGAGCAGGTCTAGCCGCGCTGGTCGTGCTGGTGGGGTGCGCCGCGGAGGACCATATCGCGCCCTTTTCCGAAGGCATCACGGAAGCGGGCCTTCGGGCCGACCTCTTCGTTCTAGCGCACGACTCGATGGCGGGACGCCTGGTCGGCACGCCTGAAATCAGCCGCGCGGCGGACTGGGTGAGAGACCGGTTTTCTGCGCTCGGCCTCGAACCGGGGGGTGATAACGGGACCTACGATCAGAGCTTCGACCTCGTATGGGCGAGCCTCGGGACCGGGAATCGACTCGCCGTCTCCAGCACGGGGGCGGGCCGTGTGCCCGGCAACGGTTGGACGCCGTCGAGTATCAGTGCGACCGGTTCGGCGAGCGGGGACGTCGTGTTTGCGGGCTTCGGCATCGTCGAGCCGCGCCTCGGCTTCGATGACTATCGGGGCGGCGACGTACGCGGCAAGATCGTGCTCGTCCTGGAGCGCGAACCGGGGGTCGCCGACGAGGCGAGCCCTTTCGATGGAGTCGTGACGTCGGAAGCCTCCCGTGACTGGCGTAAGGCTCTCTCGGCGCAGGAACGGGGCGCCGTCGCCGTCCTCTTCGTGCGCGATGTGCACACTCGGTCCGACGTGGACGACTGGGCCGCGGCTCATCGCGGGGCCTGGCCTGCGAGCCCGCGTCGAATCGAACGATTCACACTGGGCGCGTGGGTCGAGGAGGTCGACATTCCTGTGGCGCTGATTTCGGCGGAGTTGGCCGGGAGGCTCGTTGCGGGTTCAGGTCGATCCTTGGTCCAACTCGCGGAGGCTTCTGAGGGTGCCGCCGACGGGTTGGGTGTTGTCGTGCTCCCTGGGGCGCGCGCGTCCCTCACGACCGCGGTCGCCCGGAACGTCACACCGGGCCGCAACATCATCGCCCTGATCGAGGGATCGGACCCTGGCCTCCTGAACGAGGTCGTCATCATCGGTGCGCACCACGATCACAACGGTGCAGACGGTGAGTCCGTATTCAACGGTGCGGACGATGACGGATCGGGCACGGTCGGGGTCATGGCGATCGCCGAAGCGTATTCGCGAGCCGCTCAGGAAGGCGTCCGTCCTCGCCGTACGGTGATGTTCGCAATCTGGGATGCGGAGGAGCGCGGACTGCTCGGGGCCTGGTACTACACGCTTCGGCCACTCTTTCCGCTGCAGCGGACCGTGGCGAATCTCAACCTCGACATGATCGGCAGGCATGAGGAAGTCCCCGTGGATGGTGGCGGAAGATTCGGTGGCCTCGACGTGCAGTCGGCCGAATCCAATGCGAACGCCATCAACATCCTGGGCTTCAGCCGCACCCCCGACTTGGCCGCGCACGTGGACAGCGCCAACGAGGCGACGGGATTGCTACTGCGCTTTCGCTACGACAACAACGAGTCGAATCTCCTTCGCCGATCGGATCATTGGCCGTTTCTCCAGAACGGAGTTCCGGCGGTGTGGTTTCACACCGGATTGCATCCGGACTATCATACGCCGGATGACGACGCCGACCGCATCGAATACGAAAAAATGACCCGGATCGTACGGCTCGTTCATCAAACGGGGTGGGATCTCGCCAACGCGGACGGGCGTCCGGCGCTCGAGGGTATGCGGTCCCGACCGCGCTCCTAGCTTGCCATGACCCGTGAGGGTTGGAACTCGGCTTCGGTCGCGGCCACGCTGCGTCGGACCTCCAAAACGGTATCGGGTGTGACGGAGATGGAGCTGATTCCACAACCTACCAGGAATCGAGGCACCTCGTCGGGGTAGTCGGAGGGGGCCTGGCCACAGATGCCGATCTCCAGATCGCGTGCCTTGAAGGCACTGACCGCGTGGGCGATCATCGCCTTTACCGCGGGCGATCGGGCGTCGACCCTCGTTTCATACCGCTCCAAGTCATCTCGGGAGACGGCGTACACGGTCTGCACCAAGTCGTTGGAACCGATGGAGCCTCCCGAGAGCTGCATCTTCTCGATGAAACGATCGGCTTCGATCACGTTCGACGGGAGTTCAACCATGAGGAAGAGCGGGACGCCGGCCTGAGGAGAAAGCCCGTGCTCGTCCAGCAATCCGACGACCCGCTCGCCCTCCTCGGGCGTCCGACAGAATGGCACCATGAGCTGCAGGTTGTCCAAACCGAGCGTCTGTCGAACCATGCGCAGAGCGTCGCATTCCATTTCGAAGGCTGGAGCGAATCGGGAGTCGACGTATCGAGACGCCCCCCGCCACGCGATCATGGGGTTCTCTTCCTGGGGCTCGAAGATCCGCCCACCGAGTAGCTCGCGATACTCGTTGGACTTGAGATCCGACAGACGGACCAGTACGGGCCGCGGGTAAAATGCGGCGCAAATGAGCCCTACGCCTCTCGCCACCTGATCCACGAAGAACTGGCGCCGATCCGCGTATCCGGGTGTGCGCCGTTCGATGGCCCCGAGAAGCGTAAGTAATTCGTGCGGGTCCTCTCCCTCCAGCTTTTCCTTATACGGTTCGAGGTGGGGTGACAAGGTGCCGTCCGCGGCGAAGTCGCGGAGTTCGTCGAAGAAGGCGAGGGCGAGCGGGTGAATGCCGACCTGGGCGGTAAGGATGAACTCGAGGCGGGCCAGCCCCACGCCGTCCGAGGGGAGCATCGCATCCTGAAGCGCCTTTCCAGGAAAGCCCACGTTGAGCTTCACTCCCGTCCGAGTTTCAGGGATATCGTCTGCTGCGACCACGATGACTTCGAAGGGCTGAATGCCCTCGAAGACGAGGCCATCGTCGCCTTCGGCGCAGCTCCCGGTGACCGTCATGAGTGGCTCCAGGATCTTCGTCGCATCGGCGACACCGACGATCGCGGGAATTCCGAACTCTCGGGCCACAATGGCAGCGTGGGACGTGCGCCCGCCCTTCTCGGTAATGATGAGCGAGGCGTCCTTCATGAGGGGTTCCCAATCAGGCGTCGTCAGTTCGGTCACCAAGACGTCGCCTTTGTCGAACACTCGATCTTCGACCTCGATGTCTTCGATCTTTTCTCCCGCAGCCAATCGATTGCGAAGTTGGCGCTTACGGAGGATCACTTCTTCGTAGTCCCGGTACGTGCGGACGCGCCCGGCCCCGATTCGGCTGCCGACCGCGTGGCCACGCACGATGATCTTGCCCGCGGCCTCGAGTTCGCGGAGCACGGTAGGATCCATACGGAATCGCTGGAAGGTGGCGCCCGCCTTCTGGTTGGCATGCACGGTCTCGGGGCGCGCCTGGACGATGTACAGCTCGCCGCTGTAGCCATCCTTGGCCCACTCGATGTCGACCGGTCGTCGGTAGTGTTCCTCGATCGTGAGCGCCATCCGTGCCAACTCGAGAGCTTCGCCGCTCGTGAGCGACCACTGGCGCTGCCTGCTCGCTCTTACGTCCACACTTTCAGTCGTCGTGCCGCCCTGTGAGGAGTAGACGAGCTTCTGGTCCTTCGCTCCGAGCTGTTGATGGACGATGGAGGGCCGGCCGCGGCGGACGCCGTCCTTCCATATCACAAAGGTGTCGGGTGAAACACTGCCCTGTACGACGAGTTCGCCGAGGCCATAGGCCGACGTGATGTGGATCACGTTCCGGTTGCCCGAGTCGGGATCCAGCGTGAACAGGACGCCCGACGTCGCGATATCGGAGCGGACCATCTTCATGACCACGACGCCGAGACGACATTCGAGGGGATCCATGCCGTGCTGGAGTTGATAGCCGATGGCTCTCTCGGTGAAGGCCGACGCGCAGCACTTTCTCCAGGCGTCGACCACGCCGTCTTCTCCCCGCACGTTCAGAAACGATTCGTATTGGCCTGCGAAGGATGCCATTTCGGAATCCTCGCACGTTGCCGACGATCGGACTGCCAAGTCGACGTCGCCGACGTAGAGGTTGGAGAGCCGCTTGTACGACAGCCGGAGCGAGCGGTCCACCTCTCTGGGTACGGGCGTCGAGCGTACGAGCGCGCGCGCCAGAGAAGATCGGGTGTGGAGATCGATCTGGTCCTTCGGGTCGACGTCGGTGAAGAGGCGTCGGAGGGCCTCGCGCAGAGTGGAAGCCCTGAGGACGTCGGGATTCAGGCGCCGAGCTTCCTCGCTCAAGGCAGCCCATTTCTCCACGAAGACGGGTGCTTCGAGGAACTGATCGTATGCGGCGACCGTTGTTGCGAATCCGTTCGGAATGCGGACACCCTTTCCGGTCAGCGCGCCGAACATCTCACCCAGGGACGCCGCCTTGCCTCCCACCAGGAGAACGTCGCGCGCCCCGATATCCTCGAACCAGCGGACCAAGGGAGATACGGGCTCGAGTCGGGCTTCAGCGCTGGCCATCGTGTTCTCCCGTGGGGGGCGGGTCCAGTTCGGAGTCGCCGGATCGACGCTCCTCGGTTGAAGCCGTGGGGGGCTCGCCCACGACCGTCGAGGGCTCCGAGGAGCACCACCGAACGCGTGGCCGTGGGCGACCCATGGTCACGGCATCAACACGGACGGAGAACGCACGATCCATGCCGAAGTTGCGGCGATCGTTCGGTCGCGATTCTAGGCCGTTGTCGGAGCGGGCGCGGCCCTCGAGTTGGGAAAGATGGTCCGATTCCCGGACTTTATTTCCGGGTGGCGTCCAGGTACTTCCGGATGCCGTCGTACTGCCCCTGGCCGTCGAGTCCGGCCTCGTGGATGACCATGTCACCGGCGCCGCTGCCCAGATAATGCCCCTTCATGAAGGGGTGCATCGAGTGGGCCCGACCCACCTCGGACTGAATCCAGCGATACATCGTCGGGAGCGTAAAGCCCGTGATGCCGACGGCGCGACGCGCGACAGAGTCGTTGAAGACCTTGGCCCTTTCAGCTGCAGGCAGCAGGTCGAAGAGCTCCGGGCTCGCCACGTAGATCACCTCGAGGTCGATGCCCGCTTCGGCCAGCCGCGGCAGCGCATCCTGCACGAACGCGAGTGTCACGCCGGATCCTTGAAGGACGACGGTCGCTTCGGGGCTACCCTGAGCCGCGCGAAGTCGGTACACGCCCTTGGCGGCCGCGGAGGCTGGGGCGAGCCCCAGGGCTTCGCGGTCGAGGATCGGCTCATTGGGGCGGGTCACGAACGGCACGATGACCGCGACTTCGGCCCGGAACGAAGCCGCCATGAGCGGCCAGATCTCTTGAGGCTCCCACGGTGTGAGCGTCACCGCCGTGCCCGGCACGTAGTTCTCGATGTGGAGCTGCAGCGCCTGGGGGTCGGCATGGGTCGGGCCATCTTCGCCGGTCTTCATGCCCGCGTGTCCGCACTGCAGAATAAACGGCGCGTACCGTTCCTTCCTGACCTCCTGCTTCATCTGCTGACTGATCGCGTGGACCCGGGCCGGGATGTGCCCGAGCGGGCTGATGAACGCCCCGTAGGAAGCTCCGGCCCCGCAGTGCTGACCGAACCCCGAAACCCCGCTGAGGATACACGAGAGCCCGTCCTCACAGATGCCGCCCATGGTGAGCGTCCGGCTGCCGGGATTCGTCACGTAGTGGAAGAACCCGGGGTCGAATCCACTCGACCCGACCGAAATGGCGGTGGACTCGAGGAGGTCGGCCGCCCCGAGCAGAATCGCCCCGTTGGACGCCTGATTCAAATACCCGAGTACGGCGCCGAGTTGGGTGCGCAGCGGCGTCTTCGAGCCGACCGCGAGCTGGAGGGCGTCCGGTGTGGCTTCCGGCGTGGCGACCTCATAGATGCGGTCGATATTCGGCGCGCCGGGGCGGGGGGACCGGCCACGCGCGTTGAGCCCGTCACGGGCGGCAACGAGCCGTCCGACCGCTTCGTCACAAACATCCCGCGTACTGGCACCGAGGAAGTCCCGCAGGACCTCGAGCGTAGCCCATTGGCACGCTTCGATCGCCTCCGCATCGCCCGGATCCTGAACCTGGGGGAGGCCGTCGGCCGCAGCACCGAAGAGCGGGCGCAGGGCCTCGATGTAGGCTTGGCTCCCCGTCTTGTGGCCACCACCGTGGGACTTCTTTCCCGTGATGCCGTAGTGCCATCCCTTCTCGGTTCGATACACGACCGCGGTCGGCTGTCCATTGTCGATTTCGAGCGCCCTGGTCTGTCCCGTCAGTACCTGGCCCATGTCGAAGCCGTCTTTCACCTGAACGACGTTCCAGTCGTGCAGGTAGAAGAGCTCCATCGGGTCCCACTGGACGTAGTCCCCCCAGCGGTCGTCCTCCCGGGTCACCTGATCGGAGTCGATCGACGCCTGATTCCAGTCGAGGTGGCAGATGGCGTTGTGCAGTCCGGACGATCCGGCCGCGGCCAGCGACTCGTACACCCGGCCCGGTGTGAGCCCCCCCTCGCCTTCGAGAATGTGGACCCGGGGAGCATCCTTGCCGAAGTAGTCCGCGGCACCGATCGCCAGACCGATCGACGAGCCCATGCCGACGCCGGACGGCCCGGTCGCGATCCGCACGAATGGCGTCATCGGTGTCGGATGCCCGTCGAGTGGCTTCGAGCCGAACTTCCGGAACAGCGGTGTGCCGTGCTTCGGATTTCTACGGAAACCGAGCAGATCCTCCCAACGCAGACGGAGGTGATCCTCCTTCGGGAGGAGCTCCGGAGCGACGATGCGAGCCATTTCGTCTCTCAACGCCCACATCGCGTAAAGCCCCGTTGCCTTGTGTCCGGCCGCGAACGACAAGAGATCCTGGTCGCGGCGCATCGGGTCGCCGATGTCGTACTGCATCGTGCCGAGCAGTGCAGCCGTCATGATGTGGCCGGCCGAAACAGACCCGCCGGGGTGACCCGACTGCGAGAAGTTGAATTGGATCGCGACGAGCGACCGATAGATGAGATCGAATCGGGTCAGGAGCGCCAAAGACTCCACGGACGCGACGTTCTCGTCCGAGCGATCGATCTCGATCCATACGGCTCTGCGGGGTCCGAATGCTCGGCTCATGAGTTCTAATGTTCTGGTGAAGTCGATGCGCCGATCGGCGCAGGCTCGAACTACAAGGTCAGGCGAACCCCGGAGCGGAGGAAGTCCCCGAAGCCGTCTACGTCCCGAGACGCATCGTCGATCCGCCGCACGGCTTCCGCGAGCTCGTCGTCCGCGTTCGCGATCGAAAGGCGAAGGAAGTGTTGCCCCTCGCTGCCCAGGGCACAGAACGAACGGCGGTCCATGGTGGCGACGTTGTAGTTGTGGAGGAGAAAGAGCTGAAAGAGCGTGGATGGGCTCGTCTCTTGGCGGACCTCGTCGGGAAGCGCCTCGTAGGCCTCAATTGCTCCGAGTCGGTCGAGGACATCGCCGACATTCGGAAACACGTAGAACGCGCCTTTCGGATTCTGGCAGCTGACGCCATCGATCGCGTTCAGGCCGGCTACCACCTGATCCCGGCGTCGCTGGAACGCCTCGACCATCGTACGGATGGCCGGTGCACTCTCGGGTGATTCGAGCGCCTCGATGGCTCCCCACTGATTGTAGGGAGGAATCGACGCGAAGTAGTTGATGGCGAGTTTCCTGTGGATCAGCGCTTCGGCGACCGTCGGATAGACGGCCCAACCGACCCGGCCCCCAGTCCAGGCGTACGTCTTCGAGACACCGGACGCGATGATGGTGCGGGCCTCCATGCCCGGCATCGATGCGATCGACACGTGCGTGTCGCCGTCGAAGGTGATCGCCTCATACGCTTCGTCGGAGTACACGCGGACGTCCGAATCCGTCTTCTCGAGGATCAACTCGGAGAGTCCCTCGAGCTGCGCCCGTGTCGCCACGCCACCCGTCGGATTCGACGGAAAGTTGAGGAAGATCAGACCGGTCTTTTCCGTGATCAGCGGTTCGAGCTGCGTCCGGGTGAGTCCGAAACCCTCCTCCTCCCGGAGGACTACCGGGACCGGGACACACTTGAAGTAGGGAATGAAGGACTCGAACAAGGGGTAGCCGGGTGACGGGTAGATCACCTCTTCGCCGGCCTCGCTGTACGCCATGTGGGCGAAGCCGATCGGGGGACGTCCCCCGGGGTAGACCACGACCCTGTTCGGATCGATGTCCAGGCCGTTGTGGGCTCCCACCGACCTCGCGATCGCCGCGCGCAGTTCCGGGATCCCCTGAGGGTCACAGTAGGTCGTGAGCCCCTTGTCCAGCGCCCTCTTCACCGCCTGAACGATGTGGTCGGGGACCGGGAAGTCGGGCTGCCCGATATTGCAGCGGATGACGCGGTCACCACGATCCTCGACGTCGCGAATCAGCGCGCCGAGCGCGAAGGCTGCCTCCGTACCGATCCGGTGCACGCGGTCGGCGAACAGCGGAGTAGCGGGCGCGGCTGTCGTCATAGGATCAGATTCTGAGAGTCATCGTGGGTCGGCGAACCGGGGCGACGCACACGGTTTTTTGAGGAATTGCAGAGAGGATCGTGGACGGCGTGCGGTCTCGCAACCCGTTGCCGGGGGATCCATGCCACGGGATCTTCCGGCCATGGATCTCTCCTCCGCCATCGCCTCGTGGTCCGAACTGGCTGCGGCCTACCTGCAGCTCACTGTGACGTTGGGGTTGGTGGTGTTGTGCGCGGTCCTGCACCGTCGCTACCAGAGGCGGTACTTCGGGCTTTGGGCGGCCGCTTGGGCGGTCTACGCGCTCCGTCTCGTTGCGATCATCGCGTTCTTGATCACGGGTGCCCCGGCGTGGCTCTTTTGGCATCAGGTTACGACGGGGTGGACCGCAGCGGCGCTGCTCTGGGCCGCCCTCGTGTTTGCCCAGCGTACGGAGTGGAAGCCGGCGTACGCCGTGTTCGCCTTCTTCCCCGTCGTGTGGTCGTTCGTCGCCATCTACGTGCTGGATAGCTTCCTATGGGCCGCTGTGCCCATGGTCCTCTTTCTCAGTGCGACTACAGGAGCCGCCGGATGGGCGTTCCTCCGCTACGATCGGCTCGTGCGGTCGTCTGCAGCGCGGTTCGTGGGCATCGTGTTGGTCCTGTGGGCTCTTCATCATCTGGACTACCCACTTCTCCGAGCACAGGGGGCCTGGAATCCATGGGGCTACTATCTCGATACCCTGCTCGTGATCGGTGTCGGACTCGGAATCGTCTTCCTCGTCCTGGAGGATCTGGATCAGGGTCTGCGGAGTCTGACTGCCCTCTCGGGTGAGCTGCAGGGCGGCCTCGGTCGAAACGAGCCGATGGCCGAGGCGATGCTTCGTCGTGCCCTGTCCCTGCGCGGCGTACACGGGTCAGCCCTCTGGCTGGCGACTCCCGAGGGGGGCTCCTTTGTGCAGGGGGCCGGGATCGCGGCCCTATGGCCTTTCGAGGGCGCTCCCGAGCCCGCCCACGAGGGCGCCGAGCGTGTGCGGGCTGAGGGAGTTCCTCACGTTACGCGCGGAGCCGGAGAAGGTCGACTCGGTACACGCGGCGGTGAGGTGCACGGATACACCGCGGCGCTTCCCGTCCTGAGCGACGAGGGAGTGCTCGGCGCGCTCGTGGTCGTCGGCGAGGCGCGTGATCCCTTCACCGTGCTCGACAATCGATTTCTGCTTGCCTTCGGTCAGCAGGTCGGTGCAGCGTTGGCCAATGAGGAACTGCATCGGAATCTCCAGGCGCGCACCGAAGAATTGGAGGCGCTTCAGGCCCGCATGGTGCACCAGCACGAGGCTGAGCGGAATCGGCTCTGGCGTGAACTCCATGACGAGACCGCTCAGGTCTTGGCTGCCCTCAACCTCCAACTCGGGGTCATCGCCGAGCGAAGTGATGAGGCGCTCGCGCCAGCGCTCGACCGCGCCAAGACGCTGCTCGGAGAAGGGATCAAGAGCATTCGCCGTGTGACCCGCGATCTCCGGCCCAGTGCGCTGGACGACCTCGGTCTTCTTCCGGCACTCCGAGCGCTTGCTCGAGACTTCGAAGATCCCGAACGCCTCCGCGTGGAGGTTCGAGTGCCCCCATCTCCTCCTCGTCTCAGCCCGCTCGGTGAGGCTGCCCTCTATCGCGCACTCCAGGAGGCGCTCTCGAACGCCCTTCGGCACGGCGCCCAGAGTCGAGTTCAGGTCGTCCTCGAAGTCGATGAAGGACGTGCGGCGTTGACGATCACCGACGATGGACCGGGCTTTCCGGACGACACCACCAACCGACTCAGAAGCCGCGGCGGACTGGCTGGTATCCGCGAGCGCGTTTCCGCGCTCGGAGGCGAGCTGTCGCTCCGGAACGGTGATCTCGGGGGTGCTGAGGTGTGTGTTATCATACCCGTCGTCTCGGTCGGGGCGCATGACAGCGAGGATCCGGATGGGTGACAGCAGAATTCGAGTCGTAATCGCGGATGATCACACCGTGGTGCGCCAAGGTATCAAGGGTGTCCTGGAAGAGGTGGATGGGCTCGAGATCGTGGGTGAGGCCGGCGACGGCGATGAGGCGCTCAAGCTCGTCTCCGAGGTCGATCCCGACGTCGTCGTGCTCGACGTGAACATGCCGGGGAAGACCGGACTCGAAGTCGCGAAGACGCTACGAGACGGAGGGTCTGGCGTGCGCATCCTGATTCTTTCCATGCACGACGATCCGGAGTATGTCCTTCAAGCCGTGCGAGCGGGTGCGGACGGATATGTTCTCAAGGACGTGGCGCCGGCCGAACTGCGCGATGCCGTTGTGGCGGTCCACGAAGGCCGTGAGTACTTCACGGCTCGGGTCACGCAACAGATCAGTGTCGGGCTCCGGCAGGAAATCGAAGAGGAGCAACTCCGGGGTCGGGTCGAATCCCTGACCCGTCGTGAGACCGAGGTCCTGCGGCTGGTAGCCGAGGGACTGACCAACCGTGAGATCGGAGATCGACTGGAGATCTCGCCGCGTACGGTCGAGACCCATCGAGAGCGTGTCATGGGCAAGCTCCGCATTCGGACCGTCGCCGGGCTGACCCGCTTTGTGGTGGAGCACGGGCTCGATCGGGAGTAGCCACTCGGTCCGGAGATGTACTGAGGGACTTCCCCCACCGGGTGCCACGTACATCTCCGAATTACCCGTAACCCGCGCCAATTCTAGCTTCTCAGCATCGAAGTCATGTTCGCGAGGCCATCTGGGCCTCAGATGTCCGGAGAAAACAGGATGGCGTCAAAGCCACGCTCGCCCCGACCCCCCTCAGCCCGTCGTGGCGTAGTTGCCGCGGCTGTGCTTGCGATCGTTTTGCCCGCTTCCGCAACAAGCGCGCAGGCCGCCGCCACGAACCAGGACACGCTCGTCTATTCGATCGATCCCGTCGTCGTGACCGCCACCCGGGGGCCTCGTGAGTTGTCGAGGATCCCCCAGCCCACCTCGGTGGTTCAACGAATCGAGCTGCAGCGGCAGATGCCGAACACGGTCACGGACCTCTTTCGCACGCTCCCGGGGCTCGACGTGACCGGCGTCGGGGTGAACCAGGGTCGACCGCAGATCCGGGGCCTCAAGGGCCAACGTATTCTCCTGCTGTCCGATGGGCTCCGGTTGAACAACTCCCGCCGTCAGCAGGACTTCGGTGAGATTCCGGCGCTGATCGACGTGACCGGCGTCGAGCGCATCGAAGTCGTGCGTGGGCCGGCGTCCGTCCTGTACGGGTCCGACGCAATCGGGGGAGTTATCAACGTCATCACGCGGACTCCCGAGGTCGACGGGATCCATGGGATGGGTGCCTTCCGGTATGGAAGTGTGGAGGACCAGTACTCGGGGACCTTCCGACTGCTCGGTCGTTTCGATGCCTTCTCCGTCAGAGCCGGCGGCACCCTTCGGGAGGCGCAGCCCTACTTCGCGCCGGCCGGCAGCTTCGGTGATATCACGCTCACCGACGATGTGGTCGTCGACGGCACCGGCGCCAAGGACCAGATGTTCGACGTGCGCCTCGGCCTCGACCTGGGTGGGCATTCCGTCTTCGGGAAGTTCGAACAGTATGACGCCGAGGACTCCGGGTTCGGAAGCGTGAACCCCAGCGCATACGACCCCACCGGAACCGAGATTCGCATCACGTATCCGACGCAGGTCTTCAACAAGGTCTCGGCCGGGTACCGCATGTCCGACTTGGGGGCGGTGCTCGCGGACCAGGTCGAGATCCTGGGTTACGGACAGGACAACGAACGGCAGTTGCGCTTCGGTATCGGTCCCTTTCAGGCGGGCCCCGGGACGCTCGAAATCGACAACCTCAACACCACCGACATACGGACCTATGGGATGCGCGCCGAGGCCCGCAAGCTCGTCACCCCGGCCCTGCTTCTCACCTACGGCGTGGACGCGTGGCGCGATCGAACGGTCGGTACGGACGAGAACACGACGTTGATGGTCGGCTTCGGTCCTACACCCATCGAGGATGTCAATCAGCGTCCTCAGCTGCCCGAGGCGTCGTACTTGAGTCTCGGTGCGTTCCTTCAGGGTGAGATCGAGGCGAGTGATCGCATATCGCTCGTGGCCGGGGCACGGTACCAGCATGTGAACGCGAAGACCTTCGATACACCTGGGCTCGAGGACCAGACGCCGATCGATCTGACCGACGGTACGTTCGTCGCGTCGATGAACTCCATCGTCCGTCTGACCGACGCGGTCTCCCTCGTGGGGACCGTCGGTCGAGGCTTCCGCTCGCCCAACCTGATCGAGCGCTTCTTCGACGGCCCGACTCCCGAGGGTGGCGGATATCAGGTCCGTAACGCCGATCTCGGTCCCGAAACCAGCCTCAACGTCGATCTCGGAGTCCGCTTCCGAGACGGCCCGATCGGCTTCGAGGCGTTCGCTTTCCGCAACAAGATCGACGACGGTATCCGGATCACGCCTCTCGGCACTCAGATCAATGGCCAGGACGCGTTTACGAGCACGAACGTCGACGAGTTGCTCTACCGTGGTATCGAGTTCGGATTCGATGCGAATCTCGGGGCAGGGGTCACCGCTCTGGGCAGCTATACCTGGGTCGACACGGAGGACGTCAAGGACGTCGAGAATCCAGTCGGGGAGTCATTCGCCACGAAGCAGAGCGCCACGCTTCGATACGACCTTCCCGGAGGTGGTTTCTGGACCGCGGGCGAGGTGCGCCACAACGGGGATCAGAAGGAAACGAACTTCGGGTCGTCCAATCCAGTCGGCGGCATCATGCCCGCGTTCACCGTCGTCAATCTGAGAAGCGGAATCAGGGTGTGGCGGTCCGAGTCGGGCATGGAGCACCAGCTGAACATCGCGCTTACGAATCTGACCAACACGTTGTATGCAGAGTTCGGAAACGTCGGCTTCTTCCGGCCCGAACCCAAACGGAACCTGACGTTGAGTTGGCAGGTGACGTTCTAGTCCGGGCGAGCGAATGCCGACGTTCGTGCACTACATTCCCATCGCCACGACGATCCTCTGTGCATTCTTCGCGCCGGTGGTCTTCCGGCGGTGGCAGCACCGGAAGCCGGCGCCCCATCTGTTCTGGTGGGGGCTCGGTATCGCCATGTACGGGGTGGGGACGTTCACCGAATCGTTCACGACACTCTTCGGATGGAACGAGTTCGTGTTTCGAAGCTGGTACATCTCGGGGGCGCTCCTCGGCGGTGCTCCGCTCGCCCAGGGCACGGTCTACCTGATGTATTCCCGCCGCATCGCCAACCGGATGACGATGGCGCTCATGGTGGTGATCACCGTGGCAGCTGCGGTCGTGATCCTGTCACCGATCGACGCTTCCGCAGTCGAGGCGCATCGGTTGACCGGTCGCGTGATGGAGTGGCGAGGGGCGCGACTGTTCAGCCCGTTCATCAATACCTATGCAGCGATCTTCCTGATCGGCGGTGCCGTCGCGTCCGCGTGGCGCTTCCGGAAAGACCCCTCCGCCCGCCACCGCTTCATCGGAAACTGCTACGTCGCGCTCGGGGCCTTGCTACCCGGTATCGGGGGAGCCGCGACCAGGATGGGGCACACTGAGGTGCTCTACGTGATGGAGCTGATCGGCATCATCCTGATTTGGATCGGCTACACATACAACGTCCGTCCCGGAGCACGAGGGGCGCCCCGGGAGACGGTAGCGACCGCGACGGGCTTCTAGCTCTTCTTCTTTCCGAGCTTGAGCCACTTCAAGGGATCGGGCCCTCCGAGCTTGTCCCACGGACTCGTGGGCGTCGGGAAGGGCGGGCGCTTCGGCGGCTTCGGGTCGCACGGACCCTCGGGCACCTTGAACTTGGTCTTTTTTTGTTTCGGCATGGATGTGCCTCCTGTACCGGAATCTACGTGAATGGCCCGCCGTTGGGTTCACAGAGGGGCCCTATGCCTGCGGCGGGTTGCTCCCTCGTGGGACGCTCTCGATTCACTATCTTCCGCGTGCGAATGGGGAAGGGCGGATTCTCAGGGTGGTGGCGGCAAAGGAGAGCGGGTGGAGGAGATCTTCGTCAATATCGAGACGTGGCTCGGGGCGTTAGGGGCGTGGGCCTACGTCGTCGCACCACTCGTCATGATGGTCGTGGCGATTCTGCCCGTTCCGGCAGAGGCGCCGGCGATGGCCAATGGCATACTCTTCGGCCCGTTAGGGGGCAGCCTGGTCACCTGGACGGGGGCGATGGCCGGTGCGTGGGTCAGCTACGAAGTCGCGCACCGCTGGGGCCGGCCGGTGGCTCGTCGCTTCGCGAGTGAGCGTGCGGTCTCCCATATCGACCAGGCCGTCGAGAGCGCGGGCTGGTGGGGATTGATCGTGCTCCGTCTGATCCCGGTGGTCGCCTTCACTGCGCTGAATTGGGGAGCGGGACTCTGCGGCGTGCCGCGTCGCCGCTTCCTGTGGACGACGGCGCTCGGCATTGTGCCCGGCGTGGTGTTGTTTACCTGGTCCGGCGTGGGGCTGAGCGCGTTGTGGCGTAGATCGCCGCTCCTCACGGGTGTAGTCGTAGCGTTCGTCGCCGTCGGTTCGATCGTGTGGGCGTTTCGGAGGCGCCGGAGCACCGCGAGTTAGCTTCTTTCGCGACGCTTTCCGCAGCACGCCTCGAACGCGTGTCGGATCGCAGCCCCGAGGGCTTCTCCCCGAAACCCCCGGCGAGCCAGGTAGCCGTTCAGGCGGCGTTTCGCCTTGTCACGCTCGGGAGATCGCCCGTCGGAGTTGAGCCCGTCGAGAGCCGTCGGGTTCTGGCGTGAGATCCACTTCTCGGCCACGGCACACGCCAGGTCGATGTCTGACGTCTCCTCGTCCTGGAATACTCGGTCGATCGTCTGTTTGGCGAGGTCCTCGTGCACACCCTTTGCACGGAGTTCCGACGAAAGTCGGGCCTTGCCGCGCGGACGGTGTCGGAGACGGTCGCGAATGAAGGCTGCCGCGACTGCGGCGTCGTCGATGAAGCCTCGTTCCTGGAGGCGATCGAGACACGGGTCGATACGGGTACGGACGAAACCTTTCTGCTGGAGCCGGCGCTGCAACTCCGAGCGGGTGCGCGCTCGATAGGAAATGAGGTTCAGAGCGGCGTCGCGTACCCGGAGGTCGCCGTCCGCATCGAGGAGGGCATACCTCGCAGGGGGCGAGAGTGGATCGCCCACGCCGAGGCGGCTCCGCTCCAGGGCTTCGAGCATGACCTCGAAGGGTTCGCCGCGGTCGAGATGAACCAGAACTCGAAGTCCGCGCGGGCGGAGGGGTTGAACTCGGGTGATGAGCGGGGTAGGGGTCACGCGCAATGACTATGCTGTGAATCCGGTGAAGTTCCGATCCTCCCGATCACCCCTTCTGCACATACCACAAACCATTCAGCAGGTCGTGGTACAACGTGATCACTTTTCCGTCGTCGAGTACGATCACCCGATAGTCCCGTGAGATTGCCTGGCGCCACCATTCGTCGTCGATGCGCCAGCGTTCTCGCACGACCGCCACGGGGCGAGCGGGCTTGCCGGGCATTCGTACGTGAGTCGGCTCACCGGACTCGTCCGTCCGGACCGTCACTACTTTCGGTTGGTCGAGCGGCTTGAGGTGGGGGCGATGACTCATGGATCGAAGCTCAAGAGTGCGTGCCGACGCTCGGGGATTCGCGACCAGGGATCGATCTCCACGACGCGATACAGCGGGGAGTGACCGAGGCGCAACTTGAGCTCTTTTACAGCATCTCGGAGTGTCGGAGGTACCTCGCCGTGGTGGAATTCGTAGCCGCCGGCTGCCCTACCGCTTTCGACCTTTCGATCGAAGAGGCCCGTCTGTACGCTCGGAGCTCCGAAGTTCGTGAAATCGAGTAGAAGTGTTTCCACGGCCTTGGGTGGAGGCGAGATCGCCATTTTAGCGCGCAACGGTGCCGTGATGCGTTCACGCTGGGAGGTGGGTTCACGGAGGACCGTTTGAACGAACCATGATCCACCACCTTCCAGATGAGCACCCATGCGTACACCCGTCACGCTTCGTCCACGTCGAGCCGGTCGGGTGAGCGCACGATCGGCGAGTTGATCGAGAGCTCCATGCAGGCTTTCCGTCAGCCCCACCGGATTGGGGAAGTCGAGAGAAACCTGAATGGGTTGTGGGCGGTGCCATGGCAGCACAGGGTCGATTCGGCGCGCACATGCCCAGGCAAGCGCGCTCCTACCGGCTTCACCGAATTGTGCGACGAGTGCGGGCTCGGGAAAGCGTCGAAGTTCTCCGAGTGTGTGGATGCCGAGACGTTCGAGTCGTTGGATGATGAGTGGATCGACGGGTAAGGCTCCGACGGGACACCGTGCGAGGAACGAGGCGAGCGTGTCATCGGACACGATGACGGGCTGGCCCGAGCGAGCCGATGCAGCCGCGACCCACGCGCCGAACTTGCCGGCCGCCATACCTGCCCGTGTCGCAGCGACGAGCGGTGCGGGGAAAAATCGGAAGAGCGAGCGGAGCGCGCGGTCGATCAATTGCGGAGGGGATCCGAAGAGTCGACCGAGGCCATCCATGCCGAGAAAGACGCGCCCGCGCCCTGCCGGCTCTACGATGGGGGTGAGTTCGGTGAGCACCTCCAGCATCGTATCGACCGCGGCGTCGTAGTGGGCGGGATCGGGCTCGAGGAGCGTCAGTGACGTACAGAGCGATACGGCTTGAGACACGAGTTGTCCCGGCCGAACGCCTGCATCGTGCGCACGTTCGGAAACCTGCCAGATCGTGCGGCGTGTGGTTTCGCCCGTGGAGAGCAGGGCAACCGACGTACTGTCGAGTTCCGGGGAGCGAACGAGCTCGAGCCGAAGCTCGAAGGTGGGAAGCCAGAGGCAGAGTGCCTGTCGGCTTCCTGTCGATACACGGGGTGCGTTCGGAAGAAACGCGGAACCGGCTCCGGGGCCGGAGGCCCAGCTGCTCAACCATTCATTGGATGTGCTTTCATCGGCCCACCCACGGCCTTGGCGGGTGGGAACACTATGTGCACTCGAATGGGGTCCGGACATGGCGCGTTGGGTCGTCCTGCGTTGGACTATGAAGACGACGATCCCCGGCTCCGACCACACCTCAGACCCGCACACCCACCGAGTCGGAACCGGGGATCGCTACCCGAATAGAAACCGAAGATTGTAACCGAAGATAAGCCGAAGATCGGAGAGGTGCAAGCACACGAAAAAGCCCCGGAACCGTATCGGCTCCAGGGCTCTTTTTGAACGTTGGGTGGGTCAGGACACCCGCACGGCGAGGTGTCCCGCGTCAGCGGATCTCGACGTACCGTTCCATCCGCGCGACCTCACTTGCGTCCACGTACTTGCCCATTTCGCGACGGAACTGGGGTAGCGCGGCGTAGGGCCGGTATTCCTTGAACTCGCGAAGCATCCGGCTGCCGATGCCCGGAATGCTCAGGATGGCTTCGTCGGAAGCCGTGTTCAGGTCGATGCGCACGTACACGTACTGCTCCAGCCTCGCCAACTCCGTGTCGTCCACGTACTTGTCGATCTCCCGATGGAATACGGCAAGCGCAGCGAACGGACGGTACTCCTGGAATTCATGCAGCATGCGGTCACCGACACCCGGAATCAGCAAAATCTCCTCGTCGGTCACATCGTTGAGGTCGATGGGGAGCCACAGGCCGCGGTAGATCGTGTCGAAGGCGTCTTCCTGCGCGTGGCGCGAAACGACGGCGTGCACGGCGGCCATACGGAAGAAGGGCCGACCTTCGATGAGCGCCGTCACTGCGGCGGCGGGGAGTCCGGGAACGGTCCGGAGTTCGGCTTCGGATGCGAGATTCGGGTTCACCAGGCCGAGATTCGCTCCGACCTGGGCGCTGGCCGATGCGCCGAGGACGAGCACCAGCACCGTGGCGAACACACCCGCGCGTATCTTTTCCATTCTATATCCCCTCATGTGTGTGATTCAGACGTACCCGCACGGGTCGTGCTCAGTTCAGGGTGTCGGAAGCAGACGAGTAGCCCCAACAGTCCAAGATAGGCCATCGCTCCGGGAGCGAGGGCCGGGATCGCTCCGGTCATCGTCTCTATGACCAGCTCGAGTCCGGCCATGGACGGCCGCATTTCCAACTCGAAATCTACGTTCGACTTCACGTGCAGATAAAGCCCCCATGCGGCCGCGGGCATATACAGCACCATCAGCGCCCGGAATCCCAAGACGAGCGCGCGGGTCGGGCGAACCGCCACCGCCACGCCCGCAATGAAGCCCAGACCAAGAAGCACCAGGGGCGTCCACTGCAGACGAGATTCGGTGTGTCCGAGCAGAGCGAGTTCAGTCGTCGTGCCGGCCAGGCCAAAGAGGAGCAGATACAGTGCGAGACGACGCCACGTCTCCTTGTGTGAACGGTCGGTCATCGGATAGGTGCCGCAGAGACGGAGCGGAGTCTACTCATCGGCGGTAGATGATCGCCGGGCGGCGCGTGTGAGCGCGGGCGATCTTGACTGCGTTCTCGATCGCCTCGGCGCCACTGTTGAAGAAGGCGGTCTTGTTGGGGCCAGACATGGGAACGAGTTCGTTGAGTCGTTCCGCCAGGGCCAAATAAGGCTCGTACATGACGACGTGCCAGCACGAGTGAATCAACTGATCCGCTTGCTTCTTCACCGCGGCCACGACCTCGGGATGGTTGTGCCCCACGTTCACGACTCCGATCCCTCCGCAGAAGTCGAGGTACTCGCGACCCTCCACGTCCCAGACACGGGCTCCCGCCGCCCGCTGTGCGAAGAGGGGTGCGACGTTGAACGGCCCGCGCGGCACCGCGCGTTCCCGTCGAGCCAAGAGATCGTCCTGCACTGAGTCCTTCATGAAGCACACACCTCGTGTCCCCTTCGAAAAGGGCTGAATAGGGCTGCGCGAGTGGTCGGGCGTGTTAGCGCACCCAGACCGTCTTGGTATTTGTGAACTCCAGGATGCCGAGCGGTGACAGCTCCCTCCCGAATCCGCTGTCCTTGATGCCTCCGAAGGGGAGACGCGGGTCCGACTTCACGATCCCATTGACGAAGCAGTTGCCCGCCTCGATCGCATCCGCTGCGATTCGTTCGCCTCGCTCGACATCGGCCGTAAAGATCGAGGCGCCCAAACCGAAGTCGGTGTCGTTGGCCACCCGAATCGCTTCGGCCTCGTCGGCGACCGGGAGTACGCTTGCGACGGGGCCGAAGAGCTCCTCCGAATAGGCCGGCATTCCGGCCGCGACATCCGCAAGGATCGTCGGTGGATACCAGGCCCCGGGACGCTGGGGTACGGCACCACCGAGGACCAGCCGCGCGCCCGCCTCTACGGAGCGAGCCACCTGACTGTGGAGTTCGTCCCGAAGATCCAATCGCGCCATCGGACCCAAGTCACTCGTCGGGTCCATGGGATCGCCCATACGAATCGCAGTGACGCTCTCCAACAACTTCTGCTCGAAGTCGGCACGAACCGACTCGACCACGACGAAGCGTTTCGTCGCGATGCAACTCTGACCCGCGTTGCGCATGCGGCCCTGCACGCAGCTCGAGACCGCGAGGTCCAGATCGGCGTCCGCGAGTACTAGGGCCGGATCGGATCCTCCCAGTTCGAGGACACACGGCTTGAGCGCGTGACCGGCCCGTGCCGCGACGGCCCGTCCTGCCCGGACGCTGCCGGTGAGGCTGACGGCGCGGACATGCCGATGGTCGATGAGTGCACCCGTCGTTTCCAGGTCCACGAACAGGTTGCGGAAGATGCCATCCGGGAAGCCCGCGTCGCGGAACAGCTCATCGAGCGCGTCCGCGCAGCCGGGCACGTTGGGCGCGTGCTTCAGTAGAGCCGCGTTGCCTGCGACGATCGCAGGAACCGCAAAACGCATCGCCTGCCAAAAGGGGAAGTTCCAGGGCATGATGCCGAGGACGAGACCCAGCGGCCGATACGTCCAGTAGCTGATCGTGGCGTCCGTGTCCGCTTGGACTGCCGCGAGGAAGGCCTCCGCATGCTCGGCATAGTAGTCGCACACCCAAGCGCACTTCTCGACCTCCCCGATGGCCTGGGTGAGCGGTTTGCCCATTTCCCGGGTCATGAGCAGGCCGTATCGGTCCTTGCGCTCGTGCAGCAGCGAGGCCAAAGCCGGAAAGAAGGACGCTCGTTCGGCAACGGTCCGACGCCCCCAATCCACTTGCGAGCGGTGGCTGTTCTCCACGCTGCTCCAAACCACTTCAGGGGCAGGGGACGGATAGCTGGCGAGGATCTCGCCGGAGGCGGGATCAACCGCCTGGAAGGACTGAGGGGAGGTGGTCATTTATGCTTGGCGGGGAGAAGAATATCTAGAGCCGAGCGCAATTCAATTGGCCTCGATCACGCCCCCGCTCGCTGGCGCCGTCCCGGTGGAACCACGCATCCGCGGGGTCATCTCCGGCGCCAAGACACCGAGCGACATGATCATCTTGATCCCCTCTTCGACGGTGTAGTCCGTCTTGACGAGGTCGCCGCTGGGCACGAACTGGAGAAAGCCGGTCGTGGGGTTCGGCGTGGTCGGAACGAACACCGTGTTCCACGACGAACCGTCCGGCCGCACGATGGTCGATGTGACGAATCCGACGGCCTGAAGACCCTTGTGTGGAAACTCCACGAACACGACCGACTTGAACGCCTGTGAAGCACGACCCTGGAAGGCCGACACGACTTGTTTGGAGACGGAGTAGATCACCTTCACGAACGGGAGCCTGAGGACCAGTCGCTCCCCGAGGTCGAGCACGCGACGGCCGACCACGTTCATCGCCAGTTCACCGAGCAGATACACGCCAACGATGACCACGATGAGGGAGAGTCCGAGCCGCCACATGAGGGGCCAGTCCTCGAGGGCCGGGTCGACGAAGGGGAGAACGATCCCCGCGACCGCAGCTACGAGGAACCGGAGGACCAGGGCTGTGACGAAGAGCGGGATGAGGGCGAGTATTCCGGTGGCCATCCGAGTCCGAATCCTGACCATTCTTCTACGTCCGTTCTCCTGCACCGCTGACATGATCTTCCTCCTCGGGGGAACAGAAACGCACGCCTGGACGCACGTAGGATGGATCGAAACATAACGCCGCCGGCCGCTCTCCCATCGCCTTGCACACGGCCACGCGTCCGCCGCCTTCGACGCAGCCGGTTTCAGTCTTTATACTGTCGCGCTCGCGCTTCCTTCTACCTACTCCGGCGATCCTGACATCCCCATGAGCCAAGCCCCCTCGATCATCTACACGTGGACCGACGAAGCTCCTGCCCTCGCGACGCACGCCTTCCTTCCGGTGATCCGGGCGTTCGCCGGTGTGACGGGAGTGCCCGTGGAGACGCGCGATATTTCGTTGGCTGCGAGGATTCTTGCTGGTTTCCCCGAGGCCGTCGTGGATGGCTCCCCGGTCTCAGACGACCTCGCGGAACTCGGTCGTCTCGTCGAGCGTCCCGAGGCGAACATCATCAAGCTTCCGAACGTGAGTGCGTCCGTTCCCCAGATCAAAGCCTGTATCGCTGAGCTGCAGGTCAAGGGATATCGCCTCCCCGAGTATCCGGGTGAACCCGCGAACGATGAGGAGCGCGCCACGAAGGCCCGGTACGATCAGGCGAAGGGAAGCGCCGTGAACCCGGTGCTTCGCCAGGGCAACTCCGATCGACGAGCTCCGAAAGCGGTGAAGGACTTCGCCCACGCGCACCCGCCCCGAATGCGGGCTTGGCCGGAGGGCTCGCGGTCGCACGTCTCGACCATGGAAGCGGGCGATTTCTGTCACAACGAGGCGTCGGTGACATTAGCTACGGCGACGACCGCGCGGATCGAACACGTCGCCGACGACGGTACGACCACGATCCTGAAAGACTCGCTAGGGCTCAAGGACCAAGAGGTTCTGGACGCGACCTTCATGAGCCGGCGTGCGCTGATCGAATTCCTGCGCGCGCAACTCGTCGACGCCAAGGAGCGAGATGTGCTGTTCTCGCTCCATCTGAAGGCGACGATGATGAAAGTTTCCGATCCGATCATCTTCGGACACTGCGTCCGTGTGTTCTTTGAGCGGGTCTTCACCCAGCACGCGGCCGTGCTGGCCGATCTGGGAGTCGAGCCGAACAACGGGCTCGGCGACCTGTTGGCCAAGGTCGCGACTCTGTCCGACAGCGCCCGCGCCGCCATCGAAGCCGACATCCAGAGGGCGTACGAGCACGGCCCCGCGCTCGCGATGGTGAACTCGGAACTCGGTATCACCAACCTGCATGTGCCGAGCGACATCATCATCGACGCGTCGATGCCCCCGATGATTCGAGATTCAGGGGGTATGTGGAACGCGGCAGGATCCCTTCAGGACTGCAAAGCCGTCATTCCCGACTCGAGCTACGCCGGCATCTACCGCGTGGTGGTTGCCGATTGCCAGGCGAATGGGCAGTTCGACCCGTCGACGATGGGGAGCGTCCCCAACGTCGGGCTCATGGCTCAGAAGGCCGAAGAGTATGGCTCCCACGACAAGACCTTCGAAGTATCCGCACATGGAGTGATTCGGGTCGTTGCGGCCGACGGGACCGTCCTCACGCAACATGCGGTCGAGGCGGGTGATATCTGGCGCGCCTGCCAAACGAAGGACGAGCCGGTTCGCGACTGGGTGAAGTTGGCGGTGCGCAGGGCTCGGGCCTCGGGTGCCCCGGCCATCTTCTGGCTCGACGGGGACCGAGCGCACGACGCCCAGCTGATCGAAAAGGTGCGCCGCTACCTCGCCGACCATGATACCGAAGGGCTTCATATCGAGATCATGGCACCCGAAGCCGCCATGAAGTTCACGTTGGATCGGATCCGTCGCGGAGAGGACACGATCTCCGTCACCGGCAACGTACTTCGTGACTACCTCACCGACCTCTTCCCGATTCTGGAAATCGGGACGAGCGCCCGCATGTTGTCCATCGTGCCCCTTCTCAACGGCGGTGGGGTGTTCGAGACCGGGGCGGGGGGCTCAGCTCCGAAACATGTCCAGCAGTTCGAAGCCGAGGGCCATTTGCGTTGGGATTCGCTGGGCGAGTACATGGCGCTGGCCGCGTCGCTTCAGCACCTCGGTGAGCAGTTTGGCAACCGCGGGGCCCAGGTGTTGGGCGACGCGCTCGATACCGCGACCGCGACGTTCCTGGATAATGCCCGATCCCCCTCCCGGGACGTTCACGAGATCGACAATCGGGGGAGCACCTTCTACCTCACCCTTTATTGGGCCCAGGCGCTTGCCGCGCAGGGTGTGGACGATGCCCTTGCGGCGCGGTTCGCACCGGTGGCCGCGGCTCTGGCGGAACACGAGGGCACGATCATGGCGGAACTCGACAGCGCCCAAGGGTCCCCTCAGGATTTGGGCGGCTACTACATGCCCGACGTCGCCAAAGCTGCTGCGGCCATGCGCCCGAGCGAGACGCTCAACCGGATCATCGACGAAATGTGAGGGGACACGGCGCGCTGAACTCTGGGGCGAGTGCCGGTTTTTGCCTTGCTGCCCCCGGCGCGGCTCCGATAACTTCTGCCCCCTCACGAGCCGAGCGACGGACGGTCTGCCGCCTGGCACCGACGCTGTGAGGGCTCCGATCTACCACCCACGAGGACACGTTCGATGCAGCTGAGCTTCGTCGATTCCAATGCGCACACCCACGCCACTCCGCTTCTCGCGGTTCCGGTAGCCGATGGTGCTGACGCCGGGTCGGGTGTCCTCCAAGCTCTGGATGGTGCTCTCGGCGGAAGCGTTCTGCGTGCCATCGAAAGCGGTGACTTGAAGGGTCGAGCACGCGACGAGGTGCTGCTCTACGGGGGTGCCTCCGGGCCGCTCCGCGTGGTACTCCTTGGAGTCGGCAAGGCCGAAAAGATCAACGCCGAGACCATTCGAAGGATGGCGGGCAGGGCCGTCCGCGCCGCGGAACGGCTGCGACTCGACGGTGTGGCCATCGTGCTGGACGGGCTGGGTGACGTCGAGGACGAGGTCGCGGCCCAGGCCGCGGCGGAAGGTGCGTCGATGGCCGCGTGGCGCTTCTCCGAGCTGAAGGCGCCCGACGCCGACGACCCCACCGTCGGGGTCCGCTCGGTGGATCTTCTCGGGAGCGGTGACCGCGACGCGCTTGCGACGGGGGCCCTGGCGGGGGCGGCCATCGGGCGGGGTGCCAATTTTGCCCGATCGCTGCAGTCCCGGCCCGGAAACGTGGCGACGCCGACGCACATCGCCGACGAGGCGGTCCGCATGGCGGGCAGCGTCGGGTTGGTCGCGACGGTGTTCGACGAGGCCCGCATGCTCGAGGAAGGGATGCATGCCATCCTTGCGGTTTCACGGGGGTCGGTGGAGGAGGCCCGCTTCATCATCCTGGAACACAAGGGGGGAGCCGAGGGGGAAGCGCCTCTGATCCTGGTCGGCAAGGGACTGTCGTTCGACGCGGGTGGCATCTCGTTGAAACCTCCCGCGGGCATGGAAGACATGAAGTACGACATGTCGGGCGGGGCGGCGGTGATCGGTGCCATGCAGGTGATTGCCGAGATGGGCGTGCGGGCCAACGTGATCGGGATCGTCCCCTCCTCGGAGAACCTCCCGGCCGGGAACGCCATGAAGCCGGGCGACGTCATCCAGAGCCTCGCCGGCAAGTCGATCGAGGTGATCAATACCGACGCCGAGGGTCGCCTCATCTTGGCAGATGCGCTGGCCTATGGGGCCCGTCTAGGACCGGCGGCCATGGTCGATTGTGCGACGCTGACGGGCTCGGTGATCATCGCTCTCGGTCACCACGCTGCGGCAGTGATCGGCAATGACGACGACCTCGCCGGTGAACTGATCGCGGCGGGTGAGACATCGGGCGAACGCTGTTGGCAACTTCCCATGTGGGACGAGTACAAGAAACAACTCGAGAGCCCCACGGCCGATCTCCAGAACGTTGGAGGGCGACCCGGCGGCTCGATTACAGCAGCTTGTTTCCTCTCGGAGTTCGTCGGCGACACCAAGTGGGCGCATCTCGACATCGCGGGTACAGCGTACGGGGAGGGCAAGCTCCCCTACCAGCGCAAGGGCGCCTATGGCTTCCCGACGCGCCTCCTCGTG